>CAISFO010000048.1 GCA_903884655.1 uncultured Holophagaceae bacterium | reverse complement strand
CTGCTATGAAAGCCAATCCGAACTGCTGAATAGAGTGCAGTTCTTTATGCCTCCTGCAAGGCCGTAAGAATGACATCGAATCCGAGGTTCTGGAGGTCCTTGACGCGTTTCTGGATGGCGCGGTGCTTGGCCTTGGCATCGCCTTTGGTGGGTTCGGGTTCCTTGTAGTCGGCGTTTCCACCAAGGACCCGGTAGATGATCAGCAGCAGTTTCCGCGCAATGGCCATCAGGGCCTTCTTGTAGCCCATTCGTGCCTTCAGCCTTTGGAACTTCACCCCGAGGTGGCAACCCTTCGTCCGCACCGCTGCACCCGCGCATTCCATCAGGATCGTCGTGAGGTGGACGTTCCCCTTGCGGGTTGCTGTGCTCAATCGTTTCCCTGCGCTCTCCCGGCTGCCCGGCGCCACCCCCGCCCATGCGGCGATGTGCTTATCCGTTGGCCACACCTTCATGTCCACGCCCAACTCCGCCAGGATGATGCAGCAACTCGTCTGACTGATTCCCGGGATCTTCAGCAGCTGATCGACCTGTTTCTGGTGAGGTGCCATCTGCCCGGCGATGAGGGCCTCCACCTCCCCGATCCGTTCCTCCGCTTCCTCCAGCCGCTTCATCTGTATACCCAGAAGCCTCCTGGAAATCTCTGGCAACGGCGCTTCGAGGGCAGCGGTGAGCGCGCCGAGCTTGCCCTTCACCGACCCATGGATGAGGTGGGGCAGCTCCGTCACTACGCTTCTCCCTTCCGACAACGCCTCCAGGATGGCCATCCCTGAGGCTCCGAACACGTTGGTCAACACGTCTGAGAGCGTGATCCCGTGGCGTGCCAGCAACCGCAGGACCTCGTTCCGCATGCTGCTCCGCGCATGGATGAGCTGGCGCCTGAATCGCGTCAGCTCCCGGGCCTCCCGGAATTCCGGTGGCGGCACGAAACTCGCCCCGATCAGTCCATGGCGCACCAGGCCTGCGATCCAACGGGCGTCCTTCCGGTCCGTCTTATGCCCCCGAAGGTTCTTCATGTGCTGGGGGTTGCCCACCACAAGGTTGAAGTCCCCTTCCAGCGCCGCATACACGGGCATCCAATACACCCCTGTCGCCTCCATCCCAACGGTCTGGCAGCCCGCCCCGAGCAACCACTCCTTCAACTCGCGTAGGCCCGCTTGAGTCGTGGGAAACCGCCCCTCCTCGTACTTCGGTCCCCCCTTCGGCCCACTCCGCGCCAGGCAGGCCGCCACAACGGCAAAGTGCACATCCAGCCCGCAGGCTGCTTCGTGGATGATCTCCAGGTCCATTGGACCTCCTCCAAAAAAGGGAGGGATGGCCTGGCGCGGCACAGATGAAAAGTGACACTGCTATCCGTGCAGCCCCTTCCAGGGCGCGACACATTGTGATACCACTAACCGCGCGGGCCAGTCTGCGGTTCAGAGACTTCGCTGCTACAGATGAAACGGCCACCATTTAGGACATCCCTCACGGGTAAGCCTGTGCCGTCTGGCCCGCACCTTTCCAATCCTTATTCCCACCGCTGCTCCCTTACCTCACCGGGCTTTCAGCCCATGTGGTGCCCCGCCCCAGGGGCATGGGGTCTG
>CAISFO010000047.1 GCA_903884655.1 uncultured Holophagaceae bacterium | reverse complement strand
AGAAACACCTCGAAAGCATTGGGCTGGGGTGAAGCGCCTTTTCACAGACGCTGTGAGGCTGGGCAGCCGGGCTTTGGCATCCTTACTGATGACATAGCTTGCCTTGAATCGAGTTAAGTCACCGAACCTCACGGATTCAGGCTATTGGCACATCAATTGACCCAAAATTTCAGGGATCCGACCAACCCTGGCAGGGGTCTGGAATGCTCTTTGACAAGCCCCCGGGGCAGAAGGAGGAACCCACGTGAATACCAGGTTTCAGTTCCGGAGGTGAAGTGGTCGACTGTTCGAGCGGGCATCGAACTGCGCCTGGCTTCACCAGTCGCCGGTCCCGATTCGGCGTGCCATCAAGGCACGCCTCGGGCGGTCCCACTCGCAGGTTCGAATCCTGCATAATCCAGTGAAAAGGCCCCCGCATGCGGGGGCCTTTTCACTGGAGCCAACTACAGGATTCGAACCTGCGACCTGCTGATTACGAATCAGCTGCTCTACCAGCTGAGCTAAGTTGGCGCTGGCCTTCCAGTTTGCCTGGGAAGGGGCTTCGAATCAACTACTGGCCGAAGGTGGTGGGCAGCTGGATGCCCAGGTTCTTCACGAGGAAGGCCCAGAGGTCCGTGCGCTCGGCGATGAGCTTGGCGGTGGGCTTCCCGGCGCCATGGCCCGCGTTGGTCTCGATGCGGGTGAGGACGGGAGCAGTCCCGCCCTGGCAGGCCTGGAGGGTGGCGATGAACTTGTGGCTGTGGGCGGGTACCACCCGATCGTCGTGATCGCCGGTGGTCACCAGGGTCGGGGGATACTTCACGCCGGGTTTCAGGTTGTGCAGGGGCGAGTACTTGATGAGGTTCGCAAAGCCTTCGGGGGTGTCGCTGGACATGTAGTCGCTCTTCCACATCCAGCCGATGGTGAACGTGTGGTACCGAAGCATGTCCATGACCCCCACGGCGGGCAGGCAGGCACCGAAAAGGTCCGGACGCTGGGTCATGCAGGCACCCACCAGCAGTCCTCCGTTGGAACCCCCCTGGATGGCCAGCTTGGGGGTGCTGGTGTATTTCTCCTTGATGAGCCATTCGGCAGCGGCGATGAAGTCGTCGAAGACGTTCTGCTTGTTCTCCCGCTTGCCGGCCTCCCACCAGGCCTTGCCGTACTCGCTGCCGCCCCGCAGACAGGCCACGGCATAGACACCGCCCATCTCCATCCAGACCTGGGCAAGGGGGGAGTATCCGGGAGCCTGGGCGATGTTGAAGCCGCCGTAGGCATAGAGCAGCGTTGGATTGGCTCCATCCAGCTTCAGCCCTCTCTTGTGGGCCAGGAACATGGGCACCCGGGTCCCGTCCTTGCTGGCATAGAAGACTTCCTTTACCTCGAAGTCAGTGGACCGGATGTCCACCTTGGGCTGCCTGAAGATCCGGCTCACGCCCTTCTTCAGGTCGTAGTGGTAGAGGGTCGGGGGCTGGTTGAAGGAGGCGAAGGTGTAGAAGGTCTCGGAATCCTCGCGTCGCCCGCTGAAGCCGCTGAGGTTGCCCAGCCCCTCAGGCTGGATACCCTTCAGGAACTTGCCATTCAGGTCGTAGAGCTTCACCACGTTCAAGGCATCGACCTTCCAGGTCACGGCGAAGGTATGGCCGAAGAGCCCCACGTCGGAGAGGACATCCCGGCCCCCGCCCTCAGGGACCAGGTCCTTCCAGACAGACGGGTCCGGATGCTGGAGGTCCACGGCCACCAGGCGGTGGCGAGGCGCCCCGACATCGGTCAGGACATAGAAGGTTTCACCATCGTTGCCGATGATCCGGTAGGAGCCGTCGTATCTGTCGAAGAGAGGCTTTACGGTGCTGCTGGCAAGCTTCAGGTCCTTCAGGAAGACCCGGTTCCTGCGGTCGGTTCCCTGACGCTGGTAGATGACCAGCCAGCGACCGTCATCCGAGACGCTGGCCCCGAAGCCCCAGTCCGGCTGATCCGGGCGCTCGTAGACCACCCGGTCCTTCTCGACAGGATCGCCCAGCGCGTGGAAGTAGAGCTTCTGGTTCTTGTAGACCGCAGTGAGAGCCTTGCCCGCCTCCACCTTCGGGTAGTCGGTGTAATAGAAACCGCTGGCATCCCTGGCCCAGCTGTTCACGCCCATGCGGCCCGCAGGAAAGACATCGGGCAAGTCTGTGCCGGTGGCGACGTTCCGGACCCTCCAGGTGCTCACATCGGAGCCGCCCTTGGACAGGCTGTAGGCCACGTACTCGCCCGCTTCGCTGAAGCTCATGCCGCCCAGAGCCACGGTGCCGTCTTGGCTGAGCAGATTGGGATCGAACAGCACCCGTCCCTTGTCCTCCAGGCGCTCGGTGAGGTAGACCACTCCCTGGTTCTGGAGACCGGAGTTGTAGGAGTAGACGAAGTACTTTCCGTGCTTGCTGGGGGCACCATATTTCTCGTAGTTCCAGAGCCTGGTGATGCGAGCCTCGATCGCCTTGCGCTCGGGGATGGCCGCCAGGTAGGCCTCGGTCACCTGGTTCTGGGCCTCCACCCAGGCCTTGGTCTCGGGGCTGTGGTCGTCCTCGAGCCAGCGGTAGGGATCAGCCACCTTATGGCCGTGGTAGTCATCCACCACATCCCCCTTCTTCGTGGCGGGATAGGTCAGGGGTGGCTGGGCCATGAGGGCCACAGCCACCAGCGCCAGGAGGCCGGTTCGAATCAGACACTGCGGCATGGGGAGTCCTCCAGGCGGATCATCAGGTCACCCCAGAATACCTCGCTATACAATGCTTTTCCAGACTCAGGGCTTCAGCCCGAGGCTCCTGACCAGGAAGGCCAGGACGTCCGCCCGCTCGGCGATGGCCTTGGCCGTGGGCTTGCCGGCGCCGTGGCCGGCGCTGACCTCGATGCGGGTGAGGATGGGCGCGGGTCCGCCCTGGGCCGCCTGCAGGGCGGCCGTGAACTTGTGGCTGTGGGCCGGCACCACGCGGTCATCGTGGTCTCCGGTGGTCACCAGCGTGGGCGGGTACTTCACGCCGGGTTTGATGGTGTGGAGGGGCGAGTACTTCATCAAAGTCTCGAAGCCCTCCTTCGTCTCGCTGCTGCCGTAGTCGCTCTTCCAGCCCCAGCCCAGAGTGAACTTGTGGAAGCGCAGCATGTCCATGACACCCACTTCCGGCACCGCCGCGCCGAAGAGGTCGGGCCGCTGGGTGAGGCAGGCCCCCACCAGCAGGCCGCCGTTGGAGCCCCCGTTGATGGCCAGCTTCGGCGTGGAGGTCACCTTGTGGGCGATGAGCCACTCGGCGGCGGCGATGAAGTCGTCGAAGACGTTCTGTTTCTTGTCCTTCCGGCCGGCGTCGTACCAGTCCAGGCCGTACTCCCCACCGCCCCGGAGGTTGGCCAGGGCATAGACGCCACCCAGCTCCAGCCAGACCATGCGGGACACTGAGAAACCCGGGGTCAGGGACACATTGAACCCGCCGTACCCATAGAGCAGGGTCGGGTTCTGGCCATCCAGCCTGAGGCCTCTCTTGTGCACCAGGAACATGGGGACCTTCGTCCCATCCCTGCTGGGGTAGAAGACCTGCTTCACTTCGTAGTCCGCGGGTTTGAAGGCCACCTTGGGGGCGCGGAAGACGCTGCTCTTGGCGGTCTTCAGGTCCAGCCGGTAGCTCGTGCCCGGGTAGGTGAAGCTGCCGAAGGTGTAGAAGGTCTCCGCGTCCCCGCGGCGGCCACCAAAGCCCGCGACGGTGCCCAGGGCCGGCAGACGGAGACTGCCGGTCTTCTTCCCCTTCAAGTCGTAGAACTCCACTGCGGAATGGGCGTCCAGCATCCAGATGGCGATGAAACGGTCCCCCACCAGGGAGACGGTTTCCAGCACCTCTCTGCCCTTGGCCTGCGGGATGATCTCGGTCCAGTGGGTGGGGTCGGACTGCCCCATCCGGATGGCCACCAGCCGGTTGCGCGGCGCATCCTTGTTGGTGCTCAAGAAGAAGCGGTCACCTTCGTTGTCCACCACGTTGTAGGTGGCATCCATGCGGTCGAGGAAGGGCTGCACGGGGCTGCCCGGCTTGCTCAGGTCCTGAAGGAACACGCTGCTCTCGGGATTGGTGCCCTTGCCGCAGGTGATGACCAGCCAGCGGCCGTCATTCGTGACTGATGCGCCAAGGTACCACTCGGGCTGGTCGGCCCGATGGTAGACGAGCGCATCCTCCGCCTGCGGCGTGCCCAGTCTGTGGAAGCAGAGCTGGTGGTGGTGGTTCACGCCCGTGAGCGCCCCGCCTTCCGCAGGCGCCTCGTAGCGACTGTAGTAAAAACCGCTGCCATCCTTCAGCCAGGACGCACCGCTGGCCTTGGACCACTGGATCTCATCGGACAGGTCCTTCCCTGTGGCCACGTCCCGGACCTTCCAGGTCTGCCAGTCGGAGCCCGCCACGGAGATGGAGTAGGCCAAGAGACGGCCCTCCTCCGTGAGGCTGAAGCCGCTGAGGGCCACCGTGCCGTCCTGGCTGAGGGTGTTGGGATCGAGCAGCACCCGGCCCTTGTCCTTCGGAGATTCAGCCACGAAGAGCACCGCCTGGTTCTGGAGGCCGGTGTTGTAGAAGTAGAAGTAGCGCTGGCCCCGCTTGAAGGGAGCGCTGAATTTTTCGAAGTCCCAGAGCCGGGTGATGCGCTCCCGGATCTGCGCCCGCTGGGGGATCTGGTCCAGATAGCCGAAGGTGACCTTGTTCTGGGCTTCGACCCAGGCCTTGGTCTCGGCGCTGTTGTCGTCCTCCAGCCAGCGGTAGGGATCCGCCACCGGGGTGCCGAAGAAGTCCTCGACTACCTTCCCCATGCGAGTCACCGGATGGCTCAGGGGGCACTCGGAGGCAGGTACGGTGGCGATGGCAAGTTCCTCCAATCGGGGGGGCCATTCTCCCACCGAACCCCCCAGGAATCCCAGCCGTGCAAGCTGCGCCGCTTGGTGGTAGGGTGCCTCCAGTCCTGGAGGTCTGATTTGGTCCCACCATCCGGCAAGAAGGTCTTCGTCCTCGATACGAACGTCCTCCTGCATGATCCCAATTCCATCCTCCATTTCCAGGAACACGATGTGGTGCTGCCCATCGTGGTCATCGAAGAGGTGGACCACTTCAAGAAGGACCAGACCGAAGTGGGGCGCAATGCCCGCACGGTCTCGCGGCTGCTGGACAAGCTCCGGGCCAAGGGCACCCTCAGCAAGGGCGTGCCCCTGGAGAACGGCGGCACGCTCAAGGTGGACGTGGCGGCCCACAACCTGGACATCGGCATCCTGTCAGCGGACAAGCACAAGGCCGACAACCAGATCCTGGCCTGCGCCCTGGAGCTGCTGCACACCTGCAAGGACCGGGTGGTCCTGGTCACCAAGGACACGAACCTGCGCATCAAGGCCGACGCCATCGGGGTGCAGGCCGAGGACTACACCACCGACCGGGTGGAGATGGACGAGCTCTACTCGGGGCACAAGACCTGGGAAGTGGACCCAGCAAAGGTGGACCTCCTCTACGACGGCGGCCTCAAGCCCGATGCCGAGCTGGAGCTGAACCCCAACCAGTTCCTGACCCTTGTGGACCAGACCAACCCCAGCCACACGGCCCTGGCCCGGTACATGGCCGGCGAAGGGCTCCTGCGGCCCATCCGGCGCATGGAGTCCTACCCCTGGGGCATCAAGCCCCGGAACCGGGAGCAGCAGTTCGCCCTGGAGCTCCTGCTGGATCCCACGGTCCAGGTGGTCACCCTGCTGGGCAAGGCGGGCACGGGCAAGACCCTGCTGGCCATCGCGGCTGGCCTCCAGCAGGTGGTGGACGACGAGTCCTACGACAAGATCCTGGTGAGCCGTCCGGTCATGCCCATGGGCCGGGACCTGGGCTACCTGCCCGGCGACATCAGCGAGAAGCTGCGGCCCTACATGCAGCCCATCTACGACAACCTGGAGTTCATCGTGGGGGCCAACACCGAGGCCCGGCGCCGCACCACCATGACCGCCAGCCAGCTGGAAGAGGCAGGCTACCTCAGCGTCGAGCCCCTCACCTACATCCGCGGCCGCAGCATCCCCAAGCAGTACCTGTGTGTGGACGAGGCCCAGAACCTCACGCCCCACGAGGTGAAGACCATCCTCACCCGGGCCGGCGAGGGCACCAAGGTGATCTTCACGGGGGATCCCCACCAGATCGACAATCCCTATGTGGACGCCAGCACCAACGGCCTCAGCTTCCTGGCGGAGCACTTCAAGCACCTGGACATCTCCGGCCACGTCACCCTCCAGAAGGGTGAGCGCAGCAAACTGGCGGAGCTGGCGAGCAACCTGTTGTAGGAGACCTCGATGGCGGACGGATCTTGGGACAATGGCGGCCAGGAGGTTCCGGCCAAGGCGGGTCTGCCCCTCTGGGCCAAGATCGGCCTGGGCTGCGGCGTCGCGTTCCTGGTGGTGCTGGTGACCTGCGTGGGCGGTGCGGCCTACCTGGGGAGCCGGATCAAGAAGGATCCGGATGGGTTCAAGAACAAGGTCATGGGCTTCGCCCTGGACAAGCTCCGGCCCGACTGGGACGACTTCCGTGCGGTGGTGGACCAGCTCCGCACCCCTGAAGGTTGCCGCGCCTTGTACGCAGCCAATCCAGGCCTGGCCAAGACCTGGGCCACGGAGGCTGACTTCCTCGACGCCGCAGGCAAGTGGCGGAAGGACCTGGCCCCCATTTCCGACCTGACCCCTGAGCTGATGGAGCATCAAGGACTCCACATCAACCACATGATCGGAGGCAGGGTGGAGGTGGGCTGGAGCCCCAAGACGGGCCGGCCTGTCTACGTCACCTTCGCGGGTGCCCGCAAGGCCGGCGACAGGGGACCACGCCAAGTGGTCGAAGTCGACGTCCGATAGCCACCTTTGGCCCTTCAGCATTGAGCCTGCGGGCTTTTTCCGCCAAGATGCAGACATGACCGCCGACTCTGGATTGATCTCGGATGACCTTGCCCTGCTGACGAAGGGCACGGTGACCTGCCACAAGGTCGAACAGCTGGCAGCCAAGCTCAAGGAAGGCCGCCCCCTCCGCATCAAGACCGGCTTCGATCCCACGGCGCCGGACCTGCACTTGGGCCACGGCGTGCTGATCCGGAAGATGGCCCAGTTCCAGAAGCTCGGCCACGAGGTCACCTTCCTCATCGGCGATTTCACCGGCCTCATCGGCGACCCCACGGGCAAGAAGGCCACCCGCCCGCCCCTCACCCGGGAAGAGGTCCTGGCCAACGCCGAGACCTACAAGGCCCAGGTCTTCAAGATCCTGGATCCCGAGAAGACGAAGATCCGCTTCAACAGCGAATGGCTGGGGAGCCTGCCCGGGGAGGGCTGGATCCGCCTGGCCTCGCGGTTCACCGTGGCCCAGATGCTCGAGCGCAACGACTTCGCCAAGCGCATGGAGGCCCGCGAGCCCATCGCCCTCCACGAGCTGCTCTACCCCCTGACCCAGGCCTACGATTCCGTGGCCCTTGAGGCGGATGTGGAACTGGGCGGCAATGACCAGCTTTTCAACCTCATGCAGGGTCGCATCCTGCAGGAGGCCTCCGGCCAGAAGCCCCAGGTGGTGCTGACCGTGCCCCTCCTGCTGGGCCTGGACGGCATCGAGAAGATGTCCAAGTCCCTGGGGAACTACATCGGCTTCATGGAGGACCCGGACACCCAGTTCGGCAAGGCCATGAGCATCAGCGACACCCTCATGTGGGACTGGTACCTGCTGCTGACCGACCAGCTGCCCGCGCAGATCGAGGCCCTCAAGCAGGGCCATCCGATGGACGCCAAGAAGGCCCTGGCCCGCCAGATCGTGGCGGATTTCCACGGACCAGCCGCTGGCATGGAGGCCGAGGAGCGCTGGATCCGCCGGTTTTCCGAACGCAGCCAGGAGCAGGCCCCGGAGGTCGCCGTGGTCGCCACGGAAGGCGAGGTTCCCCTGGCCCGCCTCCTGGTGGACCGGGGCCTCGTGACGAGCCGCAAGGAGGCCGAGCGCCTCATCGGCCAGGGTGCCGTGAGCCTGGACGGCCAGAAAGTCGCGGATGCCACCCTGCGGGTGGCTTTGCAATCAGGGCAGTCTCTTCTGGTGAAGGTAGGCAAACTCAAGCTCGAGCGATGGGTGGTCTCATGAGCCTTCTGGCCCTCAAGGATCTGTTTGCTCGGCACCGGGCCCGAGCCACTGGCCTCTGGCGCCTGGGGCAGGAACCTGGCCGGACGGTGTTCCTGGAGTCGGGCGACATCGTCTTCGCCACCAGCACCCACCCCCTGGACCGGCTTACCTACCTGCTGGTGGAGCGGGGCAAGCTCACCCAGGCCCAGCTCGACTACGCCATGGCCAACCTGAATCCGGGCATGTCCATCGGCAAGAACCTGATCGAGATGGGGTTCATCACCCAGCGGGACCTGCTGGATGTAGCCCGGGCCCAGGTCGAGCGGGTGGTCCTGGCCAGTGTGGCCACGGCGGACCTGGCCCCGGTGTTCGATGCCAAGGATCTGGACGCCACGACGGTGCGTCTGCCCTTCGACACCCCGGCCATGCTGATGGCGGCCGTCCTGAACCTGAAGGACCGGGAGCTGGTCCTGGAAGAGCTCGGTCCCCTGAACCAGGTCGTGCTCCTGGAGGGCCGACGCCACCAGGAACTCGCCCTGCCCATCGATCTCGCCAAGCTGCCCAGCCTCCTTGACGGCAGCCGCACCCTCATGGAACTGAGCCGGGAGACAGGCATCGAGCCCTTCCGGCTGGGCGCCTTCATCCTTTTCTTCCGGGAGATGGGCTGGGCCCGCCTCCACGAGCTGCCGCCCCTGGATCGCAAGGCTCTGGAAATGGCCCTGGCTCCCGCCGAGCCGGCAGCCACCACCCCCGACCTGCCGGAACCAGAGGCACCGGCGCCTCCGCCCTCCCTTTTCGCCGAAATCCACGCCAGCCAGCATCCCACCATCAACCTGGAGCACCTCACCGAGTCCATCGACCAGCTGGGCCCGGAGGATGAAGTGGAAGAACTGCCCCGCACCGTTCCCGAACCACCGGACCCGGAGCCCCCTTTGCCCATCCAGCCCGAACCGGCCCTCACCATCCAGCATGAAGCAACGGGCAGCACCGAGCCCCAGGAGCCCCCGGCGGTGCCCGAGGTCGCCCCGGCACCCGCCCGGCGTCCCTACCTCCTGGTACTAGTGGTGGTGGTCATCCTGGGTACCGTGTTCGGGATCAGCCGCCGGAGAAAGGTCTCGCCGATCCCCCAGACGCAGTCGGCCAAGGCCGAACCCACGCCGGTACCCAAGGCCGAGCCGACGCCCAAACCGGCGGAACTCGCTCCCGAAGCCGCCAAGCCTACTCCAGCCCCCGTTCCGGCATCGGAACCCGAAAAGAAGGCTGAACCCCCCAAACCGACACCGCCGACGCCAGCCACCCAGAAACCGGAGCCGAACCCGGTTCCTTCCAGGGCCGATCGTCTCCAGACCCTTATCCAGGGGGATCTTGGCCGGGCCGGAGCCCAGGGTTCGGCCCAGCGAAAGGCGAACCAGGGCCGCTGGACCCTCCGGCTGGAAATCGCCTGCCAGGGCAGCACGATCCAGCATGCCGCCGAGCTCCTCAAGGGCCAGGATCCGGATCTCTTCCTGGTGCCCATGGCCATGCGTGATGGGAAGACCTGCTACCAAATCTTCTTCGGCTCCTTCGGTTCCGAGGCCGCCGCCAAGGAAGCCGCCAGGAAACTTCCGGCACCCTTTCTCGCTGAGGGAAACAAGCCCAAACCCTTCCGGGTGGCCCAGATTCCCGACCGCCAATAGCCAGATCTAAACACAACAATCGCACGATATATTGTCATTGGAAGGATCGATCCTTTACAAACGATCTAAACTCGCCCATACTTAATATGTATACGAGATGGTCCGTTAACAACATAACGACCTTTGATCTTTGTGGAGCCCAATGACGTCCCCCTTCCACCCCACCAACTGGAGTCAGGCCTGTGCATCGTGGATCCACGAGATCCAGATCGCCTTCGACCCTCCAGCCCCGGTGGAACCCGGCAGAGGCGGGATTCTTCGGCTCATGCGCTGGAGCACGCCAAGGGTGACGACCCTCGTCATCCTCAGCTTCACGCTGCACTGCACGCGTCCTCCCATGTCGATATCGACCACCAGGACCAGTTCCCCGAATGGCATCAGTGCCCTCGAGGGCCAGCCCTACATCGAAGAGGGCATCGCGAGCTGGTACGGCGGCAATGATGATGGTTTCGCTGGCCGGCCCACCGCCAGTGGGGAAATTTTCGATCCGGACCAGTACACTTGCGCTCATCGAACCCTGCCCCTGGGGAGCTTCGTCGAGGTTGAGAACCTGGAAAACCACCGGCGAACGGTGCTGCGGGTGAACGATCGTGGCCCCTTCATCAAAGGCCGAGTGCTGGATGTCTCCAAGCAGGGCGCCCATGAACTGGGCCTCATCGGCCATGGGACCTCCAGGATCCGCCTGCGTTCCGTGGATGCCATGGGCCTCCCGACCACCCTGGATCCCGCCGCCAATCAGGCAGACCCCTTTGTCGTGCAGGTGGCATCACTCTCGGATCCAAAGAATATAGATACACTTACGAAAGAACTTGAAAACACCTTCGGCATTGTCTCCCTCCAATCGGCGGTCACGCGCAGCGGCCTCTCCGTCAAGCGGGTCCGGGTGGGCAGCTACACTTCCCGTCAGGATGCGGAGCAGGCCGCTGAGCAGATTGCCAAGCTCTTGAAGGACCGCGGTGTCGAACCCTTCATCACCCGCCAGCGCTGACCCCCAGCATCCCTTCCTGGTCATCCCGGCCGGAGGCAGAGGCCTTCGCATGGGCGGGGGGCTGCCCAAGCAGTTCCGGGACTGGGATGGCCGGCCTCTGCTGCAGGTGACCGTGGAGGCCTTCCTTGTGCCCGGAATGCCCCGGTTGTCAGGCATCGCCCTGGCGGTACCGGAATCCCATGTGGAGGAGGCCCGGAGCTGGTCCTTCGGGGTTCCCTGCACCGTGGTTCCTGGCGGGGCATCCCGGCAGGAATCGGTGTGGATCGCACTCCAGGCGCTGCCCAACCTGCCGCTGACCCCGGTGATGATCCACGACGCCGTGCGCCCCTTCCCGCCTGTAGCACCCCTCTGGGAGGCCCTGGAGGCCCTCAACCGTTTCGATGGCGTGCTCCTTGGTGAACCCTGCACCGACACGCTCAAGCGGGTGGATGCTTCTGGAACAGTGCTACGCACCGAACCCCGCGAGGAGTTCTTCCGGGCCCAGACCCCCCAGATCGCCCGCCTGGGCACCTGGCTGCAGGCCTTTCGGTTGGCCGAGATGGCCGGATTCGTGGGTACCGATGACGTGGCCCTCCTGGAACGCCTGGGCCTGGCCGTGAAACTCATTCCCAGCCCCAGCTCCAACCTGAAACTCACCACCCCTGAAGACTGGCAACGGGCCCACCCCTGACTACGGTGTGTGGTGGCTGGACCCACACCTTGTCCCTGTCTCGATCTTGCTAAATAAAGCAATGATTAGCCTATTACATCGGCATAAAAGTAGCTTATCAAGCCGCGAGGATACCCATGCCCCGCAGCACCACACCCCAGACCCTGAGCCGCGAGATCAGCATCTCGGGCCACGGCCTGCACGGCAATCGCCCCTGTACGGTGCGCCTGGTGCCTGCAACCGCCCTGTCCGGTCTGGTCTTCGTGCACACCCCCTCGGGCACGGAGATCCCCGCCAAGGCTGACTTGGCCGGCGACCTCGTCCTGTCCACCACCCTGGTCAAGGAGGGCGTGCGCCTCCAGACCATCGAGCACCTGCTGTCCGCCCTTGCGGGTCTGGAGATCGAGCACCTCCGCATCGAAGTGGATGCTGAGGAGCTGCCGATCCTCGATGGCAGCGCCGCCCCCTGGGTGGACGCCATTCTGCAGGCCGGCACCCGGTCCCTGGAAGGACGCCGCCGCTTCATGAAGATCACCCAGCCCGTGGAAGTGCGGAACGGCGACCGCTGGATCCGCGCCCTTCCCTTCGACGGCCTGCGCCTGCGCTATGCCATCGACTTTCCCATTCCCGCCCTGGGCCGCCAGAGCCGCGAGTTGAGCCTTACCCCGGAGAAATACCGTCGGGAGCTGGGCTCGGCCCGCACTTTCTGCCTGGCTCAGGAGATCGACCAGATGCGGGCCCGCGGCCTTGCCCTGGGCGGCAGCCTGGACAACGCCGTGGTCTTCGGCGCCGACGGACCTCTGAACGAGTCCCTGCGCTACGAGGACGAGGCCGTGCGCCACAAGATGCTCGACCTGGTGGGCGATCTGGCCTTGCTGGGCGCGCCTTTACTGGGGCTCGTGGAAGCCCACGCCGCCGGCCACGCCATGCACGTCGCCCTGGCCCAGGCCATCCTCGCCAACCCCGGCTGCTGGGAATGGACCGAGGATGCGGAGCCTGCGAACGTCCGGTTCTTTTTCCGGCCCGCCGACCTCAGTGCTGCCGCCCAGCCCGCCTGAGCGCGTCCTGGGAACTAAGGAGAGCTGGTCGCGGAACACTCTGAAGGTACACCCAAGTCTCTGACAGAGACCTGCGGGGTGCGCTCAGAAAGGTCGGCACTCCGCACGTCAGTGGCTCCTTCCGCGTCTTCTTCGATTTCCTGTTGCGACACAGCCCCGGAAGCTGGCAGCATGTTGTTTCCACCCGAGAGGTGTACAGGTGTTACTTCATCTCCAGCCATGACCTGATCGACCGGGCGGAAGTGCCCGGGTGGGTGGCCTCACTGGCCAGAAGCGGGCAGACGGAGGAGGAGACGCGGAAGGCCGTGACGGCCATCCTCGCCGACGTGCGCCGGCATGGCACGGCCGCGGCCATGGCCTGGACCCAACGCCTGGATGGTGTCCTGTTGGAGGCCGCCTCCATCCGCATACCCGTGTCCGCCTTGGAGGCCGCCCGGGTTGACCTGGATCGCCGCCAGCCCGATCTCATGGCGGCGCTCCGCGAGATGATCGCGAACATCCGGCGCTTCGCCCAAGGCCAGCGCACCTGCCTCCAGGATCTGGAGCTGACTCTGCCTGGCGGTGGCACCGTGGGCGAACGCTGGTGCGCCCTCAAGACGGCGGGTGTCTACATCCCCGGCGGCCGGGCCTTCTACCCCTCGACCTTGGCCATGACGGTCATCCCCGCCCAGGTGGCGGGCGTGACGCGCATCGTCGGAGTCACGCCGCCCAAGCCCCAGTCCACCCTGCCTGGCGCCTGGGGCGTGGACCCCCTGGTGCTGGCCTGCGCGGCGGAGCTGGGGCTCACCGAACTCTATCCCTTTGGCGGCGCCCAGGGCCTGGGCTGGCTGGCCTACGGGGAACCCGCCGTGGATCTCATCGCCGGACCCGGCAACCGCTTCGTGGCGGAGGCCAAGCGGCAGCTCATCGGCACCTGCGGCATCGACGCCCTGGCGGGTCCCACAGAGCTGCTCGTCATCGCCGACGGCACAACCAATCCCGTCTGGCTGGCGGAAGACCTCATGGCCCAGGCCGAACATGATCCCGATGCCGCCGCCGTGCTCGTGAGTGCTGACCGCGCCCTGTTGAAGGCCGTCGACAACGAGTTGCGGGCCCGCACGGTCGCCTCGCCCCGCCGGACCATTCTCGAGCAGAGCCTGGCCACCCACGGGCGTCTGGTGTGGGCGGAGCGTGAGCTCGCCATCGCCCTGGCCCAGGCCTGGGCTCCAGAACACCTGGAGTTGGAAGTGGCCGATCCCGATGCGTGGCTGCCTTTCCTGACCACTGCGGGCGCCGTGTTCATCGGCAGTGCCAGCGCGGAATCCTTTGGTGACTATGGTGCGGGCCCCAACCACGTCCTGCCCACGGATCGCAGCGCCCGCTACACCAGCCCCCTGGGGGTGGCCACCTTCCTGAAGCGCCAGAGCCTCCTTCGGCTCTCGGCGCAGGACGCCGCCACCATGGCCCCCTGGGTCGAGCGGCTGGCAGAAGCCGAAGGCCTCACCCACCACGCCCGCAGCGCCGCCCTCCGCGCCCGCCATCTCTAGGCGGAGCTGCCCACCGGCGCCCCGACCCGCTTCTCCCTCCTGAAGCCAGGTTTCCTCCTACCCTCATGCCGAGTCCATTCATGTCGTCTTTCCTCCGTCCCGACCTCTCCGACCTGCCCGGCTATCAGCGGCCCGCCGAACCGCCGACGGGTCTGCGCCTGCACATGAACGAAGCCTCGGCGGACTGGCCCCAGGCCGCCCGGGAAGCCCTGCTGGCGCGCCTCCAGAACCTGCCCTTCAACCTCTATCCCGAGCGCCAGGCCGAGCTCACCGAGCGCCTGCAGCGGCGCCTGGGCGCCCCCGAGGGCGGCCTGCTGCTGGGCCCCTCTTCCGGTGCCCTGCTGGACCTGGTGGCCATGGCGGGCCTCAGCGCCGGTGACACGGTGGCCATCCCCGATCCCGGCTTCAGCCTCTACCCGCTGCTGGTGCGGCGGCACGTGGGTCGGGTGCGCCTGGTGCCCCAGGGCACCGGTTTCCCCCTGGAACCCTGGATCGAGGCGCTGGACTGCCGCCAGGTCTGGCTGACCCTGCCCAACAACCCCACCGGCGCCTGGCTCCCACCTGCAGACCTGGAACCCCTGCTGGCCGCCGCCGCCGCCCGGCCGGTGCCGCCCCTGGTGGTTCTGGACGAGGCCTACGCGGAGTTCGGTTCGGCCACCCACCGCCTCGCCGTGGACCGCTATCCGAACGTGCTGCTGCTGCGGACCTTCAGCAAGGCCCTGGCCTCCGCCGCCTGGCGCATCGGCTACCTCCTTGGCGATCCGGCCCTGGTGGCCAAGCTCACGACCCTGCAGCTGCCCTACTCCTTGCCTGCGGCCAGCCTGGAAGCGCTGGATGTGGCCCTGGATTTCGCCGCGGATTTCGAGGCCGCCGTGCGCGCCGTGCCCGAGCGCCGGGACCGGCTGTCCGCCTCGCTTTCAGCCCACACCGCCGCCCCCAGTTCCGCCAACTTCCTGCACATCTCACCGGATCCCTCGCAGGCCCTGGAGGCCGCGGGCATGAAGGTGCGTCGCCTGCCCGGCACCGACGCGGCCAGGGTCACCCTGCCCTCGGAGCAGGACACCACCCGGGTGGCCTCGGCCCTGGGCGCGACCCTGCCCGCCCCCGCGCCTAGGCAGCGACGGCGACTGCTGGTGCTGGACATCGACGGTGTGCTCATCGATGCGGACCGCAGCTTCATGGAGGCCGTGGCCCGAGCCCTGGGCGAGCTGCGACCCGCCCTGCCCTGGTCCGACGGAACCTTCCAGGCCTTCAAGCGCCTGGGCGGTTTCAACAATGACTTCCGCCTGACCGCTGGAGCCTTGGCCCTGGCGGAAGCCTACGGCAACGTGGATCTGCAGCCGGTGATCGAAGGCACCGAGGGCCGCGGCTTCCCGGAACTGGAGGCGCGCATCCAGGCCCTGGAACCCGGGGCCCAGGCCGTGGTCCAGAAGCACTACGCCGAGACCATTCTCATGGAGCGCCCCCTGGTGACCCTGGAGGAACTCCGCGCCACCGGTCGTGATCTGGCCATCCTTACAGGACGTCCCCCGGAAGAACTGCTGCTCGCCTGGCGTGTGCTCGGCTTCGAGCTGCCCGCGGTCTGCGACGCGGCCCCCCACCTGCGCAAGCCCGAGCCCGCGGGCCTGCTGCAGCTGGCCGATGCCTTCCGCGCCGAGGAGATCCTGTTCGTGGGCGATACCATCGACGATGCCCGCTGCCTGCGGGCTGCCGCGGCCCTCCGGCCCGAGCTGCGGTGGCGCTTCGCGGCCCTGGGTCCGGACCGCGGCCGCTTCGCCGCCGCTGGGGACCTTTCCTTCGCTAGCCTGCGCGACCTTTTCCCGACACTGAACCAGGAGCTGCCATGAGGACCGCCTCCCTCCAACGTGCGACCGCCGAGACCCAGATCAAGCTGACGCTCGACCTGGATGGCGGCGAGGCCCACATCCAGACAGGCCTCTCCTACTTCGACCACATGCTGATGCAGCTGGCCAAGCACGGCGGTTTCGGGCTGACCCTCGAGGCCAAGGGCGACCTGCCCGTGGACAGCCACCACCTAGTGGAGGATGTGGGTCTTTGCCTGGGTGAAGTACTGAAGGAGGCCCTCGGCGACCGCGCCGGTCTGGCCCGCTTCGCCCACGCCTATGTGCCCCTGGATGAGGCCCTGGCAAGGGTCGTCGTCGATCTTTCCGGCCGTCCCTGGTGCGAATTCCACGCGGACCTACCCCCCCTGATCCTGGGCGACGGGTTCCAGGTGGAGATGGTGCGCGAATTCTTCATCGCGCTGGCAACCCGGGGCGGCCTGGCCATCCACGCCGATCTGCTGCGCGGCGTGAACACCCACCACAAGGTCGAGGCCCTGTTCAAGGCCCTGGCCCGCGCCCTCCGGCAGGCCACCCGCATCGAAGGCGGCGGCGTGCCCTCCACCAAGGGAACCCTATCCGCATGAGCCTGCCCATCACCCTCATTGACTACGACGCCGGCAACCTGGCCTCGCTGGAAGGCGCCCTCGACCGCCTGGGCCTGGTGTACCGGCGTGCCGCCACACCCGATCAGGCCGAGCTGAGCGGACCCATCGTCCTGCCTGGTGTGGGCCATTTCGAGTCCGCCCAGCGGTCCCTGCGGGAGCGGGGCTGGTGGCGCGTGCTGCCCAGCCTCGTGGCCGAAGGCCGTCCCCTCCTCGGCATCTGCCTGGGCCTCCAGCTCCTTGCCGAGGGCAGCGAGGAAGCGCCCAAAGCCAGCGGCCTCGGCCTCATCCCCGGCATCGTGCGCCGCCTGGGTCCCGGCGTCAAAGTGCCCCACATGGGCTGGAGCCAGGTGCGCCTGAACCGGACCCACCCCGCACTCCCAAACGCCAATGGCGGATGGCTCTACTTCGTCCACAGCTATGCCCTGGAGCCCGCGGTGGACACCGTCTACGTGGCGGACCACGGCCGGCCCTTCGCGGCCATCGAGGCCCGGGGCACGGTCATGGGCTTCCAGCCCCACCCCGAGAAATCGGGGCCGACCGGCCTGCTCCTGCTCAAATCCGCCCTCGCCTGGATGGGCGCGTCGACCCCCGAACCGGAGGCGCCATGCAACTGATCCCGAGCCTCGACCTGATGCAGGGCCGCCTGGTGCGGCTGCGCCACGGAGACCCAACCCAGGCCACGTTCTACGACCTGGATCCCGAGGACTGGATCCTGCAGCTGGAGGAAGCCGGCGCCCGCCGCATCCATCTGGTGGACCTGGATGGCGCCTTTGGACGCCCGCGCCAGGGCCGGTTCACGGAGATCCCGGCCAGGTTTCCCGAGATCCGCTTCCAGGTGGGCGGCGGCCTGCGTGACCGTCGCGCCATCGAAGAGGTCCTGGAACTGGGCTTCGACGCGGTGGTGGGGACCCTGGCCGTGGAACAACCCAGCGAGCTCAAGGGTCTGTCCATCCACCACATCATCGCCGCCCTCGACATGAAGGGGGACCGCATCGTCACCCGGGGCTGGCAATCCCCCAGCGCCACGACTTCCACGGACGTCTTCGCGGCCCTGAAAGCCCTCGGCTTCAGCCGAGCCCTGGTCACTGATGTGAGCCGGGACGGCACCCTGGAAGGCCCCGGCATCGAGGCCGCCAGGTGGGTCGCCGGTGCCGGATTCGAGGTGCAGGCCTCGGGCGGCGTCAAGGCCATCTCCGACCTGGAGCCGCTGTCAGTCATTCCCGGCATCGTGGGGGCCATCAGTGGCAAGGCCCTCATGGAGGGCTTCATCCCCCTGGACGATCCCCGTACCCGCGCCGCCCTGGAAGGGGTGGCCTGATGCCCGCCAAGCGCATCATTCCCTGCCTCGACGTGAAGAACGGCCGCGTGGTGAAGGGCATCCAGTTCAAGGAGCTGCGCGACCTCGGCCATCCCGTGGAACTGGCCCGCCGCTACGACGCCGAAGGCGCCGACGAACTGGTCTTCCTCGACATCACGGCCTCCCTGGAGAACCGGGGCACGCGCGAAGCCTGGGTGCGGGACGTGGCCCGGGAGCTGAGCATTCCCTTCACCGTGGGCGGCGGCGTGTCCAGCGTCACCGATGCCCGCAGCCTCCTCCGTGCCGGGGCGGACAAGGTGGGGGTGAACACCGCCGCCTCCCTGCGCCCCACGCTGGTGACCGAGCTGGCCGACGCCTTCGGACGCCAGTGCGTGGTGGCGGCGGTGGACGTGAAACGCGACTCCGACCTGGGCTGGCGGGTGTATTTGAAGGGTGGCACCGAGCCCACGGACCGCTCGGCCCTGGAATGGCTCTGGGAGCTGAACGAACTGGGCGCCGGTGAAATCCTGCTCACCTCCATGGACCGCGATGGCACCGGCGATGGCTTCGATGTGCAGCTGCTGGAGCAGGCTTCGCAGCTGCCCATCCCCCTCATCGCCTCCGGCGGCGCGGGGCTGGAGATCCACTTCCTCGAGGCCCTGGAGCACGGCGCCGACGCGGTGCTGGCCGCCACGCTCTTCCACGAGGGCATCCTGCCCATCCCCCGGCTCAAGGCCTACCTCGCCCAGAACGACATCCTCGTACGGATCTGACATGGACATCGACCGCCTCACCTTCGGCCCAGACGGCCTCATCCCCGGCATCGTGCAGGACCGCTCCGGCGAAGTCCGCATGGTGGCCTGGCTCAACCGCGACGCCCTGCAGATCACTCTCGACACGGGCTTCGTGACCTTCTGGAGCCGCTCGCGCCAGGCCCTCTGGACCAAGGGCGAAACCAGCGGCAACCGCCTGAGGCTCGTCCAGATCAGGCCGGACTGCGATGCCGACGCCCTGCTCATCCTCGCCGAGCCCGAGGGACCGAGCTGCCACCGGGGCACGCAGTCCTGCTTCGATGGCGAGCCTTGGCCCGCCACCCTGCCCTGGCTGGGCCGCCTGGAGGCCCTGCTGCAGTCCCGCAAGGCCAGCGCCAACCTCGGCGGCAGCTACACGCAGAAGCTCTTCGCCCAGGGCGTGGACCGCATCGCCAAGAAGGTGGTGGAAGAGGCCGGCGAAGTGATCCTCGCCGCGAAGAACGACGACCAGGCGGAATTCATCGGCGAGGCCGCGGACCTGCTCTTCCACCTGGACATGCTCCTTCTGGAGCGGGGCGCCAGCCTGCTGGAGGTGGTGGAGGTGCTCCACCAGCGCCATGCGGACCGCACGGGAGGGCCCGCCTGATGCCCGTCCGCACCCCCCACTTCCCCGACCTCCTCTTCAACGCCGCAGGCCGCCTCCGCCGCTGGGAGGACTCCCTCATGGGACTGCTGGAAACCCACGGCTACCGGGAGCTCCATCCCTCTCTGGTGATGCGCGATCCCGTGCCCGCCGTCGCCCTGCGCTTCTTTGATGGGGACGACCTGGTGGCCCTGCGCTGGGACTTCACCACTGCCCTCGCCGGCGTCCTGGCCCGCCGCTTCCCCACGCCGCCACCCAGGATTTCTTATGCCGGCGCTGTATTCCGCCGCCCGGCCCAGCCCTGGGAGGCCGTGGAGCGCTTCGAGGTGGGCTGCGAGCGCATCCAGACCGAGGGGGAATCCGCCGATGAGGCCGACCTGGAGCTGGCCAAGCTGCTCATGGCCATCCCCGGCCTGCTGGGGTTGAAGAGCGCCATTCTGCACATGGGCAACGCAGCCCTGGTTCGGCGTCCCCTGGAAGCCGAAGGCATCTTCGGGGAACTCGCCGATGCGGTGGTGGCGGCCCTTTCCCGGCGCGCGCCCCATCGCGTGAAAGAAGCCCTGGACGGCCATCCCTCCGCAGCCCGCCTGGCGGCCCACGCCGAGGCGCTGCTGTCGGAACTGGACGGACCCGGCACCCTGGGCGCCCTGGCTTCGAGCCCCTATTCCGACTTGCTGCAGGACGAGCGCCTGCACATGGAGAAGGCCCTCCAGGCCCTGCTGCCCATCCTGCCACCCAACCTGGAACTGCGGGTGGACCTCGCCGACGTGGCCGGCCTGGGCTTCTACACCGGCCCGACCCTGCGCCTCTGGGCCCCGGGCGCCCAGCAGGAGCTGGCTTCCGGCGGCCGCTATGACCGGCTCTTCCCGGGCCTGGGAAGACCCTGGCAGGCGGCAGGCTTCTGTGTGCGCCTGTCGCGCCTCCTGGACCTGGCCGCCACCCGGCCCGACCTCTTCGAGGCGCTTCAATGAGCCACCAGACCCTTCTCATCGCCTTTCCCAAGGGCCGCCTCGGAGACGAGCTGGTGCCCAAGCTCGCAGGCACCCCCCTGGCGCTGGACACTGAAGCCCTGAAGTCCCGGGTGCTCCAGATCCCCACCGCCACCCCAGGTGTGGCCGTCCTGCTGTTGAAGGGGGCGGACCTGCCCCGCTACGTGGCCGCCGGTGTGGCCAGCCTCGGCATCGTGGGTTCCGACACCCTGGACGAGATGGACATGGACTTGCTGGAACTGGCCGATCTCGGCTTCGGTGCCTGCCGGCTGTCGCTGTGCGCCAAGGCCGGGGTCACCCTGGACGCCCTGCGGGCCAAGCCCCACCTGCGGCTGGCCACCAAGTTCCCCAAGGCCACTGAAGCCTGGCTAGCGAAGGAAGACCTCACCGCCGAGCTGGTACCCCTCAGCAGCAGCGCCGAACTGGCACCCCTGCTGGGTCTGGCCGACGCCATCGTGGACCTGGTCCAGACCGGTGGCACCCTCAAGGCCCATGGCCTGGTGGAAACCGCCATCCTGGGCCGCTCCTCAGCTCGGCTCGTCGCGGCCCGAGGCGCCTATCTGAGTGAACCTGGGCGCCTCCGGCCGCTGGCCGAACTGCTCATCGAGGCCTTCCGGAGAACACCCTGATGGAATCCAGTCATGGGCATCCTGGAGATCAGTAGACAACCTGGTAGATCGCCTTGGCGTCCTCGAGGGTGATCTTCCTGGGGTTGTTGGCCAGGAGCCGGGTCACTTTCATCACGCCCTCCGACATGCGCGGAATGGCGTCCTGGGGGACCTTCAGTTCCCGCAGGGTCCTGGGCAGCTGCAGGTCAGCGATCAGCCCTTCAAGGTAGTTGATCCCGGCTTCGGCCAGTCGCTTGGTGTCAGAGGTCTTCTCGTCAGGACAGAGGAGCCGGCCCAAGGCGGCAAATTTCTGGAGGTTGGCGATCATGTTGAACCGCAGCACGGCGCAGAGCATGACGGAATTGGCGACTCCATGCGCCACGTGGAATTCCCCGCCCAGGGGATAGGCGAAGGCATGGACGGCGGTAACACCGGCGTTGGCGAAGGCCTGGCCGGCCAGGAGGCTGCCCTCCAGCATGTTCATCCGGGCCTCGAGGTTGTTGCCGTTGGCCCAGGCGCTGCGGAGGTTGGCCCGGATCAATTCGATGGCGCGCAGGGCCAGGTGATCAGTCATGGAGGTGGCGTTCACGGAGGTATAGGACTCCACCGCGTGGATCATGGCGTCCATGCCGCTGGCGGCCGTGGGGCCCGGCGGCAGGGTGACCGTCAGCTGGGCATCAAGGATGGCCGTTTCCGGGAACAGGAAGTCCGAGACGATCCCCTTCTTCAGGTTCTCCCGGTTGTCCGTGAGGATGACGATGGGGGTCACTTCGCTGCCGGTCCCGGCGGTGGTGGGGATGAGGATCTTGGGTAGCCCCCGCTTCTCCACCAGGTTGATGCCGATGATCTGGTCCAGGGTCTTGTCGTTGGTCATCATGACCGACACGACCTTGGCCACGTCCATGGCGGAGCCGCCGCCCAGGCCGACGATCAGGTCGCACTTGGCTTCCCGCGCCAGTTCCAGGCATTCCTGGATGGTCTCCAGGGGAGGCTCGGGCGGAACCTTGCTGAAGACCGACACGGATTCGAAGGTGCCTTCCAGGACATTCAGGACCTTGTTCAAGGTGCCGGACTTGACGATGCCTTCATCAGTCAGGATGAAGACCTTCTTGCCTCCCAGCAGCTTGATCTCTGCGGGGAGCGTGCTGATCGCATCGATGCCGATGACGATCTTGGCGACGGACTTGAAGGTGCTGATGGTCTGGTTCATGGGGTCTCCTTGGGCTCAAACGGCCAGGTATTTCTTCTTGATGTCCTCATCTGCGCGGAAGGTCTCGACGTCGGCCTCGTAGACAATGTGGCCCTTGTCGATGATCACGAGGCGATCGGCGACGGCCATGCAGAACTTGATGTTCTGTTCGGAAAGCAGGATCGTGGTGCCCAGTTCCTTCAGCTTCAGGACCAGGTCCTTGAGGACCTTGACCATGACCGGGCTCAAGCCTTCAGTCGGCTCATCCAGCAGCAGGATGTCCGGGTTGCCCATCAGGGTCCGGGCGATGGTGAGCATCTGCTGTTCGCCCCCAGACAGGTTCCCGCCCAGCTGATCCTGGTACTCCAGGAGGATCGGGAAATAGGTGTAGATTTTCGCGAGGTCCCAGTACCCTTTCCGTTCGCTGGAGGTGCCCAGCAGGAGGTTGTCCTTGACGGACAGGTCACCGAAAATCCGCCGGTCCTCAGGCACCAGTCCCAGGCCAAGCCGAGCCGCCTGGTAGGGCTTGAGGCCATTGATTTCCCGGCCGTTGAGCAGGACCTTGCCAACCTTGGGTGGCACCAGCATGACGATGCTCTTGAAGGTGGTGGTTTTCCCGGCTCCGTTCCGCCCCATCAGGCAGAAGGTCTCGCCTTTGTTGACCGAGAATTCGACGCCGAAGAGGATGTGGCTCTTCCCGTAATAGCTGTGGAGGTTCTGAACTTTCAGGATCTCATCCATGGCTACAGCACCTCATGCCCAAGGTAGGCGTCGATCACCGCGAGGTTCTTCTGGATCTCCTCGGCGTTCCCTTCGGCGATCAGCTCCCCCTGGACGAGCACCCGGATCACATCCGCGATGCCGAAGACCATGTCCATGTCGTGCTCGACGAACACGGTGGTCAGCTTGAACTCGCGATGGATGGCCTTGATCAGCTGGGTCATGTTCACCCGTTCGTCCGGGGACATGCCAGCGGTGGGTTCATCGAGCAGGAGCAGCTTCGGCTGCATGGTCAAGGCGATGGCGATGTCCAGGACCTTCTGATCGCCATGGGAAAGCTCGAAGGCCTTGAGTTTCGCTTTGTTCCTCAGCCCCAGTTTGGTCATGATCGACTGGCATTGCTCGTCCACCTCCTGGTAGGAATCCTTGCTGGCCAGGACGTTCCAGTTCTTGCCGTGGAAGGCGACGGCGGCCATGAAGATATTGTCGTACACGGTTTCGTCGTAGAACAGACTGGCCACCTGAAAGGCGCGGACGACGCCCATCTTGACCAGGCGCTCGGGCTTCATCCCGGTGACATCCACGCCATTGAAATGGATGCTGCCGCTGTCGGGGGTGATGTAGCCGGTCACCTGATTGAAGAGGGTCGTTTTCCCGGCGCCATTGGGACCGATGATGGCGGAGAGTTCACCCTCCGGGATCGCCATGGAGATGCGCTTGGACACATGGAGGCCACCGAAGTGCTTGTTGACGTTCGTGAGTTCAAGAATGCTCAAGCGGGTCTCCTTTCTTCGCGAACAGGCCTGCGAATTGCCGGGAGACACCCACGATCCCCTTGGGGAACAGCATCACCACCACGATCATGATGGCCCCGATGAAGAAGGACCAGTATTGGGTCGATCGGCCGACCACATCCTCCAGCAGGACGAAGACTGCGACGCCGATGATGGGGCCGAAGAAGCTTCTCATTCCACCGAGGATGGTCATCAGGATGATGCCTCCCGACATGGTCCAGACGAACATGTCCGGATGGATGCTGCCATCCAGGCCGGCATAGAGGCCGCCGGCGATCGCCGTGAAACAGGAGGAGATGACATAGGCCAGCAGTTTGTGGCGGAACACGTTCAGGCCCAGGAAATTGACCCTGGTCGGGTTCTGCCGGATGCCTTTCAGGATGGTGCCGAAGGGCGACCGGTGCAGCCGCCACAACAGGTAGAGACAGACGGTCACCACGAGGAAGGCGAAGACGTAGTAATGGAGCCCGCCGGCGAGGAATTCGGGCTTCGGGATCGCCTGGATGCCGTCATCCCCGCTGGTGAAGTCATACCACTTGATGGTGATGCCCCAGACCAGCTGGGCGAAGGCCAGGGTCAGCATCGTGAAATAGACATCGGACAGGCGGAGGCTCAACGCCCCGAGCACCAGGGCGACGGCCATGGCCACCAGGGGCACCAGCAGCAGCGCCCAGAGGAAATGATCGCCGCCGAATTTCTTGGCGATCATGCCGGTGACATAGGCGCCCAACCCGTAGAACAGGGCCTGGCCGAAGGAGAGCAGCCCGGTGTTGCCGAACAGGATGTTGAAAGAGATCGCGAACAGGCCGAGGATGACGATCTGGGCAGCGATGTGGATGGCATGCTCGTTCTTGACGAAGATCATGCCCCCGAAGAGCAGGACATACGCCGACCACAGGGCGGTGGTTTCAAGTCTATGGTTCATATCTTTTTCCGACCTTGCTCACGGGTGAAGAGCCCTTTCGATTTGAAGATCAGGACCACGATCATGACGGCGAAGCTGAGCAGGGAGGCCCATTGCGGGAGCCAGAGAATGCCGAAGGCGTTGACCTCCCCGATGAGAATGGCCGCGAACAGGGCACCCCAGAAGTTGCCCAATCCACCGATCACGACGACGATCAGGGAGTCGATGATGATCTCCACGCCCGTCCCTGGCGCGATGGTCCGCAAGGGGGCCGCCATGGCTCCCGCCAGGCCACCCATGGCGGTGGCCACCCCGAACAGGAGACTCATCACCAGGGAGACATTCACTCCCAGCATCCCGACCATTTGAGTGTCGGTAGAGGCGGCCTGGATGATCTTGCCCATCCTGGTCCGGCTGAGGACGTACCAGGCCGTCACGACGATCACCAGGCCCAGCAGGATGATGAAGAGGTTGTAGGTCGGAATGGTGACCGGCCCGACCGTCAGGGCCCCGGCGAGGGACTCCGGCTTGGAAATGGTCTTGTAGGCCGGTCCCCAGATGAACTTCACCCCATCGTCGATGATCAGAATGAAGGCGTAGGTGAGGAGGATCTGGAAAGCTCCCTCCTCCTCCCTGCCGCTGATCCTCCGGATGAAGCAGATTTCCAGGACCATCCCGATCAGGCCTGCCCCGATGGCGCCGGCGAGCGCCCCGATCCAGAAGTTGTTGAACAGGTTGATCGCCTGGAAGCTGAAGTAGGCACCAAGCATGTAGAACGAGCCGTGGGCGAAGTTGAAGACCTTGGCCACTCCGAAGATCAAGGTCAGGCCGCTGGCCACCAGGAACAGCAGCATGGCCACAGAAAGACCACCCAGGAACTGGGAGATTAATACATCAAAACTCATGCTGAAACTCCGCTTACTTCTTGGTCCTCTTCAGGAGGTCGATGTAGTCCTGGGGAGGCATCAGTTTGTCAGCGGGATACACCTTGAAATTTCCGAGCATGTACTTGGCCGGCGGGAATTTGTCATTCTTGACGGTGACGCCGATGGCCTGGGCCTGGACGATCTGGTGGGTCTTGGGATCGATGTAGGACTGGAACCCTGCTGGATCCTCGGGGAATTTCATCTTCATGCCTTCCAGGGCCTTCACCAGCGCCTCCGTGTCGTCGGCGTTGCCCACCTTCCGGATGGCATCCGCGATCACGAGGATTCCCACGTAGGCCCCTTCGGCGGCGTAGGAGGGATACCGGCCGGTCGCCTTCTTGAACTTCTGCACGAAGTCTGCGTTTTCCTTCGTCTCAGGCCAGTTGTTGTGGTGCCTCGCGGACATGATCAGCCCTTCGGGGCATTCGGCGCCGAGCGTGGAGAACACTTCGTAGTTCCCGCCGCCATCGGGATGGAAGTACTTCATCTTGTCGAACAGTCCGTAGGCCTTGGCCTGCTTGATGAAGGCGACGGTATCGCCACCCCAGAACCCGCAAACCAGGACATCGGGCTTGGCCCTCACGATCGCTGTGATGTAGGAGGTGTAGTCCGCTTCGTACAGCTTGGGCCAGAATTCGCCCACCATCTCGAAGTTCGCCCCAAGTTTGCCGAGGCAGTACTTGAGTTCTGCGATCTGGTCCCGGCCGTAGGCATAGTCGGGCCCGATGTAGGCGATCTTCTTGCCCAGCTTCATGTCCTGCAGATACATGGCACCTGCCGCCATGGACTGGAAGGTGTTGTTGCTCACCCGGAAATAGTATTTCTGGAAGGCATTGGCAGTAAGGTCAGTGGCCGCGTGATCCGTCCCCACGAAGATGGTCTTGTACTCCTTGCTGACTTCGGTCACGGCCAGGGCAGCCGAGGAGGAGACCACCCCATACAAGAACTTCACCTTGTCCTCGGTGATGTACCGCTTGGCCAGGGTCACCGCGAGCGCCGGCTTGCTCTGGTCATCGGTCACGATCACATCCAGCTTCCTGCCGCCAGGCAGGCCCTTGGCATTCACTTCCTGCAGCGCGATCTTGATGGCCGCCTCGGAATCCTGGCCGTACAGGCCGCCTCGCCCGGACATCGGGTACAGTGCGCCGATCTTGATGGTCTCACCGGCAAAGCTCACCGCCGAGGTGAAGCACACCAACAGGGCGGACAGAAGGGATGCAGTCTTATGGTTCACGTCGTTTACCTCAAGGGAAGGGGTTGAATGGATCTGATTGGATGTTCTTTTGCCTGCGGGCCGTGGATTCAAATGCCTCCCATGCACAGGTATTTCACTTCCATGAACTCCTCGATGCCGTACTTGGATCCTTCACGGCCGATCCCGGATTCCTTCATGCCGCCGAAGGGCGCCACCTCCGTGGACACGAGTCCGGTGTTGATTCCGACCATGCCGTATTCCAGCGCCTCCGCCACCCGCCAGACCCGACAGATGTCCCGGGTGTAGAAGTAGGAGGCCAGGCCGAACTCGGTGTCGTTGGCCATCTGGATGGCTTCGGCATCGGTGCTGAACCGGAAGACCGGTGCCAGCGGACCAAAGGTCTCCTCCTTTGCCACCAGCATCTGGCTCGTGACATCGCAGAGGATGGTGGGCTGGAAGAAGCTGCCCCCCAGATCATGCCGCTTCCCGCCCAGGACCACACGGGCCCCCTTGGCCAGCGCATCGGCGATGTGCTCTTCCACCTTGTCCACAGCCGCCATATCAATGAGCGGACCCTGCTGGAACTCACCCGTGAGCCCGTCCCCCACCTTCATCTTGGCCACCGCGGCCGACAGCTTGGCCACGAATGCATCGTAGACGCCGTCCTGGACCAGGAGACGGTTGGTGCAGACGCAGGTCTGGCCGGTATTGCGGTACTTGGAAGCGATGGCTCCCTCCACCGCAGCGTCGAGATCGGCGTCATCGAAGACGATGAAGGGGGCGTTCCCGCCCAGCTCCAGGGATACCTTCTTGACCGTGGCCGCGCACTGGGCCATCAGCTGCTTGCCGATCTCCGTGGAGCCGGTGAAGGTGAGTTTGCGCACGATGGGGTTGGCGGTCATCTCGTTGCCGATGGCCGCGGCCGAGCCCGTGATGACACTGAAGACCCCCGCGGGGATGCCGGCCCGCTCGCCCAACTCCGCCAGGGCCAGGGCCGAGAATGGCGTAGCCGTGGCTGGCTTCACGACCATGGTGCAGCCGGCCGCCAGGGCGGGCCCGGCCTTGCGAGTGATCATGGCTGCCGGAAAGTTCCATGGCGTGATCGCCGCACAGACACCGATGGGTTCCTTGATGACCACGATGCGCTTGTCCGCCGTGTGGCCGGGGATGGTGTCGCCATAGACCCGCTTCCCTTCTTCGGCAAACCATTCGATGAACGAGGCGGCATAGGAGATTTCCCCCTTGGACTCCGCCAGTGGCTTGCCCTGCTCGGCGGTCATGATAATGGCCAGATCCTCCTGGTTGGCCATCATCAGCTCGAACCAGCGGCGCAGGATCGTCGACCGTTCCTTGGCGGTCCTGGCGCGCCAGGCCGGGAGGGCACGGTTGGCTGCCTCGATGGCTCGGCGCGTCTCGGCGGTGCCCATCCGTGGAATGGTGCCCAGCTTCTCGCCAGTGGCCGGATTGGTCACATCAATCTCGGCACCGCCATCTGCCGCCAGCCATTGGCCGTTCAGATAGCACTGCTGCTTCAACAGAGAAGGGTCTTTGAGCGTCAACATCGCAGGGGTCCCCCGAGCTATGGAACTGGAACAAGGTGATTGTTAAAAATTTCATCGCACTGAACATGCCAACTCTCGAAAGTGGCTATGCACAGCGCATATTTACCTATTTATAATAATAATTCAATATAATAATCACTTCGTGTGAATTTTATAAATATAAAAATAAACATACTCGCATTTAATGTGGATATATACATCCAATATGATGCGCAAGTGCATTTGGTTCAATTTTCGATTTTGAAATTTATTGAGCCCTCAACCCAGGCCATGCTTTTCGAGCTTGCGGGCGATGGTGGATTGATTGACCCCAAGGGCCAGGGCCATCCCCCGCTGGTTGTCGTGGCTGCGCATGGATTGGATGAGGATGTTTCGCTCGACCCCGTCGAGAGCCTGCTGCAGGGTCATCGAACTGTTCCACTCGGCCGTCTGAATCATCGATTCCTGGTAGCGTGGGACGATATCGTTCGGAAGATCTTTCAAATCAATTAGATTCGTTTCTGTCATGACCACCAGACGCTCACAGATGTTCATCAACTCGCGCACATTCCCCGGGTAGGAGTACCACAGCAGGGCATCCGAGGCTGCGCGTGTCAGCCGTTTCTGAATGCCGCTCTTTTTGCCGAAAAAATCGATGTAGTGGTGGATGAGCGGAAGGATGCAATCCTTGCGCTCCCGGACGGCGGGGACCTGGATGGGAACCACCTTCAAGCGGTAGTAGAGGTCGAGCCTGAAGGTGCCCTGGTTGATCATCTCGTCCAGGTTTCTGTGGGTGGCAGCCAGAATGCGCACATCGACCGTGCGGCTTGTGGTGCCGCCCAATCGTGTGATGCGGCCATCCTCCAGGAAGCGGAGGAGTTTCACCTGCGACGGTGGGGGCAACTCCGCGACCTCATCCAGGAACAACGTCCCGCTGTCGGCCAGTTCGAGATACCCGGGCTTGCCACCCGCATTGGCACCCGTGAAGGCTCCTTTTTCATAGCCGAACAGCTCGGATTCAATGAGGGAATCGGGAATCGAGCCGCAATTGATCCGGATGAGCGGTTTTTCAGCGCGGGGCGAGTTCTTGTGGATGATTTCGGCGATCAACCCTTTGCCTACCCCGGATTCCCCCAGCAGCAGCACCGAGGAATCCGCCGAGCCCACCTTGATGGCCTGACGCAGGGCCTTCACCATGCAGGGGCTCTTGGCAATGACACGTTTTGATTCGAACTCCATGTGTTGCAGTTCTAACATGTGATTTCTAAACTGGTCTTTCAGGGCTTCCTGCTCCTCCAGCTCCCTTTGCAGGGACTCGATCTCGGTGATGTCCCGGACGCTGGAGACGACACGGATGAGCCTTCCCTCGGGATCGAAGACGGGGGTGCCGGTGATGACCAGCTTCCGTCCCTTCCGGTGCTGCAGCAGGCTCACCTTCTGTCTCGCCTTGATCACCTCGAGGGTGGCCGACTTGTCGATGAAGCCTTCGGCCACCAGGTCCTCCATGTTGCGACCGATGACATCCTCAGCCTTGATCTCATGGATCCGCTCCGAGGCTGGGTTCATTCGAAGGACATTGGCCTCCGCGTCACAGATCCACAGCCCCTCGGAGGAAGAATTGATCACCGCCTCCAATTCCCCGATGATTTCCTGGAAGAAACTCATCTGCATGGCCATTTCTTCCAACCCCGAGCTTTCCACGAACACGCAGATGGCGCCGATCTTCTCCGCATCGAACACGATGGGATTGACCTTGATCAAGTAATTCGTTTTCTTGCGCCTCAGGGAAAATTCACTGTTCAGGTGGCGTCCCTTGAGGACCTGCTGAACCTTCGGCCAGAGGGCCGGGAAGGTCTCCTTCAAATCGCTGCCGGGATCGGCTCCGAAGCTGTCATGGGCAATGGCATTGGAGAGGATGGTGAGACCAATGGTGTCCACCGCCAGGAACCCCACCCCCATGGCGTTCACCAGGGCCTGGGTAAAACGGTCAATGGACGGGGGGCCGAAGGGGGATGTGGGTCCCTTGGGAGAGGCTGGCTTGGCCTTCGTCGACATGACAAACTCCACCGGATCAAGGCTTGCGCTTATACCAAGGTCAGCCAAGAGCTCAGAGGCTCTGGCCGACAGGGAGGCGTAGGGAAACCAAGGTTGTCTAATTATGCATCAATGCATCACTGATGCAATTTGGAATTTGTGGCCAGGGTTCGGATCAAGTTCGAGGTGCGCTGTGGCTCAGATCCCGATTTCCCCGTAGATGTTGTCCCGCTGCCATGGCTCATAGCCCGCAGCGCGGATCATGCGGTCCATCTCGTCCTTGTTGACGCTGTAGCAGGTGCCCGCGGCGCTGACGACGTTCTCTTCCAGCATGAGACTGCCCATGTCGTCGCAGCCGTAGTGCAGGGCCAGCTGGCCGGTCTTGCGGCCCATGGTGACCCAGGAACTCTGGATGTGCTGGAAGTTGTCCAGGAAGATGCGGGCCACGGCGATGGCACGCAGGTACTCAACGTCTGTGGGTTTGGGCACCTTGCCTTCCCAGGGCGTGTGGCCGCTCTGGAAGGGCCAGGCGGCAAAGGCCGTGTAGCCGCCGCCGTTTGCCCGGACCAGCGCCTGGTCCTGCTGGTCTCGCAAGGCCTCCAGGTGCTCGATGCGCTCGGCCAGGGTCTCGGTGATGCCGAACATCATGGTGCCCGTGGTCTTCAAGCCCTCCTCGTGGGCGGCTTCCATGACCTCCAGCCACTTCTCGCGGCCTCCCTTCAGGGGCGCGATCTTCTTCCGGATGCGGTCCACCAGGATCTCCGCGCCACCACCAGGGATGGAACCGAGCCCGGCCTCGCGCAGGTCCGCAATGGTCTTGCGGAGCGTCTGGCCGCTCAATTTCGCCATCATCTGGATTTCCACCGGCGAGAACCCGTGGACCCAGATGCCCAGGTCCTGGTTCAGATACCTCACAAGATCCAGGTAGTAGTCCCAGGGCAGGTCCGGATTCACGCCGCCCTGGAGCAGGAAGCCGGTGCCGCCGAGGGCACGGGTCTCCTCCGCCTTCTGCTTGAGCTGCTCCCGCGTGAGCACGTAGCCCCGGCTGTCGCCAGGCTTGTGGTAGAAGGCGCAAAACGTGCAGTAGACGTTGCAGACGTCCGTGTAGTTGACGTTGCGGTCGATCACGTAGCTGGCCCGGCGGGAATCGTTGTGGCGGTCCCGGACAGCCGTGGCGGCCACGGCCAAATCCGGCAGCTCCGCCTGCTCCAGGAGCAGAGTCGCTTCCGCCGCGGAGATCCGCCGTCCCTGGATCACGCCATGGAGGACCTCCTCGGCAGTGGCAAGGATGGGGGTCATGCCTAGACCTTGTACCCCATCACCTGGAGGCAGCGCCGGCAGACGCACTCCTGGCCATCGACGCCATGCTGGAAGTGCTCCAGAGTGTAGGCGCAGCGGCACTTCTCGCAGATCTGAGTGGGATCGGTGCAGGTCTTGGGGGCATAGAGATGCGTGGGATCGGGCATGACGGTCTCCGAACCTCTAGGATAGCGCGTTTGGCAGGGGTTCCCACCCCTGCCGTTCAATGCCAGAGGCGGCCCGAAAGGGCCGCCTCTGCTGGGAAAGTAGAAATCACGGTTCTTCGACAACACCGGCCTTCAGGCTCTCGTGGGGACGGGTGTGGCGCTTGCCCTGCTGCTTGTGCGCCTGGGCATCCAGTTTCTCGACCGCCTGGTTGATGCTGGTGTACATGTCGTCGGTGGTGGCGGAGGCCACGAAGGCGCTGGCCCGGGTCTTGAGTGTGATCTCGGCCGCGTGCCGATGCTTCTCCACGCTCAGGATCACGTGCACATCGATGATGTCATCCAGATAGGTGGCCATCTTGTCCAGCCGCTCCTTGGTGTACTGCTTCAGGGGCTCGGTGAGCTCCATGTGGCGGCCGGTGTAGTTGACCTTCATGGGAACACTCCTGGAAAGGGCCGGGTGGCCCGGAACATGTGAGTCCGACCCGTTTATCGGCGTCGGCGCTGGGAAGCTGGAGGAATCTTCAACTCCTCCCGGTACTTGTTCACTGTCCGCCGAGCCACTTTGATGCCATCCCGTTCCAATAGGCTGGCGATGGCTTCGTCGGAGAGCGGCTTGGCGATATCCTCGGCCTGCACGAAGGCCTTGATGCGGTGTTTCACCACGGTGGCGGAGACATCGGAATCCTTTGGACGGGCCGAGAAGAAGTAGTTCAGGTCGAAGAGGCCCTGGGGCGTGTGGATCGTCTTGGCCTTCACCACCCGGCTGATGGTGCTTTCATGGAACCCGGTGGCTTCGGCTACATCCCGAAGCACCATGGGGCGCAGGCTTTCGATGCCGTGCTCGATGAATTCCTTCTGGAGTTCCACGATCTGGGCCGAGACCCGCAGTACCGTGCGATTCCGGTCCTCGACGCCGCGGATGAAGTCCCGGGCGCTGCGGAAGCGCTCCCGGATGAAGTCCTTGTCACACTTGGCTTCGCTGGAGGCCATGAAGCGCGGGTATTCCCCGTTCACGCGAAGGCGCGGCAGGCCCTCGTCATTGAGGTAGACCTTCCAGTGGCCGTCCTCACCCTTGAGCACCACCACATCCGGCTTCACCACGCGCTCGCCATCGGGATCGAAAGCCCGGCCGGGGGATGGGTTGAGGTGCTTGAGCTGCTCCATGGCCAGGGCGAGCTCTTCGTCGGAACAGGCCAGCGCCCGCCGCAGCCTGCCACTGTCCCGCTGGGAGAGCAGCTCCGTGAAGTCCTGGATGATGCGCACGGCCAAGTCGTCGGGTTCGGCCCCGGCATGGCGCAGCTGCAGCAGCAGGCATTCCTGCACGGTGAAGCAGCCGACCCCGGAGGGGTCGAATTCCTGCAGCACATCCAGGGCTGCGCGAAGGGCCTCCTCGGTCACCCCCAGGTCGGCGGCCAGCTTGGCTGGGGTCGCCTCCAGGGAGGGCTGGTCCGGATCCATCCGCAGGAACCCCTTGGGGTCCATCCGGTCGATAAGCCGTTCCACCAGGGGTGCCCGGGGATCTTCGTGCTCCAGGGTTTCGTACAGCTGCCCCAGCAGGTGGTCCTGGAGGGATTCCACGGCGCTCAACCGGTCCTCCCAGGACAACCGGTCTTCCTCGGGGAGATTGCTGGTCCGGGGCAGATCCTGATCCCAGCTGTTCTCTGCACCCAGCTCGGTTTCCTGTACTTGGGCCACGCCCTCTTCCGTGAATTTCTCCAAGTCGCCTTCCGGGTTCATCTCGCCCGCCGCATCCAGGATGGGTCCAAGATCCACGGTGTCCACCCCCTCGGGCAGTTCACCGGCATCGGACATCTGCTCGGCAGAACCTTCAGTGACATCGGAATCCCGGCCCTCCTCGATGGCCTCGAGGGTCGGCACCTCGTCACTGTCTTCGGCCAGCTCCAGCAGCGGATTGTCCTCCAGCTCCCGCTCGATGGTCTGGGACAGTTCCTGGAGGTTCATCTGCCACAGCTTGAGCTTCAGCTGCATGGCCGGCGTGAGTGCCAGCGTCTGGCTCTGGGCCAGGCGATGCGAGAGGAAAGGTCCGGCCGCCATCAGTCGAGCCTGAACCGGTCGCCCAAGTAGACCCGGCGGATATCCGGATCCTCTGCGATCTCATGGGGCAAGCCGTTTTTCATGATCATCCCGTCCGCCAAGATATAGGCGCGGTCGGCGATCTGCAAGGTCTCCCGAACATTGTGGTCGGTGATCAGTACGCCGATGCCCCGCTTCTTGAGGTCACCGATAAGCCCCTGGATCTCCAGCACGGACTTGGGGTCGACACCCGCAAAGGGCTCATCCAGCAGCATGATGCGCGGCTCGGTCACCAGGGCCCGGGCCAACTCGCAGCGCCGCCGCTCCCCACCGGAAAGGCTCATGCCGAGGGTGTCGCGAACTTTCTCCAGATGGAAATCCGCCAGGAGGTGCTCGCATCGCTCATTCTGCTGGGCCTTCGGGATGGGCTGGAGCTCCCCCAGGGCCAGCAGGTTCTCCCAGACCGTCAGGCCTCGGAATACGCTCGATTCCTGGGCCAGGTAGCCGATGCCTAGCCGGGCCCGGCGGTGCATGGGCAGGGCCGTCACATCCCGGCCCAGCCAGCGAATGCTGCCCTGGTCAGGCGCCTCCACCCCCACGACCATGTAGAACGTGGTGGTCTTCCCGGCCCCGTTGGGTCCCAGCAGGCCCACCACTTCACCCGTGCCCACAGACAGGCTCACATCCCGCACCACGGTGCGGTCGCCATAGCGTTTCTGGAGGTTCACGGCCTCAAGGCACGGGGCTTGCTCAGTCATGGTTCTATCAGAACATACTTGACTGCATGATCGCGCCGGGTCGCGCGCGCCGTGACCGCCGCGCGGGAGAAAAGCCTTTTAATGCGTGGCACGGCCGGGGGTATGGGGCGCTTTGGCTGCGTCGAGGGCATCCTCCAGGGCCCTCAGCCCAGTCAGGGCTTGCTCGAACCTGGCATCCACAGCCTTCAGGCCCTCCTCGGCCCAGGCCAGATTCTGCCGCTGGGTGGCGGTAGGCAACTGGGTGGTGCCCCACACGCTGCCCGTGACTGCCTCGATGCGATCGAGGATGCCAGGCAGGGTCGGCTCCTGACGGGCGGCCACAGTGGCATCGCCACTCAGCTGGTCGCGCAGGTCCTTGAGCTCACCATGGAGCTTCCGTCCCTGAGCCAGCCGGGCGCCATCCAGGGTGGGGGTTTCCAGCAGGGCCTTCATGACGTGATCCAGCCGCTCCTGGATCTCCTTCAGGCGCTCGGAAGCGGCCATGGCCCGGCGCTGATCTTCGCCCATGCGGACGCAGAACGCACTGAATTCGGACCACTGGGCGGGGCTGAGCCGATCCGCATCCAGCGGCTTCACATCGAAGGCGACCGGTCCTGCCACGGGCCTCAACACACCGTCCACCTGCCAAGCCAGACTGGCCTGGTAGCGGCCCGGCACAGCCAGGGCGCCGCGAGGGCCGGAGTCCCAGGGATCGCGCTCAGTGGGTTCCTTCAGCTTGATGGGGGCAGGATCCTGGAGACGCAGATCCCAGGCGATCCGATGGAGCCCCTTCCCGGGCTTGTCGGTGAGGCGCCGCACCACCTGGCCATCGGGTGCGCTGATGGTGAGCACCACGCTGGGCGGCAGCTCGCGGTCCTCGGCTCTCAGGGCCTCCCAGGCAGGCACGGCTGGATCCTGGGCGGCCTTGATGGCCTCCTGCTCCTTGTCCTGCCGCTGCTTCTTCAGGGTCTTGGGCTCAGTCTTCACGTGATAGGTGAACACCGCGCCGAAGGGCGGGTTCGGCGACAGGAACAGCGCATCGCCCTGGAAGGATTTCCCGGGACCGCCCAATGGCACTGCCGGCACGTAGGCCAGGGCGGGCCTGAGGCCGAAGAGGTGGGCCTCCCGCTCCAGCAGCTCCGCCCGGGCTTCCCGCAGGGGCGTGAGGTCATCGAGGATATAGAACCCGCGGCCGAAGGTGCCCGCCACCAGATCGCCTTCCCGGGCCTGGATGGCCAGGTCCTTGATGGCGATGGTGGGCAGCTCCTTGAACTTCGACCAGACCTTCCCCGCGTCCAGGCTGAAGAAGAGGCCGAATTCGGTGCCGCAGTAGAGCAGGCCTTCCCGCGCCGGATCCTCCCGCAGGGTGTAGACGCTGCCCCGCTCCGGCAAGTTTCCGGAGATGGATGCCCAGCTCCGGCCCCGGTCGCGGGAGCGCAGCAGGAGGGGCCGGAAATCGCCGGTCTTGTGGTTGTCGAAGGCCGCGTACACCGTGTCGGCCTGGTGGGGGCTGGCCTGCAGGCACGAGACATAGGCGAGGTCCGGCACGCCCGGGAAGCGGTCCACCTTGCGCCAGGCCTTGCCGCCATCCTCGCTGATCTGGATGAGACCGTCATCCGTGCCCACGTAAAGCAGTCCTTCGATCTTGGGGCTTTCATGGAAGGCGACGATGTTCCCGAAGAAGCTGGTGGACATGTTGCGGGCCACCGCATCCACGCTCCAGACCTTGTCCATGATCTTCAGACGGCTGCGATCGATCTTCCGCGTCAGATCCGGACTCACCGCCGTCCAGCTGTTGCCCCGGTCGTCGCTGCGGAAGAGTTCCTGCGCGGCGAAATAGAGCCGCTGGCCATGGTGTGGACTGATCATCAGAGGCGAATCCCAGTTCCACTTCAAGGGCTCCCCGCCCGGAGCCGGTTTGGGCTGGATGTCCACCCCTTCGCCGGTGCGACGGTCGAACCGCGCCAGTCCGCCGTACTGGCTTTCGGAATACACCGTGTTGGGATCGTCGGGATCCACCTGGCTGTAGAAGCCATCCCCACCCTGGGTCACGTACCAGTCGAAACCGGTGGAGCCATGCAGGTTCCGAGTGCGGCTGGGGCCACCCATGGAGTAGTTGTCCTGAGTGCCGCCATAGATGTTGTAGAAGGGCTGCGCGTTATCCACGGCTACCCGGTAGTACTGGATGATGGGCAGGTTGGCCTTGAACTCCCAGGTGGCGCCCCGGTCGCGGCTTTCATAGACCCCACCATCGCAGCCGGAGACCAGGTGGTCGGTTTGGGCCGGGTCGATCCACAGCGCGTGGTTGTCCACGTGCTTGAAGGCCTCCCCCACCTTGCGCCAGGTCTTGCCACCGTCCTCGGTCACCTGCATCCAGGTATCCATGCTGTAGACGCGTTTGGGGTCGTTCGGATCGCAGAAGAGCTCCTGGTAGTACTGGGCCGCCCCGGACACCTGCTCGCTGCGCCGCTCCCAGGTCTGGCCACCATCCAGACTGCGGAAGAAGCCGCCCGCCTTGTTGGCGGCCTCGATGGTGGCGTAGACCGTATCGGGTTCGCCCAAAGGAATGGCCAGGCCGATGCGCCCCAGGTGCTCTTTCGGTAGGCCTTCCTTCAAGGGAGTCCAGGTAAGACCGCCATCGGTGCTTTTGTGGATGCCGCTGCCGGGGCCGCCATCCAGCATGCCCCACACGTGGCGGCGGCGCTGGTAGGTCGCGGCGATCAGGACATCGGGATTGCGGGGGTCCATGACCACATCCGTCACGCCGGTGTGCGCGTCCACCGTGAGCACGGCCTTCCAGCTCTTGCCGCCATCCGTGGACTTGTAGAGCCCGCGGTCGCCGCCTTCCTTCCAGAGCGGGCCCTGGGCGGCCACGAACACCACCTGGCTGCTCCGGGGATCCACCAGGATCTTGGCAATGTGCTCGCTGGCCTTCAGGCCCAGGTTCTCCCAGTTCTTTCCGCCATCCAGGCTCCGGTAGACACCGTCGCCATAGGCCACGGAACGCTGGGAATTGTTCTCGCCCGTGCCCACCCAGACGGTGTTGGCGTTCCGGGGGTCGAGCGTGACGCAGCCGATGGAGAACGAGCCCTCTTTGTCGAAGATGGGCGTCCAGGTGGTACCGCCATTCACAGTTTTCCACACGCCGCCGGACGCCGCCGCCACATACCAGGTGGCTGGCCTGCCCAAATCAACCGCGATATCCCCCACCCGGCCTGAGGTCACGGCCGGGCCCAGGCTGCGGAAGGGCAGCGCAGCCAGGGGCGACTCCTTGGCGGTCGCAGCTTCCTCTTTGGCATTGGCTGCTGCGGCCAGGAAGGGGGTCGCTGCCAGAAGGAAGGCCAAGAAAGGGGGAGCAAGAAAGCTGGGCATGGTGCCTCCTGTTACGAGGGGTCCCCCATCATGCCCGAGATGTCCAGAGCCTCACCAGCCAGTGCCCGATCCCTTGCCGCGCACCCGGCCCTGCCACCGCACAGTCTGGGGGCCAGGTTCCAGTTCCAGGGACTCACCCTGTCCTTCGCCCAGCCGCCCGCGCAGCAGCACGGCGCCCTGAGCCTGGACCAGTGTCACCGACCGGTCAGAGCCAAGGCTGATGGTGAGTGTGTCCGCCGCCAGGCGCCAGCCCTGGCCTTGGCATTCCACATTTCCCCGGAGGGTGATGCGCTGGCCTTCGCTCTGGCCCTGATCGGCCCGGACAAAGAGATCGCCATCCGGGGAGGCGAGGGTGCCGCTCAGTCCTTCCGGAAACCCGATGACCCCGCCGGAGCGCACAATGCGTGTTCCGGACAGCTGCTCCCGCAGGCGGTTCCAGGTCGCCGGCCGCCCAGTGAGCGTCCACAGGGCCTGCTCCCAGATCAGCCGGGCGCCCCTGAGGGTGCCGCCCATGAAGAGGTTCACCTGGACGGGCCCCTCGATGGTCCAGGCGTGGGGATCGCCCTGCCCTGCCCCACCGATGAAGGTGCCATCCTCCCCGCGGCCCATCACCGGGCTTTGGAGCTTCCATTTCCGGGTGCTCCGTTCCACCAGGATGCGCGGAGAGGACAGGCTCCGGCGGCCCCAGGTGAGCAGGGCCTGGCCTTCCGCCACGGCTTGGCCGATGGCCAGGGTGTCCGGAAGATCCCGCCCGGGAGCCTCCCGCATGAGCACCCGCGGGGCCTTCAAGGTGAGCTTCTGGCCATCTTCGGGCTGGTCCCAGACGACGTTGCCTTCGAGCCGCAGGCCTGCAGGCGTCCACCGCGCCCCGTCCGTCGTGAGCTGCTCCACGCCGTTTGCCAGGGTCCGGTGGGCGCGGAAGTTCCTCAGTTCCACCTGCTGGAAGCTGCCTCCTGGTGCAGGTCTAGGGGCGATGCCACCCTGGGCATCGCCCTGCCAGCCATCGGCCCGCTGGAAGGACAGGGGGCCCGGCCAGGTGATCATGTCCGGCGACAGATCCGCCACGGAGGCTTGGAGAGAACCTTCCGTCAGGTGCGCCTTCACACCCTCCAGGTGACCCGTGAGGAAGCCCGGCGTCGCCCACAGGCGATCCGCGTCCATGGACTGGAGGGTGGCGGGGGAGCCATCGGTGGGGGCCTGCCAGCGCACGGGCCCATGCTCCACCCGCAGGTGGCCGTCAGCCTCCCGGCGCCAGCCCGTCGGCAGGTTCCAGATGCCCCGGGAAGAGCCTTCCAGGGCCTCCCAGCGCAACGGGGCCAGACCCTCCCATTCCCCTCCGGTCCAGCGGATGGCGGGCCCATCTTCCTCAATCCGTCCACGGCCCAGGAGGGTGGTGTCGCCGGGCTGCATCACCTGGAGGTCCATGGGTCCTCGCAGGGTCCAGATGCCGAGCTTCCGATGAGCCTGGGGCGACACCATCCGCCATCGCCCCGCCTGCTCGTCGAGGTGGCCCGTCACCTGGTCCAGGGTCAGATCCTGTTCCGTTCCCGAGATGGTCTTGTAGGCCAGCACCATGCGGTTGGGGCCCAGTTGTTCAGTGAGGGTGCCCACGCTGCCACGGGTGCCTTCGCCGAAGAGCACGTCGCCTCCCACCGTGCGTCCCGGCATGCCCTCGTTGCCCGTCATCAGGAAGCGCGCCGTGAAGCCGAGGGTACCGGCCACCATGGCCCAGCCCAGCCCCCGCCAGAGCGGATGCCGCGCCGGGGGAACATCCTGGAGGAAGGTCGCAAGCTTCACGGGGCCGCCTCCCCCAGCACCGTGTCCACGAGCCAGGAGCGGCCCCAGCGAACGCTGCCCTGGGGTGTGGCGCACACATCCAGGGGATCGCCCACCTGCGGCTGAGCCGGCCGGGAAGGCCCAGCGAACCACGTGAGGGGGTCGGGAAGACCGGTCATGCGCAGCTTCCAGTGATCGGCCCCGAACACTGCACAAGACTGGACTCGGCCCACCAGGCGGGCCAGGGGCGGGGCGAAGCCCTGCCCGAAGGGCTCGAGCCGGTCCAGATCCGAATCATCCGGCAGCTCGCTCGCGACGCCGTCCAGCAGCAGCGGCGGCCGTTCCCGCCCCTGCGCCTGCTGGGTTGCGCCCCGCTGCAGGGCCTGGCGGACGAAGGCGAGACGCGGGGCCTCGAAGCTCAGGCCAGCGGCCACACGATGACCGCCCCCGCCCAGAATGAAGGGCTGGGCCAGGACCAGCAGCTCGCCCAGATCGTAGCCTTCCGGCGCCCGCAGGCTGCAGTGGGCCACGCCTTCGATCACCGTGCAGACCCCCGCAGGCCGGCCGCTGGCCCGCATGCGTTGGCCCGCCACGATGCCGATGACCCCCTTGTGGGCCGTGGGATCCAGGACCAGATCGAAGGCCTCGCCAGCTGTCGCCGGCAGCCGTTGCGAGAGTTCCTGCTGGATGGCACGACGCTCCAGGTTGAGGGTTTCCACCCGGGCCATGAGGGTCGCGGCTTCGGCTTCGTCCCGCGTCAGCAGCAGACGGACTGCGTCCTCCGCACCCCCCATGCGGCCCACGGCGTTCAGCCGGGGGGCCACACCGAAGGCGATGTCCTGGGCGCCGAGGGCCCCTTCCTTTTTCGCGGCCCTCAGCAAAGCCGCGAGTCCAGGACCGTTCTTGGTCGCGAGAGAAGATAGTCCCCGGCGCACCAGCAGTGCGTTCTCGTCCACCATTGGCATCACGTCCGCCACGGTGCCGATGGCCACCAGCTTCAACAGGCCATCCAGGAAGGCCGCGTCGCTGCCCGTGGGCTGCGGCACAGCACCGATCAGCGCCTGCGCCAGCTTGAAGGCCACACCCACACCCGCCAGGAAACGATTCGGGTAATCGCCCAGGTGGGGATGGACCACGGCGCAGGCGGGGGGCAGCTCCGGGCCCAGGGCGTGGTGATCGGTGATCACCCAGTCGAGGCCCAGCTGAGCACTGGCGTGGACTTCCGCCACACTGCGCACGCCGCAATCCACGGAGATGAGCAGCCGGGGATCGCGGGTGGCCTTCAGTTCCTGGATGCAGTCCAGGTGCAGGCCATAACCATCGGAAAACCGGTTGGGGATGAAGAAGGAAACTTCGGCCCCAAGCTTTTCCAGGGTGCGCACCAGCAGGGCGGTGGCGGTGACGCCGTCCACATCGTAGTCACCGTAGACCACCATCCGCTCGCGGTGCTCGATGGCCGTCCGGATGCGCGTGACCGCCTCGTCCACACCAGGCAGCAGGTGGGGATCCGTGCTGCGGGCCCAGGTGGGATCCAGCCGCCAGGCCAAGGACTCGGGCCGATCCATGCCGCGCAGCCAGGCCACCCGCGCCAGGGATGGTGCCAGGCCCCAGGACTCTGCCAGGGCCATCCAGGGCGCCCGCCCCGCCGGAATCTCCCGACGGATGCGCCAAGGCAGCGAAGTCATGTCAGCCCACGCTGCCCATGCGGGCGAACTTCTGGTACCGCTCCTCCACCAGTTGCTCGGCAGACAGCTCGGAAAGCTCGGAGAAGGCCTCCACGATGGCATCCTTCAGGGCGGTGGCCGCGGCATCGAAATCCGAATGGGCGCCGCCCAGGGGCTCCTTCACGATGCCGTCAATGATGCCCAGCTCCAGCAGGTGCGGGGCCGTGAGCTTCAGAGCGGCGGCGGCCTTGGGGGCCTGGCTGGCATCCTTCCACAGGATGGAGGCGCAACCCTCGGGCGAGATCACCGAGTAGATGGCGTTCTCCATCATGAGCACGCGGTCGGCCACGCCCAGAGCCAGGGCCCCGCCGCTGCCGCCTTCGCCGATGACGACCGCCACCACGGGCACCTCAAGCTTGGCCATCTCCAGCAGGTTCCGGGCGATGGCCTCGGCCTGGCCGCGCTCCTCGGCGTCGACGCCGGGGTAGGCGCCAGGCGTGTCGATGAGGCAGAGGATGGGCCGCTGGAACTTCTCCGCCAGCTTCATGAGCCGCAGGGCCTTGCGGTAGCCCTCGGGCTTGGGCATGCCGAAGTTGCGCAGGATCTTCTGCTTGGTATCCCGACCCTTCTGCTGGCCGATCACCATGAGGGGGTTGCCTTCGATCCAGCCGAAGCCGGCCACGATGGCCGCGTCATCGCCAAAGCGCCGGTCGCCGTGGAGTTCGTCGAAGCGCTCGCAGATCCGCTCCAGGTAGTCCAGGGTGTAGGGCCGCTTGGGATGCCGGGCCAGCTGGGCGCGCTGCCAATCCGTGAGGTTGGTGAAAAGGTCTGCCTTCAGCTTGTCGAGCTTCTTTCCCAGCTTCTCCCGCTCCTTGGCCGAGGTGGGATCCATTTCCATGGCCCGGATCTGGGCCTCCAGTTCCAGCACCGGCTTTTCCAGCTGGGACAGATCCATGGTCTGTTCGGGGGACGCATCTTTCATGAAGCCTCAGGCTGGGATGTTCGACGGTTCAGTGTAGAGGGCCAGGGCAGGATTGGATAGGGCGGGCCGACCCGAGGTAGGCAGCCCCGCCCGAGCCATTCCACCCCCCGAGGTTCAATCCATCGGGCACAATTCCCAAGCGAGGTGGTTCCTGGTTCCGACACCCTTCCCCCTGCTCGGCCTCAGCGGCGGCATTGCGGCGGGGAAGAGTTTCGTCGCGGCCCGGATGGAGCAACTTGGCTGGGCGGTCATCGATGCCGACGCCCTGGCGCGGGAGGCCGTGGCACCCGCCAGCGAAGGCCTCAGGGAAATCGCGGCGGTCTTTGGTCCGGCTTGCCTCCGCCCCGATGGAAGCCTGGATCGCGCCTATGTGGCCGCCCGGGTGTTTTCGGATGAAGGCGCCCGGGCCCGCCTCAATGCCATCCTCCATCCCCGCATCGAGGCGCTCGGGGATGACCGACTGCGGGCCCTGCCCGCCACTACCCGCGGCGCGGTGCTCGACGCGGCCCTCTGGGTGGAGCGGGGGCGCGCCCACCACTTCGACGCCTTCTGGACCGTGGATGCCCCTGAAACCCTGCGGCTGGATCGCCTGATGGCACGGGATGGACTGGGCCGGGAGGCGGCCCTGGCGCGGCTGCGGGCCCAGGCCGCTCCCTCCGAACGGGCCCTGCATGCGGACCTGGTGCTCCTCAACGACGGAAGGGACCTGTCCGGAATCCTCGCTGCGGCGGAAGCGGCCCTTCTGGCAGACTGGAAGGTCCGCCGCGCGCGGACCTGGAGGCCGACCATGACCGCACCCTTCAGCGCAGGGCAGCTGCGCGATGTCCTGGCCAGCCTGCTCAGCCGGGGGGGCGACTATGGCGAGGTCTTCGTGGAACGCCGCCGGGCCCACGCCCTGGGCATGGATGACGGCCGCATGGAGGACGTGCTGGCCTCCGAGACCTTCGGCGCCAGCCTGCGGCTGGTGGAGGGTGACACCACCCGCTTCGCCGATCTCATCGCGCCGACCTGGGAGGAACTCATGGAGGCCGCCCGCACCCTGGCCGCACCCGGCACTGGCTTGGCGGCCCTGGTTCCCCACCTGGAACCCACCATTCACCCCAATCCCAGCCCGGTGGAACAGGATCCGGGCCAGGTGCCGCTGAACGAGAAAGTGGCCCTGGTGCGCCGGGCGGAGACCCTGGTGCGCACTCAGGCCGAAGCCCTGCGCCCCGGCGCACTCAAGCAGGTCTCCGTGGGCTATGGCGACAGCACCCAGCGGGTGTGGATTGCTGCGGCGGAACTCAAGGCGGGAGTCTGGTCCGGGTGGCTCACTGAGGATCACCGCACCCAGGTGGTCCTCCGCACCAATGTCACGGCCGGGGATGGCACCCAGCTCCAGACCGGCTACCAGCCCCTGGGCGAGTCGCGGGGCTTCGAGCTCTTTGCCGATGAGGCCGTGACCCACATGGCGCACGAGGCCGTGCGCCTGGCCTTCCAGGCCCTGGACGCCCAGCCGGCCCCCGCCGGCACCTTCCCCGTGGTGCTCAGCAGCAGCGCGGGCGGCACCATGATCCATGAGGCCTGCGGCCACGGCCTTGAGGCCGACCTGGCCCTGGCCGGCATGAGCTCCTTCGCGGGCAAGCTGGGTCAGAAGGTGGCTGCTGAGGGCGTGACCATCATCGACGACGGCACCCTGCCCCACAAGCGCGGCAGCCAGGCCATCGACGACGAGGGCAACCCCGTGAGCCGCGTGGTGCTCATCGAGAACGGCGTGCTGAAGGCCTACCTGCAGTCGCGGAAGACTTCCCGAAAAATGGCCGTCGAGCCCACCGGCAACGGGCGCCGGGAGAGCTACCACCACCTCCCCATCCCCCGCATGCGCAACACTTTCCTGGCCCCTGGCGGCGAGGCGCCCGAAGCCATCCTCCGGGACCTGGACCGCGGCCTGCTGGTGAAGCACATGGGGGGTGGCCAGGTGGACACCGTCACCGGCAACTTCGTGTTCCAGGTGACCGAGGGCTACTGGGTCGAGAACGGCGTAGCCAAATACCCCGTGAAGAACGCCACCCTCAGCGGCTGCGGTCCCGAGGTGCTGAAGGGGCTCACCCGCATCGGCAACGACCTTCACCACTTCGACATCGGCACCTGTGGCAAGGATGGCCAGGGCGTCCCCGTCAGCGACGCCCTCCCCACCATCCTCTGCCCCGCCCTTGTGGTTGGCGGAACCGCCGAGCCATTGCCCAGCGTGATCTAGTCTGAAACCGCAGATGACACAGATTTCGCAGATGAAACCCCAACCATTATTCTTCCTTCTTTTATCTGCACCTATCTGCGGTTAGGTCTTAAAGGTATTCCATGAATCCTTTCACCACCTCCATTCCCGAGTCCCTGGAAGACCGCCTCCAGGACGGCATCCGGCATGCGCTTTCGCTGGGCGCGGAGGGGGCCGAGGCGTTCATTTCGGTTTCGCGAAGCCGCAAGGCCAAGGTCCAGAACGGCAATCTGGAGGACCTCAGCGTGAGCAAGCGGGGCGGCCTCGGGGTGCGCGTGATCCGGACCGGCGGCAAGGGCTTCCGCACCGGACTGGCCACGACCACGGACCTCGCCGCCGCGGATTTCCGCGGCCTCTTCGCGCAGGCCTGGGAGCTCAGCGCCCTGGGCGACGAGGATCCCTGGCTGCGGCAGGCCGACCAATCAGGTGCCGATGATCTGCCCAGCCGGTACTGCGCCGACGTGGACACCATCACGCCCGAGCAGCGCATCGCCTGGGCCATGGAGCTGGAAGCCCAGGCCCGGCGGGCCTCGGCGAAGGTAGCAGCCATCCGGGAATCAACCTGGGGCGATGGCTCCGGCGCCAGCCTGCTGCTCACCCAGAAGGGCGTGCGGACCCCCGACGTCTGGTCGAGCTGTTCCGCTTCCATCGAGCTGGCCGTGGCAGAAGGTGAAGAACGACAGGCTGCCTGGCACTGGGATGTCTCCCGCCGGCCAGGCCTCGACTTGGCGGCCATCGGCGCCGAGGCCGCGCTCAAGGGCGAGCGGAAGCTGAACCCGCAGCGGCTTCCCGCCGGGAAATATGCCGTGGTGCTGCATCCGGAAGTGGCCGTGGATCTGCTTGGCATCGTGGCCGGCATGCTGGATGCGGAATCCGTGCTCAAGCAGCGGAGCTTGTTCGCAGGCAGGCTGGGCCAGCCCATCGCCTCACCCCTCCTGACCCTGGTGGATGATGGGCGGCTGGCGGAAGCGCCAGGTTGTCCAGCCCTGGGCACCGAGCCCTGGGATGCGGAAGGCTTGCCCACTCGCCGCAATGTCCTGCTCGAAGACGGCGTCTTGAAGACCTACCTGCACACCCTCAAGACCGCGGCGGAGATGGGCACGGCTCCCACGGCCAGCGCAGGTCGGGGCTTCGGCAGCCAACCGGGCGCCACCACCTTCAACCTGTTCCCGCTGCCCGGGGACAAGACGCCGGAGGCCCTCTACAGAATGGCCGGCAACGGCGTTCTCATCACCGAGATCATGGGCCTCCATACGGTGGATCCCGTCAGCGGTGACCTGAGTGTGGGGGCCAGCGGCATCCGCATCCGCGGTGGTGTGCTCTGCGAAGCTGTGGACAAACTCACTTTTGCCGGCAACCTGCGGGACTTCCTCACCCGCATTGCGGCCCTGGGCAACGACCTCCGCTGGTACGGCAGCAGCGCCGGCCTCAGTATCCTCCTCGAGGACATCGCCCTGGGCGGCGCGTGACTGTTATTGTTGTCACTTTGCCCTAGGCCCGTTCCCGTGAGGTCCCCATGTCCCTAGCCGCCGCCAAGCAGTATCTCTCCTTCCCCCACCTGGAAGCCGAGCTCCGGGCCGAGCTGGGACCCCTGGTGAAGGCCGCGGAAGCGGGCGATGCCGCGGCCATCGCGGAAGTGGAGGACCGGTTCTTCGAGCCCCTCGCCTTTGGCACCGGAGGCCTGCGGGGCTTCATGGCTGCGGGGCTGCGCCGCATGAACCAGCCGAATGTCCGCCGCACGACCATGGCCCTGGCGGCCGTGGCGCAGCGCCATGCGCCGGGGAAGAAGATCGCCGTGGTCGGCTTCGACACTCGGATCAACTCGCAGGTCTTTGCCGCTGAAAGCGCCGCCGTGCTGGCGGCGGCGGGCTACCAGGTCTTCCTGGGAAATCGGCCCCTGCCCACGCCCTTCCTCTGCTTCGCCATGAAGGCCCTGGGATCGGGTTGCGGAGTGATCATCACCGCCAGCCACAATCCAAAGGAGTACAACGGCTTCAAGGCCTACAACGACCTCGGCGGCCAGGTGGTGGACCCCTGGGATGTGGAGGTCGAGGCCGCGATGGCGGCCCTCCCCGCAGTCCCTGTGCCACCCATCGCGCCGGAGGGTCGCATCAGCCCCATCCCACTCCGTGTGGAGGAAGCCTACCTCGCCTTGGGGCACAGCCTGCTCCAGCACCCGCACCCCTTCACGCCCGCCAAGGTGCTGTACACCCCCTTCCACGGCACGGGCATTGCCTTCGTGCCGGCCTTGTTCGAGCGGGCTGGCCTGCCCCTGTCCGTGAGCCCCAGCCAGGGCATCCAGGATGGAACCTTCCCCACTGCTCCCCGGCCCAACCCCGAAGAGCTGGCCGCCTACGCGGCGCCCATCCGGGAAGCCGAGGCCATGGGGTCCGAAATCATCCTTTCCAATGATCCCGACGCGGACCGCATCGGCGTGGTGGCCAAGCGGAAAGGGGTCTGGGAGCTCATGACCGGCAACGATATCGCCGGCCTCACCCTGGACTATCTCTGCAGCCAGAAGGGGCTCAAGGGGGCTGTCGTCAGCACTGTGGTCACGTCCGATTTCATGGCGGAGGTGGCGCGCCTGCACGGGCTGCCCGTGGTGTGGACCCTCACGGGCTTCAAGAATATCGCCGTCTGCATGGATCGCCTGGAGGCGCTGGGCGAGGCCTACGCCTTCAGTGCCGAAGAGAGTTACGGCATGCTCATTCCCCCCAGCCTGCGGGACAAGGACGGCGTGACGGCCGCCCTGGTGGTGGCCGAGATGGCCGGCCATTACAAGGCCAGGGGCATGTCCCTCTACGAGGCCGTGGCCGCACTGATGGCAAGGGTGGGCACGTTCCACAACCGCCTGGTGAACCTGGAGGACCCCCGACCCGGGGGGGCCAAGCGCTTCGCCGAGGCCATGGAGCGCATCCGCACGGCGGGGCTGGCCTCCCTGGGCGGCGAAAAGGTGACCAGCTGGGAGGACTTCCAGAGTGGTCTGTGGCATGGCGGGGGCCGGAGCGAAACCATCCTCGACCGGCCGGACAACCGGGCCGTGGCCCTGCCCATCCTCCGCAGCAACGTACTGAAATTCCGCCTCGAAGGCGGTGCCTTCGCCGCCTTCCGCCCCAGCGGCACCGAACCCAAGCTGAAGGTCTATCTGCAGAGCCGCACGGAGGTGGCCCTGCTGGATCGCATGGAAGCCGAGGCCCGGACCTTGCTCGGTCTCTGATCGCCAGTTACACAAAAAAGCGGCGCCGTTTCCGGCGCCGCTTTTTCAAGAACAGGAAATCTACTTCTTCTTGGAAGTGAACTTGCCATCAGCCATGCCGTGGCAGTCCTTGCACTTGTCTTCCTTGTACTTGGGGAACATCTTCTGGGTGGCGGCGTTGAACTTCTTGTCCTTGGGGGCACCCTCGTGGCAGATGGTGCACTTGGCACCCTTGACGGTGGTGGGCTTGGCCATGGCGGCAGGAGCCAGAGCCAGCATGAGGGCGGCAGTAAGAAGGGTGATGCGGCGCATGGTGACTCCTGTGGGGGGTGGCTGACTCGAATTCGACCCGAGCCAAGTGGTTCGTTAAAAGGATTTTGGGGTAGTCAAAGAACCGTGTCAGTGATGGCAGTCACAGGTTTGTCACGGATGCCTGTGGCCGACTCAAACCATTGAAGATGGTCCACTTTGAACCACGATCTGCCGGGAGTTCCAGGCAGTGGGTTCAACGCCATGACAAAAGAGGCGCCGGACGGGTCCGGCGCCTCTTGATGGTGCGTCCGGCCTCAGTGGGCGAGGCGGGAGGTCATGGCGTAGATGATCAGGACGAGGAGCACCAGACCCACGCCGAAGAAGATGTAGCCGGCGCTGCGGGCGATGCCCTTCCAGGCTTCCCATTCATCCTTCACCCGGTATTCGTCCAGGCGGCCTTCGGCCACCAGGCGGTCATACCAGCGCTTCCGCTCGTGGATCATCTCGGACTTGGAGATGCGGCCCGAGAAGATGACCGTGTCCATGGGGAACTTCTCCAGACGGAAGTGAGTGTTGAAGAAGTGGACCGTGAAGATGAACCCGGCCGCCAGCAGGGCCTCGTCCGAGTGGATGATGAGGGAGACGTTGATCATCCAGCCCGGCATGAACTTGCTGAAGAATTCCGGGAACCACATGATCAGGCCGGAGACGCCGATGGCGAACACGCCCCAGAACACGGCCAGGTAGTCGAACTTCTCGAAGTAGGTCCAGCGGTCGAATTCGGGCCGTGGGCCCTTGCCGAAGAACCACTTGTTGTGATCCACGAAGTCCGTCACGTCCTGTTTGGTGGGGATCATGGAATCCGGGTGGGCCATGGCCTTGAAGATGCGCTTGGCCTCGAAGGCACCTGTTTCCGGATTGTTCAGGTAGCCGCGGTGCTTCCAGAGGTGGCTCAGGGTGGTGCTCACGTGGAGCACGAAGTAGACGAAGGTGACCACGGCCCCGAAATGGTGGAGGGTGCGGGCCACTTCGGCGCCGCCGAAGAAGCTGAAGATCGCCTTGGCCCAGTCGGAGTAGTAGAACTTCAGCGGCATGCCGGTGATGGTCAACAGCAGGAAGCTCGTCACCACCAGGATGTGGAGGAAGCGCTCGAAGGGCTGGAAGCGGGTGAACTGCTCATCGTCTTCCTGGATCTTGATCTTGGCCTCGCGGAACTGCTTGGAATCGTGGCGGTAGAGCCAGATGGAGCGGAACAGCCAGAGCAGCGTATGGCCGCCGAAGAGCGAGAAGGTGACCACCAGCAGGGTCGTCATGATGATGAAGACGTAGTTCAACACCGGGTAGTTCTTGCGATCCATGGGATTGGCATGGGGCGCGTACTTGGTGAAGCTGACGCTGGCCTTGGGGTGGCACTGCTTGCAGGTGTTGACGATGTTTCCCGGGGACAGGTGGGAATTGGGATCCGCCACCCGCAGCACGTCGTGGTGGCCATGGCAGTCGTAGCAGGCGGCCACGGCATTGGCGGTGTTCGCCTTGCCCAGGGCCATGGCCTTGCCGTGGTAGGTGTCCCGGTAGTGCTCGAGCCGGTCGGCGTGGCACTTGCCACAGATCATGTCGCTGCCCGCCTTGAAATGCCCGCCCTGGGGCGTCTCGATCTGGTGCGCGGAGTGACACTGGATGCAGACAGGACCCCGGGGATCGCCCTTGGCCAGCAACTGCCCATGGATGCTCTTGTTGTAGATTTCTTCGACGGTGACGTGGCATTTGCCGCAGGTTTTGGCGACGTTGGCGTGGTTGATGGGGGAGCTGCGGTCCACGCTGCGCTTGATGTCATGCACGCCGTGGCAGTCGTTGCAGCTGGGGGCCACGATGAGCCCCTTCTGCAGCAGGGCCATGCCATGGATGCTCTCCTGGTATTGCGAGCCCACGGACGGGTATTTCATCTTGTATTCGTCAGTGACGTTCTTGTTGGCGTGGCACCTGGCGCAGGTCTTGGGGAGGTTCATTTTGTAGACCGGTGAGTCAGTCTGCTTCGCCGGCACGATGTAGTGGTTGCCGTGGCAGTCGGTGCAGTTGGCCGCGGCCGAGGCGCCCATGGACTTGCTCATGCCGTGAATGCTGCCCTGGTAGATCTTGTCCTCTTCGGTATGGCAGGTCCCGCAGTTCACCTTCGGGACGGGGTTGCCGTCGCCGGGATGGTCCTTATGGATGGCCGAGTGGCAGTCCTTGCAGGCCATCGAGGCATGCACGGCCTTGCCAAACCGGGCCTCGTCCACGAACAGCGACAGGGTGGCCCCGTTCGGCCCCTCCTTGGTCATGCTTTGGTCGCTGTGGCAGTCGTAGCAGGACTCCTTCACGGCCTTGGCGCCGGCCCCGCGAACCGGCGTGCCAATCAGGAGACCTCCCACCAAAAGCAGGACCGGAAGGAACCCTCGCAAGCGGAACCTGGTAGGGCCGCTTTCCTGGGCCGTGCTTCTATTGGATCGGACATCCGGAACCATGAGGCGTTCTCCTTGATTGCAGGACCAGAACACAAGAATCGGAACCCCGAAGGAAGGGGTTCCGATTTATTGTCCACTCTTGGGTAGTTTGAAAAAGCGGATCTAAGTCACAATTGTGTGGAATCAGTGGCCCGTTCCATCCTCGGGGCTGGTGGTGTCGGCCTGCGCCTTCTGGGCTTCCTTCTCCATGAGCTGACGGTAGTACTCGGGCCGGGTCTCGCGCATGTGGTCGGCGGAGGCCTTGCCGGTCAGCCAGGCCAGGTCCATGGGGTAGACATCGGGATCGAAGATCACCAGGTACCAGTGCCAGACGAGGATCGAGAGGGTGGCCAGAATCGCTTCATACCAGTGGGCGGCCGTGCTGGCGTCCATCACCCAGACGGGGAAGAAACGCAGGCTGAGGTCCTTGAACCACAGCAGCATGCCCGTCACAGCCATCACTACGGTGCCCCACATGAAGGCCCAGTACTCCATCTTCTCGGCGTAGCCGAACATCCCGAACGTGGGCCGCATGTCGATCAGACCGAGGTTGTAGCGCAGCATGTTGGCGATGTCCTTGGCATCCTGCCAGTTGGGCAGGAGCTCCCAGAGCATCACCCGGTCCTTCTTCACCAGGGCTAGGTGGATGAAGTGGAACACGGTGGCGGCGGAGATCACCACGGCGGCGATGCGGTGCAGGATGCCGCGCGCGACCCCAGCTCCGTGGAGCCCCATGGCCTGGACCCACCCGGCCTCGGGGAACTTCAGGGCGAAGCCGGTGATGACGAGCACGATGAAGCTGACCATCACCATCCCGTGGGAGATGCGGAACAGCAGGTTCATGCGGGGCAGCTGCTCGCCCGTGCCGTGGTGGGGCTTGTGGCGGCGCAGCTTGGCCAGCCAATCCAGGCCGTTGTGGAAGAGCATGAAGCCGATGGTCATGGGGATCAGCAGGTAGTAGGTCAGCCGGATCCACTTGACGGAGATGTGCTCGATGCCGCCGGCGGTGCGCACGTGCACCCGCCCCTGGGTGATCTTGTCGCCCACGCCCGGATGGCATTGGCCGCAGGTCTTCTTCAGGTTGGCGGGATTGATGGTGGACCGGACATCCTGCGAGGGGAGGATGTTGTGCACGCCATGGCAGGACGCACAGTTGGCGGCAGTCTTCTGCCCACCACGGATGGCGAGGCCATGGAAGCTGTCCTGGAAGGCAGGCACCTTGTCCCCGAAGCCGTAGCGGGAATCGAGGCGTTCATCGCCGTGGCAGCGGCCGCAGGTGACCGTGGACACCCGGGCGGCATTGACCATGGAGCCGGGATCCTTGGGGGCCAGGATGTTGTGCTCGCCGTGGCACCCGGTGCAGGTGGGCGAATCCTTGGAGCCACGCTGCACGGCGAGGCCGTGGACACTGTCCGCGTAGACCGCCTGCACATCGGGATGGCAGACGCCACAGGTCTCGGCCACCCGGGCCCGGTTCACGTGGGCCTTGGGGTCCTGGGAGGCCAGGATGTCATGGCTGCCGTGGCAGTCGGAGCAGGAGGCTGCGGCCGTGTTGCCCTTGGCGACTTCGCGGCCGTGCAGGCTCAGGCGGTAGGCCTCAACCGGCTTCGCGAAGGGGATGTTGTGCTTGGACAGGAACTCGGGATTGGAGTGACAGGCGCCACACGTGTCCGGGAGGTTCTTCTTGGCCACCTTCGAGCCCGCCTCGCTGGCGCCCAGGATCGAGTGGGGCGAACCGTGGCAGGAGGCGCAGGTGGCGGCATCCGACATGCCGTTCTTCTTGGACACACCGTGGACGCTCTTCGCGTAGGCCTTCACCTGATCGTCGTGGCACGTGGCGCACTTGACCGGGGCATGTTTCTCCGCATGCGGAAGGCGGGTGATGTCGGTGTGGCACCCGACGCAGCCCAGGCTGCCATGCTTGGAAGCCTCGAACGTGATGACATTCACATCGTGGCAGGAACTGCAGTCCTTCGCGCTCGGAGGTGCTGCGGCGAGCACCATGGAAAGTAATCCAGCGAAGAGAAACCGCATAACCACCTCATCAGTCCTCTATACCCTAGCCGGATATTCCCGGGACTTGCTAGACGCTGGTGATCTAAGTCACTTGTCGGGTATGGGTCTCTGCCTACCGTTCTATCTTCTGTTTTATTGACTCATACAATATAAATGATCCAGACATCCTCAAACGTGAAACAGGTTAGCCCCAGCCGCCGCGCAATGGATACACATGCAGACATACAGAAAAGCGCCGGAGGATAGGCCCCCGGCGCTTGATTTTCTCGAGTGGTCTTGCGGGTTCACTTCCCCTTGTATTCCTTCAGCCAGTTCAGATCGACTTCGGCGGCCTTCTTGTCGGCCTTCATCTTGAGCAGGAACTTGCCGCGCTCGTTGGCGGTGGAGGCGCCCTTCTTGGGCATGGCATCGACGTGGCAGGACTTGCAGCTGGTGATCTCAGTGAAGCCCAGTTCCTTGGCCTGCTTGACGAAGGGCAGCTTGGCCTGGGCGGAAACAGAGAGGATCATCGCGGCGGCGATGAGGGTAGCGGTGCGCATGGCGCCTCCTAGGTGTGGGTTACCGGGAATCGAATTGGTGAGCGTTTGTCAAAGCTTATGATAGCAGCGGATTACTTGCCCTTGTAGTCCTTGAGCCAAGCCAGATCCACTTCTGCGGCCTTCTTCTTGGCCTTCATGTCCACGAGAAACTTGCCGCGCTCGGCCAATTCGCCACCCTTCTTGGGCATCTTGTCGGCGTGGCAGGACTGGCAGCTCTTGACGTCGGCGAAGCCGGCCTCCTGGGCCTTCTTGACCCAAGGCATCTTGGCCTGGGCGGGAATGGCAAGCAGCAGGGCGACGGCGGCGATGAGGGTGGTGGTGCGCATGGTGCCTCCGGGAGGAACGGTCCCGCTCGGCGGGACTGACTGAGTGGGAGATTGCAATAAGAGTACCTGGGCCGCTCCAACTTACAAGACTTTGAGAGGTTTTGATTTTTCAAAGCACCATCTGCTCCTGGTACTCCCCGAACACCGTCCTCATGGCATCGCAGATTTCTCCTACGGTCGCCTCGGCTTTGACTGCATTCAGGATATGCGGCATCAAATTCTCGGTGCCAACGGCAGCGGTTCGCAAAGCAGCCAGTCGCCCATCCACCAGACCCTGGTCGCGGCCTGCCCGCACCTTGGCGATGACGGCACGGCGCTGGGCGCCCAGGGCCTCGTCCACCCGCAGCAGGTCCGGCTTGGGTTCTCCCGTCACCGTGAAGCGGTTCACGCCCACCACCACCTGCTCGCCCTTCTCCACGGCCTTCTGATAGGCGTAGGCCGCGTTCTGAATCTCCCGCTGGGGGAAACCCTTTTCGATGGCGCTCACCATGCCGCCGAGGTCATCCACCTTGGTCAGCAGCGCCAGGGCGCGGGCCTCCAGTTCGTCTGTGAGCGATTCCACGAAGTAGCTGCCCGCGAAGGGATCCACCACGTCCGCCACCCGCGATTCGTAGGCCAGGATCTGCTGCGTCCTCAAGGCGATGCGCGCGCTCACCTCGGTCGGCAGGGCCAGGGCCTCGTCCCGGCTGTTGGTGTGCAGGCTCTGGGTGCCGCCGCACACGGCGGCCATGGCCTGGACAGTGGTGCGCACGATGTTGTTGTCAGGCTGCTGGGCCGTGAGGGTGCTACCGGCGGTCTGCGTGTGGAAACGCAACATCTGGCTTTTTGCATCGTCGGTCTTGAAACGTTCCTTCATGATCCGGGCCCAGAGCCGGCGGGCGGCGCGGAACTTGGCCACTTCCTCGAAGAACTGGTTGTGGGCGTTGAAGAAGAAGCTGAGGCGCGGCGCGAAGGCTTCCAGCTTCAGCCCCGCGTCCAGGGCCGCCTGCACGTAGGCGATGCCATCACCCAGGGTGAAGGCGATTTCCTGGGCCGCAGTGCAGCCCGCCTCCCGGATGTGGTAGCCGGAAATGGAGATAGTGTTCCAGTTAGGTACCTTTTCCGCACAGAAGGCGAAGATGTCGGTGATGAGGCGCAGGCTCTGGCGCGGCGGGAAGATGTAGGTGCCGCGGGCCATGTATTCCTTGAGAATGTCATTCTGGATGGTGCCGCTCACCTGGTTCCAGGACACGCCCTGCTCTTCCGCCACCGCGAGATAGAGCGCCAGCAGCACCGAGGCGGGTGCGTTGATGGTCATGCTGGTGCTGACCTTGTCGAGGGGGATGTCCTTGAACAGGGCCCGCATGTCGTGGATGGAGCTGATGCTCACGCCCACCTTTCCCACCTCACCCAGGGCCATGGAGTGATCCGGATCCATGCCGATCTGCGTGGGCAGATCGAAGGCCACGGACAGCCCCGTGGTGCCCTGCTCCAGCAGGTACCGGTAGCGGGCATTGCTCTCCTCCGCCGTCGCGAAACCCGCGTACTGGCGCATGGTCCAGAGGCGGCCCCGGTAGCCCGAAGGCTGCACATGGCGCGTGAAGGGATACTTCCCGGGCGCGCCCAAGTCCCGCAGCGGATCATGATTCGCCAGATCCGCTGGCGTGTAGCTGTTCTTCAAGGGGATGCCCGAGCTGGTCTCGAAGGCGCGCTCCCGCAGCTTCGAGGGATCCTCCTTTACCGAGAGCTGCGTGCGCACCTGCTCCAGGAAATCCTTCTGGTACATGGGGCCTCCCAAAGGATCACCTTATCGTCCCAATGGGGGTGGACGCTACACTGGCCATCCCCCCCGAGCTGCCCATGCCTTTGCCGCCCCCGCCGCCGCCCGCCATCCTCCTCCTTGCCGGGGCGGACCTCTGGACTTCCCAGGGGTTCCGCCAGGGCCAGGCCGTGGTGATCGAGAAGGGGCAGATCCGAGCCGTTGGCCCCGTCGAGTCCCTGGCCAGGACCCATCCCCGGGCCCAGCGGGTGGACCTCCCAGGCGGCTCCCTGCTGCCTGGCTTCATCGAAGGGCATGCCCATGTGGCCAGCCTCGGGGCGAGATCGGGACAGGTGGACCTGGCTGGGTTGGAGAGCCTGCCAGAGGTGCTTGGACAGATTCGAGGCTGGTCCGAAGCCCACCCCGAGGGCTGGCTGCGGGGCCGAGGCTGGGACCAGAACCTCTGGCCTGCCAAGACCTTTCCCCGGGCCCTGGATCTGGACGCCCTGACCGGAACGAGACCTGCCCTTCTGAAACGGGTGGATGGCCATGCCGCCTGGGTGAACACCGCCGCGCTGGCCATCGCCGGCATAGGCCCCCAGACGCCGGATCCTGAGGGCGGCCGCATCCTCAAGGATGCCCATGGCCGCCCCACCGGCATCCTGCTCGATGCCGCCATGGACCTGGTAACCTCGCACCTCCCCCCGGACACGGATGCCGAGCTGGAATCCAGGATCGAGGCGGGTCTGCGCTCCCTGCGGGCTGAGGGCTTCACCACCGTGGCCGATATGGGAGTGGACGGGCGGGCGCTCGCCGCCTACCGCCGCCTGGCCAGCGCGGGGACCCTGCCCATCAGGGTCTTCGCCTACCTGGCCCACGACCACGACCTCATGCTCAAGGAACTGAAACGGGCCCGGCCCAAGCGGCTGTCCTTCCTCCAGGTGCAGGGCGTGAAGTTCTTCCTGGATGGCGCCCTGGGCAGCCGCGGGGCACGGCTGCTGGCCCCCTATTCGGATGAGCCTGGCACCCTGGGCCTGTGGGTCGCGGACCCCGCCAGGATCGCCCTGGACGCCGCCATCACCCTTCGCTCCGGCTACCAGCCCGCCATCCACGCCATCGGTGACGCGGCCAATCACGCCGCCCTCGACCTGCTGGCCGAAGCGATGAAAAAGGGCAAGAGCGCCCTGCCGCCCCGCATCGAGCACGCCCAGATCGTCACCGCCGAAGATGCGGCGCGGTTCGGCAAGCAGGGTGTGGTGGCCAGCGTGCAGCCCATCCACTGCACCTCTGACCACAGCTGGACGCCTGAGCGGCTTGGGCCTGCGCGCCTGGACGAGGCCTTCCCCTGGCGCAGGTTCGTCAATGGCGGCGCCGTGCTGGCCTTCGGCAGTGACGCGCCCGTGGAGGACGCCAATCCCTTTCTTGGCCTCGCCGCGGCCGAGACTCGCCAGGACGCCCAGGGCGATCCCCCGGGCGGTTTCCTGCCCGACCAGCGCCTTTCCCGCACGGAAGCGATCCGCGCCTATACCTCGGGGAACGCCACGGCCCTGGGCCGGTCCCGGGAACTTGGCGTGATCCAGAAAGGTGCCGTGGCCGATCTGCTTTGGGTACAGGTGCCCCTCGCGGACATCAGCCCCGAGGCCCTGCGGAAAGTGAGGCCCGGAAGGCTCTGGGTGAATGGAGTGGAAGCGTCCCTGGCACACTAGGAGCATGAGCCTGCGCCCCGATACCCCCCTCCTGGCCCCGTCCCTCCTGTCTGCCGACTTCAGCCGGCTGGGCGAGGAACTCCGCATGATCGAGGCCTCGGGGGCCCAGGTGGTGCATGTGGACGTCATGGATGGCCGCTTCGTGCCCAACATCACCATCGGTCTGCCGGTGGTCGAAAGCCTGCGTAAGGCCACCACCCTGCCCCTGGACTGCCACCTGATGATCGTGGAGCCCCTGCGCTACGCGGCCGAGTTCGTGAAGGCTGGCGCCGACTGGGTAAGCATCCACCAGGAAGCGGACCCCCATGTGCACCGGACCCTGGCCGCCATCCGCCAGGCGGGCGGTAAGGCCGGTGTGGTGCTGAACCCAGGCACACCCGTAGAAACCCTGGTGGACCTGGTGGGTGACTTCGATTTCGTGCTGCTGATGAGCGTCAACCCCGGCTTCGGCGGCCAGAGCTTCATCCCCCGGGTGCTGGACAAAGTCAAGCGCCTGGACACCCTGCGCACCGAACGCGGACTGCCCTTCTTCATCCAGGTGGATGGCGGCGTCAGCCTGAAGAACGCCGGTGATCTCATCCGCGCTGGCGCTGACTGCCTCGTGGCCGGCAACGCCATATTCAAGGCCGAGGACCCTAAGGCCGCCGCCGCTGGTCTGCTTCAGGAGATGTTCAAGGGCCGCAGAGCCTAAGCTTGGCCTCCCGCCGCAGCCGCTTGATGGCCCGCTCCCGTCGGAGCGCCACGGCCCTCGTCCCGCAGGCCTCGCTGTAGACCAGCTTCAGCGGCCCCCGGCCCCGGGTGTACTTGGCGCCCTTCCCCGCCCGGTGCTGTTCGAGCCGCGCCGCCACCTCCAGCGCGATGCCGCAGTAGAGGGTTCCGTCCCCGCAGCGAAGGAGGTAGACCGACCAGGTCATCAGCCCTTCAGCCCAAGGATTACCCGGATGCGGGCCATGCCTTCCAGCATGCCAGTGCCTCGAGGAATGAACAGCACCACCATGGCCAGTCCCCGTCCCCCGGCGACCCAGGCGCTGGTAGCCGCGGGTTCACCAACCACGGGGACAGTCCCTGTGATGAACCACCAGTCCTCCTTGCCGAGGAGATCCTTCACTTCGACCCACCCACCCGCCAGATAGCGCTTTCCGAACGTCGCCACCTGGGCCTGTTCCGGCTCCATCAGCCAGCGAAGAAAGGCCTCGGGGCTGGTGCGCAGCAGGTCCCCCACTCCCACCCAGGCGGCCGTCAGGGGCGGAAGCGTGTCTCCCGGCGGCAGACGGTGTCCAAGGAAGGAAGAAAAGACCTCTTCCATCCTGGCTCGGGCCGCCGCTTCTCCGTAGAAGTCCTTCCAGCCGCTCTGAGAACCTGCAATCCAGGAGAGGAATGCCAGATTGCAATCAGCCCTCAGCGCCCTCCCCAGATCCACCCGGCCGTGGCCTTTGGGGTTCCCACAGGTGAAGGGCCCTAATGTTCCGGTGCAAACGAAGCGCACGCTCTCGGCCGACCAGTCTGTGCCTTCGAGGCGCATCCACGCCAGCTTCGCCAGGCTGCCCATGGGAGCTTCCCTCCGGGCATCACCATAGGCGTGCACCTCGCCATCGCCCATGGTGATGGCCAGGCCTTCCCCCGGCCTGAGGACCAGTGCCTTAGGCAAGGTGTCCACGGGCTGGGCCGCCATCAAGAACGCAGCGGAAAGGCTCGCCAGGACCATCCTTGGATTCCACATTGACGCTCCTTCCATAAACTGCATCGTCCCTCACTTCCCCAGACAGAGTCCCACGCGGTGCCCCTGCCCCGTGCCCTCGAGCCGCAGGCCCTCTGGGTTCAGCTCAATGCGGTCCGCCGGACTCGGCAGGGCGTCCCAGCCCAGCACTGTGGCCATGCGCCGGTGGGCCTCGTCAAATCCATAGGTCTCCTTGCGGCCCTTCCGCGAGAACGTGAGGCGCCAGACCCCCGGGGGCGGCTCCATTACTACGGCGTCGATGCCCGGGCCGAAAGCCCTCTCCAGATCCCCCCGGCGCCAGATCCGGGTCCACCCGGCGGTGACACCTGGATGCCGAGGACAGGGCGCGGCGGCCCCTTCGCCAAAGCCCCAGACCCGCCGGGTCGAAAGGGGGCTGCCCCCGCAATGGGCGGTCCAGAGTGCAGGACCGGGGAGGCGGGAGCGGCCTTGGATGCGTGCCCAGTCGGCCTCGTCCAGGGAGCGGGGCTCCGCCTGGGCAGGCAGCACCCGGGCCCGGGCGGGGTCCGTCCAGTCCAGCAGGGGTCCCTGCCCCACGAACCAGGCGCAGTGGGTGCTGTCGCAGACGTCCGCGTCCACATGCCGGCGGCCCCGGGCCAGAAAGCGCAGCACCGCCGCACCCAGGTCCAGCCGCAGTTCGGGATCTCCGCAGGGCAGCTCCGCGGCGAGCACACCTTCGACGTAGGCGCGCCGGGTGAGCGTAGCCAGGAGGTGCCCGTCGCTGACCTGTAGACGGCCCTGGAAGCGGCGGCGGATACCCCGCGTTTCTGCGCGGAGTTCAAGCTGCCCGGGTCCCACCCGGTCCCCGGGCCTGAGCGGATGGCTGGCCCCTGGGCCCAGGAAGCCACGTCCATCCGGGATGGGGGCTGGCCCTGCATTCTGCACGCTGAATCCGGTGGCGGGCAGCAGGTCGAAGAGGCGCACGTGGACCTGGTCGCCCCCATGGGTGGGCACCGCAGTACCCGGCCGCTGGGCCGCCAGGGGTGCGGCCAGGGCCGTGGCGGCCTGGGCCCCGGTGCCGGGCCGCAGGCGGGCCAGGATGGCCAGTTCGCCCTCGTCCAGGACCAGGGCGAAGCCCTCGGTGTGCTGGGCGTCCAGCGGCACGGTGCCCGTCTTGGCCCAGAGACCCCAGGCGCCCAGGCCCCCCGCGGTGCCGCTGCGGGCGCCCTCGTGCAGGCCCCGGAGCACCTCCCGGCGCAGGGCCTCGCCCAGGGGCCAGGGCTCCAGCAGCAGGCCCCGGTAGGCTTCCAGCAGTTGCGAGGGACGGATCCGAAGCAGGTCCGGCACCGCGAGACCGATGGCCTGATCTGCATTCAAGGGGGCCGGCGCAAAGCCTGCGCGACCCAGGCTGTCGGTCAGCTGGTCCCCGGGCGTGGTTTCGGCCAGCTGCCGGAAGTAGGCGTTGCAGGAGCGGGCCAGAGCCGTGGCCAGGCCCAGCTCGCCATGGCCCTTCTTCAACCAGCAGGCACCACCGCCCCTGCAGGTGAAGCGGGGCGAAGGCCGGTCCGGATGGGCCTGGGCCCAGGCCCGGACCACGAAGGGCTTCTGCAGGGAGCCCACGGCCAGGGGCGCGTCGGAGACGCCTTCCGAGGTTTCAAGCCGGCCCTGGACTAGGCGCCAGGTGTGCAGGACGGGCTCCTGGCCCGAGGCCGCCATCGCCACGATCCAGGTGAGGATCGCGGCGATGGCGCGGCCTCGAGGGAAGATCACTGGCCTCCGCCGAAGGTGGCGGTTTCCAGCCAGCCCTTTGCGGTGCGGCGGCGCTCCACCCGCAGGGCGCGGGTGCTGGGCATCCAGCCCAGCAGGCCCAGCACGCGGTCCGACATGGGCCGCACCAGCTCCGGGCGCGCAGGCCCTTCCACCTTGGCCCACCGGGTGGACTCGGCCCGCACGGTGTCCAGGTTCACCTGGCCCCAGCGGATGAGGTCCGCTTCGGCCCGGGGCTCGGGCATGTCCTTCAGGTCCCGGGCGGACGCGCCCACCCAGAGCAGCCCCCCCGTTCGGCGCAGGGCCAGGGTCGGCAGCCCCGGCCCCACCTGGAGTTCCTGCACGTCCCCGAGTTTCTGCACGGTGGCCCGGCCGGCCCGGCGCACCACCGTGGCGCGGCAGGCTTCGAGGAACTCGGCATCCAGATTGGCGGGCCAGGGGAAGACCAGTCGGCGGACCCCGTCGGAGGTCAGGACGTAGCCCCAGCTGGTCACTGGCTGGCGGGCCAGCAGAGCCTTCCAGGGAGCCAGGTCCCCTTCTTCCGCTTTCGCGGCGCCCGCCGTCAGCCTGGGCTTAGTGAAGTCCACGGCGTAGCGGTCTTCACCGGCCTGGGGTCTCGCCATGGGCAAGGTACTCAGGGCGGCGACGGGGTCCTCCGCCAGGGCGGGGATGGGCTCCAGACAGGCCCGCCGGAAGGTGGGCCAGAAGGCCTCGCCTTCGGCCTGCCAGCCTGCTGCGGCGAAGCCCGCACCAGGGAAGCTGAAGACGCCCTTTCGCGGCTCGTTCGATCCTTCGCGGACCTCCACCAGCCGGCCATTCTCCATTCGGAGCGACGCATGGACGCGCCCTTTCTCCGGGCCTTCCGGGAAGGGGAACTCGCGGCGGAAATAGCGGTCCCGGCGCAGCGCGTCGAGATCCAGCTCCATGGCCACCAGCCCGGGCAGCGGGGCCTTGAAGCCGCGGCCCGCCAGCGCCTCGTCCAGGGAGCGCTTCAGGGCCCGCTCGCTGGTGGCGAGGATCAGGCGGCCCCCCAGGCGCGCCCAGGCCAGACCCATGCGGCGGTCCTTGTCCTCGCTGCCATCGGCGGCGCCCGGTGCCACCAGGGCGTAGGCCACACCACCATGGGTGCGGGCCTGTCCCTTGGGCGGGCTGATGGGCAGCTGCGCCAGAGGTGTTTCGATGATGAGCACCGCCTCCAGGTGGCCCACATCCAGGATGGCGAGGGCCACGGCTTTCGGCTGCAGCTTCCGGATCGTGTCCCAGGTCCAGGGCAGGTCTCCGGAGAGGCGGCCCCACTGGTCCTCGAGCTTGGTGCCCACCTGGGTCCGGCGCCAAGCCGCCACGAGGGGATCGTCCTCGCGCGGTTCCCCCTTGAGGACGGAACGGTAGCCACCCGTGAGGGCAGCGTCGAAGGCCGAGGCATCCGGGATGACCAGACGCACAGGGCCCTCCGGCAGGGGCATGGGGGCCTGGGCCTGCAGGGTGAACAGGACCAGGGTCGCATACAGGATGCAGCGGATCATCGGACGCCCTCCGCCTTGAGGATGTTGGACAGGAGTGCCCAAGTGAGATCCCGGGGCCGGAGGGGCGCCGGGCGGCCATACACCAGGTGGTAGATGCTGGGCGGCGCCTCAGGCACCGCCAGCTCCGCTCGCAGGGCCTGCACACCGGGGGCGCTGCGATCAGCAAGGAGGCTGAGGGCTTCTTTCAGGCCGCGGTCATCGCCCACCTGGCGGGCGATGCGGGCCGCATCGGCCAGAGCCCCGTTGATGTCCACCGTGCGGAAGCGACGCTGGACCAGCAGGCGCGTCATGCCGTCGGGCGAGCTGCCTTCGAGGGCCCAGCGGGCGGCCTCGGCGGACCGGGGCAGCAGCCCGCGGGCCGCGCGGATGCGGAGAAGGAGGCGGTCGCCTTCTGCCTCGCCTCGGCTGGCGTGGCCCAGGGCGAGACCAGCCCGGAGGAGAGCATCCTCATCGGCGGCCGAAGGACTGCGCAGGGCGGCCCGGGCCGAAAGCAGGTCCAGAGGATGGGCCTTCAATCGGATCCCCAGGGGACCGACCGCGGCTTCGGCCTTGGCCAGCCAGGCTGGGAGGGCTTCGGCCCAGGCGGCAGGGGCCTTCGTGTCGGCGGGAACGGGCGCTCCCAAGCGGCGCCAGAGGTCGAAGGCCTGCACCTCCTCGCGGGCTTCCCAGGGGCTCCTGCGACGCCCCTCGAAGAGGGCCCTGGCGCCTTCGGCGGGTCGCTTGAGGGCCACGAAGATGGCGGCGCGCTGCGCGGCACCGGTGAAGGCATGGTGACGGGGCCACCGGGCCAGCCAGCGGGGAGCTTCGGCGGGCAGACTTCGGGCCAGGGTCTCTGTGAGGGGCCCCAGCTCCTCGGCCTGCACTTCGCCACGGAACCAGGCCTCCTCCAGCTCCTGGCCGAGACTGGAAGCCTCGGCCGCACCGCTGAGTTCGAAGGCCAGCTTCCAGGCCGGCAGAGCCGTGGTTCCTTCCTGGCGCTTTGCCTTCAGGAAGGTCAGGAGCCGGGCCTCCAGGGGCGCAGCAGCCTTGGCCTCGCGGAAGGGCAGAAGCCAGGTCCGCAGGCGATCCACCATGGGGTCACCGGCGCTGATCCGTTCGGGCGGAGGGGCCACCTCGCCTTCTTCACTGCCTTCGGCGCCTTCCATAAGCTGCGCGGGGGCCGCGAAAGACAAGGCCTCTCCCCTACGCAGCTCGGTGAGCATCCCGTCGGCGAGGCCGAGGGCCGCGCTGGCCTCGCCCCGGGCCAGGCGCACACGCACGGCCAGGAGGTCGGCCACATCGTCGCTGGCGCTGTGGCCGAGACGGTCGAACAGAACTGGACTGGACACAGAGGCTTTCAGAGCTTCTTCCATGGCCTTCACCACGGACAACCGCTCCGAAAGGGGCTGCTGCTCCAGCCAGGTCACGGCATGGGGCCAGGGCCCACCCAGCTTCGCGAGGCCGCGACGCGGCAGGGGGGCGCTGTCCTGGGCCCAGAGCTCCCGGAGCCAGTACCGGATCTGCTCGGCAGTCAGCTGGGGCTCCCGCTCCCGCCAGCGGTGGGCGAGGGCCGCCCGGTAGCCGCTGGGATCCAGGGTGCTGAACCGCGCTGCCTCGGCGGGCCGGAGGTCCCGCAGGAAGGCCAGGAAGGCGGGACTCACGGGTCGACCGGCGTCCATCACCTCCAGAGGACCCGGAAGACCGGCATCCTCGGCCATGGCCGACAGGTTGCGGAAGTCGTCCACGCTGAGCCTGGCCTGGGCGGCCACTACGTAGGCGCTGAAGGCTTCGGCGGCCTGGTCCCGCTGGTGGGCGGCCACGAGGAGGGTCACCTTGCCCTCCAGCCAGGTGCGGTCGTTGGCAGCTCCGGGCCGACGGCCCATGATCTCCACGGCGAGGGGCAGGTTCTGCTCCGCTCGTGCCATGCGCATGGCCAACAGAGTGCGGTTCGTTTCGCCGCCCCGCTGAGGGGCGTCCAGGGGCAGGTAGGGCGCTGTGGAGTCCCCCTGGCGGTGCCGGGCCAGGGCCTCCAGCACATACCAGGCCTCGCCGGGCCGATCACCCCACAGCGCGCCGGGGACGCGGCCCTGGTCCACGCCCTGACCGATGATGCGATCGTCGCCATCTTCGCGGAGCTTACCCCGGTTGTCGCGGCGGGGGGTGAACTCGGGCCACACCCACTGGCTGTCCTTGCCCAGCACTTCGCCCACGGTCTGGGGCCCCCGCAGGCGGGCGATGAGGGGATCCTTCACGGCGTCGGGCGCACCCTGCACGAGGCGCCCCAGGGCCGTGGTCACCTGTTCGATGACCCGGTGCCGGGCGACCAGCACAGGATCCTGGGCCTGCAGCGCGGGTTCCCAGAAGCGGAACCAGGCTAGGCGTGTGTCCTGGGCAAGCATCGCCAGCAGCGGCTCCGGCTTCCACCGGCGGGCGGCCAGCACCCAGAACCGGTCCCAGAGGACGCGGTTGCTCATGACGTCTGAAAGGTCTTTCACCTTGTCGGGATGAAGCGCAGCGGTCCGGGCCCAGACCGCGAGGACCCGGGGATCATCCAGCCACAGGGACCAGGACCAGCGAGGCGTGTCGGCCGAAATCCCTTTTCCAAGCGGGTCCTTCACTTGGCTCATCATGGCGCGCCAATAGGGCTCCACAAAGGCCAGCAGCTCTTCGCCCCGGTCCCGGCGGGCCAACTCCCGAACCCAGAGCCCCTCCACATCCGGCGTCTGCAACTCCCACCAGCGGTTGTTGTTCAGGACCTTGCTGACCACCACGGAGGCACTGACCGACTGGACGAAGGCCACAGTAGGCGCCGCCTGCCAGGGACCGGGCCGGGTGGCCACCAGCCGCTGGGCCAGGACCATGCGGAGTGGCTCCTCCAGGTCAGCATTCTGGACGAAGGGCCACCAGCTGGTCAGGATCTTGTCGGAGGGCTTGCCCTCGCGGGGCCAGATGAGCCGCAGAAGCTGGTTCAACACCTCCTCGCGCTGCTCCCCGCGTCCGTACCGGGACAGGGCCCGGGCAAGGTTCGTCCGCTGGCTTGCATCGCCAGTACTGACCAGAAGGCGCAGGAACTGGTTGTTGAGCAGGGCGATCTGGGCCTGGCGGTCCGCCGACAGGCGGCTGGTCACCAGGTCCTTGGCGTCGTTCTTCGCAGAGAGCAGCCGCAGGGCGAGATCGGGGTAACCAAGGTCCAGCAGGCGTTCCGCAGCCCGGCTCCGGCGGCTCTGGAATTCATCGGCGCTCCCCTCGGTGCCACGGGAGAAGGCGGCGAGCGCCGCCTGTTCAATGGCCAAGGCCCTGGCGCCGTCCCCGGCCTGGGCATAGAGCTGGCTGCGCCAGCGGGCCACGCCTTCATCGGCGAGGCGGGGACGGTTCCAGCCATCGAGGAAGTCGGCGGCCTCGGCGGGACGATCGGCCCGCACCAGCAGATCCACAGCCTCACGCCAGAGGATCTCCTTCTCGGGGCGCACGGCCACGGCGGCCCTGGCCGCCGCCAGGGCGCCGTCCACATCGTGGTAGGCGGTCCGGATATCCCGCACCGCCACAGCCCAGCGCATGTCCCGGGGGCTGCGCTGCAGCTGCTTCTCGAAGAAGGCGAGAAACTCCGGGCCCTTGCCGGCGCGGCGGGCGGAACGAGAGGCGGCCTCCACCCAGGACCGCTCTGTACGTCGGTTGAGGGCCTCGATCCAGAGCCCCGGGACGGGGCCCGTGCCTCCTTCCAGATCCACCGCGCGCGCGAGGCTGTGGTAGAGCTCCGCATGGAATTCGGGTTTCAGCCTGGCGGCCTCGACCTTGGCCAGGGCATAGGGATCCCAGGCCGGGTTCTCCTTGAGGGACAGCCGGGCCAGGAGGTGGATGGCTCCGAGCCGACGGGCCTCGGACAGGCCTTCGGTGCCCAGCAGCAGCAGCACCGCCCGGCGGGCCCGGGGCAGATCATTGGCCGTCAGGCAGTCCTGGGTTAGCCGCTCCAGCAGTGGTTCCCGGTGGCCGGTGGCGGCCCTGGGCAGCACGCCCTCCAGGGTGGCCCGGGCCTCATCACCCCTGTTCACGCGCTGCAGGAAGGCCAGGCGATCCTCCAGGAGCCCCAGGCTCCAGGGATACCGGGTGGTGATGCGCCGCCAGTCCTGGGCCGCGGCATCCGCACCTTTGGCCCGCTCGATGTAGGCCGCGCGACCGGCCTCGGCCTTCAGACGGACGGTGCCTTCGGGCAGCGCCCCGATGCGCGCATCCAGGGAAGCCCACACCGCATCGGCCTCGGCCGCGCGGCCCTTCCCGGCGAGGAAATCGGCACGGGCCATGTCCTTCTGGATGCGGTCCTCCTCCGAAGTCGCCAGCGCAGCCCGGCGGGCCATGAGGCTGCCCTGGAATGTCACCACCTGGTCCGGGGTCCAACGGGCCTGGGCGAGCCGGTGGCTCCAGGTCTCGGCGGCATTCACGAATTCAACCACGGTGGCCTTCGGGGCCATCTCCCGCGTCTTTTCCAGGAGGAGATCGCCGATGCGCTTGACGGCGTCGTATTCCCTGGGCCGCTCGGCCACCTTGCGGTCCTCGCGCTGGGCGCGGCCCACCGGATCGTTGGGCAGGTCCATGTTGTCGATCCAGGTGTCTGCATCCCAATCGAAGCCGGGGGCCGGCGGTTCAATGCCCGCCAGGGGGTAGTAGCCGGCGAGGGCCCGCTCGTCTTCGGCCACGCCGGGCCGCAGACCCTTGATGCGGGCTTCGACAATCCGGAAGACTTGCTCCCGGGCCAGCAGCTGCGCCAGGCGGCGCAGGGAGCGCTGATCCTGCTCGAACCAGTCGAAGCCGCTGGCCTCCTCGGGCCGGAGGGCGCTGAGGTATTCCCGCACGGCGCCATCCAGGTCCTTCAGGTTCTCCCGCAACACGCCGGTTTCGAAGGCGAAGAACTTCGGCCGGTTGAGGCGCTGGCGGCCCTCCTCCACGACTGCGAGGGCCTCCTTGTCGTGGTGGTAGTCCCAGAGCAGCGTGGCCCATTCAGCGACGCGCCGGGGATTGCGGGCTTCGCCATCGGCGAGGTGTTTCCAGATGTCCATGGCCGCGTCGGGACGGCCGCGATCCTCTTCCAGCTCGCCCAGCTCCGTCCAGAGCGCGCTGGGGTCTTCCAATGCCGGGGCCGTGCGGGCCACGAGGGCCAGGGCGGGCCCCGCATGAGAGGTTTCCAGGCCGTTGAGGGAACGGTGCAGGGACAGCACCCGGTGGGCGAGGTCCCCGTCGCCGGGATAGCTGGCCGCCAGGCGATCGCCCGGGGCCATGGCCCGCTCGAAGCGGGAGAGCCGCGACCACCCTTCGAACAGGACCTGGTCCTCCACGGGGGTGCGATCCTTCCTGGCCTCGAGCTCCAGGAGCCGCGCCTCCAGATGGCCCTGCCGCATGGCCTCGACGAAGAAGGCCTCGCGCTGGCCGGCGTCCACGAAGAGGATGGCCCAGTGGCGCTCCTCCAGCAGGGCGTCGGGAGCGATGGTGACGGTGTAGTCCTTCTTGGCTTCCTTCCCGGGATCGAACCGCCTCTCCCAGGAGCTCATGGCCACCAGGCGCTGGGCCTCGCGCACCACCGTGGGACTGTGGGGGAACCGCTCCAGGGCCTTGAGGCGCACCCAGTCCGCCCAGAGCACCAGCCGCACGCGGCCACCCACGGCAGGCTGGTCGGGCACGGCCACCCGCACATTTCCGGAGCCGCTGAGCTTGCTGAAGATCGCGGCGCCCCGGAAGCGGTCCGCCACGGACTGGGCTAGGGCGCGGAGGTTCTGCTGCTGGTCCCGGCGGGCGTACCAGCGGGCGGCCATGTCCCAGATGCCGGGGCCCTGGAACCGCTTGAGGGCACGGTCGAAACGGGGGCCCAGCTCGTCATCCAGGTTCCAGGTGCTGAGGCGAGCGGCCAGGTGGAGCCAGAGGTTCTCATCGTCGGGCAGGCGGTCCAGCTCGCCGAGGATCAGGTCGAGGGAGGCCCGGTGATCCGGGTTCAGGTGGTCCAGGCGGGCAAGCCCCTCCTCCAGCAGGTAGGGATAGTTCTGGCCCTGGGATTTGCGGGGCTGGTGAACCCAGGGGCGGGCCTCACCGCCCTCTTCACCCGGGACCTCTTCGTCTTCCTGCGCATCCCCGGCGGTGCTGAACTGGGACCCTGGCCCTGCCCCCATGGGCCGAGAACCGTCAGGTGCCAGGTACTTCAGGCGCGCCCTGAAAAGGCGGAGTTCCTCCGTCAGCGGAACCCGCACCTGCCGGGCGGCCAGCAGGGCCAGCCGGCGGGCCTCGTCGGCCACGGCAGGCGCGGCGGATTCCACCAGGGGCAGGAGGGCCAGGGCCGCCGAGCCTTCGCCCCGTTCCAGGTGCTTGTTCATGAGGGCCACCCGCAGGGCCGGCAGCTCCGCATGTCGAGACGCGCGGCGCACCAGTTCATCAGAAAGGAGGCGCGCCGCAGTGAAGGTGCGATCCGGCAGGCTTTCGTTCTCCAGGCGCTCCAGAACCGCCTTCCAGTCCTCCCCGGTGAGGAGCAGTGAGATCCCACCGGTCCAGAAGCCGGGGGTGCGGTCGAGGTTCGCCACCCACTTGTAGGACTCGTCGTTGTAGGTGCCCCAGGCCAGGGGTCGTCCCCCCGCCTTGAGGGCGAGGTGCGCGAGCGCCGCGAGGTCCCGGGTCTGCTCCTCGGCCGTAGCCTGGTTGGCCGCCGCCAGGCGGGCCCGGAAGGCCTCCGGAATGGCGTCGATCTCGCCATGGAGGCGTGCCATCAGCAGCTGTTCCTTGCGACCCAGGTCCTTGCCATAGCGGCGGTCCACCTGGCGCAGCAGGTCCGCCTGAGCATCGCCGCGGCCCTGCCCCTCGAAGTAGGTCGCAAGGCGCACGAGGGCCCCGGCATCAAAGCGGGCCTCTAGGGCGGCGCGCCAGGCGGCGGGCGCGGTGGGCGCACCCTTGTCCACCCGGACCACGAAGGCCCGGCGGAAATCCATGCTCCAGGGCTCGGCAACCGCCGCATCCAGCACCTGGAAGGCGCCTCGGTGATCCCCGTGGGCCGTGAGCAGATCAGCCCGCAGCAGCAGACGCCGTTCCGGGGCCAGGGCCTGACCACCGGCCAGGACCTGATCGGCTTCAGGCAGACGGTTGGCCTTCTCCAGGGCGCGGACATAGTCCTCCAGCGCCTGCGCATCCTGGGGGAAGAGGGCCACCCGGGCCTTGCGCAGGGCGAGGGCATCGGCGGCTTCCGGATGGAGGTCCGCCCACTGGATGCGCTGGTCGGCGAGGGCATGCCGGGCTTCTGTGGGCAGGCCCAGCAGGGCCTTGTCGGCGGCCCGGAAGGCCGCGGCCATCTCCCGGTGACCGGCGGCCCAGCGAGCCGTCTCGTCCCAGGCCTGGGGCCCTTCGGCGGAGGCCCACTTCTCCATGGCGGCCAGCGCCCCCTGGCGGTCACCCAGGTTCAGGCGGGCATCGGCCAGGTGGCGCAGGGCGGCTGTTTCTGAGCGCCCTTCCAGGAGTCTGGCCAGCTCGGCTGTGGGCGTGGGGTAGTGCACCCGGTGGCCTTCCACCAGGGAGTACCGCGTGGCCAGGGCGTAGATCCAGTCGGCCTCGGTGAGCTCGGTCCAGGGCACCTGGGTGGCGGCGATTCCCGCAACGGCCAAGCCCACCACGGCGGCGGCGTGGAGGGATTTGAAGGCCTTGGCGCGGCCCATCCAGCGGTGGGCCATCGCGATCGTCCGATCGAGGCTCATGGCTTCACCTCCACGGTGGTGCGGGCGAAGCCGCGGTTCTTGGCGGCGTCCACGGCTTCGAAGAAGACCTCCTGGCCCCCGCGGGTTTCGGCGGGGATGCGCAGGAGCCCCACGCTGCGTTTCGAGACCGGGTCCCAGCGCAGCGGCACCGGCGGGCCGTCTCCCAGGCGGGCCGTGAGGAACACCACATCCTCATCGGTGCGGGCCTCCACCCGGAGCACGTCGCCGGCTTGCACGGAAGCCGGCAGCAGGGGCTGGATCTCCGGGGCCTTGCCATCGAGCACGTAGTGTTTGGTTTCGCTGAGGCGGGCGCCGCTGCGGTCCCGCAGCAGGATGCGCACCGGATAGCGGCCATCCTTCAGGCCCTCGGGCACCAGGAAGCGCCCTTCCCACAGGTTCGATCCGGGTCGGTGCACCAGATCCAGCTTCAGGCCGAAGGGGAAGAGCGCCGTGACGGCGGTGGTGCCGTCATCGCACTCCACGCGGAGCACTGGATCACCGGGCTGGATGCGGCGGGGACGCAGCAGTGAGCGGGGCGCGGCCAGGAAGGCCGTGTAGGGCGTGATGAACTTGTAGCGCTTGGAGAGCGCGATGATCTCGTCCACCCATTCCCGGCGCTCGCCCTCGGCCTCGATGCGGGCCAGCAGGTCGTCCACCCGGGCGCGGGCCCAGCGGCGGGGCAGATCCCGGGCCTCCAGGGCTTTTTCGGGGAAGGCGGTATCGATTCCCTGCCTACCGCCCTGGAAAAGCGCAGAGGCCAGTTCCACCCGCACCTTCGGCTGGGGCACCGCGTAACGGCCCACCCAGGCCGACAGGCTGCCGGGCTCCAGGGGCTGCACGAGAACGGGGTAGATGTGCCGCAGTTTGGCGTCGCCGCCGGTGACGGTGAAAGGAACGGGGCCGCCGTCCGGCTTCTTCGGGGCGGCTTCGGCGGCTTCCGCGGGGGCCAGCAGGCGCTTGAAGAAGAGGTCTTCCTCGATCTCCGTGGCAGTGTTGGACAGCACCTGGACCGAGGCGGCGCGGAGGGACTCGCCCGCTTCGCCCGCGGTCACGGCCGTGAAGAGGGCCGTGACCCCCAGGAAGCCGCGCAGGGCCTTGGAGCCCGGACTGCCCTGTCCGCTGGTGAGCAGCAGGATGCGGCCCTGATCGCCCACCAGCCTGCGGGCCGAGGAAACGGCGGCACTGAGGTTGGCCCCGGGGCCCAGAGCCCGGGCCCGCAGAGCCGTGAGCTCGGCTTCGATATCCTGGGCGGTGGCGGGCCGGAGACGCACACCCTCGGCCGGGGTGCGGTCGTAGGGGATGAGGGCGAACCGGTCGCCACTGTTCATGGACTGCAGCACCCGCACGAGGTGACCATAGGCGGTTTCGAGTCCGGCCCAGCGATGGCTCAGCGAGGTGTCAAAGAGAATGGCCAGGGACTGGGAAGGGCGCTTGGGTTCAGCTGGTCCCGCCTTGGCCCCGATCCCGGGTTTCACCCCTGGCGGTGGCAGGGCCTCCAGCAGGAAGAAGCCATCCTTCTCCGGCGGAATCTCCGACGGCCGTTCCCAGGGTGCCAGGGCCAGGCCTTCGGGCAGGATGCCCTCCGGGTTGCGAAAGGCCGTGAGGCGCAGAGCGTCTCCACCCTTGGGGCGGATCCGCAGGACCAGATCGCGATCGAGATGGACGTTCTCGCCCGTGAAGGCGGCGCCGCCGTCGCTGGACGCCAGGGCCAGCCCCGTCGCCACGGGTTCGAAGCTGCCATCCGTCAGGGTGATCTTCACCGTGAGGTGGCGGGCCACCGGGGCCTCACCATCGGGGGGACGCAGCACCAGCCGGAACTCGCCAATGCCGCCGATGAAGGGCACTTCCTCCTGGAACTGCAGTTCCAGGCGCTTGGTGGCATGGGCGGGGATGGGTGCCACCGTCACCGAAAACAATGCTCCGCCGGAAGGCCGCGTGGAGCGGCCGTCACCGGGCGTGCCATCGTCCTCTTCCCCCTGCTGGAGCAGGCCGGGATCGATGCGCTGACGGGTGAGTTCCTGGTAGATGGAGCGGGCCCGCTTCTTTTCCAGGATCACGCCGGGAATACGCTGGAGGCCATCCCAGATGGCGAAATCACCCACGGCCGCCGAGGCCGGCAGGGCGAAGCGATAGGTGCCCTCCTGGATGGCGGAGGTGTGGTTCTCGAACACCTGTCGCACATTCACGCGGGCGTAGCCCCTGGCGATGCCGATATCGATGTTCATTTCGCGGAGCGATAGCACCTTCGCATCGGGCCGCCCGGTGCTGGTGGGCACGAGCAGACCCGCCTGGGCCCGCAGGGGCGACAGGGCGGCGGCAACAAGACATAGGAGGGACCCCAGAAGTGGACGCATGATCAGGCACCTTCATCCGAAAGGGGAAGATTGATGCGGGCGAGCCCTTCGTCGGTACCGACGTAGAGCACATCTTTGCCAGGCAGGATCGCGGTGATGCGGGGAGAGGGCAAGGGCAGGCGCACGGGCAGGAAACGGTGGCCGTCGGTGCTGAGTCGGTAGAGCCCCTTGCCGTCGGTGCCCAGGTAGAGGCGGCCGCCAGCTTCCACCAGACAGCCCGTATTGATCTTGAAGCCTTCCGTCTCTGGGAAGGATTCGAACTGGCCCGGGCCACTGGGATTCGCCTTGGCCGCCATGCGGCGGACCACACCGCCGCCGTAGGTGCCGATGAAGAGTTCCTCGCCGCGCAGGTGGAGGGCCGTGATCCAGGGATGGGGCAGCTTGCCCTCGCCCGCCAGGACCCGCCAGGCCACGCGGTTGCCCGTGATGGCGCCCAGGCCCGTAGGGGTGCCCACGAACAGTTGCTCACCCCCCGCCAGGGCCAGAGCCTGGTTGCCTGGCAGGCCATGGAAAGCGGAAAGGAATCGCCCACCCGGCAGCATGACGCCCTGGCCAAAACCCACGGCGACACCACCCAAGGTGGGCGCCAGGGAGAAGGCCGCACCGGACTCGCCACCTTCTACTGGCCGCAGGTTGTGACCGTCGAAGTGGGAGGCCCCGCGCAGGCTCGCCACGTAGAGGCTGCCCCCGCCATTCAGCAGCGCATTCACGCCCCAGGCGGCGCTGCCGGGAACGGAGGACCACCTGAAGGATGGGGTCTTGTCCTGCCCGGCCGATTCACCCAGTACCAGGCCGCCGTTGAAGAGGCCCACCACCAGCCGCGATTCCAGCATGGCGAGGGCGTTTACATGGCTGGGTCCCGGGGGGAAGGATTCCGGGCGCGGACGGGCCAGCATCCAACCGGCGCCGGCGCGACGGAAGAGCCCCCGGGTGGTGTCTGCGAAGAGCACGTTTTGGCTGGTGAAGACGCGGCGGACGGGGGCGGGCAACCGTTCCTCCGAGACCTGACCGCTGGGTTCGAACCGCAGCAGCCGGCCCTGTGCCACGGCGAACAGCTGGGTGCCGTGGACTGCCGCGTCGCTGGCATCCTCGGCACCTGACAGGGCCGAGAGCACGCCGTCCACCGGCCCCCGGGCAAGTCCCAGGGGCGTGACCACTGCCAGTTCCCGCCCAGCAACACTCACCCACTCGATCCAGGGATCCGGTGTGGCCACGATCGTCGATCTGAATCCTTCGACCCGGCGTAGTCCCTCCTCTCCGCCCGCGAACACAGCGCCCCCTGCACCGATGGCGAGAGCCTTGACCGGCGCAGGGTCCACACGGTCCAGGGTGCTGGCACCCCAGGCGCCCCGGTAGAGGCCTTCGCGGGCACCGATCCATAGTTCTCCGCCCGGCCCCTCGGACAGCGCACGGATGTGCAGAGTGCCGAACCCCGTACGCAGTTCCTCCCACTGGCCTTCACGGAAGAGGAACAGACCACCGGACTCGAGGCCCACAACCGCATGATCCCGCCAGGCGGCGAGGGCTTTGACCCGGAGGGTGGGCAGGCTGCGGCCCAGGTCGCCCTGTTCGTCGGCCACGCCGAAGGCACCGGCGGTGATCAGCGAGGCTGATGTGAGTGCCACGCCCTCCACGTCTGCCCCACCCCAGCGGATGAGCGGATGGTCGACGCGGGTCAGGGGAACGAATTGCAGCGGCGCCGAGTTCCGCAGCGGTCCTTCCAGGGCGCGGCCTACATCGCGGCGGACCTTCAGGTATGCCCCTGTTCCCAGCGCAAGCCCAGTCAGGCCGATGGCCAGGATCAATTGCCTTCGTGTCAAAGACCAAGGCATCGGCGGGTACCCGTGGAGAGTGGCTGAAAAAAAAGGGCCCGATGTTCGGGTGAGAAGGGCGGGTGCCTCATTCTGACCAGGGCCCCAGATTGGGGCCAGCGAAAAGGGGCAGCCCACCTCCGAAAGAAGGATCCTGGTGCGGGGAACGGCTCCTGGAATCGTGCACTCAACATCTCCATCGGACTGCTGGCGATCTCCCTTCGCATCCCTGGCAGACTGGTCCCATGCCGGATCGCCGCGTGCTTGTGAACCTCCGGGGGCTGCTGACCCCTGATCCCGCCCGGGCCTGGGCGGTGGATCGCATACCGGACGCGGTGCTGGCGATGGAAGGGGGCCGGGTGGCCTGGCTGGGCCGGGCGGTGGATCTGCCGGCGGCCTGGGCCGATGTCCCCCGGGTGGACGGTGGTGGCGCCTGGGCCACGCCGGGCTTTGTGGATCCGCACACGCACCTGCTCTTCGGCGGCAACCGCAGCGGCGAGTTCAACAGGCGGCTCCATGGGGTAAGTTACCAGCAGCTCGCCGCTGAGGGCGGCGGCATCCGGGAGACGATGCGCGCCACCCGTGGGGCCACGGTCGATGATCTGGTGGCGGCGGGCGAGTCACGGCTGCGCGCCTTCCGCGAACGCGGGGTCGTCCATCTGGAGTGCAAGACGGGCTACGGCCTGGAACTGGAGGCGGAAGCGCGCCTCACGGCCGCCTATGCGGAGCTGAAGCGGCGGGGCTGGAGCCTGGATGTGACGCTTTTGCCCGCCCATGACCTGGCGCCTGAATTCAAGGGCGATGCCGAGGCCAATGCCCGCGCCGTGGCCGAAGACTGGCTTCCGGAACTGGTGCGCCGCCATCCCGGCGTGGCGCGGTTCTGCGATGTGTTCGTGGAGACAGGGGTGTTCAGCGTGGCGCAGGGTCGGCGCATCTTCGCGGCCGGAAAGCGCCTGGGCCTTGTCCCGCGGGTGCACGCCGATGAGCTGACGTGGACCGGCGGTGCTGAGCTAGCTGCAGAGCTGGGCGCGGCCAGCGCCGACCACCTCATGTTCTGCAGCGATGCGGGCATGAAGGCCATGGCCGCTGCGGAGGTCACGCCGGTACTGCTGCCTGGAACCACCCTGTTCCTGGGCATGCGCGACTGGGCGCCGGCCCGGAGGATGATCGAGGCGGGTTGTCGCGTGGCCTTGGCCACGGACTTCAATCCAGGATCGTGCCCCTGCGTGGATCCGCTCTCCATCCTGCGTCTGGGCTGCCTGCAGCTGCGCCTGACCTTCGAGGAAAGTTTCACGGCCATGACCCTCCACGCTGCAGGCAGCCTGCGCAGGGGCGACCTGGGTCATCTGCATCCCGGCGGCCGGGCGGAACTGCTGCTGTGGGATGTCGACGACCTGTTGGAGTTGGTGTACTGGGTGGGTGAACCCTATCGGCCGAGGTTCCTCCCAACCTGATTCCGCCCAAGCGCGGAGGGTGGGTGAACCCTATCGGCCGAGGTTCCTCCCAGCCTGATTCCGCCTAGGCGTGGATCTGCCCCGGAGGATCATGGGGCACCTTGGCGTAATCGACCCAGGCCGCATCCTCACGCATGACATGTCGCTTCAACCAGGTGAACAGCAGATGGGAGAGCTCCATGCCGGCCCCGGGGTCCCCATCCATGAGGCGGGAGCTAAGGGCCTGGAGCTGGTGCCGAAAGGCCCGGTGGCCCAGCAGGTGCTCATTCCGGCCTGGAAAGCCGAGGTGCTCGAGGTACGCTTCCTCCAGGGCAAGATGCCCTTCCACACAGCGCACCAGGTACTCCAGTCTCCGCTTCATGACCGCGGGCTCTGGCCCGGACTTGAAGGCGGCCTGGAACTGCCGGATCGCCTTGAATACTGCCTCGTACTGCTCGTCCAACTGCGGCACACCGCACTTCCAGGGGGCGGCCTTTTCGCTGAGTGAAGGAGGAGGACTGAGGGGCTCCTCCGCCGGGGATGCCGCCTCGGCTCCCTTTCTCTGCAGGATGAACCGCTCGACAAAAGCATCCAGGGGAATGTAAATGATGCGGAAGGGCCGCTGTTGCCTTCGTTCCTGGAAGACATCTGGCACGACAGCTCCTGTGGGAGGAAAGCTGATTCATTGTGGGAATCCACATTCCTACCACGGTACATCGCAAATTTAATATTAATTGATGTTAACATAAAACGAAGCCCCGGGCCAATTCCCGGGGCTTCTCCTGCGAGTGCGGGGGTCTACTGTTCGGCTCGCCTTGAGACCTCCTGCACGATGTGATAGATCCTTTCCTTTGCCCGCAATTTGATCTTTTTCAGTTCCACTTCTTCCAGTGTCTCCCTGGCGGAAAGACTGGGCTTTTTCTGGAGATCACCCAGCCGCGTATCTGCGGATTTGTGCTCTTCCATGAGCTTGCGGAATTCAAAGTGTTCTTTCATCAGGCGCTCCTGAATGTCTGGGCGCAAAAAATCCATGATTCCTCCATGCCATGGCGGGACTGGTTCGAATCCCGCAGGGTGATTGGGTGGCCCAAGGTTAGGACCACCCAAGAAGGCGTCAAGACCAAATCCACGCTCGTTTGGAACTTACTTACAACGCAACACTTCCATACCATCATTCCGGCATGTCCCTGATTGTCGAGGCTCTCAACCTGCAGCGGGCGGATGGCGTGAGCCTTCTGGGGCCGTTGACCCTGTCCCTCGCCCGTGGAGAACGGCTGGGACTGGTGGGGGAAAGCGGCTCGGGGAAAAGCCTGCTGGTGCAAGCCTTGTTCGGGGTGCTGCCTCAGGGCGTGCGCCAAAGGGCTGGATCGATCTCAGCCTTCGGAATCCCCATGAATCGCCCGGGCCGGGGCCGGGACACCCTCCGTGGCCGTCGGCTGGCCTGGGTGCCCCAGGATCCCCTCCAGGCCCTGAGCCCCCTGCTCACAGTGGAAGAGCACTTGGCTCTGCTCCCAGGCGTCCACTTCCGGGAATCCTCGCAACAGTCTCTGGACCGCCTGGGGCCTCTCCTCACGCAGTTGGGCCTGCCGACCCAGACGGACTTCCTGGAGCGCTTTCCTCATCAGCTAAGCGGTGGCCAGTGCCAGCGCCTCGGCCTGGCCATGGCCCTCTCCTGCGATCCAGAGCTGCTGGTGCTGGACGAGCCCACCACCGCCCTGGATCCCCTGGCCCAGAGGGGTTTTCTGGATCTGGTGCTGCAGCTCCACCGCGAGCGTGGTCTCGGCGTTCTCTGGATCACCCATGACCTGGCCCTGGCGGCCCTGGCCTGTGATCGGCTCCTGGTGCTGTATGGCGGCCAGCTCCTGGAGGCCGGTCCAGCCACCCGACTGCTCACGAAACCAGGCCACCCCTACACCGCCCGGTTGCTGGCGGCGGCCAGGCACCAGGACTCCCAGGATTCCAGCTACCTTCCGGCGCCCCAGGACCGGCCCGCGGGTGGGTGCGCCTTCCGTCCCCGTTGTCCTCGCACACAAGACCGGTGCGTCCGTGAAGTGCCCTGGAGGGGAACGACGAGCGAGGGCCTGCGGTGTTTCCACCCGCTGGAACCCCTGCCCGCGCCATGAGACCATGGGCTGCAAGGTCCCGCGTGTGCGGGTCCAGAAAAAAGGCTTCTCATGCTGACCTTGCCCCTGCTGCGTGCCCTCACGTTTGATGATGTTCTGCTCGTCCCTGGCTTTTCGGAACTCCATCCCAACCAAGTGGACCTGAACACGCAGTTAACGAAGACCATCGGCCTGCGCATCCCCTTGATCTCAGCCGCCATGGACACGGTGACGGAAAGCCGCATGGCCATCGCCCTGGCCCAGCTGGGCGGCCTCGGCATCGTCCACAAAAACCTGAGCCCCGAGCGGCAGGCGGAGGAAGTGGACAAAGTGAAACGCAGCGAGTCGGGCATGATCACCGATCCCATCACCATCGAGCCCGACGCCCCCATCCGCGACGCCGAGGCCCTGATGGCCAAGTTCCGCATCAGCGGCGTGCCCGTGGTAGAAGGCCACCGGCTGGTGGGCATCCTCACCAACCGCGACCTGCGCTTCGAGACCCGCTGGGACATCCCCGTGCGCGAGGCCATGACCAAGGACAACCTGGTCACCGTGCCCGTGGGCACCACCCTCCAGGAGGCCAGGGCCATCCTGCAGCGGCACCGCATCGAGAAGCTGCTGGTGGTGGATGGCCAGGGCCAGCTCAAGGGGCTCATCACCGTCAAGGACATCGAGAAATCCATCGAATATCCCAATGCCTGCAAGGACAGTTTCGGCCGCCTGCGGGTGGGCGCCGCCCTGGGCGTGGGCAAGGACCTGCTGGATCGCGCCGCAGCGCTGGTGGAAGCCCAGGCGGATGTGCTCTGCCTGGACAGCTCCCACGGCCACAGCCAGGGCGTGCTGGACGCCGTGCGGGCCCTGAAGCGGGCCCATCCTTCCGTCTCCCTCATCGCCGGCAACGTGGCCACCTACAGGGGCGCGAAGGACCTCTGCGAGGCCGGGGCGGACGCCGTGAAGATCGGCATCGGGCCTGGCTCCATCTGCACCACCCGCATCGTCACCGGCGCGGGCATGCCCCAGATCACCGCCGTGGCCGAGGCCAGCCGGGCCTGTCGCGAGGCGGGTGTGCCCTGCATTGCCGATGGCGGCATCAAGTTCAGCGGCGATGTGGCCAAGGCCATCGCGGCCGGAGCCAGCGCCGTCATGATCGGCAGCCTCTTCGCGGGCACGGACGAGGCCCCGGGCGAGACCATCTTCTACGGCGGGCGCACCTTCAAGGCCTACCGCGGCATGGGCAGCCTGGGCGCCATGAAGCAGGGTAGCAAGGATCGCTATTTCCAGGAAGGTAAGGACGACACCAAGCTGGTGCCCGAGGGTATCGAGGGCCAGGTGCCCTACAAGGGGAAGATGGGCGACCTGGTCACCCAGCTCATGGGCGGGTTGCGGGCGGGCATGGGCCTCAGCGGCGGCCAGAGCATCGCCGACTTCCAGCAGAAGGCCACCTTCGTCGAGATCAGCGGCTCCGGCCTCCGGGAAAGCCACGCCCATGACGTCATGATCACCAAGGAAGCGCCGAACTACCGGATGGAGTAGGGAAGAAAAGAAGGAACACCGATGAACACCGATAAATGCTGATGAACACCGATCAAGACAAGGTGCTGCAGTCGGATCATGATCCGTTGACCGAAGTCGTGATCGGACTAGTGTTCAAGGTGGCGAACTCGCTGGGGTCGGGATTCCTGGAGAAGGTGTACGAGAACGCGCTGGCCATTGAACTTCAGGGAGCCGGACTGGCCTTCGAGCAGCAGGTTCCGATCACCGTGTCCTATCAGAATCAGGTGGTGGGCAGCTGCATTTCCGACTTGGCCGTCGAGGGGAGACTGCTCATCGAACTGAAAGCCAGCAGGGCCTTAGAAGACGCCCACACGGCTCAGGGCCTCCACTACCTGAAGGCCATGGGCCTGCCCACCTGTCTCCTTATCAACTTCGGCTCCCTCAAACCCCAGATCAAGCGCCTCTCCCGCTAGGCCTCTATGCATTTTTCGGTGTTCATCAGCTTTTATCGGTGTTCATCGGTGTTCTTCTTTAATCTTTAAGCCTTGGTGCCTTGCTCAAGACCCGATTCCGGAGTCCCCATGTCCCTCCTCGTGAAGAATGTCCGTCTGGTCGATCCGGTGCAGGGCCTGGACGGGCCGGGGGCGCTGCTGGTGGTGGACGGGAAGGTGCTTGCAATCGGTGCAGCCGCTGCCACTCATCCCCAGGCAGCGGGGGCCGAGGTCCTGGATGGTGGCGGCGCCGTGCTGGCACCAGGTTTCGTGGATCTGCACGTGCACTTCCGGGAGCCGGGCCAGACTCGCAAGGAGAGCATCGAGACCGGCAGCCGGGCGGCAGTGGCCGGTGGCTTCACGTCGGTCTGCGCCATGGCCAACACCAAGCCCGTGAACGACAGCGTGGCCATCACGGAAATGATGCTCAGCCGGGCGGCCAAGGCCGACCTCTGCCGCTTCTTCCCCATTGGGACCGTGAGCCGCGACATGAAGGGCGAGGAACTGTCCGACATGGGCACCCTCAAGGCTGCCGGCTGCATAGCCTTCTCGGATGACGGCCTGCCCATCTCGAGTTCTTCCCTCATGCGCCGGGCTCTGGAATACACCCGCTGGCTGGACGTGCCGGTGGTGGCCCATGAGGAGGACAAGGACCTGGCGGGCAAGGGCTACATGCACGAAGGAGCCGTGAGCGCTTCGCTCGGCTGCCTGGGCATCCCCGCCGCGGCGGAGGAGGCCATGGTGGCCCGGGACATCGTGCTGGCAGAGCACACCGGTGGCCACCTGCATCTGGCCCACCTCAGCACCAAGGGCTCCCTGCGCCTGGTGCGCGAGGCCAAGGCTCGGGGACTCCATGTCACCTGCGAGGTGACGCCTCACCACTTCGCGCTGTCGGACAAGGAGCTGATGCGGTTCGACAGTGACTACAAGATGAATCCGCCCCTGCGCAGCGAGGCCGACATCCAGGCCGTGCTGGAAGCCCTCGCGGACGGCACCGTGGATGCCATCGCCACGGACCATGCGCCCCATGGCTGGGATGACAAGGAAGTGGAGCTGCCCATCGCCGCCTTCGGCGTCATCGGTCTGGAAACCGCCCTGCCCCTCACTCTGGAGCTGCTGGTGAACCGCCAGGTCATCAGTCTGTCCAGAGCCATCGCCCTGCTGGCCGGAGGACCCGCCCAGGTCTTCCAACTGGACCGCCAGGGCCTCGGGAGCCTCAAGCCCGGAGCGCCCGCGGATTTCGTCCTCTTCGATCCCCACGAGAAGGTGCAGGTGGACCGGGCCTTCATCCAGTCCAAGTCCTACAACACCCCCTTCAAAGGCTGGAGCCTGCCCGGCAAGGTGCTCGGCACCTGGGTGGGTGGCAAGCGGGTCTGGAACTGATCCGGTTTACACCTACTCCCTGGGACATGGTGCACACTATCCGGAGTGACCGTTCTCTGCCCGCCTAGCCACTATCCTCAGGCCCTTCCCTCCAGCAGGAATCCTTGAGAATCAACACCCTCCTCATTCTCCTGGTCCTAGCCTTCTTCGGGCTACTGTTCTACTCCATCCGCAAGGAGGAGCAGCGAGCCGTGGACCGGAGACTGCAGAGCCTTCCCAATATCCTTGAACGCAGGCACCAGGAACGACGCGGAAAGAGCCTGGCGTCTTTCTTCAAGTGGGCCGTCCGGTCCCTGTGGTCCGGAACGCGAGGCTGACGGATGCCGCTTCCCTCCTGGGGCGGGACACCCTTCCCAGGCTGAATCATCCACATGGACCCAGCTCCAGGGTGCACTGGCTGCGTATGATGGGGCATGGTCAGCCCCACGAAGCCCAAGCCACCTCTGCCGGGGAAGCAGCCTGGCAAGCCAGCCACCCGATCGTCGGCCCAGCCGTCCCTCCGCTTCCAGCTCTCGCCGGAGCTGTATCAGCAAACCCTCTCCGTGCTCGACACCCTCGAGCAGGCCGAGGATCCCGCGGAGTATCGCGATGCCCTCGCGGACCTGGTCGGGACCTTGACCAACAGCGGCCTTGACGCCTACTTCCTGGAACCGCTGAAGCTCGCCAAGGCCGGGTTCATCAGCCAGCAATCCGCCAGCCTGGGTCTGGCCGGCGCCAGACAGGTCATGGGCTCGGTCATCCGCAACATCATCGGGCGCATGGACGGGCCGCAGCTCCTTTCCGTCTGCGGCTCTGTTCGGACCTTCATGCGCTGAATCCCCCCGAAACCACCGACCCAGTGATGCCTCCCGAGATCCATCTTCAGATCGGATCCATCCTTTTCGAGGGACTCGACCAGATCGAGCTCCCGGGGCCCTTCGAGGTCTTCCCCCCCCCACGAGGCCAGGCGTCTCGGCCTCACCGTGCATGCCACCGACTCACAGGCTTGTCCCTTTCCCAGGAGGCCTGCTTCAGGAAGAATCCATGGGCGCGGAGTTCCCGGTTAGGATGGGGCTGTTTATGCGCCTGGAAGGCTCTTCTGGGAGACCGTCATCCATCAGGGGCACCGCATGGAAGACTTGGATACCGAACGCCAGAACCGGACAACGGCGATCCGATTCCTGCTTTACCCAGTCCTTTTTTCTCCAGAACTCTCGCTCGAGGTTGGCCGCGTCAGTGATCTATTCAGTTTCTACCCCGGGGACAAGGTGCTCGAGGTCATCCGGGCTGTGAGGGCCGAGCTTGCCCAGCCTCTGCTGCAGGCCGCCTGCATCGAGCGCCTCGAGTCCCAGCCGACGGAAGACCAGGTCCGGGCCTTCCTCACAGCCTTGGTGCAGCGGCTGGAGTCCGATCCTGCCCTTCGGTCGGGGGCGGACTCGGCTTCCTAACAGTCACTATCCAGGGCCCCTGCGACCTGAGCGTTGGTGGGCCCAGAAGGAGTGCGACATGAACCACCTTCGACCCTCCTCCAGTACAATCCCTGCCGTCGCCCTCCTTCTTGTCCTCGGGGTACTCGGCCCAGCCTGCGGCAGGACCCAGGCCAAGGCCAGCTCGGCGGACGCACTCACCGTCATCGACAACCCCGGCGGGGGACAAATCGTCTACGGCACACTCCCCGGCGAATCCTCCTTCGGTGGGGGCCTGGCCACCATGTTGAAAAGCGTGCACGGGCACTTCGGCGACCGACCGCAAGTGGGGAAGTTTTTCCAGGCCCGCGGCAGTGATTCCGTGGCCGCCTTCTTCACCCTTACCGCCAAGAATCAGGGCGGGAAACCCATCGCAGGACTCGTCATCGTTTCGATGCCCCAGGGCAGCCAGCCCGCCGCTGCCGTCCTCTACGACGAGGCGGCCCGCTTCCCCAGGTCCGGGCCGTCCATGCTGCTGAAGCTCAACGAGGCTTGGCAGAGTGCGGCCCGCAAAGCCGCCTCCATGTCCAGGGGCCCCGCCGCCACGCCCACTGCAAGGCAAACGACCGCTGAGCCCCTGCGCATGGCCACAGCCGGTGATCGCAGCGCCTCCATCGGCCTGCCTCCTGGCTGGCAGCTGACCTCAGTCATCGGCGGACAGCTGGTCGCCTCCGGACCGAACGGAGAAGCGATCCACCTTGGCCTCATGTACCAGCAGATCCAGGACCCCCGGGCTCGACGGAACCCATGGATGGCGAGCCCACGGGGCGGAACCCGTCCCCTCGTTTGCGCCTATGGCGGGGATCTCTTCAGCTCCTACGTCGATCTCACCAACCAGGTCCGGCAGAACCGGCACCTGCCCGCCGCCACCTTCCGGCTCACCAGCTCTCAGAACCTGCCCCCTACTCAGTTTGAGCAGCGAGTCATCCAGGCCATGTACGAGGTTGACCTCCACGACGGGAAAGGACAACGGAAGGGCAGTGTCCGTGTCGGTGCCATGGCGACCCGAGGCCTGCCCACCTGGGCCATGACCGTGAGTGGCTCCAACGCCCCCGTGGCGGTGGCCGAGGCCGAAAATCCCACCATCCTGGCCATGATCCGCAGCTACAGCCAGGATGCCAAGGTGATCGCCGGTGAAACCAAGGCCGTCATCGACAACATCCGGGCCATCGGCCGGGCCGCCCAGGCCCGGGCCCAGGCCCAGAGCGCCGCCAATGAGGCCCACAACCGGGCTTTCGACGCTCATATGGACGATATCGACCGCCACAGTAAAAGCTTCCAGAACTACCTGCTGGACCGCTCGCAAGTCCAGGACAGCGGACTCCACGCCCGGGGTACCTTATCGAACCCTTCTGCGGATGCACTGGTCAGAGCCGATCCCAATCGCTATAAAATCCTTTCGACCCAGGACTTCTTGAAGGGTGTGGACTACTGACCATGTCGATGTACCAGCGCACCCAGTTCTGGAAGACCCTCGGGAGCGCAGCGCTGGGTGTATGCCTCGCCCTGAAGCCACGGAGAACCTGATGTTGGATACGATCCAGAGCTGGCACGAACTCGTGAGTACTAGGAACCTGGAAGGACTGGGGCCCCTGCTTGCGGAGGACGTGGTGTTCCATTCCCCCGTCGTCCATACACCCCAGCGGGGCAAGGCCATCACTTCCCAGTACCTTGGCGCCGCTTTCCGGGTCTTCTTCAATGAGTCTTTCCGGTACGTCCGAGAGGTCCGGGGCCCCCGCCATGCCGTGCTGGAGTTCCAGGTGGAGATCGAAGGCATCAGCGTGAATGGCGTGGACATGATCGAGTGGAATGAGGAGGGGAAGATTGTGGATTTCAAGGTGATGATCCGACCGCTCAAGGCCATCAACCTCATCCACCAGAAGATGGCCGCCATGATGCAAGCCAGACCCTAGGAGGAGAGCTTCCGATCCTTCCGGAGGGCGCGCCAGCCTGTCACAGTGTGGGCCACGGCACGTCTCCTTTCGGACGAACCGGCCGCAGGGAGATCTTCGTGAACCTGGATTTGAGACACAAGGTGGCCATCATCACCGGCGCCAGCCGGGGGATCGGTAGGGCCATCGCCGAACAGCTGTCGAGGGAAGGCATGCGCCTGGTCCTGGCCGCGAGGTCCAGGGAGCTTCTTGAAGAGGTCGCCGCCTCCTGCAGCACCGAGGTTCAGGCCTTCCCCGCAGATTTGCGCATGGAGCCTTCGCCTCGGCAGTTGATCGACTTTGCGGTCCAGCGGTTCGGTGCCATCGACCTCCTCGTGAACAACGCCGGCGCCACCAAGCGCGGGGATTTCCTGCAGCTCACCGAAGAGGACTGGCAGGACGGTTTCGCCCTCAAGTTCTTCAGCACGGTCCGCTGTTCCCGCGCCGCCTGGCCGCATCTTGTGCGATCCCGGGGAACGATCGTGAACATCGTCGGCATCGGCGGCCGCACGGGCAGCGCGGAATTCGCCATCGGCGGATCCGTCAATGCGGCGATCCTCAACCTCACCAAGGTCCTGGCGGATCGCGGCATGAAGGAAGGCGTGCGGGTCAACGCCATCAACCCGGGCTACATCGTCACGGACCGGCTGAACGCCCGCCTTGATCATTTCGCCGAGGAACACCAGACCACCCGCGAGGAAGCGGCCTGGAAGCTCACCCAGGGCTACGGCATCCCCCGTTTCGGCGAACCGGCGGAAATCGCCGCAGCGGTGGCCTTCCTGGCCTCCCCCATGGCCAGCTACTGCCAGGGGGCGATCCTGGACGTGGACGGGGGCCAGACCAGAACCCTGTGAACCGAGGGCGGGCTCTGATCCCCATGAGGTCGTCCTTTCCATTCATCCTGTGGAGAACACCTTGGTTTCCCTGGAACAGATCGTCGCCTTCATGGCCGCCGAGTTTCCCCAGAGCAAATGCGCCGTGGTGGCGGTCGGTCAGGGTTCGGCCACGGTCAGGCACCAGGTCGGTCCCGGTGAGCTGCGCCCCGGCGGCACCGTGTCAGGTCCGGTGTTGATGGCCGTGGTGGACGTGGCGCTGTACGCCGCCATCCTCGGGGAGATCGGCATCGTTCCCCTGGCTGTCACCACCAGCCTCAACATCAATTTTCTCAGGAAGCCGTCCCCCGACAAGGACATCATCGGCGTCGCCCGGCTCCTGAAAGTCGGGAAGACCCTGGTGGTGGGAGAAGTGTCCCTCTTCTCTGACGGCGGGTCCGAGCCGGTGGCTCATGCGGTGGGCACCTACGCCATCCCCCCTTCACGGGTAGGATGAGCCTAGGTTGGGCCGTCCCAGGCGTGACCGGATTGATGGCCGGGAGCCACCCTTGGTGAACCACGAAGAAGCCTTTGCCAAAGCCTTCCTGCCCTCCGAGAAGCGGGCGCGGTTCATCCAGCTTCTCGCGCAGCCCAGGCGGCGGAAGGAGATGCTCAGCCAGTTGAACCGCCACCTGCCCTACCTGGTGGACTTCGCGACCGCCGTGCCAAGCGAGCAGGACTACCCAGATCCCCTGGAGAAGCTGCTTCGCGCCAAGGGGGCGGGCCCAACCTGTTATCTGATCGTGGATGGCCTGAAGGCCGATGGCCGGGAGCTGCCCCTGCACGATGCGCTGATGCAGGTGTGCCTGCACCGGGCCGGCGCCATCCTCTCCTGCCTTCCAGGCCGCCTGGCCTACTACAAGCCCGAATCGCCCGCGCCCGGCATCGTGCTGGAACGCGCAGAACCTGGAGGATCCCGGTGAAAACCGTCAGTCGAGTGCTGTTTCCGACCCTGGCCAGCTTCGGCCCCCTGTTCATGGTGATCGGAGTCCAGACAGGCAGTACCAGCTACCTGCGGATCCTGGCCCTGGTGGGGGCTCTGATGACTTCCCTGGCCTTGATCATCCTATTCCGTGAGGTGCTCAGCCATGGCAGAGCCGACGCCGGCACGACCCGTCCCTGATTCCACCGTCCCGAAATCTCTCATGGAGCAGGCCATGCCCCTACCCCTGGACGAGTTGAAGGCAGAGTTGGAGCGCTTCGGCCAGAGGAACGATGAGGCCCAACCGGAACGCGCCCTCCGCATGCTGAACATCACCCGGGACACTGGCGAGTTCCTGTCGGTCCTGGTGCGGGCGGCCCACGCCCTGCGGGTCCTGGAGATCGGGACGTCCAACGGCTACTCGACGCTCTGGCTGGCGGAAGCCGCCCAGGCCATCGGCGGCCGGGTCACCACCGTGGAAATTGCCGACTCGAAAATCCAGAGAGCTGCTGAGACCTTCCATCGTTCAGGATTGTCGAAGCACATCCACCAGGTCCATGACGATGCCGGTCGGGTCCTGGAGCTCTGCGGGGACAGTGCCTTCGATCTTGTATTCCTGGATTCCGAACGGCCCGAGTACCCCGCCTGGTGGCCCCATCTCCGCCGGGTGGTCCGTCCCGGAGACCTGCTGGTGGTGGACAATGCCACCTCCCATCCGGAGCAGCTGGCGCCCTTCATGGACCTGGTGAACGCCGACCCCGCCTTCACCACCTGCCTGGCCACCGTGGGCAACGGGGAATTCATGGCGGTGAAGGGGGTCGACTGAAGGGTGATCTGGTCCCGGGCGTCATGCGATCCTGGCAGCCTGCGAGGTGCTCCATGGCCGACCTCTCTCCCAGATCCCTGGTCACCGACTGGGTGGACGCGTTCAACCGCAGGGACGTCACTGCGCTCACCGCCCTGTACGCGGAAGATGCGGTGAACCACCAGGTGGCGGAGCACCCGGTGCAGGGTCGGGAGGCCATCGAGTCCATGTTCCGGGCCGGCTTCGCGGCGGCCGAGATGGTGTGCATCGTTGAGAACCTCTTCGAGGATGGCGAGTGGGCCATCCTCGAGTGGCGGGATCCGCTGGGACTGTGGGGCTGCGGCTTCTTCCACGTGGTGGAGGGCCGGATCGTGTTCCAGCGCGGCTACTGGGACAAGCTCAGCTTCCTGCGCCAGCACGGGCTGCCCATCCCGCGGGACTGAGGCCCGATCCTGCCATTCCTTCAGGGTTTAGCCACGTAGAAGGCATAGGTGGCTGTGTAGGACACCCGGGCTTCCTGTCCAGCCTGCGCCTGGCTGGGATTCGGTGGTGCCACGCCACCTGAAGTATTGATGCGCTGGAGGCTTGTCACAGCGCTGAACAGGCCTTGGCCGGAGGTGGATTTGGCACTCAGGAGCAGCCAGGGAATGGAGCCACTGGAGAGGCTGCTGTCCTTGGCCAGCACGCTGCCCACCACCTTGCTGCCATCCAGCCCCTCCCAGGTCGGCCCGCCATAGTGCCTGCCCGCGGGCCTGCCCGAAGCATCGAACAGATCGGCTTCGGGTGCCTTGAAGACCCATTCGAACCGGGTCGGATCCTCCTTGGTGGCCCGGCATTCGTAGATCTGGACCCCGGTGGCCTGAAGCTCGAAGGCCAGCACCTGATCGCTGGGGACAGTCAGGGCCACTGGCACGGCTTTGGCACCCAGCAGCGGAGCCTGAGCCGCCAGGGCTGCGAGGGCCAGGACGGCGGCCGTCGGAGTGGTGAAGCGGGTTTCCTGACTCATGCTGGCTCCCATCCCTCGGCCTGATGGGCAGAGGGTAAGGCCAAAAGCCTGTTCCGACAAGGTTCCGGGATGACCTTTGCAGATCTCCCCAGGTCAGAGCGTCTTCATGTCCAGTACGAAGCGGTAGCGCACATCGTTCTTCAGCATCCGCTCATAGGCCACGTTGACCTGCTGGACGGGGATGAGCTCAATGTCCGAGACGATGCCGTGCTCGGCACAGAAATCGAGCATCTCCTGGGTCTCCTGGATGCCGCCGATGAGCGAGCCGCTGAGGGTGCGCCGGCCGAAGATGAGCGAGGTGGCGGCCACCGAGGTGGGCTCCGGAGGCACGCCCAGCAGGACCATGACGCCTTCCACACGGAGCAGGCCCAGATACTTGTTGTAGTCGTGGGGCGCGGAGATGGTGTCGATGATGAGGTCGAAATGGCCCGCCAGGCGCTTGAAGGTGGCGTCATCAGACGTGAGCCCGAAGTTCTGGGCGCCCAGCTTGCGGGCATCGACCTCCTTGGCCTTCGATGTGCTCAGCATGGTCACCTCGGCGCCCATGGCGGCGGCAATCTTCACGGCCATGTGACCCAGGCCGCCCAGGCCCACGACACCGACCTTGTCACCCTTCTTGGTCTTCCAGTGGCGCAGGGGCGAGTAGGTGGTGATGCCCGCGCAGAGGAGGGGTGCCGCTGCGGCGAGGTCGAGCTTCGGAGAGATCTTCAACGTGAAAGCCTCGTCCACCACGACACTGGAGGAGTAGCCGCCAAAGGTGGGTGTCTTCCGGTCCATCTCGGTGCCGTTGTAGGTGAAGGCGGCACCTTTCTCGCAGAACTGTTCCAGTTCCCGCTGGCAGCTGGGGCAGGTTCGGCAGCTGTCCACCATGCAGCCTACGCCCACCAGATCGCCTGCCTTGAACCCCTTCACATGGGTCCCAACGGCGGTGACTTTGCCGACGATCTCGTGGCCCGGCACCATGGGGTAGCTGGAACCACCCCACTCGTTCCGCACCTGATGGAGGTCGGAGTGGCAGATGCCGCAGAAGGCGATCTCGATCTGGACATCGTGCGGCCCCACGGCCCGGCGCTCGATCTGGTGGGGTCCGAGGGGGGCGGTGGCGGAAAAGGCGGCGTAGGCTTTGGCGAGGGTCATGGTGGCTCCTTGAAGCTGGACCTCCACTCTAGCCCGGGAGGCTAGTGGGCACCTCGAAGTGCGTGGCGCCAAAGAGATTCCGTCGGGTGTACGATGCGAAGCCTGCCAAGGAGATCCCATGCCCCGCCCCGCCACCCTGCCCATCCTGGATTGGAAGGCCGTGTTCGATTCGGGCCTGGACTACGCCTCCTGGCTCGCGAGGGCCGAGTCTTCCGAACAGCGGGACAAGCTGGCAGCCCAGCATCAGACCTTGGCCCTGGAACCCGCCGTCGCGGGGCACCTCGCAGCCCTGCCCCGACCCGTGCCTGTCATCGCCATCGCCGAGGACTGGTGTGGTGATGTGGTGCGCCACGCGCCCGTGCTGCAACGCATGGCCGAGGCCGGCCCCCAGCTGAAGGTTCGTTACGTCAGCCGGCTCCAGCACCCCGATGTCTTCATCCGCTTCCTTACCAATGGCGGCGAGGCCATCCCCAAGTTCATCTTCCTGAACGACCAGTTCGTGGAATGCGGCAACTGGGGTCCCATGCCCGAATGCTGCCGGGACCTCATCGCCCGGGGGAAAGCCTGCGGAGACGTGGCCGCGGCCCGGAAGAAGGTCTCGGTGTGCTACGAACAGGACGCCGCCCGCCGCCAAGTGGTCACCGAACTCCTGCGGCTCGTGGACATCGCCTCGAGCCGGGAAGCCTAGGGTCTGTTTTCAAAGTGGGGTGTGGCCGCGCAAGGGGCGCCGCCCAAGCGAGACAAGGAAAGCGACGAAGGCGATAGCGGCACTATCGGCGAGGAACTTGACGCAGTATCGCGCCGGGCGCCGCCCCTTGCCCTCCGGGACGAGGCCAGCCGCGCGCCCAGCTGCGTTAGCGGCCTTGAACGATGCACCACATCGCCCTGCGGCCACTGCCTTGCTGGATCACGCGGCTGGACCCGT
>CAISFO010000046.1 GCA_903884655.1 uncultured Holophagaceae bacterium | reverse complement strand
CCGCAGAACCAGACGGCTCGCGCGGAGGGTCTCCGCCGCGCGGGCGCAGGCCGGGCAGGTCCGCAGGTGAGTCTCGACCTCGAGGTGGGGGACGAGGTCGAGCTCGCCGTCGACGTAGGCCTCGAGCAGGCGGCGGCTGGCGTCACAGTCCATGGGATTCCTCCTCGATCAGCTGCTTGAGTTCGCTTTGGAGCTTGGCCCGGGCGCGGGAGAGGCGGGACATGACGGTGCCGGCCGGCAGGGCGGTGATGGCGGCGATCTCGCGGTAGGCGAGGCCCTCGAGCTCGTGCAGCACGATCACCTCGCGGAACTCGGCGGGCAGCTGCTCGAGCGCCTGCTGAAGCAGCGCGGACTTGACCTCGCGCCACGCGACGGCGTTGGCCTCGGCGGGATCGTGGGCCGATCCGTGCGTCTCGTCGTCAAACATTTCCGGCGCGGGTTCGCGGCGGTTTTGCCGCAGGCGTGAGTAGCAGGTGTGGCGCACGATGGTGAGCAGCCACGCGCGGCCGTCGTCGCCGCGAAAGCGTCCGAACGCGCGCTGGGCGCGAAGGAAGGCGTCCTGCACGGCGTCCTCGGCGTCGTGCGCGTCGCGGAGCAGCCAGCGCGCGAGGTTGTAGGCGGCATCCAGATGAGGCAGCATGAGATGTTCGAAGGTCGGCGGCACGCGGGACGCGGAGGCTTCCATTAGGATAATAACGCTAGCGGAGCTCGTTTTATTCCCGCGCGGGCGGGAAAAGTTTTTTCTCTCGGCGGACGGAATAATTCCGGCGCGGGCGGAGTATTCAATGCCAAAGGGACGCGATGTCCGCGTTTCCAAACCACCAACTCCGCAGAAAAGACTCCACCATGAACGACCACCTTCTCCACGATCACAGCCACGACGGCGTTGACCGCCGCGGCTTTTTGAAATGCATGGCCTGGGCCGGCACCGGCGTGCTCTGGACCCTCAACGCCGGCGTCCTCACGTCGCGCGCGCTCGGGCAGACGATGCCTGGCCAGCCGCTGCTCGCGGCCCCGGCGGGCACGCTGAATTTTGTGCAGATCAGCGACAGCCACATCGGGTTTCAGAAGCCGGCGAACATGGACGTGGCGGCGACGTTTCGCGAGACGATCGCGCGCATCAACGCGCTGCCGGCCGCGCCGGAGTTCATCCTGCACACCGGCGACCTGACGCACCTCGCGGAGGCGGAGGAGTTCGACGGGCTCTCGCAGATGCTGAAGGACTGCCGCACGAAGCAGGTGTTTTACGTGCCGGGCGAGCACGACATCCTAAACGACAACGGCGCGATGTATCGCGAGCGCTTCGGCAAGGGCACGCGCGGACAGGGCTGGTTCAGCTTTGACCAGAAGGGCGTGCATTTCGTCGGGCTCGTGAACGTGCAGGGCGTGACCGAGGGCGGCCTCGGTGTGATGGGCGCGGAGCAGCTCGACTGGCTCGCGAAGGACCTCGCGCCGCTTTCAGCGGAGACGCCGCTGGTCGTCTTCGCGCACGTGCCGCTGTGGATGGTCTATCCGAAATGGGGCTGGGGCACCGACGACGGCGCGAAGGCGCTCGCGCTGATGAAACGCTTCGGCTCCGTGACCGTGCTCAATGGCCACATCCACCAGGCGCTGCAAAAAATCGAGGGCAACATGACCTTTCACACGGCGCGCTCGACGGCGTTTCCGCAGCCGGAGCCGGGCAAGGCGGAGAAGCCGGGCCCGATGGTGGTCGAGGCGGGCAAGTTGCGCTCGTTCCTCGGGCTCACGAGCGTGAGCTATCTCGAGAATCATCCCACGCTGGCGATCGTCGATTCCACCCTGGCCTCCCCGTGAACGATGAACAACGAAATGTGGGCGAAGCTGCACGGGGCGACCGTGCATTTTCCGATCGCCCTGATCCTGTGTTCTGGAGTCATGGACGCGTCAGGCTTCTGCTGGCCCGGCCTGGCCACGCGGCGGGGCCTCAACGTGGCCGGCTACTGGACGCTGATGCTCGGTGCTCTGGGAACTGTGCCGGCTGTCGTTTCCGGACTGGTCATGAGCAACGGGGTCATGCTCGGTCATGATGCCATGCGGTTTCACCACTTGTTCGTGTGGCCGGCGTTCGCCCTGATTGTGGGGCTCGCGGTCTGGCGCGCGCTCGCGGGCGATTTCGCGACGAGGAAACCTCCGGCCGGCTATCTTGCGACCGTCGGGCTGGCCACGGCTCTGATCATGGGCGCGGGCTACTGGGGTGGCGAAATGATGCTCGGACACTAGGCCCATGAACAATTTGGACGAATCAAGACCAAGACCCGCATCGCCCGCCGGCGGCAAGAGCATCGCCCTTGCCATCCTCGCGGCGGCGTTGGCGCTGGCTTCGGCCTTCGGGCTCTCCATGGGCCTTCGCCGGGTGGAATCCCAAACCTCGCACCAGCAACCGACGCCCGAGGTCTGGTTCGAGTCTCCGACCCCGACCTCGCCGGCTCTCGTGGCGCAGGGGCGCACCTTGTTTCTCGCCAGCTGCGCGCACTGCCACGGCGCGGACGCGCGTGGCGACGAGGGGCCCGACTTGCACGACGTGCGGGTGAGCGACCGCTACATCGCCCACCTCATCACGCACGGCATCCCGCATGAGATGCCGTCCTTTGCCAAGAAGCACGGCGCGGCGGATATCACGGCCCTGACCGCTTATCTTCGCTCGCTGGGGAATGGGAGTGCCTTTTATTGTTTGGTTGTCCGGTTACGTCACGGGGCGAGGTGGACGGCCACGAGGAGCACGTCGATGAGCTTGATGAAGACGAACGGCACGAGGATGCCGCCGAGGCCGTAGATGAGCATGTTCTTCCGCAGGATGACCGCCGCGCCGAGGGGCGTGTATTTCACGCCGCGCAGCGCGAGCGGGATGAGCGCGACGATGATGAGCGCGTTGAAGATGACCGCGCTGAGGATCGCGCTCTGCGGCGAGTGCAGGAACATGATGTTGAGCTTGTCCAGCGGGCCGTGGCCGCCCGCCGTCGTGGCGTAGAGCATGCCGAACATGGCGGGGATGATCGCGAAGTATTTGGAGACGTCGTTGGCGATGGAGAACGTGGTGAGCGCGCCGCGCGTCATCAGGAGCTGCTTGCCGATCTCAACGACCTCGATGAGCTTGGTCGGGTTGGAGTCGAGGTCCACCATGTTGCCGGCCTCGCGGGCGGCCTGGGTGCCTGAGTTCATGGCGACGCCGACGTCGGCCTGCGCGAGCGAGGGGGCGTCGTTGGTGCCGTCCCCGGTCATGGCCACGAGCCGGCCGCCGGCCTGGTACTCGCGGATCAGCTTCAACTTGGCTTCAGGCGTGGCCTGGGCCAGGAAGTCGTCCACACCCGCCTCGGCGGCGATGGCGGCGGCGGTGAGCGGGTTGTCGCCGGTGATCATGACCGTCTTTATGCCCATGCCGCGCAGCTCGGCGAAGCGCTCCTTGATGCCGCCCTTCACGATGTCCTTGAGCTGGATCACGCCCAGGGCATGGGCTCCTTCGGCCACCACCAGCGGCGTGCCGCCGGCCATGGAGATCTGATCCACCGTGCGGCGCAGTTCATCGGGAAACTTGCCGCCCTGGGACTGGACGTACTCCTCGATGGCCGACGCCGCGCCCTTGCGGATCTGGCGCTCGCCCAGGTTGACGCCGCTCATGCGGGTCTGGGCGGTGAAGGGCACGAAGTGGGCGTCCAGGGCGTGGATGTCCCGCTCCCGGAGGCCATACTGTTCCTTGGCCAGTACCACCACGCTGCGCCCCTCGGGGGTCTCGTCCGAGAGTGACGAAAGCTGGGCCGCGTCGGCCAGTTGTTCGATGTCCACGCCCTCGGCGGGCAGGAAGGCCACGGCCTCCCGGTTGCCCAACGTGATGGTGCCGGTCTTGTCCAGCAGCAGCACGTCCACGTCCCCGGCGGCCTCCACCGCGCGGCCCGAAGTGGCGATGACGTTGGCCTGGATCATGCGGTCCATGCCTGCGATGCCGATGGCGCTGAGCAGCCCGCCGATGGTGGTGGGGATGAGGCAGACCAGCAGGGACACCAGCACGGTGAGGCTCACCGGGTGGCCCTGGCCCGCGGCCCTGGTGGAATGGATGGAGTAGGGCAGCAAGGTGGCCGTGGCCAGCAGGAAGATGATGGTGAGGCCCGCCAGGAGGATGTCCAGGGCGATCTCATTGGGCGTCTTCTGGCGCTTGGCGCCCTCCACCATGGCGATCATGCGGTCGAGGAAGCTTTCGCCGGGGTTCGATGAGATCCGGATCACCAGCCAGTCCGAGAGCACCAGGGTGCCGCCGGTGACGGCGGATCGGTCGCCGCCGCTTTCACGGATGACCGGGGCGCTTTCGCCGGTGATGGCGCTTTCGTTCACCGAGGCCACGCCTTCCACCACTTCCCCGTCGCCGGGAATGGTCTCGCCGGCCACCACGAGCACGAGGTCGTTGATGCGCAGGTCCGGGGCATCCACTGTGGCGGAGGCTCCCTGGCGATCCGTACCGACCAGCCGCTTTGCCTTCACATCCCGCTTGGACTTGCGGAGGGAATCCGCCTGGGCCTTGCCCCGGCCCTCGGCCATGGCCTCGGCGAAATTGGCGAAGAGCAGCGTGAACCAGAGCCAGAGGGAGATGGCCAGGATGAAGCCGGGCCGGGCCTCACCGTGGCCGCCGAGGGCCTGGATCCAGAGCCCCGTGGTGAAGGCGCTGCAGATCCATACGGTGAACATGACCGGGTTCCTGAGCTGATGGATCGGACTCAGCTTGCGGAAGGAGTCGATCACCGCGCGGCGCACGATGCTGGGTTCGAAGAGGGGGCGGGCCTGAATATCCTGGCGGGAATGGGAACTCATGATCGTCTCCTGGATCAGCGCAGAGCCAGCTGTTCGGCGATGGGGCCGAGCGCCAGGGCAGGGATGAAGGTGAGGGCGCCCACCAGGAGCACGACGCCGATGAGCACGCCGATGAACAGCGGGGTGTGGGTGGGCAGGGTGCCCAGGCTTTCCGGAGTGTATTTCTTCTTCACCAGGGATCCCGCGAGGGCCAGCACCGGCCAGATCACACCGAAGCGACCCAGGAGCATGGCGACGGCGAGGCCGTAGTTGTAGAAGTGGGTGTTGGCATTGAGGCCCGCGAAGGCGCTGCCGTTGTTGTTGGCGCAGCTGCTCCAGGCGTAGAGGATCTGGCTGAAGCCGTGGGGCCCGGGGTTGCTCACCGAGGCGACGGCGCTGGGGACCAGCACCGAGATCGCCGTGCCGATGAGCACAGCGGCGCAGGGCAGCAGGATGGCGATGGAGGCCATCTTCATCTCGAAGGCTTCCACCTTCTTGCCCAGGTACTCCGGCGTGCGGCCCACCATGAGTCCGCCGATGAAGACGCCCACCAGGGCGAACATGAGCATGCCGTAGAGGCCCGAGCCCACCCCGCCGAAGACCACCTCGCCCAGCTGCATGAGCCACAGGGGCACCAGGCCGCCCAGGGGCGTGAACGAGTCATGCATGCTGTTCACGGAGCCGTTGGAGGCCGCCGTGGTGGCCGTGGCCCAGAGGGCCGAGCCACCCGGACCGAAGCGCAGCTCCTTGCCCTCCATGTTGCCGCCGGGCTGTTCCAGTCCGGTTGTGGCACTGGCCACCTGGTCGGCGCCCAGGCGGGTCAGGGCGGGATTGCCCTTCACTTCGGCCTGGGTGCAGACGGCTAGGGCGCCCACGAAGATCAGGGTCATGGCCGCGAGCAGGGCCCAGCCCTGGCGGCGGTCCTTCACCATCCGGCCGAAGGTGATGCAGAGCGCCGCCGGGATGGCGAGGATGCTCAGCATCTGGACAAAGTTGGACAGGGGCGAGCTGTTCTCGAAGGGATGGGCAGCATTGGCATTGAAGAAGCCGCCGCCGTTGGTGCCCAGCATCTTGATGGCCACTTGAGAGGCCACCGGGCCCATGGCCAGTACTTGCCCGCCGGCCGTATGGACATAGGCCGAGACGTTCTGGATCAGGCCCTGGGACACCAGGAAGAGCGAACAGACGATCGACAGGGGCAGGAGGATGTAGAGGGTGGTGCGCACCAGGTCGACCCAGGCACTGCCCAGGCCCGTGGCGCTGCGGCGGGTGATGCCCCTGACCAGGGCCACCAGGACGGCGATGCCCGTGGCGGCGGAGAGGAAGTTCTGCACCGTGAGGCCCAGCATCTGGGTGAGGTAGCTCAGGGTCGACTCGCCGCCGTAGGCCTGCCAGTTGGTGTTGGTGATGAAGCTGACCGCCGTGTTGAAGGAAAGGTCCGTGGCCACGTTCGCCTGGTGCTCCAGGTTCAGGGGCAGATTCGCCTGGGTCTTCATCAGGAGGAATACCGCCGCTGCGCCCAGCAGCTTGATGAAGGTGATGGACCAGCCATAGGCCTTCCAGCCCATTTCCTCGTCCTCCCGCACACCCATGAGCCTGTAGAGGCCGCGTTCCAGGGGGCTGAGCACGGGATGGAGGAAGGTGCGCTCGCCTTCCAGCACCTTGGCCATGAAATGACCCAGCGGGAAGGCCAGGCCCAGCAGCAGGCCGAGGTAGAGCAGGTTCTGGGTCCAGGCGTGGGTCATTGGAACTTCTCCGGCTTCAGCAGGGCGAAGGTGAGGTAGCCCAGCAGGCCCAGGGCCAGCAGGGAGGCGATCAGCAGGGCGGGGTTCATGGGTTCCTCTCAGCGATTGAATTGAGCAGGGCAAGCAGCCAGAACATCAGGGGGATCCAGGCCAGCACGCGCAGCGCCAGGCGGTCCCTCCGGGCCGGCTGGGACGCCAGGACCTGGCGGGCCGTGAGGTTGCCGTACCAGGCCGATCCGAGGACAACCAGGAGAAGCAGGAACCAGCGCGTGAACATGGGTACCTCTGGACACAGGCCTCCGGCAGAGAGGCACCAGGTCCTGGACCGTCCGGCAAGCGCCTGGGGCTGGGCCGGAAGCGCCTGGCTTCCCGTGGGCCTGCCCGACCATCCCCATGCGCACTCCCGAGGCCGGGCCTGAACCCGGTCCCCAGAGCATGGACCCCCGTTCATTAAGGCGGTGTTAGGAGTTGGGGGACCGGCGTTAAAGAATCGTTGGGATGAGCGGAATCAATCCGCCTTATTGAGATCCATCCCGCACTTGCACTTGCCGGGCTTGGCCAGCACCGTGTTGCAGGCGCAGCTGCCACCGCAGTTGCAGAAATAGAGGCCGGTGCCCTTCAAATCCACCCGGCGGATGGCCTTGCCGCAACCGCATTTGGTGGCGTCCTGCTCGTCCAGCTTGCAGGTGCAGCCCGAGGGGCAGGCGCACACCAGGGCTTCCGTGCCTTCCATCTTCACCACGTGGTGGGCGACGAGTTCCTTGCCGCACTTGCACTTGCCGGCCTTCGCGCCGACGGTGTTGCAGGCGCAGCTGTCCCCGCACTCGCAGACGTAGAGGACATCATGGCGGGTAGCGGCCTTCTTGGCCGGGGCCTTTGACTCGGCCGCCATCAAGGGCAGCGACAAGGCCAGAAAGAGGGCCGTGACCCAGCGGAAACCAGCGAGTGCGCGCATGGTGCCTCCTATGGAAGTGGGCTGATCCTAGCAGCGTTTTTTACCTGTGGGAGGACTGGCCCAGGGGGCTGTCCGCATTTTCCTGGCAGGCCAGAGAAACCCAAGCGGGGTGCGACATTCTGCCGCATTCCCCGGACCCAATGGACCTCTATGCTTGGAGTCAGGCAGGAAACCCCCCAGGAGCGTGCCCGCATGAGCGAAAGGGTCATGGAATACAGCATCTATCACAGGGGACGGTTGGCCAGTCCTGCCAGCACCACCTTGGAATCAGCCATCGCCGCCTGGATGGCCAGTCCCGAAGCCCAGGAGGATCCCTTCAAGACTCGGCAGCTTCTGGCCCAGCTCTCGATCCAGTGCGTGCAGGGGTTCCGGGCCGAGGAAGACCGACTTGCCCGGGCCAGGGCGCCAGAACTGCTCCAGTGCCAGCGCGAGAACCATCGGCTCGCCCTGCGACTCCGTGACCTGATGGCCGCGGCCGAGCGCGGCCTCGAGGTGGGCGCCGGCCTCCGCGCCCTGATCGAGATCCGGTGCGGGCGCTTGACGCAGGCGACCCTGCGCAGACCCAGTTCCGCGCTGGAACACTGATTCGACTGGCCCCGGGCAGTCGTTTTCCAGACTGCGGCAACTTGACGCAGGGGGTTGCCCTGTCCATGCCAGGGCCATGCTGGTTCCATGGATAATGGCTCACCCATGACCAGCCCCACCTCCGGAATCTCCCTCACCTGGCTGCTCCGCCTCCGGTGGATCACCGTGGCTGCCCAGGCTGCCGCGATCCTGGTGGCGAAGCGGCTGCTGCCCGACGAGCTGACCATCGCGCCCCTGCTGGGGCTCGTGACCTTCGGGGCCCTGAGCAACCTGGCCCTCTGGTGGCGGCTGCGGAAACCCGGGCCGGTGCAGCCTGCCTTGCCGGGTCTGGTACTGGGCCTGGACATCCTGCTGCTCACGGGCCTGCTCTATGGCAGTGGCGGCGCCGCCAACCCCTTCACCGCCATCTACCTCGTGCACGTCACCCTGGCGGCCGTGGTCATGCGCGGGCTCTGGGCCTGGCTGTTGGGTGCCCTGTCCATCACTGGCTTCGGCCTGCTCTTCTTCTGGAATGTGCACGTGCACTCCCTGGCCCACATGGACCACGGGGGCGAAAGCGGCCTGTCGTTGCACCTCGTCGGCATGTGGGTGGCCTTCGCCATCACCGCCGGCCTCATCGCGGCCTTCGTGGGCCGCGTGACAGAAGCCCTGCGCCAGCGGGATGAGGAACTCTCTGCGCTCCGCGACCTCACGGCCCGCCAGGCGCGTCTGGCGGCGCTCACCACCCTGGCGGCGGGTGTGGCCCACGAGCTGGGCACGCCGCTCGGCACCATCGCCGTGGCCGCCAAGGAACTCCAGCGGAACGCGGAGGCCCTGGGCACACCAGGGACGGACCTGGCCCAGGACGCGGCCCTGATCCGCGAGGAGGTAGGCCGCTGCCGCCGCATCCTGGACCAGATGGCGGGGCCCAGTGGATCCACGCTGGGTGAGGCTTTCCAGCCCCTGGCCTGGTCCAACCTGGAGGCTGATTTGATCGGTGGCCTGTCGGAGGCGGATCGTTCGCGCCTCCGGTTCGACTGGCCTTTGGCGCCTTGCGGCCCCATGCCCCGGCGAGGGTTGGCCCGCGCCCTGCGGGCCCTCGTCTCCAATGCTCTGGAAGCCACACCCCAGCCTGGCCTCGTGCTGATGCGGGCCCTGAAGGAACCGGGTGGCTGGCGCCTGGTCGTCACCGATGAAGGTACGGGCATGGCTCCCGACGTGCTCGCCCGTGTGGGGGAACCGTTCTTCAGCACCAAGCCCGAGGGGAAGGGCATGGGCCTGGGCCTCTTCCTGGCCCGCACCTTCGCAGAGCAGCTCGGCGGCGAGCTGAAAGTGGACTCCCATCCGGGCCAGGGCACCTCCGTGCAGTTGCTCCTGCCCCAGGTGGTACATGGCTGAGTCGCGTCCCTCCCTGCTGCTGGTGGATGACGATGCCACCTACCGTGAGCGTCTGGCCAAGGCCATGACGGCGCGGGGCTACGAGGTGCGTGCCGCCGCCGATGCCGAAGTGGCGGTGGCCTTGGCCGAGGCGGACAGCCCCGAGTTCGCGGTGCTGGATCTGCGCATGCCCGGCGAATCGGGGCTGGACCTGCTGCGCCGCCTCAAGGCCATCGACCCCACGACGAAGGTGCTCATGCTCACGGGCTACGGCAGCATCGCCACGGCCATGGAGGCCGTGCGCCTGGGTGCCGTGAACTACCTCACCAAGCCCGCCGATGTGGACGACATCCTGGCGGCCTTCAACCCAGTCGAACCAAGCCATGAATCCTCTGCGGATGTGGAAACCCCCTCCCTTGCCCGGGTGGAGTGGGAGCACCTCCAGCGCGTGCTGAACGATTGCAACGGCAACCTCTCCGAAGCCGCAAGGCGGCTGGGCATGCATCGCCGCAGCCTGCAGCGAAAGGCCTCGCGCAAGCGGCCGGCGAAGTAGGCGACTCGTTCTGCGACAAAGTGACGCAGGCACATGCCTGTCCTCACAGGCAGAATGATGGAATCCCGCTCCGAGGAGTTGTTTCATGCGTCTGCGCTCCAACCTCGCCCTGCTCGCGATCCTCCTGGCCGCCGCGCCTGCAGCCCAGGCCTGTGGCGCCTGCGGCTGCACGCTGAACTCGGACTGGGCCAGCCAGGGCTACTCGGACCGGCCGGGGTTCCGGTTCGATCTCCGCTACGACTACTTCAACCAGGACCAGCTGCGTTCAGGCACCAAGTCCGTGGACCGGGGCTCGTTCTCCTTTCCCAACGACCAGGAGATCCAGGAAAAGACCATCAACCGGAACCTCACCCTCACGCTGGACTACAGTCCCAATGCGGATTGGGGCGTGGCGGTGATGGTACCTACCTTCGACCGCTACCACGCGACCATCGCCGCGGGGGACACGGATCCTTCCTTTTCCAAGGCCAACGGCCTCGGCGATGTGCGCGTGCTGGGCCGCTACCAGGGGTTTTCCGAGGAGCACTATCTGGGGGTCCAGGCCGGGGTGAAGCTCCCCACGGGTGGCACCAGGCAGGCCTTCAACGCTGGGGCCGAGGCGGGCATGCCCCTGGACGCTGGGCTGCAGCTGGGCACCGGCACCACGGACCTGCTCTTTGGCGTCTATGCCTTCGGCAGCTTCGCCTCGGACTGGGGCCTCTTCGGGCAGGTGCTGTTCCAGAAGCCCACCGGCGAAAAGAACGGGTTCAAACCCGGCGACGGGGTGAATGCGAATGTCGGTCTTCACTACACCGGATACGCGAGTGTGACGCCCCACCTGCAGCTGAACGTGCGGGCCGAGGGCCGGGAATCCGGCGTCAACGCGGACATCGACAACAGCGGGGCCACCCTGGTGTACCTGAGCCCTGGCGTGACCTTCAACCTCAGTACGAAGCTCCAGGTCTACCTCTTCGGCCAGGTGCCCGTGGCCCAGCGCGTGAACGGCCTCCAGCTCGAGCCCAGGTCCAGCGTGTCCGTGGGTCTGCACTACACGTTCTGAAGCACCCGGGCCACCGATTCTGCCGAGGCACGCGGCTGGAATGCAGATTCCACGGCCTGGTTGGGCTGCCTCTGAGTTGGCCTGCTCCCAAAAGGCCACTGAAACAAGGAGATTAAAATCTTATAACCACCGATAAACACCGATGAACACCGATAAAGACATGAATAAGGCCAACACTGAAAACCTGGTTTTCTTGATCAGCTTTTAATCGGAGTTCATCGGTGTTCATCGGGGGCAAACAAGCTCTTTGCTGATCGCATGCCCCCCATGCCCACGCGGCTTCTTGCCTGATCCACATGCGACATCGCCTTTGCAATCGGTGATTTCAAGGCCTGCACGTGATCGTCCGTGGGGGCGCAACTGAGTGTTCTGACCATCGGGATTTCCTTGTAGAATCAAGGGTTCCGATGGAGTTTCGCCATGTCCTTCCAGCCTCTGACCCAGGAACCCGAGATCCAGCGCCGCTGGCTCGAGTCCGGCGCCTTCCGCGCCAAGAGGGCCAGCGAGCTGCTGCCCGATTCCAAGACCTTCTACATGCTGGTGATGCTGCCCTATCCCTCGGGCCGCATCCACATGGGCCACGTGCGCAACTACACCCTGGGCGACGTGACCGCCCGCTTCCGCCGCATGCGGGGCTACGAGGTCATGCACCCGCTGGGCTGGGACAGCTTCGGCCTCCCGGCGGAAAACGCCGCCATCAAGAACGGCATCCACCCCGCCATCTGGACCCGCGCCAACATCCAGGAGATGAAGGGCCAGATCCAGAAGATGGGCATCAGCTATGACTGGGACCGCGAGGTCGCCAGCTACCAGGACGACTACTACCGCTGGAACCAGTGGCTCTTCCTCAAGATGTGGGAGCGCGGGGATGTCTTCCGCGCCATGCGCACCGTCAACTGGTGCGAGGCCCTGGGCACGGTGCTCGCCAACGAGCAGGTGGTGGATGGCAAGGACGAGCGCACGGGGCACCCTGTCACCCAGAAGCCTCTGGAGCAGTATTTCTTCAAGACGACGAAGTACGCCGATGAGCTGCTGGCCTGCCTGGATGGCCTGGACTGGCCCGAGAACGTGAAGACCATGCAGCGCTACTGGATCGGTCGCTCCGAAGGCGCGCGGCTGGCCTTCGACCTCGATATCGGCGGTGAGGTGGAGGTGTTCACCACCCGCCTCGACACCCTGTTCGGCGTCACCTTCATGGCCCTCAGCACCGAGCACCCGGTCATCGAAAGGGCCGCTGAAACTGATGCCTCCCTGAAGACGTTCTGCGAGGAAGTGGCTGCCGTGAGCCGCGAGGAGCGTCTCACCAGCGATGTGAAGCTGGGCCACCGCACGGCCCTGTCGGTGATCCACCCCTTCACCGGCGAAAAAGTGCCCGTCTTCGCCGCCAACTACGTGCTCATGGACTACGGCACCGGCGCGGTCATGGGCGTGCCCGCCCACGACGAGCGGGACCACGAGTTTGCCGAGAAGTACGGCCTGGCCATCCCCAAGGTCATTGAAGCGGAAAGTGCCTGGGACCATGGAATCCTGGTGAACAGCGGCGAGTTCACGGGCCTGACCACCGAGGACGCGGTCACGGCCATGGTGGCCAAGCTGGGCGACCGCGCCGGGAAGACCACCACCTACAAGCTCAAGGACTGGGGCCTCAGCCGCCAGCGCTACTGGGGCACGCCCATCCCGACGGTGCACTGCGACACCTGCGGCGTGGTGCCCGAGAAGCCCGAGAACCTGCCCGTGCGCCTGCCCGAGGACGTGGCCTTCCATGGCGTCGGCCCTTCGCCCCTCACCACCTCCCGGTCCTTCCTGGACTGCGCCTGCCCCTGCTGTGGCCGGCCCGCCCGGCGCGAGACGGACACCATGGACACCTTCGTGGACAGCAGCTGGTACTGGCTGCGCTACCTGGATCCGAACAATTCCCAGTTGCCCTTCGCCAAGGCCGAGAGCGACGCCTGGATGCCCGTCGACCTCTACGTGGGCGGCATCGAGCACGCCACCATGCACCTCATCTACGCCCGCTACTTCTACAAGGTGCTGCGCGACCTGGGCCTGGCCAGCGGTCCAGAACCCTTCCAGAAGCTCATTTGCCAAGGCATGGTCCTGAAGGACGGCTCGAAGATGAGCAAGTCCAAGGGCAACATCGTGGATCCCGACGAAGTCATCTCGAAGTACGGGGCCGATGCCCTGCGCCTCTTCATGACCTTCGCGGCACCCATCGAAAAGGAAATCGACTGGACCGGTTTCGAGGGCATCGAGGGCGCCAGCCGCTTCCTGAAACGCATCACCCGCATGGTGGAAGACCACATGAATACCGCCGAGCCGCTACCCGCCAAGGAGCAGCTCAGTGCCGAGGAGAAGGCCCTCCTCATCAAGCTCAACCAGACCATTCAGCGCCTCACGGACGACCTGGAGCGCCGCTACCAGTTCAACACCGTGGTCTCGGGCCTCATGGAGCTGTCCAACGTCCTGCACGACCTCCCGGCCGCGGCCCCCCACCGGGGCGCGGTGATGCAGCACGCGCTGGACGCCTTCGCACGGCTCATGTCGCCGGTGGCGCCCCACCTGGCCGAGCAGCTCTGGAGCCAGCTGGGGCACGCGGGCCTCTGCATGCAGGCGGCCTGGCCCGGGTTGGACGCCCAGTACCTGGAAGCCGACGAAGTGCTGGTGGTGGTGCAGGTGAACGGCAAGGTGCGGGGCCGCATCACCGTGCCCGCCTCCGCCACCGAGGACCAGCGTCGCCAGGCCGCCCTGGCCTGCCCCGAAGCCCAGTCCCACCTCGCGGGCAAGGAGATCGTGAAGGTTGTCCTGCCCCCCGGAGGCAAGCTGGTGAGCATCGTGGTGAAGGGGTGAAGGCTGGATGAACGCCGAACTGGAACCCGCTTTTGAACACGACCCGCTGTCCGAGGCCGTGATCGGGTGCGTGTTCCGGGTGGCGAATGGGCTGGGATCAGGCTTTCTCGAGAAGGTTTACGAAAACGCTCTGCTCCACGAACTGCGGAAGGCAGGGCTTCAGGCCAGGCAACAGGTCTCCGTTTCTGTTCAGTACGATGGCCAGAACGTCGGGGACTACATCGGTGATGTCGTCGTCGAGGGCCGACTGCTGCTTGAATTGAAAGCCTGCAAGGCCCTGGAGGACGTGCATCTCGCACAGTGCCTGAACTTCCTCAAAGCCACCGGGATCCCTACCTGTCTGCTCATCAACTTCGGCACTCCGAAACCTCAAATTAGACGGGTGTCGCGATGACTCAATTCACCGACTTGCCGCCGGACAAAATTGTCCAAAAAAAATCTGCTGAGCAAAAGCAAAAGATATTTGAACCACCGATGAACACCGATGAACACCGATTAAAAGCTGATAAAGAAAAACGACTTCATAAAGAAAATGCTTTTCTCTTTTTCATGTTTTTATCGGTGTTCATCGGTGTTCATCGGTGGTTAAAAAATTCTTTTAATCTGTTGAACCCGGTTGTCTCGGTGGGTGATTCCTTGGGAGTCTGTGATGCCTTTGTCTGCGGGTGATCTGGCGGGTTGTCTTCTCAGCGTGGGAGCGGTGCGCCTGCAGCCGCTGGATCCCTTCACCTGGGCCAGCGGACTGAAGTCGCCCATCTACTGCGACAATCGCCAGCTGCTGGGGGTACCCGACGTGCGGGACCAGATCGTCGAGGCGCTCATGGCCCAGTCCGCGGCCCTGAAGCCCACGCTGATCGCAGGGGCTGCCACCGCAGGGGTGCCCTGGGCGGCCATGGTGGCGGACCGTCTGAAGCTGCCCATGGCCTACGTGCGGCCCACGCCCAAGAACCACGGCACGGGGCACCAGGTGGAAGGCCTCCCGGCCAAGGGGCAAAGGGCGGTGCTCATCGAGGACCTGATCTCCACGGGCATGTCCAGCCTGGCCTGTGCCCAGGCCCTCCGGGTGGAGGGGGCGGAAGTCCCCGCCGTGCTCGCGCTCTTCACCTATGGATTGCCCCAGGCCCAGGCGGCCTTCACGGCCGCTGGCATCGACCTGTCGGTGCTCAGCTCCTTCGAAGTGCTTTCCGCCGTGGCGGAGGCCCGGGGAATCCTGGACGCCGCCGGCTTGGCCGCCCTGAAGGCCTGGCGGGCGGATACCGTGGCCTGGAGCCGTGCCCATGGGGGGGCGTAGACTGCAGGAAGCTTGAGGGGGCAGGGCATGAAGCTCTACACGCGCACCGGTGATGACGGATCTTCAGGGCTGTTCGGGGGCGACCGGGTGAGCAAGTCGCACCTGCGACTGGTGGCCTACGGCACCCTGGACGAGCTGAACAGCATCCTGGGCCTGCTGCGCCTGCACGCCACGCCCGCCTGCGCCAACGAGGAGACGCTGCAGCGGGTCCAGCAGGACCTCTTCGTGCTCGGGGCCATCCTGGCCACGCCGGCGTCCCGGCAGGACCTCCTGGGCGCCCGGATGAGCCGGACCACCTGGAGCCTTGCGGAGATGGAGGCGGACATCGACCGCCTATCGGCCCTGGCCCCGCCCATGACCGCCTTCGTGCTGCCTGGCGGCACCGCCGCCGCCGCCCACGCCCACCTGGCCCGCACCGTCTGCCGCCGTGCCGAGCGCGAGGTGGTGTCCCTCACCCACGAAGAGCCCATGAACCCCGCCGTGCTGACCTATCTGAACCGCCTCAGCGACTGGCTCTTCGCCCTCGCCCGCGCCGAGAACGCCACGGCGGGCGTGGCGGATGTGCAGTGGGGGGCGAAGGAGTAAGGGCCCGGGCTGGTTGGCTCGACGGCCCTGTTTCACTTGTTCAGGAAGCACCAGACCCCAACACAAAGGAAAGGCCCCGCCGGGGCCTCTCCTTTATGATTGCTGCTTCAGTGCGGGTCAGAACTTGATGCCCGCGGACAGGGCGAAGCTGCGGGGGGCGACGTAATTCGCGAAGCCCGTGGGGTTGCCGTAGTTGCCACCATAGGACCACGCTTCGGCCGTGGTGGTGGTTGATGCCTTGGTCGCGATGTTCCAGTTCACCTGCTGCTGGTGGTTGAAGATATTGTCGATGGCCAGCTTCAGGAAACCCACCACCTTGTAGCTGCCGACTTTGACGGCACTGAAATCCTGCTGGCCCGACATTGAGATCTTGGTCTGGGAATTGAAGGTGTGGGTACCCACGCCATCGAGGTACTGATTGAACTGGGTGTTGCCGTTGACATTGGTATTCCCGGCGGTGCCGGGGTACTGCTGCGACAGGTCCACGAGGCGGCTGACCGAGTAAGGCGCGCCGCTCTTGTGGTAGTACCTCAGGCCCAGGATGAACTTGCCGAAGGCATTGTCGAAACTCTTGGAACCCAGGGCGTTGACCGTGAGGCCGCCATCCAGCTTGCCGGAGGGGTTGAGGGCATTGGAATCGTACTGAACCACGCCACCGACGACATTTGCGTACTGGGTGCCGAACAGGCCGGACGTCATGGTGCCAGATCCCGGCAGGCTGCGGCCTTCGCCGATGTAGTTGCCTTCGAGATCGGACCAGACAAGGTTGGCCGAGAAGGCCCAGCCGTCGTTGGTGTTCAGGGCGCCATCCAGGGCCAGGTCCTTGTAGGTGCGCTTGGCATTGGGATCATTGGTCCAGTATTGGTAGTCCAGGGTCCCCGCGATGGGATCCGTGACCGTCCCATGTTGGCCGGTCGCCTGGTCCACCAGGTTGTTCCAGGTCTTGTGGACCGCCGTGACGCGGAGGAAGCCCTTGCCCAGGTCGACATGCTTGAAGTTCCAGGTGGCACTGACCTGGGCCTCGTCCACCGTCTGCTGCTTGAGCTTGGGATCCACCTTCACGTTGACCGCGGCGTTGGTATAGGAATAGCTCCCCGGAGCGAGGGTCACGTCATAGCGCTTGATGTTGAAGAACTCGCTGGCCGCGAGGGCAGTGCGGTCCGGAGTCTGGATCACGGCACCTTCACCAGGGAAGAACTTGTACACGATCGGATTGTTGGAATAGCCCGCGTTGGCGAAGATGGTTTCCAGGGGGCGGCCCTGGTAGCGGTTCCAGGCGGCGCCGAACACCCAGGCTGTGTCACCAAACAGGTCGTACTTGGCACCCAGGCGGGGGGATACCGAACTGTTGCTGGCGATCTTCCCGACGGACTGGTTCTTGGCGTCGTAGCTGTCGTAGCGGATGCCGATGTTGAAGAGCCAGTGGTTATCCATGGCCCATTTGTCATTGATGTAGAGGCCCGTGGTGGCCACGGTCAGCTGGTCCGGGACGTACTTCATCACGTCCAGTTCCGCTGTGCCATTGGTCCAGTTGCCCTGGCGCGGCCCCAGAAGGAGGTCCGGGATGGCGGGGGTGGCCGTCGGGTCACCCGGGACGGTTACAGTCTTGGTCGTGCTCGGGTTGTAGTCGGCCGCGAAGGCCTCCCAGAGGTTGAGGTTGGTGCCGACTCCGGGGATGTTGATGCGACCGGGGGACTGGAAGCCGGAAGCCTTGGTCGTGCCCTTGTACCAGTCGAAGCCGAAGTCGATCTGATGGCTGCCGGCCTTCTCCAGGAACCAGGAGAGCTTGCCGTTGACGGTCTGGTTGCGACGATCATCGGCCTGGGGGTCGTTGTAGTCGAAATAGGTCTGCCCGTAGGCGTTGTAGTTGTCTCCGACATTGTAGAGGACGCCTTCGGTGTAGCCGGGGGACTTGGTGCTGCCGAAGGTCTGTTTCTTGTAGCCGGCCCGCAGGAAGAGGGTCAGGGAATCATTGAGGATGCTGCTCCAGGACACGCCACCGAACTCACCCTTGGTGACGAAGGCGGTGAGGGCGACGGACTCGCCGGCCCCGGCGACGTCCCGGAGATAGGCGTCCGAGGAGTTGTTGTACGACGCGGTGATGGTGTTGTTGGCATTGGGGGAGAAGGTCAGCTTGACTTCGTGTCGGTAGTCATTCTCCGGGCCATTGACGTTGACCACATCCGGGACGTACTCGGCGATGCTGAAGTCGTAGGGGTGGGTCGGGTGAGTGTCGAAGTAGGTGGCGAAGAACCAGAGATGGTCCTTGATGATGGGGCCACCCAGGGAGAAGGACCGGCCCTCTAGCAGGTTATTGCCGAAGGCGCCGCGATCCATGAAGGGAGCCACCGCATTCCAGCCAGAGTTGGTCCAGTCATAGCGGAGGGAACCGCTGAACTCGTTGCCACCGATCTTCGTGATCTGGTTGATGACGCCGCCCTCGATGTTGCCGTACTCGGCCGGGATGGCGCCGGTCAGGACCTGGGTCTCCTCCACCGAGTCGAAGGAGATCTGGATGCGCTGGCCCACATAGAGGTTGTCCATGATGTTCTGGCCATCAACCATCACCAGGTTGCCCGTGCCCTGGGCGCCGCGGATCGTGACTGCGCCCTTGTCGGAGTTGATGTTCTGCTGGACGCCGGGGGTCAGGTAGGCCAGATCCAGGGCGTTGCCGCGGTTGATGGGCAGGACGTCGACGTTGTCCTTGGTGAAGTTGGTGGCCGTCTTGAACTCGGACTTGTCGGCGGCGACACTCGAGGCCGCAACCACCACGGTGGCCTGGGCGGTGGCACTCATGACCACCCTGGGATTGAAGCCCTGCTCCAGACCCACGCGGTTCTGCAGGGTGACGGATTCTAGACCGGACTTAGAGAAGATCAGGCGGTACTCGCCGGGCGGCAGCAAGGGGGCGCGGAAGTTGCCGTCCGCGCTGGTGATGGTGGTGCGCTGCTGCTGGAGGGCCGGTGAAGAGATCGTGACGGTGACGCCGCTGATGGGGGAACCATCGGCACTGACGACTTTGCCCGCGATGCTGGCGGTCTGGGTGCCCTGAGCCATCGCAGGGACTGCCCCTGCGACGATGGCCACGGCGATAAGGCCGAGCCTTGTGAAGCGACGACTCATGAATGACTCCTTGTGGATGATGCGGCAGGGCCGCGTGGGGGGGGGTGGTCAGCCGACTGCTCCGGGGAAGTGCTCCGTGGCCACCCCGGTCGCGGTGTGGCTCCTTCTTTGGATGCGGCGATCTGAAGATCTGGATGCTGCTCGTACCGTAAAACAAGTTCCTCGAGTTTGAAATTTTTTTTATGACCTACCCTGGGTAGAACCATCGGCCGACCTTTTTAGACGCATCCCTGGGGGGCCGTTCGGATGTGGTTCGTGGCATTTCAAGCGATCTTAGGGGGTTTAGAATCCAATCGCTGAAAAAACCAATCCCGGCGTCCAATCATGGACAAGGTGTCAAAACACTTGGTGGGTTGACCTTCTGAACTGGTCGGAATGTAAACGGCTTCTGGGGCTGGCCGCCGAGCAACTAGAGTGCGGTTCGTGCCGCTGGTGTGAAGCTCGACCTATGAATCCAGCCTGGCATGACGCCGAGGACGGCCTGCTGCCATCAGCCGGTGCGCCCTTGCAAACCGGTTGAGATGGGGTGGCCGAACCCAGGGGTGGCTCCACCTTGGCGGTCGAGAAGCGCCCTGGGCCAGAAAAAAAGGGGACCCGCACGCGGGTCCCCTTTGCCTGGATGGTATGACTGGACTAGAACTTGTAGGACGCGCCGACTTCAATCCAGGCCGGGTTCAAGGTCGGCAGCTGGGTGGGACGGCCATAGATGCGGCCAAGCTCGGTCTGCTGGAACAGGACCTGGAGCGAGAACTGCTTGTTGAACTTGTAGTCGATGCCAGCGCGCAGGCCGAACTTGTAGCCGGGCACGGAGACGGTGCCATTGGCATCGCCGGTGCGGAGCACGCTGCCACTGGAATCATCGCGGGTCGCGGCGTCCAGGTCCACGGGGCTGTACTGGCCAGCCTGGGCACCGGAGACCTTCACATGGTACTTGCTCAGGCTCAGGCCGATGATCCAGTCGGCGCGATTGTTGAAGATCGGCACGATGAAATCGGTGAAGACCTGCACACTGGTGAGAGTGTGCTTCAGGTTGGACCCCGGAATGGTGTAGGACGAGCCCGCGGCGGCCAGATCGTCCGCATTGGTGGGCACGCCCAGCACCGAGCCACCGATCAGGGTGTTGTAGCCGATGCCCGGGCGGAAGCTGAAGCCCATGTCGGTCTTCACGGTGTAGCCGGCCCAGACGTTGAATCCGGAGTTGGCGTCGATGGCGTCATAGGTGTTGCCGACGCCGCCGAGCAGAGAGGCGCCCACGCTGAAGCCCTTGGTGTCCTGGGCCTGGAGGCCCGTGGTCACCATGGCGGTCAGGAGCAGAGCGCCGTATGCAATAGTTCGAGAGTTCTTCATTGGTCTGGTTCTCCTATTGGCCATGGTTTAGAACTTGATGCCCATGGAGGCGCTGAAGTAGCGTCCATTGTTATAGGCGAAGGGATTCTGCAGTCCGGTGGAGGCGTCTTCCAGACCCGTGCCGAACAGCGAGCGAGAAGACACCCGGAGGGCGACATCCTGGGTCGGCGTCGGCTTGTTCGACGAATCGATCTTGGCCATGGAGTTGTTGTAGCTGGACAACAGCACGGTGTTGAAGACGTTGGTAATCTTCACGTTGCCGATCAGCATGACGCCGCCGAACCCAAGCGGGGCCGAGAAGTCGATGCGGGCGTCCATGGAGTAGTTGTCGTTCTGGTGGAACGCGCCCCGGCCGCTGGAGTAGTAGGAGAACAAGGCCTTGGTCACGGCGCTGGGAACGACCGGCTGGCCCGGGAAGGTGGTGCCGGTGGGTGCCGGGTTGGCGGCCGTGTAGACGCTGAGGTCGGGAGTGGTGTTGCCGGCGTTGTAGCCGGAGATCGCATCCCAGTTGTTGCCGCTGTCGTAGCGGCCCATCAGGGAGTACGAGATCTTGCCACCCTTGGCGCCCAGGGGCTGGTTGTAGGAGATGTAGATGCGGGCCTTCTGCGGCGAATCGGACAGGAGGCTGCCGTAGGGCGAGAAGGACTTGGGCGACCAGCCACTGGCCAGCAGCGCGTCACGGAAGTTGTAGTACTGGGTGGCCCAGGTGACGGCCGAGGTGGACACGCCGTTCGTCTTGAAGGGGTAGTTGTAGGAGTCGCCACCGTTGTCGTTGCCCGTGAGGCGGCTGTAGGTGTAGGACCCGCCGAAGGTCGTCCGGGAGGTGAGGTTCTCCTTGAACTCGACTTCCAGGCCCTTGTAGCTGCGGCGGATGTCAGGCGAGTTGGTGACGCGGTTGGCCAGGGTCTTCTGGACGGCGACGTTGGGGTCCAGTTGGATGTTCTTCCAGGTGGCCAGGTCGTAGGAGTTGAACTCCTGGACCACGTCGTTGTACCACTCCTTCTGCACATAGGTGATGGAGAAGTAGGACCCGTTGCTCTTGTTCCGGCGGTAGCCGGCGGTGTATTCCATGATGTAGGGGCTGCGCAGGCCAGTGAGACCCACGGTGCCGGCCGAGTTGTTGACCTGGCTCTGGGGGATCGTGCTGTAGTTGGCCCGGTTCACGAGCTGGGAGTAGCTGATCCAGGTCGCCTGGTTGTTCACGGGGAGGCCGGTGTAGCCGTAGTTCAGGTACGCATTGCCCGGGGAGGTCACCCACTGGGCCGTGGTGCCGGCGGTGATGTCTTCCGTGTAGCGGGCGGCGCTGAAGGAGAACACGTTGGCGCTGTCACCCTTGGGGTCGTACTTCATGGAGAAACGGGGCGACAGGGAGGACCAGTAGTCGATCATCACCGAGCCGTCGGTGTTGGTGTCGCGGATCTTCTCGACCCGGACGCCACCGTTGAAGTTCCAGTGGCTGTTAGGGGTCCAGGCATCGTTGATGTAGAGGCCGACGTTCCGGTTGGCATGGATGCCGTCCACGCCGATGTACTTGCGGTAGCCGGGCGCGATGCCGTTGCCGGGGGTGTTGGGGCTGGGATCACCCGGGAGCCAGTTGGCGGCCAGGAAGCCGACCAGGCGTCCGAACACGTCCGGGGTGGTCACGCCGGCGGCGGCCAGGAGGGCCGGGTCCTCGGTGGCGCCATAGACATAGAAGCGCTCAAGGTTCGGTCCGGCGATGCCGGCGGTGTTGTGGCGGGACTCGTAGTACTGGTAGCCCCAGTCGATCTCATGGGTGCCGTGCAGGTCCGCGATGTACTTGAAGTTCACGGCGGCGCTCTTGTTGGCGTTGTCTTCCAGGCTGGTGGTGTTGGCATTGGTGCCATAGGGCCAGATCATGCCGGCGTCCACGTACTCGCGGACGTGGGGGAAGGGCACCAGGGGGCCGTTGGTGTGGGTCCAGTGCTTCTCGCTGGCGGTGGCTTCCACGAAGAGCTTGGAGGACAGGGCGCCCTTGTAGTTGATGGACTGGTACCAGTTCTTGGGACCTTCGGGGAACGAGTAGCTGCCCAGGCTGGCCAGGGTGCTGCCGCCGTTGAAGCCGGCGTTCTGGGTCTGGTTGTTGTTGTTGTTCTTTTCGTAGGAAATGGTGTGATCTGGCGTGATGGCGCCGGTGATTTTGTACTGCCAGAAGGTGGCCTTGGTCTGGGAGTTGTCGACCTTGCCCTTGTTGAAGTCGAAGCCGGTCAGCTGGCCGACACCGTAGGGGTCGGTGGGGGCGGTGCCGGGCTTCCAGGTCATGCCCAGGTCGCCGACTGGATCAAAGTACATGCCCCACTGGCTCTGGTTGGGGCTGAAGGTGAGGGGAATGGGGGCGCCCACGGTAGGTGCAATGATCGTGGAATACACGAACCAGATCTTGTCCTTCCAGATGGGGCCGGAAATGACGATATCGGTCTTGCGGTTGGCGTAGTCATCCGCCAGCAGCTGGGCCTGGCCGATGCCACCAGGAGAGACGGCCTGCCAGTCGTTGCGGGCGATGTACTTGCGGATGCTGCCCGCAAAGCTGTTGCCGCCGGTGACGGTGGCCATGTTGATCACGCCGCTGCCGGTGCGGCCGTAGCGGGCGTGGGTCGGGGACAGCACGACCTGCATGTCCTCGACGGAGTCCTCGACGAAGAAGACGTTGGACTGGCCCAGGGGGCTCATGCCGGAGACGTCTTCACCCACCGAAGTGCCGTTCAGGGTGTAGATGGCCGTCTGGGTCTTGCCGCCACGGATCGAGGCGGTGTAGCTCTGGCCGCCCGCGCCGGTGGTGACACCAGGGGAGAGGTCGATGCCGCCTTCGAAGCCGCGGTTGAAGCCGGGGAGGATGGCCAGGGTCTCGGCCGAGTAGTTCACCGACGTCTTGGAGTCGCTCTTGTCGGCGATGCTGCTGGTGGCCAGCACTTCCACCACGGTTCCGGTCTCGGCGATGGGCTTGAGCTGGAAGTCATAGCGGAGCTGGGCGCCGAGGCCCAGACGGATCGGCGTGGCGTTCTTCTGCGTCAGGTAGTTGGGCGAGGTGACGGTGAGGGTGTACTCGCCGGGAGGCAGCAGGGCGATGCGGAAGTTGCCATCCGCATCCGCCACGGCCACCCGGGCGCCCATTAGCTTTTCGCCGCGGACGGTGACGGTGGCGGCAAGGGGCTTGCCAGTACTGGTAGTGACGCGACCCACGAATTGGCCAGATTCCGAGGTCTGAGCAACCAGGGCGGTGCTCGACGCAAGGATCAGCGCAAGAGAGGAAAGCCGCGCCGCGGTGTTGAATCGGTTCATAGTGCTCTCCTGGTCTCTAGAAGTGGAAGACGTAGTTGATTTCGAGCCTGAGGTTGCTTACCGTCTTGTCTCCGAAGACAGGATGCACTCGAGCATAGTTGGCCGCCCCGGGAACGAAGACCGGCGTCACATCAGGTGTCTTGTAAGTGGAATAGACGAGGTTGAACTCCAGCGTGGCCGCCTCGGGGAACTGGTAGGAGACACCGGCGAAGGGCTGGAAGGCGAGGGCGGTCTTTTCCGTGACGATGGTCCAGGTGCCGTCCACGGTCGCGGCGGCCTGGAAGTCGCCGATGGTTTCCATGCGGGCCTTGGTCTGATAGAGGCCGAGGCCGGCCTGCCAGGACCAGCCGTCCTGGAGGGGCATGCTGTAGCTGGCACGCACGCCCACCATGTTGGTCTGGTGCTTCTGGGTGAGGACGCTGTTGCTCGCGGTATCCCCGATGGTGTTGGCGGGGATATCGGCCCGGAAGATCTTCCCGGGGTTGTAGAGGTAGCTGAATTCCAGGCCGAGCTGGCCCGGTCCGAGCTTCAGGTTGGCGCCAGCGCCCATGCCCATGCCGTTGCGCAGGCCCATGTCGCCATTGAGGCCGGCCTGCCCTCGCAGCTTGAAGAAGTAGTCGGGCCCGGCGTCCTGGGCATAGGCACTCACGCCGCTGCCAGCGGCGATGGCCACGGCAGCGAGGCAGAGCCGTGTATGCGTTCGACTCATGAAGGACTCCTTATAGATTGCGCGGCAAAGCCGCAGTGGGGGAGGGAATGATCAGCCACTTGTTCTCATGAAGCGGGGGCTCCGCCACACCTTTGCGAAGGGTGACTACTTCATAAGACGAGGTGAGCCAAAGATCCAGATGCTGCCGTTACCGTAGGACAAGTTCCTAAATATTTTGAATATTTTTTGATCCTGCCCCAAGGAATGTGACCTACCCAGGGTCAACACCCTATGGTTTCCAGCAGCCAAGGCCTAGTCGGTGGAGCTTGTTGCACCAGCCGGAGGGTTTGAAGATAATCAGCGGGTACCACTCGGGTCTCGGGTTTTGCATACACAGTGTAAAGGGGCTGATTTCTTGTAATTCTCAAGCCAATTTGCGCGTGCACCCGGATGCCCACCCCCAGATCCAGCACGTCGTGGCGGTCCCGGCGTCCGGCGCCCAGGTCCATGGCGAGGAGGCCCAGGGCGCGTCCATCCATGTCCGCGATGAAGCCATCCTGGTCCGCCCGGACTTCCACCACTTGCTCGGCGTGGGGCAGGCGGGAGAAATCATCGAGGGCCCGGGCGTCGCCACCATTGAGGTCCACAAAGCGCCGCAGGGTCGCCAAGGCGCTCCCGTCCTGGATGCTGGCCCGCACGCGCTCCAGGGCCCCTTCCAGGTCCTTGGCGGCCCCACCCATGAGCAGCATCTCGGCGGCGAGGCGGAAGCTCATCTGGGCCAATTCGGAATCGGCGTGCTCACCGCGGAGAATTTCAACGGACTCCATGATCTCTAGTGCATTGCCGATGGCCCAGCCAAGCGGCGCGTCCATTCGCGTGATGAGGGCACGGATCTGCATGCCATGGGCGATGCCCACGTCCACCATGCTCTGGGCCAGGGTGCGGGCCTCGTCGGGGGTCTTCATGAAGGCGCTGGGCCCGCACTTCACATCCAGCACCAGGGCGTCGGCACCCCCTGCCAGCTTCTTCGACATGATGCTGGCGGTGATGAGGGGGATGCTCTCCACCGTGGCCGTGACATCCCGCAGAGCGTAGAGCTTCTTGTCGGCCGGGGCGATGTCGGCGGTCTGGGCGGAGTTGGCGAAGCGGGTCTCGCGCAGGCTGCGCAGGAACTCGGCTTCGCTCAGCTCGACCTTGAGGCCCGGGATGGCGGCGAACTTGTCCACGGTGCCGCCGGTGTGGCCCAGGCCCCGGCCGCTGAACATGGGGCAGGGGACGCCGCAGGCAGCCACGATGGGCCCCAGGATGAGGGTGGTCTTGTCGCCCACGCCGCCGGTGCTGTGCTTGTCCACTTTGATGCCTGGCACGGAAGACAGGTCGAGCCGCTTGCCGGAATCCCGCATGGCCAGGGTGAGGGCCAGGGTCTCCTCAGTGCTCATGCCCCGCCAGCAGATGGCCATGAGCAGGGCCGCGCTCTGCTCGTCCGGGATGGTGCCTTCGGCCGCCCCCTTGACCCAGAAGGCGATCTGCTCCGGCGACAGGGCTCCGCCCAGTTTCTTGCCGTAGATCAGGTCGTACATGCGCATGGTGGGCTCCCTCTGGATACATCGTCAGCAGAGGGAAATGATTCACTACAGGGAGAAGGAGAGCACGAAGAAAAGCTCAAAGAAGACATTCAGGAACCCAATTCTTCTTCCGGGTTCCCTGCTCGATGTCCTTTTTACCTCCGTGGCAGGCCGTTCAGATGCTCTGAAGCATGCTCTCCATGGCCGAGGCATCGCCCCGGCCCTTGAAGCGAGCCTTGTAGTCGGCGACATCCTTGAGGGCCTGGGCGCGGTCGCCGGCCAAGCGGTCGGCATCCAGCTGGCTGGTCCAGAAGGCCTCGGCCCAGGGTTCCGCAGGCGTGGCCTTGGCCCGGAGCGGATCGAGCTGAGCGCGGGCCTCCTGGATCCGGCCGAGGGCGATGGACCGCTGGGCCAGGCGCAGCTGCCCCCAGGCATCCTCGGCCTTGGAGGAGGAAGGTTCGCCCTTGCCCTCAAGGGTCAGCCGCCAGGTCGACAGCAGCCCTGCGGTGGCGGCCTTGCAGGAGGAGGGGGCCGACGCCACCAGGGCGTCCAGGCGGCCCAGGCGCTCCTTCATCCGCTTCTCGACCTCGGGGGCGGGGAGGGGCGTCAGGCCATCGCCTTCCACCTCGAGCTGGAGGGCGGACAGGGCGGCCTCATGCTTTTCGATGACCGAGGTCCGCCAGGTGCTCCAGCCACCCACGAGCAGGCCCACCGCCACGAGGGCCGCGGCGCCCAGGAGGATGGGTTTCAGCAGCCCGGCCTCCTCGTCCTTGTCCTGGCCCAGCTTGGACTGGAAATGCGCCAGGCTCTGGGCGGGCTTCTGGACCTGGATCTCGCGATTCTTGGTGGGGCGGGCCATGACAACCTCTTCGATGGAACAACCGTCGGATCCTTGAGGATGCACCAATCCAGGCCCTTCCGGCACTTGAAAATGCAGCCCCGGCTGGTATCCTGGTCCTTCGTGCCTGGGTAGCTCAGTTGGTAGAGCAATGGATTGAAAATCCATGTGTCGGCGGTTCGATTCCGTCTCCAGGCACCAGTACACACGCGGTTCCAGCCCCGGTCACCAAGCCGGGGATTTTTTTGCCGCAACCCCAGGGTGGGGTGAAGAGTTCCAATACGCTCGGCTTGGCCCCGAAATTCAAGGCAATCCCGAAGCTACCAATAAGTAGTCCATGGGGAGCCGACCAGTAAGCCAACCCCGTTGTCGGTTCAAGAACATGGGGATTGCAGCAAGCTCGCACCCCGGCCCGTTTCTTCGGGGCGGAGCACATCTTGGAGCATGGGTTGAAGCAGCACTGGAAAGCCCTCCAGGCATGGGTGATGAACGATCCAGCCATGCCCCTGGAAAAGCAGTTCTTCCAGTGGCTCTGCCTGCTGGGGGGGCTGCTGACCCTGTTCGTGGTCATTCCGGTGAACCTGCTCCAACACCTGAGTCCCTGGGTCAATCGACTGCTCATCCCCCCGGCGCTGGGCCTGCTGGGCTTGGCCTGGGCCGCCCGCCGGGGGCACTACTACCGGATGACCGCCCTGGTACTGATCATCGCGGGCTTGGATCTGGTCTGGTTTCCCAACGGGGGCTCCCAGGGCAGCATCGGCCTCTATTTTTTCGTTCCGGCGCTCTTCCTGGTGGTCGTATTCACGGGGGTGGCCCGCATCGTGGGGTTCCTCCTGCTGGTGGGGAACATCATCGGCCTGCACCTGGCGGAAACAGCCTGGCCGCACCTGCTCCATTCCTTCACGCCCTTGGACCGGCTGATCGATCTGTCCACGGGCTACTTCCTGAGCCTGCTCGTCAGTTCCCTGATGTTGTGGGTGGTCTTGACGGGGTTCTACCGGGAGAAGGCGCGACTCACTGAATCCGAGCGCCTTTACCGGGATCTGCTGAACAGCCAGGGTGAGGGCTTCGGCATGGCGGACGTCGATGAGCGGTTCCTGGTGGTGAATCCGGTCGCCGAGGAGATCTTCGGCCTGGCCCCGGGCCAGCTGGTTGGCCGCAGTCTGCTGGAGTTCGTGCCACCCGAGCAGCAAGGGGAGGTTCACCACCAGTCAGCCCTGCGGGCGAACGGCGTGCACAGTTCCTATGAGCTGAAGATCCGCCGGGGGGATGGGGTCCTGCGGACCCTGATGGTCACCGCCACGCCAAGGTCCAGCGAGGACGACGGTCCACTCCAGACCATCGGGGTCTTCCGGGACATCTCCGAGCGAAAGGAGGTCGAGGCACGGCTCCAGGAGAGCGAGGAAAGGTTCCGGTCCTACATCGAGCAGTCCATCGATGTCATCTTCACGCTGGATGCCCAGGGGGTATTCCTGTTTGCCTCCCCTGCCTGGGAGCGGCATTTTGGCTACCCCGTCAGTGAGATCGTGGGGAATCCCTTTTCCATGTTCGTCCATCCGGAGGATCTCAAACCCTGCTTCGACTACCTGACGCGGGTCCTCCTCGTCGGACAGAGCGAAACGAGTCCTCCCTATCGTGTCCGACGCGCGGATGGTTCCTGGCGCTGGTTCAGGGCCAACGGCAGCCGCATCTCCCCCCCTGACAGCGAGCCGACGTTCATGGGGGTGGCCCATGACATCACTGAACGCAAGGAGGGCGAGGAGGCGCTCAAGGCGAGCGAGGAACGCTACCGGGCACAGTTCGACCGGGCGAGCGAAGGCATCTTCACCCTTTCCTCCGAAGGCGTCCTGCTTGAGGTCAACGAAGCCATGGCCCGGATGCACGGCTACACCGTCGAGGAGATGCTTCACCTGAACGTGAAGGACCTGGACACGCCGGGCACCTCGGAGCTGGCCCCCGATCGGATGAGGCGGTTGCTGGCCGGCGAGGCCCTCACCATCGAGGTGGAGCACCGCCACAAGGATGGCCATGCCTTCCCGTTGGAAGTGTCAGCCAGTCTGGTCATCACCGGCGGCAAGCAGACCATTCTCTGCTTCCACCGCGACATCACCGAGCGCAAGCAGGCCGAGGAGATGAATCGCCTCCTGGCCCAGGAGAAACACCAGACCCAGAAGATGGACAGCCTGGGCAGTCTGGCCGGCGGGGTGGCCCACGATTTCAACAACATGCTCGGGGGCATCATGGGCTACGCGGACCTGATGTTGACCGGGGAGCCGGACCCCAAACGCCAGAAGTACCTCCGTTCCATCCTCGCGGCAGCCTCCCGATCGGCGGAACTCACCCAGAAACTCCTGGCCTTTGGTCGCCGGGGCAAGAACATCGTCGAGGCGATCGACCTGCGCTTCATGGTGGAGGAATGCCTAAGCATGCTTCGGCCGTCGATGAGCCCGAAGGTACAGGTGGTGATCGCCATGGCGGCGTGCCCGACTGTGGATGGGGATCCCTCCCAGATTCACCAGGTGCTGGTGAACCTGCTCCTCAACGCCATTGAAGCCATGCCCGAATCCGGCATGTTGACCATCACCGCTCACGCCATGGAAGTGGCGGGGCCCTGGCCGGCTGAACCAAGCCTCACGCCCGGAATCTACGCTGAACTGATCGTGTCCGATACGGGAATGGGAATGACCGAGGACATCAGGCAGCGCGTGTTCGAGCCTTTCTTCACCACCAAGAATACGTCGGAGACATCGGGTACGGGTCTGGGGCTCTCCACGGCTTACGGGATCATTCATGCCCATCGCGGGGCCATTTCCGTCGACTCGACCCGGGGGAAAGGGAGTTCCTTCCGGGTACTCCTGCCAAAGGGAACCCTCACCGCCCAGAAAGGCTCAGCCCCGACGGCTCCGACCCGGGGCAACGGGGTGGTGCTGCTCGTCGAGGATGAGCCCATTCTCCTGGAGCTGGGGACGACCATCCTCGAGTCGCTGGGCTATGAGGTGGTAGCGGCTGCGGACGGCGTGGAAGCGGTTGAAGCCTGCCGGGAGCACCACGCCCGCCTTTCCGCCATCCTTCTGGACCTGAAGATGCCTCGGATGGATGGACGGGAGGCCTTCCTGGAAATCCAGAAGATCAGCCCCGCGGTGCCAGTGATCGTGTGCACCGGGTATGGGGAGAACGAAGAGGTCCAGGACCTCCTCAGCCGTGGTGCCGCAGGGATGCTGGCCAAGCCCTACAAGGTCGCCACCTTGGGGGCGAAACTCAGGCAGGTCACGGAAGGTTGAATGCGTCTCTCTCGGGTGGTGCTATGAACATGCCAATCTGCCGCCTGCACGCATGCGTGCCGGCCCTCCTCGCCATGAGCCTCTTCGTGGGCAGCTTCCCGGGCCGAGCCGAGACCCCTGGTCCCTGGTCCATGACGGCCTACCTCCAGCAGAGCTGGCCGAAGCAGACGGAGACCAACCGCCAGATTCGGGACATCAACACCACCTTTGGCGCCACCTTCAAGACCTGGGACGACATTCCGAACCTCAACCTGGGGATGCAGGTGTTCAGGGATCTGGGTCCCCAGTGGAAAGTAGGGATCGGGGTCGACTATTCCCGGGGGAAGGTCAGCGGGGCGAGCACCGTGGATACGGTTGCCGGACAGGCGGCGCTCACCTTCGAGCAAAAGTACACCGTGTACGCGGATCTTCTCGCGTTGCTCCAGTACCGTCCCCTGGGGGGGGCTGGGCGCTGGGTCCCCTTCCTCATCGCGGGGGCCGGCATGGCCTATGAACAGGATCGAACCTCCCTCGTCCTGCGCAACCTGTTCGTGGATGAATCCCTCCAGGTGAGCAACCGTGGATGGCTCCCGATCCTCACGGTCGGCGCGGGTGTGGATGTGGCTCTCACCGAGCAGCGCACCTGGTTCCTGGAGGCGGGAGCCAGCTACTCCTGGTCCCGGCTCAGGCACTCGGTACCGGCCTCAGGCTCCTTGGCCCCTTCGCCAGCGGTGACCGCGGATACCGACTCCACCGGGCCCAACGTCTGGATGGGTGTCGGGCGACGGTTCTAGGGTCTGCTTCCACCGTCCAGAAAGCCAAATGGGTGTACGGGGTGGTAAACACCTCCCAGTTGCATATCTCACGGGCTGGACTTGGCGGTAGGGCGGGGCGAGGGGTTTCGGCTTGCGCCAAGCAGGACAACTCTTGAAGCCCCTTTGCCGAGGCAGGGCCCGCGTTCTGAAAAGGGGTTACGCCTGCGTCCGAGGGGGGAAGCGGATCTGCCACCGGACCTTCAGTAGCCCCCACTCGCCAGCGCCGCTCCCACGGCCTCCAGCCTGGCCAGGCCCTCGTTGAGCGTGGCCCGATCGGGCGCGGCGCCGATGGAAATGCGGATGCCGGGCGCGTGGATGCCCCGGGTGGCGGCGAAGACTTCCGCAGGCACGACCACCACGCCGGCCTCCAGGGCCCGCCGGGTGAACCGCTCCGGTCCTCCCGGCGGCGCCGTCAACCACACATGGGGGCAGTGGGCTTCCCCCCGCCAGGCGAGGTGCGGCAGGCCTGACACGCAGAGCCGGTGCCGGGCCGCCAGCTCCCGCCGCTGGGCCAGCAGGCGGCGCCACGCCGTGCCGTCCTCCAGCCAGGCCGTGCCCAGGGCCATGCTGAGGGGCGAGACGTACCAGGTGGTGTGGTGCTCGGCCTCGCGGGCCCGGGCGCCGAGCTTGGGCGGCAGGGCCAGGTAGCCCAGGCGCAGGCCAGGTGACACCGTCTTGGACAGCCCCGTGACGTAGAGCACCCGCTCCGGCGCCAGGGCCGCCAGGGGCGGCGGGGCATGCTCGGGCAGCAGGCCGTAGACATCCTCCTCGACGATGAGCAGGTCCCGCTTCCGGGCGATGGCCACGATCTGCTCCCGGCGTTGCAGGCCCATGGTCGCGGTGGTGGGGTTGTTGAGGGTCGGGGAAAGGACCACCACCCGCTGCCCCGCCCGGCTCGCCGCGTCCAGGGCCGAGGGCAGGGCGCCCTCCTCGTCCATGGCCAGAGGATGCAGGCGGCGCTGGCTCTGCCGGGCCAGGGCCTTCAGGCCTGGGTAGACCAGGGATTCGCAGGCCAGGTCCCCGTGCTCCCCGAGGAGGCCCAGCGCGGTCTCCACCGCGTGCTGGGCGCCCGCGCACACGAGGAGGCGCTCAGGCTCGGCCCTCAGCCCCCGGCGCTCCATCCAGGTGGCCGCCGCCTGGCGGTGGAGCAGGGTGTCGCCGGGACTCGGGTAGTTGAGGAACCGTCCCCATTCGTTCGGCCCGAGGCTGGCCAGGCCCTCCTTGAAATCCGCCTCCGCGAGACCCACGGGGGGGCGGTTCGAGGAGAGGTCGATGACGCCTCGTTCCGGGCGCTGCCTGAAGGCGAACAGGGCCGCCTCCGAGGCCAGCCCCAGCACATAGGTGCCGCGCCCCACCTCGCCCCCCACCAGGAGGCGCCGGGCGGCCTCCCGGTAGGCCCGAGTGACCGTGCTGACGTTCACACCCAGGAGGTCCGCCAGGGCCCGGTGGGTGGGGAGCTGGTCTCCGGGCCGCAGCTGACCCCGCCGAACCGCCGCGGCGATGGCGTCAGCCACCGCCAGGTAGGCGGGACGGGAATCGAGCTCGAGATCCGGCAGCCAGATTGTCATGCACACAATTCTCCATTCAACTCACACAAAATTCCATCGAGATGATTCCCGAGGGACGCATCGGCTTTGGAGGGTGCATGAACAGCCTGATGTTCCATGGACAGACGGTGGCGCTGAACGAGGAGGGTTTTCTGCTGGATCCGAGCCTCTGGAACGAGGAGCTCGCCGCGGCCCTGGCCAAGGCGGAGGAGGGGCTCGACACCCTGTCCGACGAGCACTGGGCGGTCCTCCGCTTCATCCGGTCCCATTTCGAAGAAAAGCAGGGGGCGCCCATGGTCCGCGCGGTCTGCAAGAACACGGGACTGCGGCTCCAGCAGATCTACGACCTCTTCCCCAGCGGCCCCGCCAAGGGCGCCTGCAAGCTGGCGGGCCTGCCCAAGCCCGACGGCTGCGTCTAGGGGGCCCCATGCTCAGTCCCCTTGAAGTCAGTGTCGTGGCCGCAGCCGCCTGCTCCGCGCTGGGCCTGGCCCTGCTCCGCAGGCAGGCGAGCGCCTACGGCGTGCGGGTGCTCCACGCGCCCGCCGCGGGCGATCCGGCCGTGGGTGTGCGCTACGCCTTCACCGGGGCCATGAGCCCGGGCGCCAAGGAGAGCGTCCGCGAGCACTTGCCTTCCTACCTGGCGGGCCTGGCCTACCACGCGGGGATCTTCACGGCCCTGGGCCTTCTGGTGGCGACCCTCTGCGGCGTCCCGCTCCCTGCCTCGCTCCGGTGGCTGTGCCGAGTGCCCCTCATCCTTGGCACCATGGGAGGCACCGGCCTCCTCCTGAAGCGCATGCTGCAGTCGGAGTTGCGCGGCCTCTCCCATCCCGATGACTTCCTGTCGAACCTGCTGGCCACGGCCTTCGTGGGCCTGGCGCTCCTCGGAGGCACCACCTGGCTGCTGAGTGCCGCTCTCCTGCTGTTCTACGCGCCCCTCGGGAAGATCCGCCACTGTCTGTTCTTCTTCCTGGCCCGGAGAAACCTGGGGGCCTTCTTCGGCCGCCGGGGTGTCTTCCCGCCCGGGAGCAGCCATGTCCACTGATCTCGAGCCGAAGCTGGAGGCCCTCACCCCGCAGGATTTCGCCCGGGGGCTGGAGGTCTTCCATCAGAGCCTCAGGGACGCCGAGGTGAGCTACCTGAGCGCCTGCGTCCGTTGCGGCCTCTGCGCGGACAGCTGCCACTACCACCGGGCCGAGCCCGCGCTGGAGAACATGCCGGCCCGGAAGCTGGACCAGATTGCCGCCGTCTTCCGGGGCCACTTCACCACCATGGGCAGGCTGGCGCCTGGACTGGTGGGCGCGAAGCGTTTCGACAAGGACATGGCCCGGGCCTGGGTGGACGCGGCCTTCGGGCGCTGCTCCCTCTGCGGTCGCTGCTCCATCAACTGCACCATCGGCATCCCCCTGCCCACCCTGTTCCGGGCGGCCAGGAAGGCCCTCGGTGCCATGAGGCTGGTGCCCGAGGACCTCCAGGCCAGCGTGGCCAACAGCCTGGTCCACGGCAACAACATGGCCATCGAACGCGACGAGTGGGTCGAGACCGTCCAGTGGATGGAAGAGGAATTGCAGGCGGAAACCGGCGATCCGGAGGCCCGGATCCCCCTCGACAAGCAGGGCGCCCGCTGCCTCTTCACGGTGAATCCCCGGGAGGCGAAGTTCTTCCCGTTGTCCCTGCAGGCCAGCGCCAAGGTCTTCTGGGCGGCGGGCGAGGACTGGACCCTGGCCAGCGATGGGGGCTGGGATCTCACCAACTACGCCCTCTTCACCTGCGAGGATGACCAGGCCGCGGCCATCGTGACCCACCTCAGCGATGCGATGACGAGGCTGGGCTGCGAGGTGCTGGTCATCGGCGAATGCGGCCACGGCTACCAGAGCGCCCGGTGGATGGGCCCGGAGTGGCTGAAGAAAGCCTTCCCGTTCCCGGTGGTGAGCATCCTGGAGCTCATGGACCAGTACCTGGCGGAAGGCCGCCTCCAGGTGGATCCCTCCCGCAACCCCCTGCCTGTCACGCTCCATGATCCCTGCAACCTGGTGCGGCACGGCGGCATTTTGGAACCCCAGCGCCGGGTGTTGCGGAAGGCCGTGGCCCACTTTGTCGAAATGGCCCCCCACGGCGTGGAGAACTACTGCTGCGGTGGCGGCGGCGGCCAGCTGGCCATGTCGCAGTACCGGGACCGGCGGCTCAAGGCCGGCGGCGTGAAGGCCCGGCAGATCCAGGCCACAGGGGCGAAGGTGGTCGCGGCCCCCTGCCACAACTGCATCGACCAGCTCGGCGAGCTGAACAAGGAATATCAGCTGAAGGTCCAGGTCAAGACCGTGGCGGAACTCGTCGCGGCCGCCCTCATCACGCCCCATTCCGCGGAGGTCCTGCCATGACCCTTCTCAATCTCCCGATCCCCCCCGAAGTGAAGCTCATCTACCTCGACAACGGGGCCACCTCCTTCCCCAAGCCCCAGGAGGTGTATCTCGCCATGGACACCTTCTACCGCTCCGCCGGCGTGAACCCCGGTCGCAGCGGGTTCGACCTCTGCCTGGAAGCGGGCGCCCTGGTGGACGACACGCGCCACCTGCTCTGCGAATTCTTCGGAGGCACGGATTCCAATCGGCTGGTGTTCGGCTACAACTCCACCGATGCCCTCAACCTGGCCATCTGGGGCAGCCTCAACCCCGGTGACCACGTCGTGACCACCCACCTGGAGCACAACGCCACCCTCCGGCCCCTCTGGAAGCTGCAGCAGGAAGGCAGCCCCGTGGACTGGGTGGACTTCGACGAGACCGGCTACGTGGATCCCGACGCGGTCATCCGACGCTTCCGCCTGGACACGAAGGCCTGTGTCATGAACCATGCCTCCAACGTGATCGGTACCGTGCAGGATGTGGCCCGTATCGGCGCCGCCTGCCGGGAGCGGGGCATTCGCTTCATCCTGGACGTGAGCCAGAGCGCGGGCATGGTACCCGTGAAGGTGGATGAGCTGAACGCCGACATCCTCTGCTTCACGGGGCACAAGAGCCTCATGGGCCCCATGGGCATCGGCGGCATGTACGTCCGCGAAGGCGTGGAGCTCCGGCGCACCCGGGCCGGGGGCACGGGCGTGAAAAGCCTCCAGCGGGAGCACCTCGACGAGTACCCCTACCGCATGGAGTACGGCACCCCGAATCTGCCGGGCATCGCGGGCCTGCATGCCGGGGTGCAGTGGGTGAACCAGCTGGGGATCCCCGCCATCCACCGGCACGAGATGGCCCTGTGGACGAAGCTGCGGGATGGCCTGCGGGAGATCGACGGCGTGAAGCTCTACTGCGCCGAGGACCTCCCGGGCCGGGAGCGCATCAGCGTGCTCTCCTTCAACATCGAGGGGATGGAGGCGGCCGACGTGGGCACCATGCTGGACGTGGACCACAACATCGCCTGCCGCACCGGGCTGCACTGCACGCCCATGGTGCACGAGCACCTGGGCACGGCCGCCCTCCATGGCGCCGTCCGCTTCGGCATCGGCCCCTTCAACCACGAGGCGCACATCGACGCCGCCATCGAGGGCGTGCGGGAGATCGCCGCCGGCTGGAAGCGCCGGTCGGGCCGGGTGCCATCGAGTGCCCACGCCTAGCAGCCGCCCCCTGGAACCCGCCTAGGGGAGTGGCTGAAGGGTGAGGGGGTCCCGCAGGGGCAGGCGTTTGAGGGGCAGCTTTGTCACGTCCTTGAGCAGGCCCGGGTGGTCCTTTTCATCCCCGGCCTCGGCCTCGCCGGCCTTGCCCACCACGAGGATCACGGCCCGGTTCGCATCCAGGTATGTCTGGGCCACGCGCTGGACCTCGGCCTTCGTGACCGCCTGGATCTTCTCCCGGTAGTCCGCCCACCAGTCCACGGGCCACCCCGCGAGCTGCTCGCTGGCGAACCGGGTGGCCACGGCCTGCCGGTTGGACCAGTCCGAGGGGAAGGCGAGGACGATGCCGTCCTGGATGACCTTCAGTTCTTCGTCGGACACGGGCTCGCGCTTGATCCGGTCGATGTCCTTGAGGATCAGGTCCAGGGCGTAGGCCACGGAGCGGTTCTTGGTCTGCAGGCTGCAGGTGAAGTCCCCCTTCCAGTAGGTCCCCGGACTGAAGCCGGTGCCCACGCCGTAGGTCAGGCCCTCGTCCGAGCGCAGCTTCTTCATCAGGCGGCTGGTGAAGCCACTCCCGCCCAGGATCTGGTTCATCACCACCACCGCGTGCCAGTCCGGATCCGTGCGCCGCAGGCCGGGGATGGCCAGCTGCACCATGCTCTGGGGCACGTCCTTGTCCACCACATAGATGCCGGGAGTGCGGACCCCATCTGGCACTGGGACCTTCGGGCTCGCCTGGGCTTCCCTGGCCGGCTGAAGGGCGCCCAGGGTGCGGTTCAGCAGGGCCAGCATGGCCTCCTTCTCGAAGCGGCCCGACACGGCGACCACCAGATTGGCGGGGTGGAGCACCCGCTTCTGGAAGGCCCGCAGGTCCTCCCGGGTGATGGCCGCCAGGCTGGCGGCGGTCATGTGCGCGGTAGTGAAGTGCCCCTCGCCGTTGAGCAGGTAGCCCATCTGGTAGCCGGCGATGGCGGGGACCTGGTCATTCCGGGCCTGGAGGGACCGCAGGGCATTCTGCTTGGCGAGGACCAGCCGGTCCTCGGCGAAGGCGGGCTCGAGCAGCACCTGCATGAACAGATCGAGGCCCTCTTTCAAGTCCTTCTCCATGACCTGCAGGTCCAGGCTGCCGCTGGTGTCGCCCAACCCGCTGCTGATGCTGCCCGCCAGGAATTCGAGGCGTTCATCGAGCTGTTCCGCCGGGGTCTTCAGCGTGCCGCCCAGGCGCCACTGGGAGCCGGTGAGCTCGGCGAGGCCCGCCTTGCCCTTGGGCTCCAGGTACCGGCCGCCCTTGATCAGCACCTTCAGGCGCACGAAGGGCACCCCCTGGGGATCCGCCGCGAGATAGACCTGGATGCCATTCTTCAGGGTGGCCACGTAGTCCTTCGTGCGCGGGGCGGCGAAGGTGAGGGGCGGGAAGCTGAGCTGCTCCGGCCGCGCCGGAATGGGCTGACTGCTTAGCATCGCGCCAGTGGCGAGCAGGCCGAGGAAGATACCCTTGAACATCACTTGCCCCCCTGCGGCGTAGCCTTGCGGTGCACCAGCATCACGTTGCGGTTTTCCTTGGTGAAGTAGGTCCGGGCGACCCGCTGGACGTCCTCGTTGGTCACGGCCTGTAGACGGGCCGTCTCCTCCAGGTAATCCCGGTACGTGCCGGCCCCCTCGGCCTCGGCCAGGGCGTCACGGAGTCTGCCTGTGTTCTCCATGCGCGTGAAGGCCTCGGCCTGGACCTGGTTTTTCACCTTCTGGAGCTCATGCTCCGACACGCCCTCCCGAGCCAGCTTCTCCACCTCGGCATAGAGCGCAGGCTCCACATCCTCAGGCTGGCGCTCCGGCACAGGCATGGCCTCGAGGTAGAAGATGCCGCCGAACTTCATGCCGTTCAGCTCGGCTCCAGCTGAGGTGGCCAGTTTCTGGTTGAGCACCAGTGATTTGTGCAGACGCCCTGACTGGCCATTCAGCACCGCGCCCAGCACATCCAGCGCCGCAGCGTCCTTGTGCACCCCGGGTACGGCCTTGTAGGCGGCCACCAGCATGGGGTTGGCCTCCACTTCGACGCTCATGCGCTGCTCGGCGATCTGGGGTGGCTCCTGCGTGATGACCTGGGGCACGCCCTTCGGATTGGCTGGGATGCGGCCGAAGTAGCGCTCCAGCAGGGGCAACGCCTCGGCACTCTGGAAATCGCCCACCAGGATCGCAGTCAGGTTGTTGGGGGCGTAATAGGTGGCGAAGAAGGCGTTGGCCTGTTCCCGGTTCAGCTGAGTGATGTCGCTGATCCAGCCGATGACGGGCCAGGTGTACGGAACGGCCTTCCACAGCAGGGCCTGGAAGGCTTCGAAGGCCTTGCCGGTGGGCGTGGCGTCCGTGCGCAGGCGACGCTCCTCCAGCACCACATCCCGCTCGGAGTAGAATTCCCGGAAGACGGCGTTCTTCAGGCGGTCCGACTCCAGCCAGGCCCAGAGCTCCAGCTTATTGGCCGGCACATCGATGTGGTAGAAGGTCCGGTCCGAAGTCGTGTTGGCGTTCATGCCCCGGGCACCTGCCTGCTTGTAGAGCTTGTCCAGCTCGTCCTTGACGATCAGGGCGCGCTGTTCCTTCACCAGCCCGTCGAACTCGCCCAGCAGCCGCTGCAGCCGGGGCGTCCGGGCCTTGGGATCCATCAGGTCGGCGATCTCGCCCCGGCGCTGCTTCTCCCGCAGGACATCCAGCTCCTGCCGGATCTGGACCTGGACCTGGTCCTGGGCCACGTTCAGCTCCGCGTCACGCCTGGCGTCGCGGGTGCCGATGGTGAGGGTCCCCTTGAACATCATGTGCTCGAAGAGATGGGCGATGCCGGTCATGCCGGGGTGCTCGTTGGCGCTGCCCACCCGGGCCACCCAGCCCGCCGCGATGGTGGGCTCGTCGTGCCGCTCTACCAGCAGCACGCGCATGCCGTTGGACAGGGTGTGCTCCTGGACGGGAATGGTCTGGGCGCTCAGGACCGCCACGGCCATCGAGGCCACGGCAAGGGATCGTGCGTTGCGGTGGATCATGGTGCCTCTCGTGAAAAGGGCAAACGAGGTTGAATTTCGGCCCTCCAGCTCCAGGGCCAGGGCGGCTTCAAGGTTCCTTCAGCTTTTTCTGCATGATGTCCAGGATCTCGGCGTCCACGTTGGCCATGCCCCGGGAGACGACGAGGCCCAGATAGATGAGGGAGGTTTCGCCATCCCGGCCCACGATGCCGTTGGTGGCGGGAATGCCCTGGCCGGACATGGCGTACTCGGCGGCGCGGAAGGCGGCTTCCACCCCCGTCACTGTCTTCATGGCGCAGCCCACCTTGGCCCCATCGCAGATCATGCCGGCGAGGGTGCCCACGACATTGCTCACGGCCAGGCCCGCCTGGTGGGCGCCTCCGCCCTCCAGCAGCACCAGCCCGGCGGCGATGCCGGCGCCCGCAGCGATGGCCGAGCCGCAGGCCGCCGACAGCGTGCCCAGGTGGTGGGTGGTGGCCGACGTCAGCAGGCAGGCGAAGGCCAGCGCTTCGTCGATCCGGTCCTCCGCCTGGCCGGATTCCCGGCCCCGGAGCCAGACCGGGATGGACACGGTGATCCCCTTGTTGCCGGAGCCCGCCAGCGTCATGACTGTCCTGGTCACACCGGACATGCGGGCCGTGACCCCGGCGTTGACGTAGAGCTCGGCCCGGCTCTGGCCGTGCCTCATCAGGGCGTGGACGACCTTTTCGGGTAACAGCTGCATGCCCTCCTTGGCCACCTCCGTGTTGAGGCTGACCCCCTCACGGAGCGCCATCCGGTCCGCGCTCGTGAGGCTGCGGGCGAAGTCCAGCGTCTCCTGGATCGTCAAGCTGGCGATCGCTTCCCGGATGGAAGCCACATCAGCGGTCGCGCTGGCCGAGGCCTGCCCCGCGATCCGCTGCCCGTCCCGCTCCAACGACGTCAGATTGGTGTGCTCCCGTTCAATGATGGCCCGGCCGGTGCCACCTTCGCGCTCCACGGTCACGTCGATGAAGAGGCTGGTCTTCTGCGCGTCCACGTCCACCTGGACGGCCTTCCGGGCCATCAAGTCCGCCGCCTGGACCAGGGTCCGTGGGGTTGTGGCTTCGAAGCTGCGCAGGCCGCGGTCGCTATCCTCCAAGCTGGCGCCGATGGCCAGGGTCCAGAGGATGCCGGTCTTCCCTTCGGAATTGGGGAGACCCACCGCGTAGCAGTTCTTGTAGATGCGGGGATCGCAGACCAGGCGCACCCGGGTGATGGGGCCTTCGGCCACCCCCGCGGCCAGGGCCGTGGCCCAGGCCACCGCGGCGGGCTCGGTGCAGCCCAGGGCGGGCTTCCATTCGGCTGCGAGATAGTCGGCGAAGAGCATGGATCCTCCTGGGGCAGGTGCCTACTGTACGGTCACAGGGCTTGCTGCACGAAGGTTCGGAGCTGATCCATGGATTGCCCTCCCGTTCGACCTGCCAGCTTTTTCCCGTCCTTGAACAGCAGGAGGGTGGGCACGGACATCACGCCACAATCCATGGCCAGCCCAGGCGTCGCGTCAATCTCTACCTTCACCACCGCCAGCCGTCCTTCCAGTTCCGCTCCGAGTTGGACCAGCAGAGGTTCCAGGGCCTTGCAGGGACCACACCATGGGGCACCGAAATCCACCAGCACGCTTCCCGCCGCGATGGTCGAACCCAGTTCGCCCGCTTCCAGCACCTTCAATTTCGACATGCGATCTCCTCTTTCGAATGCTGCTGTTTCGACGAGCCATCGCTCGGCGTCGATCGCGAGCCAGCAGCCACTCCCAGCGACTGCCACATCAACGGACCCCGCCCATCATGCGTTTGATGGTTGGGGTTAACATCATCAGGACCATGGCCATGACCGTAGTGATGCCGAATATGCCACCGAAGAGGGTGGCGGGCGGTAAGTGTTCGCTGAAGCCACCAACGAGTCCTGCGAGCATGTTGCCTAGACCAATGGCGAAGAGGAAGACACCCATCATCAACCCTGTGTATCTGGCGGGTGCGAGCTTGGACACAGTGCTGAGACCCACTGGACTGAGGCAGAGTTCACCGAGGGTTTGAACCAGGTATACACCCACGAGCCAAAGCGGCGACACTTTCAGAGCTGGATTGGCGGTGTAGGCGAGGCTTGGAGCCACGAGCAGGAGCATGCCCGCTCCCACGAAACAAAGGCCCCAGGTGAATTTGGCAGGACTGCTGGGCTCCTTGTCCCCAAGGTGCACCCAGAGCCAGCTGAACACAGGTGCGAGCAATAAGATCCATAGGGAGTTCACGCTCTGGAACCAGCTGGATGGGAACGACCAAGTGCTGAAGCTGCAGCGGGTATGTTCAGCCGCGAAGAGGTTCAAGGTCGTGCCCGCCTGCTCGAAGACAAAGAAAAACGTCATGATGAAAATCACGAGGATGGCCACCACCCCCATTCGATTGCGATCTTCCTGGGTCAGAGGGACCCGGGCCTGATGAGAGCGTGGAATGAGGGGCTTCGGAGCCTGATGCCGGCCGACCTCGCCTAAAATGCGCTGTCTGAGCAGGAACTGAACGAGGCCGGCCAGCATCGCCAGACTGGTGAGTCCAAAGGCCCACCGCCAGCCGCTGTTCGCGGCAAAGCCCATCGTCTCGAGCGCGGTCCCGAACACGGAGCCTTGAGCCATGAACCCGAGGATGAGGGGGGCGATGAAAGCACCAACGTTGATGCCCATGTAGTAGAGGGTAAAGCCCGCATCCCGCCGGGAATCGTTCTGCTTGTAGAGGAGGCCCACAAGACTGGTGCAGTTGGTCTTGAGCAGGCCAGTACCGAAGGCGGTCGCCGTCAGCCCGCCATAGAAGAGGGGGAGGGGACCTGCGGCCAGGCCCAACTCACCCAGGATGATCAGGCTGGCCCCAAGGACCACTGCCCTGCGGTGGCCGAGGAAGCGGTCGGCGATCCATCCTCCAGGAACGCTGAGAGCGTAGACGAAAAAAGTATAGAGAGCGTAGACCGTTCCGGCCCACTCCTTGGCCATGCCCAGACCCCCGGATGAGGCTGGCGCGATCATATAGAGCATGAGGAGTGCCCGCATGCCGTAGTAGCTGAACCGCTCCCACATCTCGGTGAAGAAAAGGGGATTGAGTCCTTTGGGGTGAGAGCGCAAGTTCCAAAGTCCATACCCCACCAGCCCGATCCACATGGCCACGGCCACGAAGCATGGGAGGAAAGCCCCAACAGTGATGGCCGGAGTGGATTGAAAGGCCAACGTTGGTTGAATCATGCTCTCGCTCGGGAAAAACCAGGAGGATCAACGAGCCATCTCTCGGCATCCATGGCGGCCATGCAGCCGCTGCCCGCGGCTGTGACAGCTTGCCGGTAGATGGGGTCCGCCACGTCGCCTGCGGCGAAGACGCCTGGGACGGCCGTCCGGGCGGAGCCCTGCTCCACTAGCAGGTAGCCCGCCTCGTCCATGGGAAGCTGGCCCCTGAACAGGCCTGTGTTCGGCTGGTGCCCGATGGCGACGAAGAGTCCCTCCACTTGCAGGGAAGACGGTCTGCCATGTTGGGTGTCCTTCAGGATCAACGAAGCCAGTTTCTCCACCTTCTCGCCGAAGGCGTTCTCGGAGGAAACCGTCTGCAGCCGGTAGATCTCCTTGTTCCAGTGCAGCTGGATTTTCTCATGGGCCAGCACCCGGCCTTGCATGGCCTTCGAGGCGCGGAAGGCATCCCGCCGATGGATGAGGTGCACGCGGCTGGCGAACTTCGTGAGGTAGAGCGCCTCCTCCAGGGCCGTGTCGCCCCCGCCCACCACGGCGATCTCCTTGCCTCGGTAGAAAAAGCCATCGCAGGTGGCACAGGCGGATACGCCCCCGCCACTGCGGCTCAGCTCCAGGTCCTTGCCCAGGCCCAACCACTTCGCCGAGGCGCCGGTGGCGATGATGAGGGCTTCGGCCTGGTAGGCACCTTGTTCCGTGCTGAGCTCGAAGGGGCGGAGCACCGTGAGATCCACACTGGTGATGGTTTCCGCCCTGATGTTCGCACCGAAGCGCAGGGCCTGCTCGCGCATCTCCTGCATGAGAGTGGGGCCTGCGATGCCCGTGGTGAACCCCGGGAAGTTCTCCACCTCCGTGGTCAGGGTGAGTTGGCCACCGGACTGGGCCCCCTCAAAGACAAGCGGGTTGAGACCGGCCCGGGCGGCATAGATGGCGGCCGTATAGCCCGCCGGGCCTGTGCCGAGGATGACGAGGCGGTGGTAGCTAGGCGTCATGGTGGTTCCTTGAGTTGGTGGGGGCACTCTCCCGCCCCATTCCCCCGAGCGGGGCGGGAGAGGTGCAGGCCCCGGCAACGACCCTTGGGAGCCTGCGGTGACCGACCGGCTTCAGTGGCCCTTCAGCCAGGCGAGCATGGCGTCGGCCTCGATGAACCCAAAGGTGCGGCGCAGCTCGCGGCCCTCGCCATCCCGCAGGATGACGGTGGGATAGGACTTGATGTCGAGGGCCTTCTGCAGATCAGGGCGGCCCTTTTCGCAATCCACCCGCACGGCGATGGCGTTGGCCTGGATCCAGGCTGTGACCTGCGGGCTGGGCCAGGTCTTGTGGTCCAGCTCCTTGCACTGGGCGCACCAGGACGTGTAGGTATCCACCAGGAGCAGCTTCCCTTCGGCCTTGGCCCGCTTCTGGGCACCCTCCAGATCGTTCTCGATCCACAGCCTGGGGGCCACCTCGGCCTGGACCGTGCCACTCCCCTTGGGGAGCAGCTGGACGTCCAGCCCGCCTTCCACCGCCTTGACTCCCAGCAGGACGCCCACCGCCAGCAGGACCAGCGCCACACCCTTCTGCAGGCCCTTGCCCAGTTCGTCGGTGGAGCGAAACGCGCCAAGGACGACGGCGGCCACGAGGAGCACCCCCATCCACAGGGCGGCGTTCAGCCACTCGGGGGCCAGCAGCCGGATGTTCCAGGCGGCGAAGCCGAGCACCACCACGCCCATGATGTGCTTCAGCTGAGTCAGCCAGTCACCGGAGCGCGGCAGGGCCGAGGAGAAGGTACCCACCGCCATGAACAGCACGCCCATGCCCAGGGAGAACACGAAGAGCTGCAGGCCGCCCAGGAACACCTGGCCTTGCTGGGCGATGCCCACCAGGACCGAGGCCACGATGGGTCCCACGCAGGGCGCCGCCAGGGGGCCCAGCACGAGGCCCATGATGAAGGCGCCGCCGAACCCCTTCCGGGGGCCATCGCCCTGCAGCCTCGCCTTGAGGCCCTGCGGCAGGTCCAGTTCAAAGACACCGAACAGGCTGAGGGCGAAGAGGGCGAAGAGGACCGAGACCGGGATGAGGAACGCGGGTTTCTGCGCGAAGGAGCCGAAGGTGGCGCCGCTCATGGCCGCGAAGACGCCGAGCGCGGTGTAGGTCACCGCCATGCCCAGCACCAGGGAGAGCGACAGCAGGAAGCCCCGGCCCTTGCCGCTGCCCTTGGTGCCGATGATGGCCATGGTGATGGGGATCATCGGGTACACGCAGGGCGTGAGGCTGGCGCCCAGGCCCGCCAGGAACACCAGGAGGAGGCCCAGCAGCAGGCCCTGCCTGGGCGCCGGCGCCTGGGGCGCCGTGGGCGGGCCCACCATCACAGGCGCATGCGATACGGGAACAGCCGGCCCAGATTCGGGGACCGGCTCAACGGATTTTGGCGGTGCGTCGTCCTTAGGCGCGGCCATGGGCGCGGCAGCGACCTTGACGGGACTCTTTGTGGATGCGGGGATCTCGGCGGCCTTCACCTTCAGCGTCTGGATCGTGGGGGGGTAACAAACGCCCCCGACTCCTTCGGTGCAGGGCTGGTACTGGACCTCCAGGCTCACCTCCCCTGCGAGCCCTTCACCCGTCACCGGGATGGTGATGGTGCCGTGGTAGATGTCCTCGTCGAGCTCATCTTTGGCATCCGCCTTGGGCAGCGGCCCCACCTTGAGGCTGCCGGGCTTGGAGACCAGCGTGACTTCCGTGAAGGATTTCTTGAGGTGGGCGCCCGGGGGCACGGTCAGCTGCACCGCCCCCTTCCTGAAGGCCACGAGCACATCCCGGTCGGGCTCAAAGGCCGCGGCGGAGGTGGCGAGGCATCCCAGAATCCCGAGGCAGGCGAACAGGCGGGTCAGGGTCATGAAATCCTCGTGGCAGGGCCGATGGTGCGGGGAAGGTGCGTTCTGAGAAGTAGCCCGGGCTCTCTCAAAGAGGATCCCGAGCTACCAGATTCTCAGGTCTCCAGAGAAACGCACGGTGACATTCAATGAAGATTGTGATGATTTTTATTGTGCAAATTATCGTTCTTAATTGATTGCATAATTTATTTATTATTAATAATTAAGGTACTCGCTTGGTCCCAATTCCAGGCCTCCAACGCGTGATTCTCCGCAGCTCACCTTCCCCCACGTCGCGCATATGCACGATCCGATCATGGCAAGACACTTCCCCGGGTCTCTGCACGTCTCCAGGAGGCAGCGCAACCGCCATCCCCCTGGCGTGCCGAGAGCGCCCTACTGGCGGATCTCCACCACCGCCGAGAAGCCGACCCCTGGCTCGGACTGGAATAGCAGACCCCACCCTTCTCGTTCCGCCAGCTGAGCCAACAGGAACAGCCCGAGGCCCTGGCTGCGGTAGGATCCCGTGGCTTTCTGTGGTGGCCGGACCAGCCTGCTGCCTCCCAAGATGTCATCCAGGCGATCGAGGTCTACACCGGGCCCATGGTCCCGCACCTGAATGGCCACCAGGTTGTTGCGCCGTTCCACCCGCAGCTCCACCGCACCATGGCCGTGCATGAGGGCGTTCTCCAGCAAGGTGGAAAGCGCGGCGTGGAGGGCCTGCTCATTGGCCAGGAAGGTGGGGGTCCTGACCTGGAGGCCCATGTCCCGCTCGGCATCCTCAAAGGCTGCCCGCAGGTCCTCCTCCAATCGGTCGAAGAATTCCTGGCTGATGTGGTCGAGGGCTGGGCGGCTCAACTTGGGGCGGATGGATTCCAGGCCCGCCTCGATGACCTCGACCAGTTGATCCACCTCATCCCCGATGCTGCTTAGGTAGGCCTCCCGCTGCGCTCCGGGCAAGTTCACATTCCGTGCGGTGTCGCAGCGCAGTTTGAGGATGGCCAAGGGCGTCTTGAGGCTGTGAGCGAGGGCGGCCAGACGATCAGCCTTCAGGTGTTCCCGGTGGCGGGCATGGAGATACAGCATGAGGCCCAGGCCGCTCAACACGACTGTCAAGCCATAGAGGGTCCAGGCGAGGCGCGTCCACCTCAGCTTCATCAGCGTCAGGCGGGCTTCTTCTTCCGGAGTGGGGGCAATGCCAGCAGACCAGGCCACCCCGAAGAGCGCGCCCAGACACTGGTAATTCGCCCAAGCTCGTTCCCCGTTGGTCTGCAGGCTGTCGGGTGGCGGAGTGGGGCGTGGAGCAGGTGGAACCCCGTACTCCTCTTTCACTCCCTTGTTCCAATGAATGATGCCGAATCGCACCTTGGAATGGAGACCCAGGATGGGGCGAAGAAAATGCTCCACCTCCGGGCTGCCGGGACGCCAGGTCTTCACTTCCCAGAACCTGCCGCTGGGCAGCACGAGGCTGGATTCTTCCAGGGCCTTTGGGTCACTCAACGGGAGCCAGTGCGGCTTGCCCGAGGCCCGGGCGTCCCTGGCCCAGCCTTTGAGCAGGGCCGCCTCCTGGGGATCGTGGACCCGGACCATCCGGTTCTGTTCCCGAATCCATACCGCGTCATGGTCCAGGTCCACCAGAGCCCGCACCAGTGGATCTCCATCCAGGGTTTCGCGCAAGTCAGCTTCGTCGCCCCTCCGGAAATCCGGGAGGGCCATGGCCTTGGCCCAGTGGTCCACGACCTGGTGGCCGGTTTGGTGTCCCTGGTCGAACATGGCCTGGGCAGCTTGAGTCATTCGCCCATTCACCCAGAGCCTGGGCAGGATCGCCAGGGTGGCGCAGATCATGGCCCAGCCCAGAGCCAGGAGGATGGTGGAGATGGTTTGCGGGGGGAAACGCCGCGACTGGAGCAGCCGGCGGAGGAACGGGGCCTTGGGCTTGAAGAACCGCTTGGAGGGCATGCCAGCAGTATAGGAGTCCAGCGGGGCTTCACTCATTCGGACACGGAAGTGGAACCAGATACAACCTGGGATGGGACTGCGGGTCGCGATAGCCAGAGATCGGGTGGACGTGGCCGGGCAGACGTGGTTGCATCGGGAGACGAAGCGGCATGGGGACTTCCGGAGGATTTAGCACGAAGAACGAGGTGCGCCGCCGGGGTCGGCGGCGCTCAAAGGTCATGGCAACAGCCGAAGTCAGGCTTGCATCGATTGAGGTTCGGCCCGGGGGACCAGCTCTTGGTGGTAATCCCGAAATGCCCAACCAAAAATCAGGCGCGCCGCCCGAGTAGGCGGCGCGCTTGAGTCAGCTCAGAAGCGGCAACCCACCACGAGCTGAATGGTGCGTGGGTTCTGGTAGATGCCGGGCTTGCCGTACGTGGGGTCCGGCAGGAACTTGTTGCTGGCTAGGGTGCCGTCAGCGGGGTACGGATTGCCGCCTGGGTCGACGACATTGCCAGACCACTGGCGACCTACCGGAGCCATCTGATTGAGCACGTTCTGGACGTTCAGCTTCAGGTAGGGCTTGACCTTCTGGGCCAGGTTCCACTGGTAGCCCATCTGGAGGTCGAAGGAGTAATAGCTGGGATCCCGCTGCGGGCCCAATTCCGGGAACTGCCGGTAGTAGTAGGGGGCGTAGCCCTGGGCTTGGACGGCAGCTGGAGTAAGGGCAAAGCCTTGGGGGAAGCCTGGAGTGCTCTTCCCCTTGTAGGTCCCGATCAAGCCCACATTGGCCTGGCCAGGGCCCAGGTTCCACTGGTAGGTGGCATCCAGGTTGGCCATGACCGTGCGGTCCAGGTTGGGCGCCGGGCCGTAGGGCTGGAGCTGAGAATCTGGAATGAGGTTGCCAAAATTGTGGGCGGGGGAGGAGGCGCTGCTTGCCCCATTGGTCTCGCCCTGGTTTTCCAGGGTCCTGGCCCAGGTGAGGTTCCCGCCGACCGAAAGCCCGTTCTGGAAGGTGCGCCGGTAGGTGAGTTCCAGCCCGTAGTAGTCCTGGCGGCCACTGGGATCGTTGGCAATGACGATCTTCGCCAGGCCGGGGCCCATGCCGTTCCCATACCAGATGTCGTCAATGAACTGGTCGGTCCACCGCCGGATGAGGTTGGCGGTGAAGGATTGCCCATCAAGCTCGTGGCGGTAGCCAAGGATGAGTTCCCGCGAACGGGGGGCCTTGAGGTTGGTGTGTTTCCGGCAAGCGTGCGTGACCGCGTTGGTTGATGGCCGATAGGCTCGTGGGGTCAATGGAGGCCCCGTGGTAAAGCCAAAGAAGGAACCCTCGCCGGAGCAGTTGGACGCGCTTCGCGGTCAGATTCAGAACT
>CAISFO010000045.1 GCA_903884655.1 uncultured Holophagaceae bacterium | reverse complement strand
GGGTGAGCATCGCGCTCAGGTTGGCCCCAGTCACCCGCGTGACCGAGCAGGCAGCCTGGCGAGCGAGGATCCGGCGAGGGTGAGCATCGCGCTCAGGTTGGCCCCAGTCACCCGCGTGAGCGAGCAGGCAGCCTGGCGAGCGAGGATCCGGCGAGGGTGAGCATCGCGCTCAGGTTGGCCCCAGTCACCCGCGTGACCGAGCAGGCAGGCTGGCGAGCGAGGATCCGGCGAGGGTGAGCATCGCGCTCAGGTTGGCCCCAGTCACCCGCGTGACCGAGCAGGCAGCCTGGCGAGCGAGGATCCGGCGAGGGTGAGCATAGCGACCCGGTTGGCCCGGACTTCACGTCTGACCGAGCCAGCCTGAAAGGAGAGTAACCATGGGTGTCGAGCATAATGTCCGAGTGAATCCACCGCTCACCCCACCCCTCATCGATCGCCACACGCACCTCGAAGGATCGCTGGATCCCTCCTGGGTCCGCCGCGAAGCGGATCGGCGCGGCCAGATTCTTCCCGCCAGCCTGGAAGCCCTCTGGTCCGGAGCGGCCATTCCGTTCCAGGGCTTCATCGAGGCCTTCCTGTTCGGCGCTGCTCTGCTGGACAGCCGCGAGGCCGTGCGGGAGGCGGTCCTGGCCGTGGCTCGGCGCACGCTGGCAGCCGGTGGCAGCGGCTTCGACCTGTGGGCCTCCCCGCACTTTCTCGTGGTCCACCGCGGGCAGCTCACCCTCGATGATTTCTGGCTTGGCGTGGAGGAAGGCTTCTCCGACGCAGCGGCCACGGGCCTCCACGCCTGCCTGGTGCTGGACGCGGTCAACCACTTCGGACCGAAGCATGGCCATGCGGTCCTTGATCTGGTCCTACCCGGATTGCCCGGCTTCGTGAAGGGCTTCTCCACGGGCGGCCTGGAAGGCTGCCCCTTCCGGGACTGGGCGCCCGTCTTCGACCGGGCCCGGGCGGCTGGTCTGCGCTGCGCGGCTCATGCCGGAGAGAATGGCCCAGGGTCCAACGTTCGCGAGGCAGTCCTCGAAGGTGGTGTGGCTCGCATCATCCATGGCATCCGGGCCGATGATGCCATCCTGGAACTCTTGGCCGGGCGCCGTGTTCCCGTGGATGTCTGCCCCAGCTCCAACCGGGCCCTCGCCATGGATGTGCAGCCCCATCCCCTGCCCCGGATGCTTCTGGCCGGGGTGCGCTGCGCCCTGGGCACCGACGACCCTGGAGTGATCCCCTGCGACCTGGGCACCGAGACTACTGCGGCCAGGAGCATGGGCCTGGATGATCTGGCCCTCGCCCGACTCAGACGGAACGGGGCTGAAGATGCCTGGTGCCTGCAGGATTGAGCCTGACTCTCCAAAGCCGTGCTCTATCCGTCCAACCTTGGGGTCGAAGCGCCCGGGCGTTCCAGGTAGACTAGGGGATTCGGTGCGCGCCCATAGCTCAGCTGGATAGAGCATCAGGCTTCGAACCTGAGGGTCGGGCGTTCGAGTCGCTCTGGGCGCACCACCAATTTGACAATTCGGCTTTGCGAGCGTGGCGGAACTGGTAGACGCACTGGATTTAGGTTCCAGCGGTTCACACCGTGTCGGTTCGAGTCCGACCGTTCGCACCATTTGCCAGGAGTGGCAAATAGGACGGAACCGCCGAAAGGCGATTGCCGCCCGAAGGGCGAGGGCACAGGAAGTGCCCGAGTCAACACTCCAAAATCGCCTGCGGCGATTTTGGAGCAAGAAAAGCTGGAGAAAACGAAGAACAAGAACTGCAACTTGGAGCATCCATGCCCGCCACCCTGCATCACCAATCTTCCACACGCAAAGCTGTCGAAGTGACGGTTCCCGCCTCCGAGGTGACCGCCGCCTTCAACGAGGTGGTGGCCAAGATCGCGCCCAAGGTCCGGATTCCCGGCTTCCGGCCCGGCAAGGCCCCCCGGCCGGTGCTCATGCAGAAGTACGCCAAGGAGATCCAGTCCGACGTCGCCCAGCAGCTGGTGGAAAAGCATTTCTGGAAAGCCGCCCAGGAGACTGGCGCTCAGCCCATCTCCCATCCGTCGATCGAGAAGCTGGACCTGAAAGAGGGCACCGACGCGGTGTTCCGGGCCCAGTTCGACGTAGCTCCCGTGGTCGCCCTGCCAGAGTACAAAACCCTGGTCCTGACAAAGAAGAAGCGGAGCATCGATGAGGCCGCTGTCCTTGAAAACCTGGAGGCCCTGCGTCAGCGGGCCACCAAGTTCCTGCCGGTAGAAGACGGTGCTGTGGCCGAGGGCCTAGTCGCCACGTGCGATATCCGCGTGAAGCCCCAGGGTCTCAAGGCCCAGACCTACTCCGATCAGAAGCTGGAGATCGACAGCTCCCGCCCTTTCGATGCCGAGTTGATCGGCCTGAAGGTGGACGAGAAGAAGTCCTTCACCCTCACCCATCCCGCCGACGAGGCCAATACGGTCCTAGCGGGCAAGTCCCTGGCCTATGAAGTCCAGGTCAAGGACCTGCGCCGCAAGGAAGTGCCTGCCCTCGGTGACGAGTTCGCCAAGGACCTCGGTGACTTCGAGAACCTCGACACCCTCAAGGCGGAAGTGAGGAAGGATCTCGAAGCGGCCGCGGAGCGCGACGCCCTGTCCCGGCTCCAGGGGACCATGCTCGACACCCTGCTCGAGGCCGCCCCCTTCGAAGTGCCTCGCTCCATGGTGGTCCTGCAGCTGGATGACTACTGCCAGGAATTCGCCCAGCACGTGGCCCGCCAGGGTATGGACCCCAAGAAGGTGAACTGGCAGGCGTACCGCCAGTACCGACTCAGCGAGGCCGAGCGGGCGGTCCGCAGCGGCTACCTGCTCCAGGCCATCGGCAATGCCGAGTCCATCGAGGTGCCGGATGAGGACATCGACGCCGAGATCCGCGCCTACATGGCAGAAAACCAGGTCCAGCAGCCCTTCGAAGCCTTCAAGGCCGAACTGGAGCGCCGCGGCAACGTGACCGAGATCAAGGGCCGGCTCCGCACGGATCGCATCTTCAGCCACCTGCTCACCACCGCCACCGTTACCGAGGAGTTGCTGGACAAGGAAGCCTTCGAGGCCCTGGTCGAGCTGGAGCGCAAGCGGGAGGCCGGCCTCCCCGTGAACCGCTTCGACGCCGGCGGTGTGGAAGGTGGCGATCTGGAGGGCCAGGAGGGCGGCGAGCCCGTCGCAGTGGCCACCACCGACCATGTCCACGGCCCCGACTGTGATCACGATCACGACCACGAAGCCGATGCGCCCAAATCGACAAAAAGGGGTGCCACCAAGGCCGAAGAAGTTGCCGAAGCGAAGCCAAAGAAAGCGGCCAAGGCCAAAGATGCCGAAACCGAGGAAAAGCCGAAGGCAAAGAAGACCACCACGGCAAAGAAGTAGTCTGCGTTCATTCTGTCAAGGAGAAGGCGCCTTTCGGCGCCTTCTTGCTATTCTGTTCCACCGCAGGAGGGCCCATGCCCAGCAGCTACTATCCACCCATCGTCATCGAGCAGACCCCTCGCGGCGAGCGCAGCTACGACATCTACTCGCGCCTGCTCAAGGACAACATCATCTTCCTGGGCACGGCCATCGACGACAACGTGGCCAACGCCATCGTCGCCCAGATGCTCTTCCTCGAGAGCGAGGACCCGGATAAGGACATCCAGATCTACATCAATAGCCCCGGCGGCAGCGTCACTGCAGGTCTGGCCATCTACGACACCATGCAGTTCGTGAAGAACGATATCGTCACCTACTGCATCGGCCAGTGCGCTTCCATGGGCGCCCATCTGCTGTCCGCCGGCACCAAGGGCAAGCGCTTCGCCCTGCCCAACGCCCGCATCATGATCCACCAGCCCAGTGGCGGCGCCCAGGGCCAGGCCACGGAGATCGAGATCACCTTCAAGGAGATCCAGCGCCTTAAAGAAAACTTGGCGGCCACCTTCGCCAAGCACACGGGGCAATCCTTGAAGAAGGTCATGAAGGACATGGACCGGGACTTCTTCATGAGCGCCGATGAGGCCCTGGAATACGGGATCGTGGACAAGGTCCTTTCAGAGCGGCCCGCGTGATGAGCGCGGGTTTGACCGGCATCCCGGGGTTCGAGCGAGTCTCGAAAATCCCGCTCTATGTGCCCGGCAAGCCCATCCAGGAAGTCCAACGCGAGCTTGGCCTCACCCGCATCATCAAGCTGGCCTCCAACGAGAACCCCTGGGGCCCCACCGAGGCCGTGAAGGCAAGGGTGGCCGCCGTGGTGGCCGGCACGGAATTCGAGAGCCTCAACCTGTACCCCGTCAGCGATGGGTTCTACCTGCGCAAGCGCATCGCGGAACGCAAGGGCGTGGCCCTGGACCGGGTGGTGCTGGGCAACGGCAGCACAGAACTGCTGGAGATGGTCGCCAAGGCCGCCTTCCTGGATGGGGGCAGTGCCGTGATTCCGAAGCACAGCTTCGCCATGTACGGCATCGCCACCCAGACCGCCGGTGGGCGCGTCATCGAATCCAGGGCCACGGCCACGGATCTGGATGTGGATGACCTCCTTCGCTCCGTGGCCCCCGATACGCGCCTCGTCTACCTCGCTCATCCCAACAATCCCACGGGTATCCGGGTCGAAGCCAGTGCCCTCGCTCACCTGGTCCGCCATCTGCGGGAAGACATCGTCCTGGTGGTGGATCAGGCCTACGCCGAATACGAGGAGCCAGGGGAGTACGCGGATGCCGCCGACTACCTGGATGAGCGTCCGAACCTGCTGGTCCTGCATACCTTCTCCAAGATCCATGCCCTTGCCGCCCTGCGCATGGGCTACGGCCTCGGCTCCACGGAACTGCTGAGCCTGCTCGAGCGGGTCCGCAGCCCCTTCAACACCAACCTCTTGGCCCAGGCTGCAGCGGAAGTCGCCGTCCAGGATCTGGCCTTCGAAGCCTTCTGCCGGCAGAGAAACGCAGAGGCCCGGGCGGCGTTCCACCTCGAAGCCACCCGGCACCGCTGCCAGCTCACCGGAAACAGTGGCAACTTCGTGCTGATGGAGACGGTTTATCCGGCGGCCGATCTCTTCAAGGCGCTGCTCCAGCGGGGCGTGATCGTGCGGCCCATGCACGGCTACGGCTTGCCCAATCACATCCGCGTCACTTTCGGAAAGCCCGAAGAAATGCTCGCGTTCTGGAGTGCCATCGGACCGCTGCTCGACTGCGGATGCTGAGCCGTGCCGGTCACTTTGGACATCGGCCTGCTGCGGGCCCTCCTGGATCGCGGGGACCGGACCGCCTGCCGCCGGGGCCTTGATGCCCTGCGCGATCGCTACCGCCGGGAACCTGCCGCCTTCGGGCCCGCCTCCCTAGCCGCACTCAAGGCCCTGGCCGTGGAACTGGAGGTCCAACCCGACCTCGAGGCGGCCCTGAAAGCGACCTTCGGCTACGGGACCTTCCGCCCAGGGCAGCGGGCCATCATCGAAGCCGTGCTTTCAGGCCGGGACGTGGTGGGCATCATGCCCACGGGGGCGGGGAAGTCCCTCACCTACCAGCTGCCCGCCAGGCTGCTGGGGGGCGTGACCCTGGTGGTGTCCCCCCTCATCGCCCTCATGAAGGACCAGGTGGATGCCCTGACGGAGGCGGGTCTGCGGGCCACGTTTCTCAATTCCAGTCTCAGCGCGGAAGCCCGCCGGGAGCGCATCCGGGCCCTGAAGAACGGCGAAGTGGAACTGGTCTACGCGGCCCCCGAGGGGCTCGAGCTCTACCTGGCGGACCTGCTGCGCGAGGTGGATCTGCGCCTCATCGCCGTGGACGAAGCCCACTGCATCAGCCACTGGGGCCACGACTTCCGCCCGGCCTACCGCACCATGGCGGGTCTCAAACAGCGCTTCCCGAAAGTGCCGGTACTGGCCCTGACGGCCACCGCCACACCCGAGGTGCGCAAGGACATCGCCACCCAGCTGGAGATGTGCCAACCCCTGGAAGTGCAGGGCTCCTTCTTCCGCTCCAACCTGCGCCTCAGTGCCTACCGCAAGGGCGCCGAGGGCCTGCCCCCCGTGCGGGAGGCTCTGCTGCGCCTGGTCCTGGCCCGGCGCGGCGACAGCGGCATCATCTACTGCCTGTCGAGAAAGTCCGTGGAAGCCACGGCGGCGTTCCTCTCCGGAGAAGGCATCCGCGCCGCCGCCTACCACGCGGGCATGGATGCTACGGCCCGCTCCGCGGCCCAGGAGGCCTTCCAGCGGGATGACGTGGATGTGATCGTGGCCACCGTGGCCTTCGGCATGGGCATCGACAAGAGCAACATCCGCTACGTCATCCACCGCGACATGCCCAAGAGCGTGGAAGGCTGGTACCAGGAGATCGGCCGCGCCGGGCGCGACGGCGCCGATGCCGACTGCGTGATGTTCTACAGCTGGGGCGATGTACTCAGCTACGACCGCTTCACCGATGGGCTGGAAGCCGCCCTGGCCCAGACCCAGCAGCGGCAGACCCGGGACCTCTTCCGCCTGGCCGAGTCGCCCCGCTGCCGCCACCAGGCCCTGCTGGCCCATTTCGGCGAGCGGATGGAGCCTTGCGGCGCCTCCTGCGATGTCTGCAGCGGCGCCGACCCCCTCCAGGCCGCGCCCGCGCCGGGCAAGGCCAAGCGGGGGTCGCCACGGGGAAGCCGCCCGCCGCTGCCAGCCGGACCAGCGGACGGCGAGGAGGCGCTGTACCGCGAGCTGAAGGCCCTGCGCAAACAGCTGGCGGACACCAGGAATGTGCCCGCTTATGTGATCTTCAGCGATGCCACCCTGCAGCAGATGGCGCGGTTCCGCCCCGGCACCGAGGCGGAATTCTTAGCCTTGAGCGGGGTGGGGCCGAAAAAGCTTCAGCAGTACGGAGCGGCCTTCCTTCGCCTGCTGGTCCAATAGAGCCTGGGACCCAGTGCCACCAAGGCCTGGACATCTGTCACAACCCGGAGTCGTGGTGATTGAAATCAATGGATTTGTGGAGTCATGAGATCGAGTCGAGGCTTGCGGAGGTCCTGGTAGGAAAGATAGGGTTATTAAGAACATTTCACACTCGGATGTCGTCTGTCTTGTCCACCGGGTTCTGGAGGTAAGTTTATGAGTCTTGGAGAACGCGTCAGGGATCTCACCCGACTGGCCTTCCAGCTGGGCAACAACTGGATGACGCTCATCGGTGCCGCCCTGACCACGAGCTCGTCCTTCGTGCTCGTCTGGTTCTGGTTCATGGAGCTTACGGCCCCCAGGATGGTCCATCCCTACATGGGCATCCTGCTCTTCCTCATCCTGCCGGCCCTCTTCGTGATCGGCCTGATCCTGATCCCCCTGGGCATCCTCCGGTTGCGCCGCCAGCGCAAGCTGGCCGGGGAAGCCCCCCTGCCCCTCCAGGCCGTGGACTTCAAGCATCCCGGCGTCCGCCGCCTGCTGACGGTGGTGGGCGTGCTCACTTTCATCAACGTGTCCATCCTCGGCACGGCCGGCCTGAAGGGCGTGGAGTACATGGACTCCAACCAGTTCTGCGGACTCACCTGCCATACGGTGATGAGTCCCGAGTACACTGCCTTCCTGGGTTCGCCCCACTCCCGTGTGGGCTGCGCCCAGTGCCACATCGGTCACGGCGCCCCCGCCCTCGTGCGGGCCAAGATCTCAGGCACGCGGCAGCTCTTCGCCGTGGCCTTCGGCACCTATTCCCGCCCCATCCCCAGCCCAGTGGAACACCTGCGCCCGGCCCGGGAAACCTGCGAAGAGTGCCACTGGCCCCAGAAGTTCAGCAACGACAAGCTGATCATCCGCACCAAGTTCGCCGAGGATGAGGCCAATTCGCCCACCACCAGCGTCCTGCTGCTGAAGATCGGCGGGCACACCGCGAACGGCACGACCGGCATCCACGGGCGCCACCTCGACAACATGGAACGCATCAGCTACCTGACCACCGACCGCCGCCGCCAGGAGATCCCCAAGGTCATCTACCGCGAAGAGAACGGCACGCTCACCGAGTATGTGACCGACGACTTCAAGAAGCTGCCCAAGGAGAAGCTCGCCCAGGCCACCACCCGCGGCATGGACTGCATCGACTGCCACAACCGTCCCACCCACGCCTTCCAGCTGCCTGACCGGGCTCTGGACAAGGCCATGGCCGAGAAGCGGATGAGCACGGAACTGCCCTTCCTCAAGAAGAAGGCCCTCGAACTCCTGAAGGTCGATTATCCCGATCAGAAATCGGCCGCGGCCAAGATCCCCGTGGACCTCGCGGAGTACTACCGCACCACCTATCCCGAGGTCTACAAGCAGAAGCGGGCCCAGGTGGACACCGCCGGCGAAGTGGTCAAGGCCATCTACCTGCGGAACGTCTTCCCCGAGATGAAGATCACCTGGGGCACGCATCCCAACAACATCGGCCACGAAGAGGCGGTCGGCTGCTTCCGCTGCCACGACGGTGGTCACACCGCCGCCGATGGGCGCACCATCAAGGGCGATTGCGACACCTGCCATACCCTCCTGGCCCAGGACGAGAAGGATCCGAAGATTCTCAAGGACCTTGGCGTGAACTGATGGAACGGCGCGAGCGGGTACTCCAGAATGGAGGAATGACCGCTCCCGCCCTTCCCCTGATTGCCCTGGACGGCCCGTCTGGCGTGGGAAAGTCCACCACCGCCAAACGGGTCGCCGCACGTCTGGGCTGGCAGTACCTGGATACCGGCGCCATGTATCGGGCCGCCGCCCTGGCGGTCCACCGGTCCGGCATCGCCCTGGAGGATCGCGCTGCGCTGGAGGTGTTGCTCGCGGGCCTCGACCTTACCCAGAATGCAGGCCGGATGTACCTGGCGGGAGAGGATGTCAGCGACGCCATCCGCAGCCCAGAGATCACCCTCCTTGTCACCCCTGTGAGCGCCGATGCCAGAGTGCGGGAGGTGCTGGTGGACCAGCAGCGCCGCATCGGCAACCTCGGCCGATGGGTGGTGGATGGTCGCGACATCGGCACCGTGGTATTCACCCGGGCCTGCTGCAAGGTCTTCCTCACCGCCAGTCCCGAGGCCCGGGCCCGCCGGCGCTTCCTCGAACTCGAAGCCAAGGGGCAGACTCCGGATTTCGATGCGGTGCTCGCCGACCTCAACCGCCGCGACCTGGCCGACAGCACCCGGGCCGCGTCGCCTTTGTGCAAAGCCGAGGACGCCACGGAACTCGACTCCAGCGACCTGAGCCTCGACGAGGTGGTCGACTGGGTCGTGGCGAAGCACCTGGCCCATCCGTGATCTCTCAGCCCGACTGGCTCCGCGAGATCCTGGACGAGCCCTGGCGGCCGGTGGGGACCGCCGGGCTGACAGCCGCCTCCATCGGTTTCGGCCTGCTCTTCCTGGTGGCGCTCACTGCAGAGCCGGGCTGGATCCCCCTGCTGGATGGGGCGAACCTGCTTTTCCACGAGGCGGGGCATCCCATCTTCGGGCTCCTGGGCTGGGAACCCCTCACCATTCTGGGTGGCACCCTGGGACAGCTCCTGGTGCCAGCCTCAATCGGTGTCACCTTCTGGGCCCGGCGCGACACCTATGGCGCGGCCGTGGCCGGAGTCTGGGGCTTCGAGAACCTCCTGAACATCGCCCGCTACGTGGCCGACGCCCGCGCCCAGGTACTGCCCCTGGTGGGCGGCGGCGAGCACGACTGGACCACGCTGTTGTGGCGCTGGGGTTGGCTGGCCCAGGACCTCCACATCGCCCAGGTCATCCGGGCCTGCGGCTGGCTGGGCATGCTGGGCTGCTGGGGCTGGCTGGCGTGGCGCTGGCGCGCATCCCTTCAGAATGCGTAGCCCACCAGCGGGCCCGGCGGTAACCCGAGCGGCCACCCCTGCTCAATCGCCTCCAGCGAACGTCTTCTTGGCACAGTCGGGGCAGATCGAGTGCGTGAAGGACGCCTCGGAGTGCTCACTGACATAGGCCTCGATGCGCGCCCAGTATCCCGAGTCATCGCGCACACACTTGCACCAGGCGCAGATCGGCAGCAGGCCCGAGAGGATTTTCACTTCCTGCAGCGCCTGCTGGACCCTCGCCTGCAGGTGCTCCTCGGTCACGCGCCGGCTGGCTTCGAGGTCGGCCAGGGTCCGCTCCAGGGCCATCCGCGAAGCCAGGCCACGGTACTGGCTGGTCGCCAGGTTCCGGAAGAGGGCGAGTTCCACGGACACGAAGGCGAGCATGCCCGCGTCGGTCCAGAGTCGCTGGACCAGCGGACGCGCCTGGGACCAGTAGACGTTCATGGCCACATGACCGGCGGCGATGGCGGCGAACAGGCCGACCAGGCCCGCCAGGCGCAGGGGCAGGAATGTGGCGGCCGTGACGCAGAAGGCGATGACGGCGATGGTCTGGATCACCGTCCCCGCAAGCCCAAGGCTGAAATAGGCCCACTCATTGCCCCAGCACCAGAGCAGGGAAATGGCGATGACGATGCCAGGCAGCCAGGTCGTCCGAGGGTAGAAACGGACCACCGTGATCCCGACCACGGGCAGGACCAGCCAGACCAGTCGGTGCCCGAAGATGGTCGCCAGGGCTGGGGCTGCCGGGTTCCAGCGGGTGAAGATCCAGTCAAAGAGAACGAGAGCCAGATTCCCGGCGATCGCGTACTTCGCCAGTTCCTCGGAGCGGGACACCCAGCGGCTCTTCAGGAAGGCGTGGTAGGTCGAATCGGGATCGGTGAGGGGGGCCATGGCACCTGACTGAAATGGGCATGAGGACGACGGCCTGGTCGCCTCCTCCGACTCTAAGCATGGTGGCAGAACCCTCCGGGCGGGTGCCGCCCAGATGCCGTGTTGATACCGAGATCACATGGAAAATGGACCCGGCTGATTCCAGGAGGGAAGCTGCCCCCCAACGGCTGGCTTGCCTCCCTGGAAGCCGGCTCTCAGTAGCCTTCCCCCTCCCCCGCCGCCTTCACCTTCCCCCGATGGAAGCGGAAGAGGAACGCCGAATAGCCGATGGCCAGAGGAAAGCCGACGAGCCACCAGGCCAGGCCCGCGCGAAGGTCGTGAGGGCTTGAGCTGGCGTTGAGGGCCGTGAGGTCGAAGGCGGGGTCCAGGGTGGACTGCAGCATCACGGGATAGACACAGGCGGCGCTGGCGGCCAGGATGCCGAGGACAAAGGTGCCGGAGCCCAGGAAGGCCTGCAGGAACCGCTCCCGCTTGATGCCCGTGAACACGAGTGCCAGACCGATCAGGAAGATCAGCGTGGCGGCCCAGGCCATCGGGGCCTTCATCAGGTTCTGCAGCATCCGGGGATTCACCAGGAAGGTCGCCAGGCTGGCCAGGGCCCACAGGACCAGCACCAGTCCCCACAGGTTCATGGCCAGACCCCTGGACCGTTCGTGCACCGGACCTTCGGTCTTCCAGGCCAGGAACAGCGAGCCGTGCGCCGCCACGGTCGCCAGCGCGAACAGTCCGACCAGCAGGGTGTACCAGTCGAGCACGCCGGGCTGGGGGCCCAGCCGGAAATCCGTCCACAGGGGCATGCCGAAGGTGCCCGAGGCATCCAGGGGCACCCCCCGCACCACGTTGCCCAGGGCCGCCCCGAAGAGCACCGGCAGAAGCAGGCTGGACACCGCGAAGGTGCCATCCCAGAAGTGCCGCCAGAGACCGTCAGGCACGTGGGAGCGGAACTCGATGGAGATGCCCCGCAGCATCAGGCACCAGACCATCAGCCACAGGGCCAGGTAGAAGCCGGAGAAGCCCGCCGCCAGCACCTTGGGAAAGGCCAGGAACAGGGTCCCGCCCGCCGCCAGCAGCCAGACCTCGTTGCCATCCCAGAAGGGACCGATGGCGCCCAGCACCTCCCGGCGTTCCTCGTTCGTCTTTGCCACAAAGAGATGGAGGATCCCCGCGCCGAAATCGAAGCCGTCCAAAACGACATAAACCGCGAGCATCACAGCCACGATCCAGAACCAGAGTTCTTGCATGGCAGCCCCCTAGGCCTGATGGGAAGAAGGGCCGTGGGCGATCTCGCGGCCGATCAGGTAGAGGAAGAGGCAGCTGAGCACGGTGAAGATTCCCGCGAACCCCAGGGTCGTGAAGGCTGTGTAGCCCGCGTGCACCGTGGGGGAGCCGCCCTGGGCCGTGCGGAAGAGGCCGTAGATGAGCCAGGGCTGGCGGCCGAACTCGGCCACCGCCCAGCCCGCCGTGGTGGCGATGTAGGGGAAGGGAAAGGCCAGCATCAGCGCCCACAGCAGGGGACGATTCGTCTCCAAACGACCCCGCCACAGCAGCAGGACGGCCAGGCCCATGACCGCGATCATGAGCGTGCCCAGGCCCGCCATGATGTGGAAGCTGTAGTAGAGCATTTCGATGTTCTGAGGCCACTGGTCCTCGGGGTAGGCCAGTAGGCCCTTCACGTTGCTGGAGAAGGTGCCGTAGGCGATGAAGCTCAGCACGGCGGGCACCTTGATGGGGTTCTCGATCTTCCGTCGGGCCACATTGGGTTCGCCTACCAGGGTGAGGCCTGCGCGCGGTCCGCTTTCGAAGCGGCCTTCCATGGCGGCCAGGGTGATGGGCTGGTACTTGGCCACGAGCTTGCCCTGGAGGTCGCCGGTGGGAAAGGCCACGAGGACGCTGAAGATGAAGCCGAGGATGGTGCCCACCCGGAGGTTCAGGCGAGCCTGCTCCGTGTGGAGGCCCTTCAGCGTCCAGAAGGCGCCGATGGAGGCCACCACGAAGGCTGCCGTCACCACGGAGGCGAGCATGGTGTGGGTGTACTGGGCATGGGCCCATGGATTGAGCAGGAAGGACCGGAAGCTGGCCAGCTGGATCGAGCCATCCGCGGCCATCGTGTAGCCCACCGGATGCTGCATGAAGGCGTTGGTCGCCACGATGAAGTAGCCCGACAGCCAGCTGCCGAGCCACAGCGCCAGGGCCGCACCGAAGTGGCCCTTCGGTGAGAGCTTCTGCTCGCCCCAGATCAGCAGGCCCAGGAAGCTGCTCTCCAGCAAGAAGGCGAACAGGCCCTCCATGCCCAGGGTCTGGCCGATGACACCCCCTGAGAAGCGGGAGAAGGAGGACCAGTTCGTGCCGAACTGGAACTCCAGGGGGATGCCCGTCACCACACCCACGGCGAAGTTGATGCCGAAGATGCGGATCCAGAAGCGGGCCGCGTCGTTGTAGCGGCCCTCGCCGCTCCTCAGCCCCAGGGCCTTCAGCAGCACGATGATGAAGGCCAGCCCCATGGTCAGCTGGGGGAAGAGGTAGTGGTAGGTGGCCGTGAACCCGAATTGGAGCCTGTGCCAGAAGAGCGGATCACCCATGGTTCCCTCGGATTCAAAGACGCCGCCGGTGCGGCCCTGCACCCGTCAGTATCCCACCCTTCAGCCGAGGAGGCTCTGGATCCTCTGCCAGGACCCGAGGTTCGCCACGTCCGTGAAGCCCGCTTTCTTGAGGAGCGACACGCCCACAGCACTCCGGCTGCCGCTCGCGCAGCAGACCAGCACCGGCCGGTTCCGGTCCAGTTCCTTGATCCGGCCGTCCAGTTGATCCAGCGGAATGTTGACGGCCTTCGGATGGGAGGCGGAACCGAATTCGGCCCTGGTGCGGACATCGATGATCTGGGCCTTCCGGTCGAGCATGGCCTTCAGGTCCGTGACGGAGCTGGAGCGCCGGCTCCACAGCAGGTAGAGCACGACGGCGATGGGGATGAAGTAGATCAGGTAGCGCAGCATGGATACTCCCGAAAGCACGATTCAACTGCGACAGACCCTTCGCATGGATCCTAAGCCTAGCGGATGAATGCCCACAGCAAGCCCATGAAGGCTCCATAGGTAATGCCCCGCAGCGGGGTGGCGGTCAGCGGACAGCTGCCCGTGCTGCAGCCCACCAGCCGGTGCCAGGCATAGCCCAGGGCACCCCCCACCACCACGCCCAGGGCGAAGCGGAGAGCCGTGGCTTTCATCGTGCACAGCCGACGGCGCTGCCTTCGGGCACACCCAGTTTCTTCAGGATGGAGGACATCAGGCACCAGTTGGTGATGCCGCTCTGCAGCAGGTTCGCGCCCACGAAGACCGTGAACCAGATCCAGTTGGGGTTGTGGTACCGGGCCAGGGCGAGGCTGCCCAGGACGAAGGTGCCTGCGACGATGTGGACGATGCGGTCGACGGTCATTGAACTACTCCTGTTCGGCGGCAAGCGCCGCCTGGCGTTGCAGGTTGGCGGCGTGACCCCGGCGGGCCACAAGGAAATATAGGACTGGCACGGCGATGCGCGAGAGCAGAGTGGCGGCCACTTCGCCGGCCATGAGGCTGATGGCCAGGCCCTGGAAGATGGGATCCGCGAGCATGACGGCACTGCCCACCAGGACCGCGGAGGCCGTGAGCAGCATGGGCCGGAAGCGCACCACGCCAGCCTCCTCCACTGCGGACTCGAGCGACATGCCCTCCTTCAGCTTCAGCTCGATGAAGTCCACGAGAATGATGCTGTTCCGCACGATGATGCCGGCGCCAGCGATGAAGCCGATCATGCTGGTGGCCGTAAAGAAGGCGCCCAGCAGGCCATGGGCGGGAATGATGCCGATGAGCGACAGGGGGATGGGCACCAGGATGACGAAGGGGATCTCGAAGCTTTCGAACCAGCCCACCACCAGCACGAAGATCAGCACCAGCACCGCCGCGAAGGCCATACCCAGGTCCCTGAACACTTCCAGGGTGATGTGCCACTCGCCATCCCATTTCAAGGCGAGTGATTCGGTGTTCTCGGGATGGGCCAGGCCCAGGCGGGGCACGCTGGCGCCGCCCGTTCCCTTGAGGGCATCGATCTTCTTGTTGAGGGCGGACAGGGCATAGACCGGACTTTCAATGGTGCCGGCCAGATCCGAGAACACGTAGGTGACGGGCATGAGGTTCTTGTGGTGGATGGTGGCCTCTTCCATGCCTTCCTTCACCGTCACCAGTTCACTGACGGGAATCAGGCCCCGGGCACCTGGAACCGTGAGCTGGAGCAGCTGATCCAGGTGCTGGCGTCGGCCGGGGGCCAGCTGCACCAGGACAGGCACCTGACTGGATCCCCGCAGCACATGGAAGGCTCCTGCCTGATAGCCGAAGCCCGCCATGGAGAGGGTGTCGATCACGCTGGCCGGGGTGACACCGTGCAGCGCTGCCTTTTCCCGGTCCAGGACCAGACTGATTTTGGGCGTGGTGGCGTTCAGGGTGGAATCGACGTCCACAACGCCCTCCACGCTCTGGAACGCAGTAAGGACTTCGCCGGAAAGGCGGGTCCGTTCGGCATCCGAAGGCCCGTAGATCTCCGCCACGATGGTGTCCATGACGGGCGGGCCGGGAGGAATTTCGACGAGTTTCATTCGTGCGCCAGTCGGTTTGGAGATCTTCTCCAGCTCGGAACGCAGGCGCACCACGATGGCGTGGCTCTGTTCCTTGCGGCTGTCCTTGGGCACCAGGTTCACCTGAAGGTCCACCATCTCAGCGTCCTGTCGGAGGAAGCTGTGGCGCACCATGCCCACGAAGGTGTACGGCGCGGCCTCGCCCGCATAGACCTGGATATCCTTGACAGTGGGTTCCCTCAGCAGGCGCCGGGCCAGGTCCTGGCCCACGGCAAGGGCATCCTCCCTGGGGGTGCCCGCGGGCAGGTCGAGCTGCACCATGAACTCCGACTTGTTGTCGAAGGGCAGCATCTTCACCTTCACCACGCCGAAGCCCACCAGGGACATGGCCCCCAGCAGCAGCAGCACGACACCGGCGAAGAAACCCCAGCGCACTGAAGCGCGGGTGAGCAGGGCATGCATGACCTTGCGGTACAGGGCCGTCATGCGGCTGTCGGGCGCCACTTCGGGATTCTTGTGGGGCCAGTCGTGGGCCGGTTCGGGCGCGGCGGTCTCGACGGTGGTCGGGTGAAGCCCTGAATCATCCACTTCTGGCAGGTTCGCCTCCGGACTATCGGGCAGGACATTCCGTCCTGCCCTCCCGCTCTCTTCGTTCGCGGAGCTGGAGCCTCCCTTCTTGAACACGATGAGGCTGGCCCAGGGGCTGATGACGAAGGCGATGACCAGGCTGAACAGCATGGCCAGGCTCGCGCCCACCGGGATGGGCCGCATGTAGGGCCCCATGAGGCCGCGCACGAAGGCCATGGGGAGGATGGCGGCGATCACAGCGAAAGTGGCCAGGATGGTGGGGTTGCCCACCTCGTCCACGGCCTCCACCACCATGGAGGCGAAGCTCTTGCGCTGCCCCGGCAGGTGCATGTGCCGGTGGATGTTCTCCACCACCACGATGGCGTCGTCCACCAGGATGCCGATGGAGAAGATGAGCGCGAAGAGTGTCACTCGGTTCAGGGTGTAGCCGAAGAGGTAGGTGAGGAGCAGGGTGAGAGCCAGGGTTACGGGCACGGCGATGCCCACCACCACGGCACTGCGCCAGCCCATGGCCAGCAGGATCAGGGCGATGACGCTGAGGGTGGCGATCATCAGGTGCTCGATGAGCTCGTTGGACTTGTCACCCGCCGTCTCGCCGTAGTTGCGGGTGACAGTGAGCTTCAAGTCCCGGGGCAGCAGGTTGCCGCGGAGGGCCTCCACCTTGGCCAGCACCTGCTCGGCCAGGGCCGTGGCGTTGGTGCCCTTCCGCTTGGAAAGGATGACGCTCACCGCAGGCTCGAAGCCTTGCGTCCCGCCCCCGGCGAAGAGCACCACGGCGGGCTCGGGCTCGGGCCCATCCACGACGCGGGCCACATCGCCCAGGTAAATGGGCTTCTGATTGCGGACGCCGACGACCAGGCGCTTCAGCTCCGCGGCCTGGAGGATGAAGCCGGTGGCCTCGACCTCGGTGCGGCGCCCGTGGTCCACCAGGGCCCCGGCGGGCAGCTGGGCCTCGGCGGATTGCAGAGCGGGCACGAGCTCGCCCATGGAAAACCCCAGCGAGCGCAGGCGGTCCGGATCCGGTTCCACCCTCACCATGCGGCGGGCACCTCCAACCACCTTCACCTGCGCCGTGCTGGGAACTGTGGACAGCTCCCGGCCGAGGACTTCGGCCACCTTCCGCAACTGCCCGGGGGTCTGCTCAGGGCCATGAAGCGTGAGCACCAGGAAGGGCACGTCATCGATGGTCTGCAGCTTGACGATGGGTTTCATGGCGCCGGATGGCAGCATGCCAGGATCGGCTGCCAGCTCCTGATGGACCTTGACCAGGCTGGGTTCCTGCGGCTCATTCACCTTGAAGCGCACGGTGATGAGCGCCATGCCGGGCCGGCTGACACTGTAGAGATACTCCACGCCGGGAATGCCCCAGAGGCGGCGTTCCAGGGGGGCGACAATCTGGCTTTCGACCTCCTTGGGGCTGGCGCCCGGGAAGGGCACGTACAGATCCACCATGGGCACCACGATCTGGGGTTCCTCTTCCCGCGGCGTGAGCCACACGGCCAGCAGACCCAGCAGCAGCGAGGCCAGCACCAGCAGGGGCGTCAGCTTGCTGCGAAGGAAACCTTTCGCGAGCCGGCCCGCCAGCCCGAGGCGAACGTCAGCGTGCCCTTCCTGTGCACGCCCCTTTGGGCGGCCATGGCCTCCGGCCATGCCGTGGCCCTCCACTCCTGCTTCGTGCTCAGCGTGCCCTTCCTGTGCACGCCCCTTTGGGCGGCCATGGCCTCCGGCCATGCCGTGGCCCTCCGCTCCTGCTTCGTGCTCACTTGCCATGGTTCACTCCCTGGGCAAGCTCGATGGTCTGGCCGTCCTGGAGGGTGCCGGGTCGGTCGATGACCTGGTCGCCGGGCTTCAGTCCTGAACGCACAGGCAGGCTGTCACCCGCACCCTCACCGACGCTGATCCAGCGTAGCTCCGCATGGCCTTCCCTGGCCACGAAGACACCGGTCAATTCACCGCGGGTCACCAGGGCGCTGCGGGAGACGGTGGGTCCCTCCGCCTTGGCCCCGGGCACAAGGATGCGGGCGAAGGAACCCTGGCGAAGGCTCTTGGGTGACAGCACCCGGGCCCGTAGGGTTCCCTTGTGGCTGAAGGCATCCCCACCGGTGGACAGAGCTGTCACCTGGGCCTCCCCGGTGAGGCCCTCTGATTCAAACCGCACCTTCAGGCCCTGCTTCAGGGCCTTGCCTTCGGATTCCGAAAGGGTCGCGACCAACTCCTGCTCGCCTTCACCCACGAGCTCCACCAGGGGGGTTCCGGGGCCCACGAAGTCCCCTTCGTTCACCTTGCGGGACTGCACCACGCCTGAAAAGGGCGCGCGGATCTGGGTGTAGGCGATGTTCGCTTTCAGCGAGGATACGCCGGACTGGGCCTGGGCCAGCTGCGTCTGGGCCTGCTCCAGCTCCGACTGGGTGCTGGCCTTCTGGACGAAGAGCGTCTGGATGCGGCGATGGTGGGCCTCCACCGTGGCCAGTCCCGTTTCCGCGGCTCTCAACTGGGCCTGGAGATCCTCATCGCCCAGGGCCAGCAGGAGGGCTCCCGCCGGAACTCGCTGCCCTTCCTGGACGAGCACCCGTTTCACCTGCGCTGCCATGCGGGTGGACATCATGGCCATGTGAGTGGACTGCAGGGTGGCGGCCACCCAGGTGCCGCCATCGGCCTGGGAACCGGCCACCAGGGAGACGGCCACCTTCGGCAATTCCTTGGCCTCGGGGCGCGCCTCTTTGTGACCGCAGGCGAGGGTGCCCAGCATCAGACCCGCCAGGGTCAGGGTGGTTTGAAGCTTCATGGCGTGACTCCTTCGATGGGGGCACCGGTGGCCAGATCCAGGGCCGCCCGGCTGATGCGCAGGTCGTAGAGGCTTTGGAGCAGCAGGTTGCGGGCGCCCTGCAGGGCGGCTTCCGCATCCAGCACGTCCGTAAGCGGCGTCATCCCCTCGCGGTGACGGGCTTCCCGCAGCCGCTTGGATTCCTCGGAGGCCAGGATGGCTTCCTTGGCGGCGGCGTACCGGGCCTGGGCTGCCACCAGGGCCGCCTGGGCCAGGCGCACCTCGTGATCCGCCTGCTGCTGCTTGAAGGTGCTCAGCTCCTGAGCGGCCTGGGCCTGGGCCCTGGCGGCCTGGGCCTTCGCCCGATCGGGCGCAGAAAACACTTTCCAGGTGAGGCCCACGGCACCCCAGGTCCAGTTGCCCTTGTCAGCCCAGGAATGGTGCAGGGTGCCCGCACCCAGCTCCAGGCCCACGGCGGGTAGCAGGCTGCCCCGGGCGGCCTTGGCGCCCTCTTCAGCGGCCCTGGTTTGCAGATCGGCAGCCACCAGGTCCCCCCGGCGGGTGGGCGCGACGGTCGAGGGAGTCTCCTGAGGTTCCAGCGGGGTTGCCAAGGAACCTTCGATGGGCCCGGTGCCCAGGAGCAGTCCCAGTCCCGATCGGGTCGCACGGACCTGCCGAATGACTTCGGCCTGCTGAGCATCCACTTGGGCATGGGCAGCCCTCAGCCGCAGCAGCTCGGATTCCAGCATGAGTCCCTGCTGCACACGGGCCCCCACGAATGCTTCCAGCCCCTGCACCCAGGCTCGCTGGTCCTCCACCCAGGTCAGGGCCTGCTCGGCCACCTGGGTGCCAAAGTAGGCCTCCACCACCATGCGGGCGGTCTCCTGCATCCGTCGGCCCTGACTGGCCCGCTCGGCTTCGAACAGGAATTCACCGGCCCGCCGGGCCGCGCTCACGCGGCCCCCGGTGTAGAGAGGTTGCTGGAGGACCGCCGACCCCCCATAGGCACCGATGGCATCTGGGTGGTTCAGGATCAGCGGATTGAAGTCCGCCGCCCCGAGGCGGGCCTGGTTGAGCTTGATGCCGAAGGCCATCATCGGCTCGTTGGTCCGCACACCCTGGGCGTTCAAGGTCAAGGTGGGCAGGCGCGTGTCCCGGGCCGCATCGGCCTCCGCCTGGCGGCTGTCGACCATCGCCTGGCCGGCCCGCAGCCCGGCCTGCTCGGTCCAGGCCGTGCGGATGGCCCGCTGCAGCGTCATGGGCTCCTGAGCGCCCAGGCCAGCGCCGACGGTCAGGAGGCAGGCCAGGGAAGAAATCTTATAAATGATCATAAAGGAATACTCCGAGTCAAAAAAAGGCCGAACCTTGCCCAGCTCATTTCAGGGCCTTGTAAGTCACGCGAGCCCGGTCACTGACGTGGCCGCACACCAGATCGCACAGCTCCCCCACGAGGGGCATCACTGGCGTGAAGAACACCGCGTTGCCTTCGGGCTCGCGGGCCACGAGCCCCACTCGCACCAGACAGGCCAGATGCTTGGAGGCGTTGGCCTGGGACAGACCCGAAGCCTCCGCCACGGCCCCCTGGCTCAGGGGTCCCTTGGCATCCAGGAGAGAACGCAGGATCTTCAGCCGGGACGCATCCCCCAGGGCACTGAAGAGGCCGCTCACTTCATCGATCATGGGATTACTGAGCTGGTGACTCATCGAATAAACTCCATGCGTCTATGATCATTCAGCCTTGGAGTTTGTCAACATCCATTTCTCGAGTCAGGAAACTATATACCCATTGGGACATCCATGGCGCGCCCGAGATTGGGCAGCCTGACCTTGTTGAGACCCGCAACAAGCCACCGGGCAGGGGCAGGTGAGAATTCTTTTCCAGCGGATTCAAGGCCCCCCGCCTACCCTCCCTCCCGGATTTGTTAGGCTGGTCCAGGAGCTTCCCGTGGACGACCTGGACCTTCGCGCTGCCAAGATTCGCCTGCTCTGCACCGATATCGACGGGGTGCTCACCACCGGTGCCCTGCACTACGGGAAGGAACCAGGACACACCAAGGTCTTCCACGTGCGGGACGGCGCCGCCATCAAGTGGCTGCAGCGCTCCGGCATTCAGGTGGCTTTCATCTCAGGACTGGCTTCGGAGGCCACGGAGAACCGCGCCCGGGACCTGGGCGTGGAAGATTGTTTCGCCGGCCACCTGGACAAGGGGCCGGTCCTGGACCAGCTTTTGGCCAAATACGGCCTTTCCAGCGACCAGATAGCCCACCTGGGTGATGACCTGCCGGACCTGCCCCTGCTGCGCCGGGTGGGCCTGGCCTGCTGCCCTTCGGACGCCGTCGACGAGGTGAAGGCAGCCTGCCACTGGGTGACGCCGATCCCCGGTGGGCAGGGCGTGCTGCGCCTGGTCGCCGAGCGCCTCCTCAAGTCCCAGTCCCGCTGGAGTACCATCCTTTCCCACTACGAGGTCCGTCCATGACGTTGCGCCGCCTGTCCCTCCTGCTCATCGCCGCCCTGCCCCTCTGCGCCCAGGATGCGTCCATCGGCCTCAAGGTCCATGGCCTGGTGCCCATGAGCGACCTGCGCGACCTCACCAACGGACAGCTGGGCGTGGGTGTCTACGGATTCGTGGAGATCCCCGTGGGAGACGGCGGCGCGTTCGTCTTCCGCCCCACTGTGGGCGCCGAGCAGATTCCGAAAGGGAACACGCTGGGGCTGGCAGGCACCCAGACCAGCGTGACTTCAGTGGATTTCATGCTGGATGCGCTCTGGTTCCCCGGTGAGGACTCCAAGCATGGTCCCTACCTGGTGGGCAGCCTCGGCGGTCAGCAGTGGCGGGTCAGCGCCACCGGTACGAGCCCCTCGACCCTTTCCACCACCCGGCTGGGCGTGGCCGGTGGCATCGGCTACCAGGTCTCCCCTCGCATCGGCATCGAGGCGAAGGGCTTCTGGAGCCCCATCGCCCAGAACCTCACCGCCACGGGCCTCACCCTGGGTGCCACCTGGCGGTTCTGAGGGCTACCTCAGTCCCCGCTTCTCAAGCAGCGGTTCCACCCTGGGATCCCGGCCGCGGAAACGGCGATACAGCAGGGCCGGGTCCTCGGTACCACCCCGGGAGAGCACCTCGGCCCGGAAGGCCGCGGCGGTGGCGGGGTCGAAGAGATTGCCTTTTTCCTTGAACGCCTGGAAGGCATCGCTGTCCAGCACGGCGCTCCAGATGTAGCTGTAGTAGCCCGCCGCATAGCCGCCCATGATGTGGCTGAAATAGGGACTTCGGTACCGGGGCGGAATCTCGTCGATCAGCCCCCACTTGGCCAGCGAGGCCTTCTCGAACGCGGCCGTGTCCCTGGGTTTCGTGTCGGTCAGGGTGTGCCAGTCCATGTCCAGCAGAGCCGCCGCCATGTATTCCACCGTGGCGAAGCCCTGACCGAACCGGGCGGCCTTTCTCATCCTGGTTACCATGGCCTCGGGGATGACCTCCCCCGTCTGGTAGTGCCTGGCGTAGAGCTTCAGGACCTCCGGCTCCATGGCCCAGTTCTCCATGACCTGGCTGGGCAGCTCGACGAAATCCCTGGGCGTTCCCCCCGTTCCGCGGTACCGGCCTTTGTAGAAGAGGCCGTGCAGCGCGTGTCCGAACTCGTGGAAGAGGGTGCGCACCTCGTCGGAGGTGAGCAGCGCTGGACGGTCGCCGGCGGGTGCCGTGAAGTTGCAGACGTTCACCACCACGGGATCCACCCGCTGCCCATCCTTGAGCCAGGTGCTGCGGTAGCTGCTCATCCAGGCGCCGCCACGCTTGCCCGGACGCGGGTGGTAGTCCAGGTAGAGCAGGCCGAGGTGCCCCCCATCCTTCTCCTTCACCTCGAAGCAGCGCACCTCCTTTTCGTAGACCGGAATGCCCTTCACTTCCGTGAACGAGACGCCGTAGAGCCTGCCGGCCACCGCGAAGGCTCCCTGCCGGACGTTGTCGATGGCGAAATAGGGCTTCACCGCCTCCTCGTCGAAGTCGTACTTGGCCTGTTTCACCTTCTCGGCGTAATACCGCCAATCCCAGGGTTCGAGTTTCTGCCCCGGCAGGTCCTTGGCCATCATGGCCTGCAACTCCCCGCGCTCCCGCTTGGCCACTTCCAGGGCAGGCTTCCAGACCTGGTCCAGCAGCCCGTAGACGCCCTTGGGATCCTTGGCCATGTTCTCCTCGAGCACGAACTCGGCCCAGGTCCGGTAGCCCAGAAGCTGGGCCTTCTCGACCCGCAAGGCCGCCACCCGGCTCACAGTGGCCCTGGTGTCGGTGTCGCCACCGTCGCTGCAGCGATCGAGGTAACCGGTGAGGAGGCGCTTTCGCAGGTCCCGGTCCTGGGCGTACTCCAGGAAGGGCCAGATGCTGGGGCCATCCAGTGTGAAGAGCCACTTGCCTTCCAGGCCCGCCTTCTTTGCGGCTACCACGGCGGCCTGCCGATTGCCTTCAGGCAACCCCGCCAGCTGCGCCGGTTGTTCGATCACGAGCTTGAAGGCCTTGGTGGCCTTCAGCAGACGATCACCGAACTCCACGCCCAGCTTCGACTGTTCGGCGTTGATGGCTCGCATTCGCGTCTGCTGGTCCGGCGTCAGGGCGGCCCCGGAACGGACGAAGCCCTTGTAGGTATGCTCCAGCAGCCGGGCCTGATCGGGTGCGAGCTGCAGTCCGGACCGCGCATCCCAGACCGCCTTCACCCGCAGGAACAGAGCCTGGTTCAAATGGATGTCGTCGCGGTGGGCGGCCAGCAGCGGCATGGCCTCGCGATTCACGGCCTGCAGTTTCGGGGTGGTATCCGCCCCCACCAGGTTGAAGAACACCGAGGACACGCGTTCCAGGTACTGGCCTGAGCGCTCCAGGGTCAGGATGGTGTTGTCGAAGGTCGGAGCGTCCTTCGCTCCGGCGATGGCCAGGACCTCGGCCTTTTGCCTGGTCATGCCTTCCTTCAGGGCCGGAAGGAAATGCTCCTCCTTGATGTCCGCGAAGGGCGGGACTCCAAAGGGCGTCTTCCACTCCTGGTCGAAGGGATTGGAGGCTGTGGCAGGGACGCCGGCCATCGCAGACATCGTCATGAGGGCGGCCAAGGGGGTAACCATGCGCATCGAGGCTCCTGGGGGGACGTAGGCCACCTTAGCATCATCTTACGATGTCTCCCAGGGGGAACTCCGGCACTGTAAACATAAATAAAGTAATTTCTTAATTTCTCTTAAAGTCGCCCATGCTGTATCCAGGGCCGGAATCCAATTGAAACGGAGACCCGAAAAGAAGGTCACATGTCCAACGACAAGAAGCCCAAGAAAGCCAAACCCCCGGTCGTCCACGGTGCCACCCATCAGGGTTCAGGTTTGTCGGGCAAGCTGTCCGAAACGGCCAAGCCCTCCCCGCTGTCGCCGGCAAAAAAGAAGAAGTAGGGCCGCAAGTCAAGGCTGGGAGTTCATTTCCGGAAAGGCGCTGGTGGCGCAGTCCGGACAGATGCCATGGCTGAATTCGGCCAGGGTGTGGGCGCTGATGTAGGACTCGATGCGAGTCCAGTAGCCCGCGTCGTCCCGCACCTTCTTGCAGTGGGCACAGATGGGCAGCAGGCCGGACAGGGTCCGCACCTTGGCCAGTGCCTCCTGCAGCTCACGGATGAGCTTCTCCCGTTCGAATTCAACCCGCTTCCGCTCCGTGATCTCCTTGGAAATGCAGACCACGGAGCTGACCCGGCCATCAGGGTCCACCTGGGGCCGCACCGAGGTGATGAAGTAGCGGTCCCCTTCCGGGGTCGGCACCCGGACATCGAAGACGATGGTCTCCCGCGTGGCAAAGGCCTGTTGCACCACGGTCATGCGCTTGGCAGCCTCGGCCCCATCGAAGATGTCCCAGATCCGCTTCCCGATCACCTCCTCGGGCCGTTTGCCGAAGGCCGAGGAGAAGGCCTGGTTCACGTAGCGGTAGGTGCCATCCTCCAGGATGTTGAAGATGGGATCCGTGGAGGCGTCCAGCACCATCCGGAGGACTGCAGCAGGAACGGGGAGGGCGTCCTGCAGTCCAAGCACTTCACCCCTGCCATCATCGTGAGTGACCATGGTCATGACTCCACTGGAACGAACCGCGCCACGGCTTGCTGGAGATCCTCGAAACGATAGGGCTTCTGCATGACGCCCCGGAAACCGTAGTCGCCAGGAGAGGCCAGTGCGGGATCATTGGAGTACCCTGAGGAGACGATGGCCAGGGCCTTGGGATCAAGTGCGAGCAGCCGTTTGACCGCCTCCACGCCGCCCATGCCGCAGGGCACCGTCAGGTCCACCAAGACAAACGTGAAAGGACGGCCTGCCCGAAGGGCGGCTTCATAGGCCACCAGCATGGCGCCCCCTTCGGGTACCGAAACGACCTCGAAACCCATGGTTTCCAGCATCGCGGAAGCGACCTCCCGGACGATTAGGTCGTCGTCCATGACCAGGACCGAACCACGCCTGCCGTCGCCGGCGGGTGGGGTTTCCAGGACTTCCGTCATGGCCTGGCGGGCTCGCGGCAGCTGGATCCGGACCACAGTCCCAGAGCCCAGTCTGGATTCCACGTCGATCACGCCCCCGTGGCGCTTGATGATCGAGAAGACGATGGCGAGACCCAGGCCATGTCCCTTCTGCTTGGTGGAGAAGTAGGGATCGAAGATCTTCTGGAGGTGGCTTTCGGGAATGCCGATCCCCTGATCCACCATCCGGATCTCGACGACTTCTTTCTGCTCTGGTTCCATGACCACTTGGTTTTCCGCCTCGATGCGGAGGATTCCGCCACCGGGCATGGCCTCGCAGGCATTCAGCACCAGGTTGCCGAGAACCTGGGTGATCTGGTCATCATCCGCCTCGATGTTCCAGAGGTCCGGCGGGAGGGCCAGTTCGCTCTTGACGTTTGAGCCACTGAGAAAGAACCGGGTCGCAGAGTCGACCAAATCCCTGACTGAAAGGACCTGCTTCACGGGATCCCCGCCCTTGGAGAAGGTGAGCAGTTGCCAGGTCAGCTTCTTGGTGCGCTCCGAAGCGCGCTCCGCCTCCTGGAGCCGCAGGTAGGCCTTGCTGTCCGGATCCAGGTTCAGCTTGGCCAGGGAGATGTGCCCCAGCACCCCCACCAGCAGGTTGTTGAAATCGTGAGCCAGGCCCCCCGCGAGGACACCCAGGGACTCGAGCCGGTGGGTTCTCTGCTGCTGCTGCTCGAGGGCCTTCATGGACGTGAGATCCACGATGTTCACCAGCAGCCTGGGGGAACCTTCGTCCGGTGGAGGAATGGTGGCCTTGAGGAGGATCTGCAGGGTTTCTCCCCGCAGAGTGCGGTTCACGGTTTCCGCTTCGTAGTAGGTCTGTCCCTGCACGATGGCCAGGACCAGCGCCCTGAGGGCATTCCGCGACTCGGGCAGCAGGACCTGGTCCAGGGCACCCAGGAGTTCTGATTTGTCCCGGGCGCCATACAACTGGATGGCAGCCGTGTTGATGTCCACCACCTTGATCAGGCTTGAGCATCGATCGAGGAACTCCGGATGGGTATCCAGGTAGCCCGGGAAATTCGAGATGCCGCTGGCCTTCAAGCCATCCAGTTCCAACTGCAACCCAGAAAACTCCTCCTCCCAGATGGGCACCGCAGCACTGTCGAAAATGGTCCGGTACCGCCGTTCGCTTTCGCGAAGCTCCTTCTCCATGCGGCGTTCCTTGGTGACATCACGGCCGCTGCCCACCGTGCCGATCAAGCGCCCCTGCTCATCCCAGAGCGGTGCCTTGTGGACATCGAGGAAGAGGAACTCCCCTTTCACATTTCCATATTCATCGAAACGTGCCGGGGCCTGCCGGCCCATGACCACGCCATCGGAGTCCTGGCAGATTTCTCCGAAGGTGTGGTACTTCAGGTTCTCTGGATGACTCTGGCGTTCTCGCAAGGCGAAGAAGAGGTCCGTCTTGCCAAGCGGTTCCTCGGTGTCCCGCGCATTGAGCAGGCCGGTGCACATGGCCTTGTTGGCGAAGATGTACCGCTGCTGCAGGTCCTTGGCCCAGACCATGTCCGGCAGGTTGTCGCACATGAGGCGCAGGAGGTTGAACAGCGATTTGTAGTCTTCCGGCGAGCCTTCTTCCCCGCAGCCAGCCCGAAGCCTGGCAAAGGCTCCCTCGGTGATCGCCCCCCCAGCATTAGGTCCTTCGATCGTCACGCAACACTCCTTCGTCCTGCTGGAAAACGGATCCTCCATTCCAAGCGAACCACACATCTCTTCAGGCCAATCGTGCGGGTAGCCTACTCCGTAACTCGATGGAAATGGATCAACCTTCTCGACAAACCGGTGGTAGGTTCTTGCCCTTTGTCTTGAAGGCCCTCCCAAGCATTGCAAAGGCTGGGCTCCAGCAGATCTGGGACCCGGCCGCACCGGCTTGCTATCCTGGGCCATGCCGAATCCCGACCTCCCCGAAGTCCCCCCTGGCCGTGGGATCTTCTGCAACCGAACACTGAACCTGCGCTCCGTGCGGGCCATCGGCTACGACATGGACTACACGCTGGTGGACTACCGGGTAGAGGCCTTCGAGCGCATGGTCTACGCTCAGGCCCGGCAGCGCCTGGCCTCTGAGGGCTGGCCCATGGATGGGCTCGAATTCGACGGATCCATGGTGACCCGCGGGCTGGTGATCGACACCGAGCGGGGCAACCTGGTGAAGGCCAACCGCTTCGGCTTCGTGAAGCGAGCCATGCACGGCACCCGCATGCTCGAGTTCACCGAGCAGCGGGACGCCTACGCGGAAACGCTGGTGGAACTGGCTGATCCGCGCTGGGTGTTCCTCAATACCCTGTTCACCCTCTCGGAAGGCTGCCTGTTCGCCCAGGCCGTGGACCTGCTGGACCGGGGCGCGCTGCCCCGGGCCTTCGAATACGCGAGCCTCTACCGGCATGTGCGGGAAGGGGTGGACGCCCAGCATATGGAAGGGCATCTCAAGGCGGAGATCGCCGCCGCGCCCGAACGTTACGTGGTGCAGGACGCGGAAGCGGCTCTGGCCCTGTTGGATCAGAAGGCCGCGGGCAAGAAGCTGCTGCTCATCACCAACTCGGACTGGAGCTTCTCCTCGAAGATGATGGCCCACGCCTACGACCGGCACTTGCCCGAGGGCATGACCTGGCGCCAGCTTTTCGATCTGGTGATCGTCTCGGCCCGCAAGCCCGCCTTCTTCACGGAGCGCGGTCCCTTCTTCGAGGTGGTGGACGAATCCGGTCTGCTGCGGCCCGTCACGGCTCCCCTCCGGACCGGAGGGATCTACCTGGGGGGGTCCGCGGCCCAGGTGGAGAAGGACCTGGGCATCTCTGGGGACGAGATCCTCTACGTGGGCGACCACATGTTCGGCGATGTGCACGTGAGCAAGCGCACCCTCAGCTGGCGAACCGCCCTGGTGCTCCGGGAACTGGAAGGGGAAGTGGCGGCCCTGGAGGCCTACCGACCCCTCGAGGTGCGCCTCATGGCCCTGATGGCGGAAAAGGAGTCTCTGGAGACCCAGCTGTCGCAGGCGCGCCTCAACCTCCAGCGCCTGCATGCAGGCTACGGACCCCGGTCCGGCGCGGATGCGGCCTCCTCCGAGACCCGCGTCCACGAGCTCCGGAACCGCATCCTGGCCCTCGACGCGGTGATCGGCCCCCTGGCTAAGACCGGCAGCGAGCTGACGAACGCCCGCTGGGGCCTGCTCACCCGGGCCGGCAATGACAAGAGCCACCTCACCCGGCAGATCGAGCGTTATGCGGACATCTACACCAGCCGGGTATCGAACTTCCTGCACGCGACGCCCTATGCCTATTTCCGTTCACCGCGGGGCAGCCTGCCCCACGATCCGCCCTTCCGCCTGGACTGAGCCCGTGGACGACCGGGGTGTCTATTCCCATGGCTTCACCATCCCGGCAGCCGCCATCGATGTGAACGGCCACGCGAACAACCTGGAGTACCTGCGCTGGATGCAGGAGGCGGCCAAGGCCCATTCCGATGCCCAGGGTTGGACCCAGGGCCGGTATGAGGAAACCCGGACGACCTGGGTGGTCCGGTCCCATGCCATCGACTACTTGAGACCGTCCTTTGCCGGCGAAAGGCTCACGGTGCTGACCTGGATCGGCAGCTTCGAGGAGCGCGAATCCCTGCGGCACTACCTCTTCTGGCGGGAGCGGGACCGGAAGGTGCTCGCCAAGGCTCGCACCCTCTGGGTCTACGTGGATGCCGAGACGGGCCGGACCAAGGCCATCCCCGCCGAGTTCAAGTCCGCCTTCCTGGTGGTGACCGACGAGAAAGAGGTGCTCCGCGCCCTCCGGGGACAGGGCCACCCGCCCGCTCGATAGACTGGTTCACCTCGGACTTAGAGCGCGCAGTGGCGCACCGACCCGGTCATGGGTTTGGCCGGTCCCTGGTGTAAAAAGATGCCGGCTTGTCGGCCCACCTCAACCAGCGCAAAGGTATTGAGGCGTGCGCGGAGTGAGTTGGTGGCGCCCAACAGCCGTTCCAGGAATGCCTCCAGGTGGAACCGGCCACTGAACCGCCACTTGAACTCGGCGAGTTGGTGCGAACGGCATTTGGCGCTGATCCAGCGGCAGATTGAGGCTGTGGGGTGCGTGACTCCACCCATATTCGAGCAGCGAGTCCAAAGACCCGCCGATCCATTGATTATTTCTTGATCTTTTATTGTGATGAAGCGGGCTCACTCCTAAACTCTGGGCCCAAGCAGGACCCTGGTTCGATCGTGGCCTTCGCCGACGCTCGCTCCTGCAAGCCTCGGCCTCGGCGCCATCGCATACCCCTGCAGGGCCATGGCCAGGCAGGCGCTCTTCAGCGGCCGAGGGGCTGGAAATCCACCCAACGACCGATTCATCCCGAGTGGTGAATCCCTTCCTATAAGGAGCAGCTCATGCCCACATCCACACGATCTTTCCACGGCCCGTGGGAGCTCCTGCTCCCGTGCCTGTTCCTGGGGTTTATGGGGTGTTCAAGCGGTTCTTCCAGTGGCTCCACCACGCCGGTGGGAATCGCGCCTGTGATCACCAGCGCCACCACTGTGCGCTTCCACGAAGGCACCACGGGCACCTTCACGGTCACGGCCACCGGCACACCCGCCCCCACCCTCGCCCAGAGCGGGAACCTGCCTTCCGGGGTGACTTTCACCGCCGCCACCGGCGTGCTGGGTGGCACTCCGAGCACCGGCAGCCACGGCACCTATCCCCTGACCCTCACGGCCTCCAACGGCACCGCACCCGATGCCTCCAAGGCTTTCTCCCTCGTGGTCGCGCAGCCCATCGGCACCATCACCGAATTCCCAGTCCCAACGGCGAACAGCCTGCCATTCAGCATCACCGTAGGGTCCGATGGCAATCTCTGGTTTACGGATTATCACGGCAACAAAATTGGCAAGATCACCCCCACAGGTGTGATCACCGAGTTCCCTGTCCCGACGGTGGGTGGCAATCCGTTCGGCATCAATGCAGGGCCCGATGGCAATCTCTGGTTTGTGGAGACAGGCGGCAGCAAAGTCGGAAAGATCACGCCCGCAGGTGTGATCACCGAGTTTTCCACCACAACAGCGAGCAGTGGGCCAGAGGGCATCGCCGCTGGACCCGAAGGCAATCTCTGGTTTACAGAATATTGGGGCAACAAGATCGGAAAGATAACCCCTGCAGGGGTGATCACCGAGTTTCCCGTCCCGACGGCCGGTAGCGGGCTAGATGCCATCACGGTGGGGCCCGACGGAAATCTCTGGTTTACGGAAATCGACGGGAATCGCATCGGGAAGATCACCCCTGCAGGTGTGATCACCGAGTACTCCATTCCAACGGCGAGTAGCCTGCCATCTGGCATTGCCGCGGGACCCGATGGCAATCTCTGGTTCACGGAATTAACCGGCAACAAGATCGGAAAGATCACCCCCGCAGGTGTGATCACCGAGTACCTCGTCACCACCGCCAACGGCGCGCCAAACTACATCGTCAATGGGGCCGACGGCAATCTCTGGTTTGTGGAATGGGCTGGCAACAAGATCGGACGGATCACCCCCACGGGTACCATCACCGAGTTTGCCGTCCCGACGGCCTCCGGTGACCCATGGGCAATCAGCCCAGGACTCGACGGCAATCTCTGGTTTACTGAACGTGACGGCAACAAGATCGGTGTCATCGTGCCCTGAGGGCAGGCGTCGTTCCTGACCCTGGTTATGCAAGCGTGCGCGGGCTCTTTGGCCCGCGCATTTTCCTGGGTCCGCAGCAACCCAGACGACTGCCGCCTGCCTCAGTGCTTGTGAAGATTGGAGCCTATGGGCAGGCGTTCAATGTCACTTCACCGCGTACACCGTCACGCCGTAGTGCTCTGCATCCCAGGGCGGGTCGGCGTTCCAGTGGCCGTAGGCGTGGCTGTCGTCGGTCTTGAACCGGAGTGTGTAGGCGCCCCTGGGAAGGCTGACCACTTCGTCGGCCAGTCGGTTCTTGGTGGCCCCGCCGGCATGGTGGGTGCGGCTGCGCTCCATGCTCCAGATGCGCTTGCCAGTGGAGTCTTCGATCCAGGCCTCGTCGGCCATCTCATCGCCGGATCCTTCCGCCACGGCGTAGACTCGCACCGGCTGCGCCGCGGTGAGCGTGAACGGCGCCCTGAGGTCCTGGTTGTTGCCGATTCGCACCCGCTCGACCAGCGTGCTCCAGGACAGGGGCTTTGTCATCGAGAACGCCGCCAGGTCGAGATCTGAAGGAACACTCAGGGTCAGGCCGTACAGCCCGGGATCGCAGGGCGGCGCCGCGTTCCAGTCCGCGGGGGAATGCGTGTCATCCGTGATGAATTCGGCTTCATAGTCCCCGGCAGGCAATTGGAGGGTTTCCACCTGGCGACGGTTCTTGCGGGCGCCGCCGGCATATTGGGACTTGTCCAGGCCCATCTCCCAGACCCGGACGCGGCTGCGGGCGTCGGTGATCCAGCCGTAGTCGCGCATGCTCCTGCCGCTGCCCTCGCCTTCGGCATAGATGTGGAGGGCGATGGGCTTCCGCACATGGAAGGCCTGGGACCAGTGGCCGTTGTCCTGGTTGGCGGATAGGGCCACGACGATGTTCCGCCAGCGCAGGGGCGCCTCGAAGGTGGACACTTCCCCGGGCTGGCCTGCGGGCAGGTAGATCTCCATCCCGTAGTTGCCAACCTGCTCCCGCCAGTGGCGCAGCAGGCTGGCGTCGTCGACGCCGAAGGCCGCCAGGAAGCCTCGGGGCCGCTCCGGATGGGGGACCTGGAGTTGCCGGCGATCGATGTTCCGGGTCCACCGGGCTAGGAGCAGGCTCTGGCCAAAAGCATGGTTGGAAAAATAGGCTTCATAGCTGCCCGCGGGCAGTTCCAGGTACTGATCGGCCACCCGGTAGTCCCAGTCCCGTTTGGTGTTAGCTCCATCCATCTGCCAGACCACCTCGCGCGTCAGGGCGTTCAGGATCCAGCCGTAGGCGAAGAGCTGGTTCTCCCCGGAGGCATGGAGGGCCTGGCGGAGGCCGCCACCCTTGGCGTAGATGTGAATCTGCATGGGCCTGGGCAGAGTGAAGCCCTGCTGGCGCACCTCGGCCGCCTCGAAGCCGTGCAGGGCCACGATGCGGGGCTCCGCGCCGCGCAAGGACGTCGGAGCGAAGGTGGCCAGGAGGATGAAGAGGACCGCAGCGTGGAGGGTGCGGATCAGGGCCGTGGCTTCGGACAGCAGGAAGGGCAGCATGGGAACCCCCGGGACTCCCTTCAAGTTAGCCCCTGGGACAGCGTGGATTCAGAGGGATCGGCGAACGGCGGGTCCCTATCGGTGAATGGCGACCAATCCCCACTCCGGCGCCTACCACTGCTCGAGGAAAGCCTGGGCCTCCCCCGCCGCCATGGGGGACAAGTGGGCGAAGCGCATCAGGCGGTCGTTGAACTCATAGTGCAGTTCACGGTTCTCCTCCAGCAGCAGCTCCAGCTGCTCCCGGTGGATGGCCTCGTCCGTGAGGAAGCGCCAGTAGATGGCGTCCGCGACCTCCGTGAAGCCCCGGGCCTTCGCCTCCCAGTGGGTGCGGAGAATGGTGCGCCAGCCCACCTTCTTCATGGCACTGTCGGGCGCGATGGCTTCCTGCCAGACCGGCCCGGACCAGGCCTGGACCAGCTCCACGGCCCGCTCCTGATCCTGCTGCCCCAGGCTGAGCACCAGCTCGCCCAGGTCGTACACCACCGTCTCGAAGGCGAAATGGAGCCCTTCCCGGGCCGCCTGACGCGCGTAGTGCATGAGGTGGCGGACGGCGTCATGCATCCGTTCCGGGGAACGGTGGAAGACTTCGATGAGCAGCCGGTAGTGGTAGGACAGGTTCTGGAAACGGCGAAGGTCGCGCTCGAGCAGGGCCTCGTTCAGCAGGGTGTTGAAGGTCATCACATGGAGCTCGATCACCGGCTCTGAATCCTTGGCATTGGCCAGCCGGGCCGTGTCCACCAGGTGCGAGGCAAGCTCGGACAGCAGCTCGTGCTGGCGCTTGGTGGCCACCTCGGCCACCTTGAGGATCTGCGCCAGGAGATAGGCCTCGGGCCAGACCCCTTCCCGAACAAGATAGGCCTGGCCTTCCCTGGCGAGGCCCGGCACGAACCAGGGCCTTGAGCCCCGCCAAGCGGAGGCCTCCCCGGCTTCGCAAGAAATGATTCCCGCCAGGAGCGAATTCAGGCTCCTCAGGGCGAGCAGGACCAACTGCCGGTCCCCGCGGGCGAGGCCCGTCAGGGCCACGTTGGTCACCACATCGATGGTCTCGAACAGCTCATCCTTGTTGGCCTCGATATGCCGCACGCGGGACAGCTCCTGCAGGCTGCGCAGCCCCTTCCGACTGAGCATGGGCATGAAGAAGCTGGGCCGCAGGAAGCGGCTGATGCCGAAGAGGTAGGGCAGGATGCCGGCCAGCACCACCAGGTAGATGACGGCGACGGTCCAGGAGGCAAACCGGAGGAAGCTGTGGCCCGCCGGGAAGAAATGCATGGACATCAGCAGCAGGTTGCTGACCACGAGGACACTGAGTCCGCCCACGATCAGCGGGTGGGTCACGTAGAGCTTCACCAGCCGCGGCGTGTAGAGATTCGCCGTGAGCGGCAGGATGAGCGCGATGCACGTCATGGTCACGGACATGATGGCGTTCAGGGTCCGGCTGGCCGTGGCGATCCCCGCGGGCTCGAAGTCCCGGATGCTGCCGAAGTGGTTGGCCGCCAGGCCCATGGCTGCTGCCGCCAGGAAACACCCCGCGGCCACCACCGTGGGGAGGTGGCCACTCCAGCTACGTGCCTTCGGTTCCAGGGCCATGCCAGCCTTTCGGCCGGATGCCACCGCCAGCTGAATCCCAACCGGCTTGTCAGCGCGGCCCAGCCTTGGGATGCTGGGGTAACCCGTGTTTTCACCTTCATTTCCCCCGGGCCCGATGGATGTCCCCTTCCCAGCAGGAGTTCCCATGCAGTCTCTGATCCGATCCACCCTAGTGGCCACCCTGATCGGCCCTGCCCTCCTTTCGGCAGCCCAACCCAGCGCTCCGGAGGCCGCCAGCCAGGCTTCGCCGTCCGGGGGCAAGGCCGCCCAGGCCTATGCGGAATTGCAGAAAAAGGCCTACAGCCAGGCCCTCGTCCTCTACGAACAGGCCCTGGCAGCCGAACCGGGGCGGCCCGAACTCTGGAATGAGTACGCCATCTGCCTCCGCGACCTGCGGCGCTTTCCTGCCGCCGCGCGGGCAGGTTGGCGGGCCATCCAGCTGGATGGGGGCAAGACCGTGCAGCTCTGGAATGCCCAGGCCAACACCTTCATGGAAACCCGGGCATGGAAAGCCGCCCAGACCTGTCTCGAAAAGGCGGAGGGGTTCCAGAAGGAGCCAACCTCCCGCGCGAAAGCCTGGCTGAACCTGGCCTTCCGCATGCTGGCCGCGGGCACGACGGAGGGCGTGGTGGACATCAGCCTGCGCGCCACCCAGCTCGATCCGGGCAACTCCCTGGCCTGGATCGATCTGGGCCTGGCCCAGGCCTGTTCCGGGGACAGCAAAGGAGCAACAGCCAGCCTGGCGAAAGGCCTGGCCATGGCAGAAAAGCAGAAGGACTCCCAGCGCGCCGACTCCACCCGTCAGCTGCTGGCGAAGGTGAAGGCCGGAGAGGCCGTCTGGCCCCCGGTGGTCGCAGGCCGTTCCTGGCAGACGGTACCGGATCCGCTGCTGCGGCAGCCCGAAGGGGATGCCCGCCAGGTGGCCCTGCCAGCCTCCGTCGATCACCACTACACCCTCGCCAGTGGCAACAGCCTTTCTCTGACCCTGCCCGAGACCTGGGCCGAGGCCTTCGGCGCCGACCTGCCCGGAACCCCCTTCTCCATCCACTTCTCCCAGCCGGGCCACGAGGGTTTCAAGGTGCTCTTCAGCCCCATCCCCGGGGCGGGGAACCCGGCCGGCGTGAAGGCCACCGCCGAGGACGTGGTCAAGCGGTTGAAGGATCGCTCCGCCGAAAAGGAGCTCGTCCTGCATGAACTCAGCTCGGCCTTCATGAAGGGCTACTGGGTGCTCTCGACGAATGACAAGGAGCCCGCCAAGGGCGAATACCGCCACCTGCTCAGCGCCCAGCTGGATGTGGGCGGCACCCAGTGCGTGGGCACCGTGCTGTCGAACTCCAAGGAAACCGAAGTCCTCGATCCCTGCCTGGCCGTCTTCAGCAGCGCCCGCATGGGCGGCATCCCGGCCAATCGCTGATCGATTCCCACCCTGAGACCTCGCCCTAGAGCTTTGTCCACTCCGCCAGCACCCGCTGGGCCTGGAGGATGGGACCGTCGGCGGTGCCCAGCAACGGCAGCCGCACGGCACCATCGGGGCTCAGGCTGGCACCCTTGGTCCGACCCACCCAGGCCATCAGCTTCGCAGGCTCGAGGGGTGTCTGCGGACTGAGCCGGAGCTTGAGCTGGGCCTTCTCCATGCCGACCTCGGAGACGCCCAGCAGCTGGGCCTTCAGCTTCACTTTGAGCAGCTCGAAGAACCGGACGGTGTCGGGGTCGTCCTCGGGGATGTGGCCGAAGCGGTCCTCCAGATCCAGCTTGTAGAGCTCGAGATCTCGCTCCTCGCGAAGGCGGGAGATGCGCTTGTAGGCCACCAGGCGCTCGCTGGCCTGGTCGATCCAGCGGCGGCCCAGCTGGGCGCCGGGCGCCAGGTTGTCGAGCTTCACCTCGAAGCTGCCGCTGGGCTGGCCCTGCAGCTCCTGGAGGGTTTCTTCCAGCAGCTTCACGTAGAGCTCAAAGCCGATGTCGTGGATGTGGCCGGACTGCTCACCCCCCAGCAGGTTGCCCGCGCCCCGCAGCTCCAGGTCCATGGCCGCCACGCGGAAGCCCGAACCCAGCTCCGAGAAGTCCTCCAGGGCCTGCAGGCGCTTGCGGGCCTCCTCGCTGATCTCGTGCTTGGGTGGAATCATGAGGTAGGCGTAGGCGGGCACGTCGCTGCGGCCCACCCGGCCCCGCAGCTGGTAGAGCTGGCTGAGGCCGAAGGCATCGGCCCGGTGGACGATGAGCGTGTTGGCATTGGGCACATCCAGGCCGTTCTCCACGATGGTGGTGGCCACCAGCACGTCGATGCGGCCTTCCATGAAGGCCAGCATCACCTGCTCCAGGGCGTCATCGGTGAGCTGGCCGTGGCCCACGCCCACCCGGGCGTCGGGCACCAGCTCCCGCACCCGCGCGGCGATGGAGACGATGGATTCCACGCGGTTGTGCACCAGGTAGACCTGGCCGCTGCGGCGCAGCTCGAACTGGATGGCCGTCTGCACCAGCTCGTCGCTCCAGGGGGCCACCACGGTCTCGATGGCCAGGCGGTCCTTCGGCGGCGTCTCGATGAGGCTGATCTCCCGCAGGCCCGTGAGGCTCATGTGCAGCGTGCGGGGAATGGGCGTGGCCGAGAGCGCCAGCTGGTCCACGTTGAGGCGCAGCTTCTTGAGCTTCTCCTTGTGGCCCACACCGAAGCGCTGCTCCTCGTCGATGACCACCAGGCCCAGGTCCGCGAACCTCACCTTGGCCCCCAGCATCTGGTGGGTGCCGATGACGATCTCGATCTTGCCGTCGCCCAGCTCCTGCAGGATGCGCTTCTGCTCGTCCGCATCGACGAAGCGGTTGAGCATTTCAATGCGGATGGGGAACCCGGAGAAGCGTTCCTTGAACGTCCTGAAGTGCTGGAAGCAGAGCACTGTCGTGGGACATAGCACCGCCACCTGCTTGCCTTCCAGGGCCACCTTGGCGGCGGCCCGCATGGCCACTTCGGTCTTGCCAAAGCCCACATCACCCACCAGCAGACGGTCCATGGGGCGCGGCGATTCGAGGTCGGCCTTCACCGCCTCGATGGCCTCGATCTGGTCCGGCGTGGGGGTGAAAGGGAAGCTGGCGTCGAAGGCCGCCATGTCCGGCCCATCCGGCGGGTAGGCGTGGCCCTTCTCCAGCTTCCTCTGGGCATAGAGCTTCAGCAGCTCGTCGGCCATGTCGCGGATGGCCTTCTTGGCCTTGCGCTTGACCTTGGCCCAGGAGGCGCCGCCCAGCTTGTCCAGGGGCGGCAGGTGGCCCTCGGCGCCGGTGTAGCGCTGCATCAGGTCCGCCCGCTCCAGGCTCACGTTGAGCTGGCCGCCATCGGCGTAGCGCAGCTGCAGGACTTCCTGCTCCTCGCCGCCCACGGTGAGGGTCGCGAAGCCCAGGAATTCACCAATGCCGTGGTCCAGGTGCACCACCCGGTCGCCGGGCTTGAGGTCCCGCAGATCCGACAGGAAGGCCGCGCTGCGGGACTTCTTGGGCGCCGCCTGGATGGCCTTGCGGCCGAAGACCTCGCGCTCGGTGAACACCACCACCTTCGGTTCCTTGAGGTGGAACCCCGCACTAAGAGAGAGGTGGAGGGCCCGACAGCCCACTTCCGTGCCATAGGCCTGGGGCAGCTCGTGTTCGCGGATGAATTCCCGGAAGCGGTCCCCCATGCCCGGTGTGGAGCCCGCCAGGAACACCTTGTGACCGGTGAGGGAGAGATCCTGCAGGTGGTCCGCCAGTTCGGAGAGACGGCCCTGGAACTCCCGCGCGGGCTGGGCCGCCAGGGGCACCGTGGCTTCGCTCTGCCACTCGGTGAGCTGCAGCGTGGGACGGCTGGGATCGCTCGGCAGGAAGCGGTCCTCGAAATCCGGGCACACCACGCCCCCCCGGCGCAGCATGGCCAGGCCTTCGTCGATGCGCGTCCGTTCCTCATCCCGCAGGGCCTCCTCCCAGCCCGAATCAAGTCGCACCCGCAGGCAGGGTGGTACCCAGTGCACCAGCTGGCCCTTCGATTGCGTCAGCAGCGGGTGGAACAGCTCCTCGCCGGGAAAGTGGCCGTGGGTGGCCAAGCGGGCGCGGCGGAAGGCCAGGTCATCCTCGGGTTCCAGGGTGCGATCGGCACGCGAGGCCACGGCGGCCAGCAGCGCCTCGCTGTTTCCGCGGTCGCCCTCGAAGCGGGGATAGAGGGTCAGGAATTCCAGCGCTTCGCCCGTGCGGCGCTGGGTGTCGGGATCGAAGGGGCTGAGGCGCTCCAGCTCGTCTCCGAAGGTCTCCAGCCGCAGGGGCTGATCGAGGTGATCGGGCCAGAGGTCCACCACCATGCCCCGGGAGCTGAACTCGCCCGGCGCCGAGGCCAGCTCCGTGCGTCGGTAGCCGAGGGCCACCAGGGTTTCCAGCAGCAGCTCGCGAGGCACCTCGGCACCCTGGTGGAGTTCCAGCTTCTGCTTCTGGAACCAGGTGGGATGGGGCAGCTTCTCGCAGGCCGTCAGGGGCCCCGTCACCAGCACCTGGACGCGCCGCTCCAGCAGGCCCACCAGGGTGGACAGGCGCTCCCGCAGCACCATGCCCGGGGGACTGCTCTCGCCGCCGATGTAGGCGGCAAACCCTGGGAAGTGCGCCACTCCCGCATCGGGCAGGAGCACCTGGAGATCCTGGGCCAGGGTGCGGGCCTCGGCCTCGCTGGGGGCGTCCACCCAGAAGGATTGCAGCCGCCCGCCCCGGGAGGCCCAGCGGGCCAGCACCAGGGCCAAGGCCGAAGGACTCATCCAGCGGAGCTTCGCCTCCGAGGCGGAGAGGCCCTCCCAGGGACCCTCGGTCGAACGGAGCAATTCCTTTAGGTCGTGACCTGCGTTACTCATAGACTCATTCAGACTGCCCGAAAAAGAATCAAAGTGGTCTATTGATGGGAGCCGGGATCCATGAGTGACGCCGCGCCCTCGGTTCGCAGATGGAGCCTCGGGACCCACCTTACCTTGGTGGTGCTCCTGGCGTTGATTCCAGCCCTGGTCATCCAGTACCTCTCCAACCTGGAGCGCAGGAAGGATGCGAAAGTGCGCGCCCAGGAACATCTCCAGCAGCTGGTGACCCAGCTGGCCAACCAGCAGGAACGGGTGACGGCTGCCACTCGCGAGATGCTGACCACCCTCTCGTACCTGCCCGAATTGCGCTCGGGTGACACCGGAGCCTTCAGCCGCATGCTCATGGCAATCCGCCAAGAGGATCCTCGCTTAACCAACATCTTCGCGCTGGATCCAGGCGGCCACATGATCGCTTCCGCCACGCCCGACAGGACCGCCTCCCTGGGTGATCGACCCTATTTCAAGCAAGCCGTCGAATCCCGGCGTTTCACCATCGGAGAGTATGTCGTTGGGCGGGTGACCGGAATCCCCTCACTGCATTACGCCCTGCCTGTCCTGGATGAGCATGGAAACCTCCTGTCGGTGCTGGCCGCCGCCTACAGCCTCGATCACTATGTGGAGCTGTTCGGCAGCCCCGAGGTTCCGTCCGACACGTCCACCATCGTCGTGGATCGCGAGGGGACGGTGTTGTACCGCCGTTCCATCCTCCTTCCCGATCAAGGGACCATGGTCGGAAGCAAACTGCCTGGGCCCCAGCTGGAACGCATGCTGGGCACAGCCGCGGAGGGCACCTTCTGGGCTCCACTCCCGAACGGAGAGCCCACCCTGTTCGCCTTCCGTCAGGTCCGTCTCCCGAACCAGCCCAGGCCCTGCTTCAGCATCCTGGTGGGTCGAACGGAATCCAAGGTGCTCGGCGAAGGCATGAAGGCGGATCGCAGGAACATGCTGCTCCTGGTGGTCACTGGCCTGTGCGCACTGGTGGCCGCGAGGGCCATGGCCAGCTGGGTGATCGCCTCACCGGTCCGTCGGCTGGTGTACGCCTCCCGCCAGATCGGGTCGGGCCTCCTTTCCGAACGCCCGAAGCTGCGAACAACCTCCCGGGAAGTGGCCCAGCTGGGAGAGGAGCTGTGGCAGGCAAACCGGACCCTGGCGCGGCGTGACGAGGAACAGCGGAAGACCCAGGAGGTCCTGCGCAACACCCAGCGCATGGAAAGCCTAGGTGTACTCACGGGCGGCATCGCCCATGCCTTCAACAACCTGCTCACGGCCGTGCTGGGTAACCTCAGCCTGGCCCAGCTGCGCCTTGAACCGGGCGATCCTGTCCAGCGGGCACTGGGGCAGGCCGAAAGGGCGGCGCAGAAGGCCGCGGAACTCACCCGGCAGATGCTGGCCTACTCCGGCCGGAACCGATTGACCATGAAACCCCTGGACCTGAACCGGTCGATCCAGGAGATGGTGCCCATTCTCCAGGTGGCCCTGTCCAAGCAGACAACCCTGCGCCTCGACCTCGCTCCGGATCTGCCCCCCATCCTGGCCGACGCCTCCCAGATCCGGCAGGTGGTGCTCAACCTCGTGACCAATGCCTCTGAGGCCCTCAGTGCCCAGGAAGGCACCGTCACCCTCCGCACGGCTGCAAAGGACCTCGACCCGCTGGAACTCGCGGCCTTCTCCCTGGACCCGGGCCTGGAGGCGGGACGGTTCGCCTTCCTGGCGGTGTCCGACACCGGCTGTGGCATGCCACCGGAAGTGCTCCAGCACATCTTCGAGCCCTTCTACTCAACCAAACCCATGGGCCACGGTCTGGGGCTTTCGGCCATTCACGGCATCCTCCGGACGCACCGCGGCGGCATCCGCATCGAGAGTGCGCCCGGGTCAGGCAGCACCTTCACGCTCCTGTTCCCCGCCACGGAAGAGGCACTTCCGGTCCTGGTCAACGAGGGGCCCGAATCCAGGCAGACCTTCCAGGGGCTGGCCCTGGTGGCCGACGATGAGCCCCTGGTCCTTGATTTCGTGGCAGTCGCCCTGGAGTCCATGGGCTTCGAGGTCCTCCGGGCGCGGGACGGCCAGGAAGCCGTGGCCTGTTTCCGGGAACAGGCGGAACACATCCGGCTCGCCATCCTGGATTTCACCATGCCCCGCATGAACGGCATCGAGGCCCTACACGAGCTGAGGCTGCTCCAACCATCTCTCCCGGTCATCCTCAGCAGCGGCTACGATCCGGAGGCCGCAGTGCGGGGCCTCGTGGACCGGGAAGAGGCCCTGTTCCTGCCCAAGCCCTATACCATGCGGGAGTTCCACAGGATGGTCGGCAAGGCCATGGCCCGCGCCCAGGAGCCGACTACACCTCCCGGACCACCCACGCCCTGGGCATGAGCACCCGGTCCCACCAGAGGCCCTGCTTGCTGCGTTTGCCCACGGCCAGGAACATGTTCACCTCGGCCCCCCTGGGCAGGTCGAGCAGAACCTTGGCCCGCCAGGGATCGAAACCCTCCATGGGGCAGGTGTCGAAGCCTTCCGCCCGCATGGCCAGCATGAAGGTGGCGGCGGCCAGGGCGGTACTTTTGTGGGCCATGACCCGGACGTCCGTGCGGGACATGAGGTTCGGCGTGGGCTTGAAGAGGGATGCGATGCGGCTGAACAGGCGCTTCAGGGGACCCAGGATGCCGAAGGGCCCGGTCATGTAGACCAGGGGAATGATCTTCCGGTAGTAGGACGCGTGGCTCTTGCGCAGGGGACCCCGGCTTTCGAAGACCCGGAGGATCTCGTCCCGGTTCCGGCGCCAGGTGTCGCGGTGGGTGACCAGGGCCAGGAGCACCGGGGCGGACTTCGCGGGCAGCTGGTCCAGACAGGCGGCGTTGGCCAGCTGCCGGGCCTTGGGATCGCGGATGATGACGAATTCCCAGGGCTGGAGGTTGCTGGAGCTGGGGGCGAGGCGGGCCGCGTCGAGGCAGCGGTCCAGCACCTCCTGGGGCACCGGGTCCGGAAGGAAGTCCCGGATGGTGCGTCGGGATTCCACGGCGGCGTAGAAGGGGGCGTCAAGCATCGGGACTCTCCGGCAGTGGGGTTTCAATGGCAGGCTCCAGGGCGGGTCTGCCCAGGCGCCGACGGATCCAGGCCCAGGTCCCGGCCAGGCTCGTCTCCTCGATGAACTCGAAGAAGACCGGCACCACGATCAGGGTCAGCAGGGTGGAGGTGATGAGCCCGCCCACCACGGCCCGGGCCATGGGGGCCCGCATTTCGGCGCCGGCGCCGAGCGCCAGGAAGAGGGGCAGCATGCCGCCGATCATGGCGAAGGTCGTCATGAGGATGGGGCGCAGCCGCACGCTGCCGGCGCGGATGATGGCCTGGCGCCGGGAGATGCCTTCCTCCCGCTCCAGGTGCAGGGCATGGTCCACCAGCAGGATGGCGTTCTTGGTCACCAGGCCCATGAGCAGGATCATGCCGATGCTCGTCATCATGGACATGCTGTCGCCAGTGACGAGCAGCATGAGCACCATGCCCACCATGGAGAGCGGCAGGCTGGCCATGATGGCGATGGGGAGCTTGAAGCTTTCGAACTGGCTGGCCAGCACGAAGTAGATGAAGAACACCGCCAGAAGAAGCGAGGTTCCCATGTAGCCCGAGGTCTCCTTCTGGTCCCGGGTCTGGCCCAGGAACTCGACGTTCACGCCTTCGGGCAGCCTGCCCGTGGCCTTCAGCTCGGCCACTTTCTTGGCTGCGGCGGCGCTCACTTCGCCCAGGGTGGCTCCGTCGAAGTTGGCATTCACTTCCACTTCTTCCATGAGGTCGTGCCGCTGGAGCTTGGCGGGGGCGATGCCCTCCTCGAAGCGCACCACCTGGTTAAGGCGGACCAGCGGATGCTTGCCGCCGCCCAGGTCCTTGGTGCTCTGCACGGTCATGTTGGCCAGTTGCGTGGTGAAGCGGCGGCTCTGATCATCCAGGCGGACCCGCACGTCCCGCTGCTCGCCCTTCTCGTCCTCGTACTTGGCCACCTTCTCGCCATCCACCAGGGGACGCACCATCTGGGCCACCAGGGCCGGGCTCACGCCCAGGTCCGAGGCGGCCTTGCGATCGATGACGAGCCTCAGTTCAGGCTTGCCGCTGTCCAGGCTGGTGGTGACATCCACGGCGCCGGGCACGCTGCGCAGGGCCTCCTTGACGAGGGGGACGGCCCGGGTGACCGTATCCCGGTCGGGGGCCTGCACCGCCACCATGATGGGGAAGGCCATGCCCCAGTCGTTGGCGGCGCCGATGGCCACATCCACGCCGGGCACGGAGCGGAAGGCCTCGCGGATCTGGCGGCGGATGACGACCTGGTTGGGCCTCCGGCCCTCCTTCAGCTTGATGTAGATGCCGCCGGCATCCACAGTGCCATTGAGCCCGGTGCCGATGGTGGTGTAGGCGAAGGCCACGCCAGGCACGGCCTGGATGACCTTCTCCAGGGCCAGGGCCTTCTCGCGGGTGGCAGACAGGCTGGAGCCGGGTTCCGCCTTGAAGGTGGCCTGGAGGTCGCCGCGGTCATAGTCGGGCATGAAGTTGCCGCCGAGCAGGCCCATGAGTCCCAGCGCCAGCACCAGACTTCCGGCGCCAGACAGCAGCACGGTCCAGCGGTGGTCCAGCGCCCAGGCGATGGCGTCCTTGTAGAGGAGCTCCCAGCGGTCGAGGACGCGGCTGAAGGCTTCCACGCTGCGCATGACGGGGTTCCGGCCCTTGTAGTGCACATGGCCGTCGGCGCTCTTCTCGTGCTCGGGATCGGGCCACACAGAGCTGAGCATGGGGTCCAGCGTGAAGCTGACGAAGAGGGACACGGCCACGGCGAATGCCACCGTGATGCCGAAGGGGAAGAAGAACTTGCCCACGATGCCGCCCATGAAGGCGACGGGCACGAACACCGCCAGGATCGACATGGTGGTGGCGATGACCGCGGGACCGATCTCCGCCGTGCCCTCCCGGGCGGCGGTGACGTGGTCCTTGCCCATTTCCGCGTGCCGCGTGATGTTTTCGCGTACCACGATGGCGTCATCGATGAGGATGCCGATGGCCAGGCTGAGCCCCATGAGGGTCATGGTGTTCAGCGTGAAATCCAGGACCCGCATGATGATGAACGTGGAGATCACGCTCACGGGCAGCGTCAGGCTGGTGATGAGGGTCGAGCGCCAGCTCTTCAGGAAGAAGAAGACGATGATCACCGTGAGCAGGCCGCCCAGGTAGATCGAGGTGTTCACGTCCTCCACGTTGTTGATGATGAAGCGGGCGTTGTCCTTGGCCGTGATCACTTCCACGCCCTGCTTGGCCAGCTCGGGCTTCAGCTCTTCCAGGGCCTTCTCCACGGCGGTCACCATGGCCACCGTATTGCCGCCGGTCTGCCGCTGGAGCTCCAGAGCCACCACATCCTTACCGCCCAGTCGGGCGATGCTGCGCCGCTCCTTGATGCCATCGACGATCCTGGCGATCTCCTGAAGCTCGATGGGGCGGCCTTCCTTGTTGCCCACGATCACGTGGTTGAAATCGTCCACGGACCGGGCCTTGGCATCCACCTTCACCGACATCTCGCGGCTGCCCTGGAGCAGGTTGCCGCTGGGGATGGCCAGGGTGTCGTTGCCCAGTGCGCTCTTCACGGCCTGCAGGGACAGGCCCTGGGATTCCAGCTTCTGAGGATCGATCTGGACCAGGATCTCCCGGGTGCTGCCGCCCACAGGATCCACCTTGCCCACGCCCTGGATGTTCTCGAGGCGCCGCTTGAGGAAGTCCTGGGCGATGCGGGTCAGCTCCCGGTCGTCCATGGCGGCATGCCTGGCATCCGGTTTGACGACCAGCGAAAGCACCGGCAGCTGGGAGGGGTCGAACTTGGAGATGACCGGTTCCTCGATATTGTTGGGGAGGTCCCGGCGGATCTGGCCGATCTTGGTGCGCACATCGTTGAGGGCATTGTCCACGTTGCGGCCCAGGTGGAACTGGATCACCAGTGTGCCCAGGCCCTCCTGGCTGGTGGAGCTGATCTCCTTGATCTTCTCGATGGGATTGACGGCCTCTTCGATCTTGCGCACCACGTCCTGCTTGACGGACTCGGGGCTGGCGCCGGGGTAGATGACGGAGACGGTGACGGTGGGGATGTCCGTGTTGGGATACTGGTCGATGCCCAGGCTCTTCACGGAGAAGAGGCCCAGCACCACCAGCGCCAGCATGATGCAGACGGTGAAGACCGGGCGGCGGATGGAGAGGTCAGACAGGAACATGGGTCACTTCCCTCCCGCGGCGGGGCCAGTGATGACGCGCAGGGCGCTGCCCTCGCCCACCAGGTCCTTGCCGCTGTCGATGACCAGGGCGCCGACGGTCAGGCCACTGATGGGCCGGAAGCCGTCCTGTTCGGGCCCCAGCGTCACCTTCCGGCGGCGGGCCACGGACTGCTCGGCGATGTAGATCTCCGCATCCCGGTCCTGGGGCTTCAGCAGTGTGCTCGGAAGGGCCGCGCTCTTGGTCTCGCCCTCGCCGAGGATCACGCCTTCCACAAAGAGCCCACCCTTCAGGAGGCCATCTGGATTGGGCACTTCCACCCGGACCCGCAGGGTGCGCCCGTCCTGGGACAGGCTGGGGCTCACCTGGGCCACGCGGCCCTCCACGAGGCCAGTCAGGCCGATGGCGCGGAAGGTGGCCTTCTGGCCGACCTTCACCTGGGCCATGGCCTCGGTGGGGAGATCCGCCCGGATCTCAAGTTTGCGGTTGTCCACGACCTCGAAGGCCGTCTGGCCGGGGCTTAGCATCTCGCCGGGCTGCACCAGGCGCCGGGCCACCTGGCCCGCGAAGGGCGCCACGAGGCGGGCCTTCTTCAATCGGAGGCGCGCCAGCCCCAGGTTGCTTTCGGCGGCCTGGGTGGCGGCCTTCGTGGCGTTGTGGGCGGTCTCCGCCTGCTGGGCCGCCTGTCGGGTGATGCTGCGCTTCTCCAGCAGGGCGACGGAACGGTCATTGTCCCGCTGGGCTTGCAGGGACTGGGCCCTGGCCTGGGCCGCCTGGGCCTCGGCAGCCTGGACGCCGAGGGCGTAGTCATCCTCGTCCTGGGCGCCCAGCAGCGCGCCGGCGGCGACGGTATCGCCTTCCTGCACGGCCACCCGGGTCGCCCGGCCGCTGACTTCGGCCTTCAGCTCGGCCCGGTTCACCGCCAGCAGGGTGCCGGTGAAGGCTACCGCCGGGCGGAAGGTCCGCTCCTGGACGGGCACCAGGGTGACTGCCACGGTACCTTCGCCTTTGACGGTGGCCTGGTGGTTCAGCTCGCTGTTGCGTTGGCTGCGATGGTAGCTGGCCGCCCCGGCGATGACGGCGACGGCCAGGGCCACATAGATGAGGAGTGTCTTTCGGTTCATGGTCGGCTCCTGGATTCTGACTAGATCAAAGCGGTGGCAGGCCGAGGGATCGGCGCTGATCGAAGCGGGCGGACCAGAGGCCCAGTTCCGCCCGGCGCCGCTGGCTTTCCGCCTGGCGTTCGCTGCGCTCGGCCTGCAGCAGGTCGAGAGAGGTGATGAGACCCTGGTCGAAGGAATCGCGGCTCATGCGCAGGGCTTCCAGCATGGCGTCGTGGGCCCGCCGGGCAGCTTCGTTCAGGGCGATGGCCTTTTCCAGTTCGCGGTCGGCGGTGCTCTGCTCAATGGCCACGGACCGCTCCCGGTCGATGCGGGATTGCCTGACCTGCTCAAGCTGGGCGGAGTTCTGGGCTCGTTTGCCCGAGCTGCGCAACCCGTCGAAGATGGGGAACTTCATGGTGACGCTCACCCGCCAGGCGTCGTAGGGTTCCTTGAACAGGTTGTCGGTCTTCCCGGCCTGGTAACCGTAACTGGCGCTGAAATCGAACTTGGGCCGGAGGTCCGAGATGATGATCTTTTCATTGGCACGGTACATGGCCTCCTGCTGCTTCAGCTGGGCCAGTTCGCTGCGCTCGACCCCCGCAGGCCTGGCCGAGACCTCCGGCAGCCCCACGCCCGCAAGGGCCAGAGGCGTCCGCGGGTCCAGCCCCAGCTGCCCGTTCAGCACCTCCAGGGACCGCTTGACATTGGCATCCGCCTGCAGCGAATCGGGAATCACGGCCAACAGCTCGCTCTCGGCGCGGAGCCGGTCCAGTTCAGTGGCGGTCTGGGCCTCCAGCTTGGCCTTCACGTCCCCGACAAACTGCTCCGCGGTCTTCCGGCGGCTCTCGATGACCTCCTGCTCCGCCTGGGCCGCGAGCACCGCCAGATAGGCCTTCGCCACACCGTGCAGGACGTCCAACTCCGACGTGGTGAAGGAGTAGGACGCCTCCTGCTCCCCCATCCTGGCGATATCGATGGCTGTGCCCAGCTTGCCCCAATAGAAAAGGGGCTGGGTCAGGTTGGCCTGGGTCGTATAGATGCTCGTGGTGCCGACCAGGGAGTCCGGTGTCAGTCCGAAGGTCGCCGCACTTGTGGCAAAGCTGCTGTTGAGCAGGGAGACATCCCGGACCCGGGTGAAATCCCCCACCAGGGTCAGCTGAGGCAGGGCATCGGCCCGGGTACTGGTGATGAGGCCCCGGCGCTCGTCCACTCGGGCCTTGGCGGCCCTCAGCATGGGGTTCTCGTGGCGGGCGCGGGCCAGGGCACTGGACAGGTCCAGGGACAGGGGCGCCTGTGGGGCGGCCGCACCCTGCGGGGCCGCCTCCTGGATGGCGGGGGGGGAGAAAGGCAGCATGATCAGTTCCTCGGCGACGGGAAGGCCTCTGGGACGCCAAGGCCCCTCAGGCTGAAATCGATGTGGTGTTGGATGACGTTGGCTAGGTCTTCGGGGTAGGCCGGGTTGCCCCGGAGGAGGCGGAGGATGCCCAGCGAGTTCCGGAAGTGGATCATCAGCCCCTGGATGCTCACCCCCATGGCGAAGAGTTGATCCTCCTTCAGGTCCGGTCTCAGCACCTGCAGACAGCTTGTGAGGTGGGTGACATAGGGCCGCAGGTGCTCGATCAGCAGGGCGGAGGAGGCGGGCCGGGGGGCCTGCATCTCCCTGGCCATGAGGATCATGGCGGCCTCGTCCACCGGGTCCTGGCCGTCGCAGGTCATGAGCTCAGTCAGGAAGGCTCGGATGTAGTCCTGCAGTCCCTGGAGAGCGGCCTGCCGGGCGCCTGGAGCACCCGGGGCCGGCAGGCTCGCCAGTTGGGAGACCGGGGAGACCTTGCGCGAGAAGAGCGCCTTGAGTGCCTCAGAGTACAGCCCCTCCTTGCCACAGAAGTGGTAGGCCACCATGGCCGAGTTGGTGTTGGCGCTCTTGGCAATCTCCCGGATGCCGGTCCCATCGAAACCCTTGGCCGCGAAGTGGAGGATGGCCGAATCGATCAGTCGGGTGCGGGAGTCCTGGCTCAGGGCTGGGGGGGTCATGGTGGGCCTCGCTGAATAAATCAATCGAGTGATTAATGCGACTTTCTAAGATTAATCAAACGATTGATGGTGTCAAGGGGGGAATTTTGGACGGCCATCATCGCCCAGGAGGTCTCTTTATGCGATCCTGGGAACCCCCCGGAGTCCGCCCATGCTCTTCCTGGTCCTCTATTTCGTTCTCTTCGTGATCCTGATCTTCCAGGGCACCCATGTGGCCGGTGAGGTCAAGACGCCCCTCGGCACGCTGCCCGAGGAGGTGGGACAGAACCCGGTGGCCTCAGCCCGCTGGGGAATCCTGCTGATCATCACCGGATTTTTCGGGGCGGCTGTCGGCCTCTGGGGATTCCGCTCCCCGGCCCTGGCCACGGCCCGTCCGGCCATCTTCGGCCTGGGTGTGTTCGTGCTCGCCCTGTTCGGGCTATGGGTCATCTTCCTGGGCCGCAAGGTTGAGTTCATGGGCAAGCCCGCCGTGGCTGACGACCACGGCCACGGCCACCACTAGGATCCTCTGCCTTCTCAGGGAATGAGGAGCAGAGCCCCCTGGGTCCCGCGCGATTCAAGCAGGCGGTGAGCCTGGGCGGCCTCGCGGAGGGGCAACTGGGCGTGGATGTGGGCACGGACGATGCCCCTGGCATGGGCCTCGAACAGGTCCCGGGCCGCTGCCTGCAGATCGGCCGGGTCCGCCACATGCGGAAAGACGCTGGGTCGCTGCAGGGCCAGGCCACCCCGGCGCCCCAGCTCCGCCACATCCACCAGGGGCAGGGCTCCACTGGCCCGGCCAAAGGAGGCCAGGAGGCCGAAAGGGGCCAGGCTGTCCAGGGAGGCTTCGAAGGTATCCAGCCCGACGGAGTCGTAGGCCACCCGTGCGCCCTTCCCGGTCAGGGCCTTCACCTGGGCGGCCAGTTGGCCGTACGACCCGCCTCGCGGCACCACCACGACTGCCTCGGCGCCTTCGGCCTTCACCGCCCCGGCCTTTTCCTCAGTACTGACCACTCCGATCACCCGGGCCCCTTCGGCGGCCAGCCAGCGGGTGAGGATCAGGCCCACTCCGCCGGCAGCGGCGTGCACCAGGGCCCACTCCCCGGGCACCGGGCGCCAGACCCGGCGCACCAGCATGTGGGTGGTGAGGCCTTTGAAGAGGATGGCTGCGGCCTCCTCATCGGACAGGGAATCGGGGAGCGGCATGAGGCGGCTGGCCGGATGGTTCCGGCTCTCTGCGTAGGCACCGGTAGGGCCGTCCATGTAGGCCACCCGCTGGCCCACCTGGAATTCAGCGACATTGACCCCGAGGGCCTCGACCACGCCCGCAGCCTCGAACCCCAGGGTGGCGGGCAGGGGCACCGGGTAGGCCCCTGCCCGCTGGTAGATGTCGATGTAGTTCACGCCGATAGCCGAATGGCGGATGCGGACCTCGCCGGGTCCCGGCTCCGGGAGCGGTGCCTCGGACCAGGTCAGCACCTCGGGGCCACCGGCTTGCTGGAAGGTGATGCGATGGTTCATGGAAGCCTCCGCGGGTGGGGATGACTCGATGGCCGGGCCCCTTGGACCATCCTCGCCCCCCGGCGGCCAAAAAAAAAGGCGGCCCGAAGGCCGCCTTTCCCGATCGGTAGGAACTAGAGCTTCTGGACGTTCGTCGCCTGGGGGCCCTTCTGGCCCTGGGCAACCTCGAAGCTGACGCGCTGGTTCTCGTCCAGCGTACGGAAGCCGCCGCCCTGGATGGCGGTGTGGTGGACGAAGAGATCAGCGCCGCCCTCGTCGGGGGTGATGAAACCGAAGCCCTTCTCAGCGTTGAACCACTTGACAGTGCCTTGAGCCATGACTGTTTCCTGCAAAATGTCTGGTGATGTTGTAGCGATGACTTTCCCCAGACAAGGCCGTCATAGCGTGAGTGTGAGGTCCGCCCCTGGCGGGTCACGCGAACAGCATGACAGGATTGCCGAAGTCCATCCTTTTTTTTTGCAACCTATTCGATGATTCGCGCAAGGGGGGTCTGTCCCGGTCCATCAGAACCGGAACACCAGCCCTGCCCCGAAGACCTTGGCGTCCATCCGGAAATCCAGGCCTCCCTGGGTGGATCCCGCAGGAATCTTGATCCTCCCAGCCTCATAGAAGGCCCTCAGCCCGAAGTGGGGGTACAGGTAGGCCCGGCCGTCCAGGCCGTAGCGGTACCAGGTCGCACCACGGTGGGTGAAGTAGTGGAGGAACAGGTTCGATTCCAGCAGGCCGTCCACCCCGGAGGACCACCCCGAGATGCCGATCTGCGGCAGGGTCAGGGTAGGCGTCGAGGACTGGGGCAAGGCAGGAACAGTGAGGTCCGTCGCAGAGAGGTCCGACTTCAGTTGCTGGATTCCCAGATCAAGCCCCACCCAGGCGTCCGGCTGGTTCACGAACTTGTAGGTGTAGAGCCCTTCGAGCACCGTCAGTTTGGCTGTGGAACGCACCAGGTCGCCGGAGGCATAGGAGATGCCGTTCAAGAGGATGTCCCGGCCCAGGGTCCGCTGCCCTTGGAACCGGCTGGTGTCGTACGCCACCCGGAAGCCGTGGTCGCCGGTCTTGTATTCCAGGAAGGCGGAGAGGGGACTGCCCTCCCGCTTCAATCCCAGGTCCGCATCCGTGTCCACCAGAGAGGCCTTGCCATCCCGGCTCCCCTGCACATTGGACGTGATGGTGGGCTGGCCCCGCTGAACCCCGAAGGTCCACTGCAGCTGAGCCGTCGGCGGAGTCCAGGAGCTTCCGAGCTGGGCCCAGGCTGCCACCCCCTCACAGCAAAGCAGAATCAGAGCTAGGCGCATGGGCCCTCCGGGCGTGATCTCATCCTAGTGGTGCCCACGCAAAATAGCAGGATCATTCGCGACACTCGTGGGCATCGCATGGCAGGGGCGTCAAACGGCAGCGAGCTTCCGGTAGGCCTCCAGGAAATCCTTGGGCTGGGGCAGGATCTCGTCCTCCAGGGCCGGGTAGTAGGCCACCCAGGTGTCCTTGGCCGCCACGCGCTTCACGGGGGCGTCCAGATGGAAGAACAGCTCGTCGCCGATGCGGGCGGCGATCTCGGCCCCGTAGCCCCAGCTGAGGGTGTCCTCGTGGGCCACGATCACCCGGTGGGTCTTCTTCACCGTGCGCTCGATGGCCGCCCAGTCGTAGGGATTGAGGCTGCGGAGGTCGAGGATCTCCACCGAGATGCCTTCCTTTTCGGCTTCCCGGGCGGCCTGCACGGCGCGGTGGACGGTGCAGCCGTAGGTGATGACCGACAGGCTCGTGCCTTCGCGCACGGTGCGGGCCTTGCCAAAGGGGATCATGAAGTCCGGCCCGGGGTCGTTGCCCTTGTTGTGGGTCTGCCGGTAGAGGTGCTTGGGCTCCAGGAAGAGCACAGGATCGTCGCAGCGGATCGCCGTCCGCAGCAGCCCGGCGGCGTCCAGGGCAGTGCTGGGGCAGACCACCCGCAATCCCGGGATGTGGGTGAAGGTGCTCTCGCCGCACTGGCTGTGGTACGTGGCGCCGCCCATGAGGTAGCCCGCGATGGGTACGCGGATCACCATGGGCGCCTTGAAGGCGCCGTTGGAGCGCCAGCGGATGGTGGCCAGCTCGTCCCGGAGCTGCTGCATGGCGGGCCAGATGTAGTCGAAGAACTGGATCTCCACCACGGGCTTGAAACCCCGCACTGCCAGACCGATGCCGCGGCCCACGATGGTGGCCTCGGCCAGGGGCGTGTTGAAGACGCGATGGGCCCCGAACTGCTTCTGCAGTCCGTGGGTGGCCTTGAAGACACCGCCCTTCCCCTTCACCTCGTCCTGGATGTCCACCCGGCTCACATCCGCTACATCCTCGCCGAACACCAGGATGCGGGGATCCCGGGCCATCTCCTGCTTCAGGGTGGTGTTGACCAGATCGATCATGGTCTTCCGGCCGACTTCCTGGTCTCCCGCCGCCGATTCCGAATCGAAGGCGGCTGAGGTGGGGTCGACTTCCTGGCTGTAGAGGTGCTGATAGTAACTGCCGGGTTCAGGACCAGGCTCGGTCTGGGCCTCCTCCCAGGCGGTGTCGATCTCGGCCTGCACCTCGTCCTTCAGCATCTGCAGCTGATCCTCGGTCAGGTCGCCCCAGACGACGAGCTGGGCACCGTAGGTGATCACGGGATCCCGCATCGCCTCCGCCTCCCGCTGAGTCTTGGACTTGTAGAGCTGCTCATCGTCCGACAGCGAGTGGCTGTAGGGGCGGATCACCTTGGCACGCACCAGGGCCGGGCCCTTCCGGGCGAGGGCGTGGGCGTGGGCCGCCTTCATGGCCTCGTAGCTGGCGATGGGATCGCAGCCATCGACCTCATCGAGGATGAGCAGGCCATGGGCCGCGTAGCCCTGCAGCAGGGCCGCGATGTTGCCGCCCGGGTACTGCACTTCCGTGGGCGTGCTGATGGCGTAGCCGTTGTCCTCCACCAGGAAGACCACGGGCGCCTTCAGGTTCACGGCGTTGCTGATGGACTCCCAGACCTCGCCCTGGCTGCAGGTGCCGTCACCCGTCGTGACCAGCATCACCTCGTCCGAGTGGATGCCCAGCAGTTCCTGGGTGCCGCCCTGTTCGGCCCGCAGCACCGCCTCGGCGGCGCCCACGGCCTGGAGGTGCTGGCTGCCGGTCGGGCTGGACGTGGTGAAGATGTTGAGCCGCTGGTGCCCCCAGTGGCTGGGCATCTGGCGGCCGCCGCTGGCCGGATCCCCGGCGGCGCCTACGGAGCCTAGGAACATCTCCTTGGCCGTGTAGCCGAGGCCGTAGGCCAGGGCCCGGTCGCGGTAATAGAAGAAGAACCAGTCGTGGCCCGGGCGGAACACCATGGCCGCAGCAGCCTGCACAGCCTCGTGGCCCACCCCGTTGATCTGGAAGAAGACCTTGTTCTGGCGCTTGCCCAGGATCTCCTTGTCGTCGATGCGACGGGCCGCGTAGATCGTGCGGTAGAGTCGCACCCGTTGTTCGCGGGTGAGCTTGCTGTCGAACGCAGTCTGGACGGAGCTGTTGGACGCAGACACGCTTCTCCCGGGTTGGTCGAAGGCCCAATCTAGCATGGGGCAAGAATGGTCCTGCTTTCCTCGCCCATCTTCCACAGACCATCATCATATTCCAAGAGAAATGATGAATTGAAACAGACCACTGCAGATCAATTCATGATCACATGGTCGGCAAACTGGTTCCTATTGCCACCCGACCCCGGGACCGATCACGCCCAGCAAAGATGGCAGGGCGTTCCCCCGGGGGATCCGCCCTGCCATCTAGATTCGCTGAGGCAATCCGGCGAGCCGCGAAAGGCTCCGGCTCAGGGTTCAGAGCCCCTGGGGGTAGGCCTCCTCGCCCTGCAGCTCGGTATCCAGTCCCTTGACCTCGGCGCTGGCGGCCACCCGCACCGGCGTGATGCGGTCGATGATCCAGAGCATGCCGTAGGTGAAGCCGAAGGCCCAGACGGAGGAGATGAGCACCGCGGCGCACTGCTTGCCGAAGAACCCGAAGTTGCCCAGCAACAGACCATCCGACCCCGCGGGATTCCAGGTCTTGGAGGCGAAGATGCCCAGGAAGATCACGCCGATGAGGCCACCCACGCCATGCACACCCCAGACGTCCAGGGCATCATCCCAGCCCAGCTTGTTCTTCAGGGCCACGGCGTAGTAGCAGATCACGCCCGCCATGATGCCGATGAGCGCCGCGGTGCTGAGGGACACATAGCCCGCAGCCGGCGTGATGGTGGCCAGGCCCGCCACGGCACCTGTGAGCAGACCCACGAACTTGGGCTGTTTGGCGTTCATCCACTCCACCAGCAGCCAGGTGGCCCCGGCGAAGGAGGCGGCGATATCCGTGTTCAGGTAGGCGCTGGCGGTGATCTCGTCCACCCTCAGCTCCGAGCCGGCGTTGAAGCCGTACCAGCCGAACCACAGCAGGCCCGTGCCCAGGGCGATGAGCGGCACGTTGTGGGGGATGTTCTCAACGACCGACCGGCGGCCGACATAAAGGATGGAGGCGAGGGCGGCGAAGCCCGCCGTGTTATGCACCACGATGCCGCCGGCGAAGTCCAGCACCCCCCACTTGGCGAGGATGCCCTCGGGGCTCCAGACCATATGGACGAAAGGGAAGTAGACGAAGACCAGCCAGCCGGTGAGGAACATGAAGTAGGCCTTGAAGGTCACCCGGTTCGCGAAGGCGCCGGTGATGAGGGCCGGGGTGATGATGGCGAACATCATCTGGTAGGACACGTGGACGATGAGGGGGATGCCCGCGTCATTGCCCGTGTACATGGTGTGCAGGGTGATGCCCTTCAGGAAGGCGTAGTAGGTGGGATCGCCCACGATGCCGTGCCAGGTGGGGCCGAAGCACATCGAATACCCGAAGGCGAACCACAGCACCGTGGTCCAGACCAGGGAGACGAAGCTCTGGGTCATGATGGTCAGCACATTCTTGCGGCCCACCAGGCCGCCGTAGAAAAAGGCCAGACCCGGGGTCATGAGCATGACCAGGCTGGCGCACAACAGCATGAACGCGGTGTTCCCGACATTGAATGCCACGGGCGTCATACATTCACCTCCTCATCGCCAATACCGACGACGCCGAAGTATGCAGAGGATGGCCTGTGACCCGGGTGTGTCCCCGGGACTTTTTACGCGCTTTTTATGCGGGGCCGATCCAGGCCCGGTGCCCTTACTCTTGAGCCTGCATGGATACGCCCTCTCAAGCCCGACCCATCCTCGTGGCCCTCGGCTCAGAAGCACACTCGCTCCGCTTGATCCAGGCGGGGTTCCGCCTGGCGCGGGAGCGCTCCGCACCGTGGATCGGCGTCTATGTGGACACCGGCCAGGGGGCGGCGAAGGATGATGCGGAGCAGATCCAGGTCTGGATGCAGGAGGCCCAGCGCCTGGGAGCCGAAGTGAGCTCGGTGGAGGCCCCGACTCTGGCCCAGGGTCTGGCGGAGCTGACCCGGCGCAGCCGCGCCCAGGCCCTGGTCATGGGACGGTCCCGGGATCGCTGGCCCTGGGCGCGGCTGGGCCATTCCACCGCGGACGAGTTGCAGCGCCGGGGACTGGATGCGGACCTCGTGATCCTGGACGACCGGCCCGTCCCAACGGAAGGGGACCCCTCCGGCATGCGGCTCAGCGCCATGTTCGGCACCTTCCTCGTGCTGGGTATTTGCACCGGGCTGGCCTGGCTGATGCCGAGGGAGGGCCAGCTTTCGCTGGTGCCCCCGGTCTTTCTTTTGGGTGTGATCGTGATCGGGCACCGCTGGGGAGGCGCCTTCGGGATCCTCGCCTCGGTGCTCAGCGTGCTGCTCTACAGCTTCCTCCTGGAGACCCCCCGCTTCCGGCAGGCGGGCGACCACTGGCCGAACCTGCTGTATTTCCTGGTCACCCTCCTGGCGGCCCAGCTGATGCTCGGGCTCCTGCGTCGGCTGCGGGACCAGGCCAAGGAAGTCCGCCGCCGGGAGCTGCACACGGCCTCGCTGTACCTGCTGGGCCGGGCCCTCGCCCGGAGCCTGGATCCGGGCGAAGTGGCCACCACCGCGGCGGAGCACATCCGGCGGATGTTCAAGGCGAAGGCCTGGCTGCTCTTCCCGGAAGGCGGGGGCTGGACCGCCCTGCCCGAATCACTGGGCGAGACCACCCTTCCGCCCCCGAGCGAACTCCTGCCGCAGCTGCTGATGGGAACGCAGGTCGGGGATCCCCTTGAGCCGCTGCCCGTGGGCGAGGCCATCTGCCTGTCGCTCACGGGCACCGATCAGAGCGAAGGCGTGCTCCGGATCCTGCCAGGAGTCGGCGAGCCCTTGCACCCCCGGACCTGGGAGCTGCTCAAGGCCTTCGCCGTCCAGATTGCCCTGGCCCTGGAGCGGCTGCGCTGGCTGGAGGAGGCCCGGAAGGCCCATCTGGAGAGCGAGACCGAACGCATGCGGAGCACCCTCCTGGGGGCCATCGGGCACGACCTCCGGACGCCCCTGGCCGCCATCCATGGCGCCGCTGGCAGCCTCCTGCTCCCGGGTCAGGTGTCGGAAGCCACCCGGCGCGACCTGCTCGCCATGATCCAGGACGAGAGTGAGCGGCTGGCGCACTTGCTGGGGAACCTGCTCGACCTCACCCGGCTGGAAAGCGGGGCGCTCCAGGTGCAGAAGGAGTGGCAGCCCCTCGAGGAAGTCGTGGGGTCGGCCCTGGGCAGGCTGGAACGGCGCCAGGGCAGTCTGCCGGTCCGGGTGGACCTGCCGGAATCGCTTCCGTTGGTCCCCCTGGATGCGGCGCTGATCGAACAGGTGCTCGTCAACCTCCTCACCAACGCCCAACGGCATGCCCCGGGACAGGCGATGGAGCTGCGGGCCTGGGCGGAACCCGGCCGGATCCAGGTGGAAGTGGCCGACCGCGGCCCAGGCATCCCGGCGGAATTCCAGGAGCGGATCTTCGACAAGTTCTTCCGCCTGCCCGGGGCTGGCGAGGGGGGCGTGGGCCTGGGCCTCGCCATCTGCCGGGCCATCGTCCAGGCCCACGGCGGTGAGATCCAGGTGACGGGCCGCCCTGGGGGAGGTGCCTGTTTCCGCCTCACCCTGCCGCTTGACGGGACCCCGCCGGCACCGCCCGAAGGTGTGCCATGAACCAGCCGCTGATCCTGATCATCGAGGATGAAGAAGCGCTGCGCCGATTCCTGGTGCCTACCCTCACGGGCCAGCACTACCAAGTGCTGAGCGCCGCCACCGGCACCGAGGGCCTGGCCATGGCCCGGAGCCACAACCCCGATCTGGTGCTGCTGGACCTCGGTCTCCCTGACCTGGATGGGATGGCCGTGCTGAAGGAGATCCGGACCTGGAGTCGCAAGCCGGTGGTGATCCTCAGTGCCCGCAACCAGGAGCGGGACAAGGTGCGCGCCCTGGACCAGGGCGCCGACGACTACCTCGCCAAGCCCTTCGGCGCCGCCGAACTGCTGGCCAGGCTCCGGGTGGCCCTGCGCCACACCCTCCAGGCCGAGGGAGCTGCCCCGGTGCTCTGTGGCGGCGGGATCAGGATCGACCTGGGACGCCGCGAGGTCCGCCTGAACGACCGTGTGGTCAAGCTCACGGCCCTGGAGTACCGGCTGCTGGAGGCCCTGGCCCTCCGCCAGGGGAAGGTCGCCACCCACAGCCAGCTCCTCGCCGAAGTCTGGGGCCCCGGCGGGGAAGGCAACACCCACTATCTCCGCATCTACATGGCCATGCTCCGCAAGAAGCTGGAGGAGGACCCCACCCGGCCGCACCACTTCATCACCGAGCCGAACGTGGGCTACCGGCTGGATCTAGATCCTCCCGGCCAAGGTGGGTCCGCCCAGTCCAAGACTGGGGCCTCTAGTTGACTTTGAACTCGCCGATCTGCGCGGCCAGAGCCTCTGAAACCCGGGAGAGTTCCGTGGCGGTCCGGGCGATCTCATCGGCGGTCGCCGACAGCTGCTGAGTGGCCGCCGCGGACTGTCCCAGCTCCTGGGCAGTCGCTTCGGTCAGTCGCGCAGATTCTTGCGCGGTACGGGCCTGTTCCTGGCTGGCGAGGGTGATCTCGGTCATGGATGCCACCGCCAGCTGGATGTCCTCCTTGATCAAGGTCAGGGCGTGCACCGTCTCCCGGACGCGGTCACCGCCGAGGGACACGGCCTCGAGGGTGCCGGAGATCAGGCCCTCGATCTCCTTGGCGGCCGTCCCGGACCGCTCCGCCAGTTTCCGAACCTCCTCGGCCACGACCGCGAATCCCTTGCCCTGGGCGCCGGCCTTGGCGGCTTCGATGGCCGCATTCAGGGACAGCAGGTTCGTCTGCCGGGCGATGTCCTGGATGACGCGCACGGCCTGGACCATGCGATTGGTCTGTTCCTGCACGCTGCGCATGGCCGATTCGGAGGCTTCCCCGACTTCCCCGCCGGTGGCGGCCGCCTTCGCGGCGGCCCCCATCTGACCCTGGCTGGTGGAGGCATGGTTCGCCACGGATTCGATGGAGGCCGACAGCTCGAGGATCCCGGCGGACATCTGGTCTGCTCGAACCCGCTGGGTTTCTGCGGTCCTGGCCAGCTGGGCGGTCGTGGCGGAAAGCTGATCCGCGGCGGCAGAGAGCTCTGTGCTCCCGCTGGCCACCTGGGTACTCCGGTCGCCAAAGGCCACGAAGGCACTGCGCAGCTTCCCGTTGTAGGCATTGAAGGCCCGGGCCGTCTGGCCGATCTCATCCTCGCTGCGGACCTGCAGCTGGAGGGTCAGGTCGCTCTGGCGCATGCCTTTCAGCATGGCGTAGAGCGCACCGGCGATGCCGCGGACGATGCGCCCGGTCAACACCACGGCCACCACGATGCCCGCAACCAGACCCGCCAAGGAGAGGACCAGGAAGCGCTTGAAGCGGGCCACAGCCCCCTCGTATTCCTCCTTGGCCACCCGCTGCTGAAGGCCCGCCAGCGAATCCAGCTTCCCGGCGAGAGGGTCCATGGCGGGGTAGAGCTCCCGCTCGGCAAAAGCCACGAGTCCGGTCCGGTCGCCTGCTCCCAGGAGGGACTCGAGCCTGGTCGCGGCCGCGTCCGCGGGAACCATGGCAGCCTTGACCTGCTCAGCCAGCAGGGCCTCTTCCGGGGTCAAATAGGTGGACAGGTATTCCTTCCACTCCGCAGCGGCCTTCTTCCGGGCGGCCTGCACAGCCTTGAGCCCTTCTTCCAAGGGCAGACTTCCGGCCCGGCATTTGTGGGCAGTGTCCACCATGGTGCTGGCATAGGCATCCGCCACCACTTTGATCTGCTGGAGGCAGACCACCCGGTCTTCATAGACGGTGCGGAGACCTTCCTTAACGCTGTACATTCCACTTAAGCCCAAAGCTGTCAGGCCCGTGGCCAAAACCAGCAGGGCACCCGCCAGGATCAGCAGCTTCATTCGAACCGATGCGTTCTGAAGCATCCAGCACCTCCCAGGGAACTTGGGTCTATCCATTCCATCGAACCCCAGGGCCGATTCCTTAATTAAGTGCACTGTTTCTACCAAGGCTCTTTATCGCACTGGGCCCGGGGCCTACACTATCGGACTCGCTGTCAGCGCAGCCGGGACCTGCTTTGAGGATCCATGAACCCCACGGACATCCGCGCCATCCATGACCTGCCCATCCCGGAGCTGCTCTACCGGGCGGCCTCGGCGCACCGGGCCCACTGGAACGCCGAGGAGATCCAGTTCTGCACCCTGGATTCCATCAAGACCGGCGCCTGCCCCGAGGACTGCGCATACTGCCCCCAGAGCGCCAGGTACCAGACCAGCCTGAAGGTGGAGCCCCTCAAGGACGTCGACAAGGTGCTGGCGGGCGCCGCCGAGGCCAAAGCCAACGGGTCCACCCGCTACTGCATGGGCGCCGCCTGGCGCGAAGTGAAGGACGACGCCAACTTCGACGCCGTGCTGGAAATGGTGCGCGGCGTGTCCGGCATGGGCATGGAGGTCTGCGTCACCCTGGGCATGCTGAACGAACCGCAGGCCAGGCGCCTCAAGGCCGCCGGTTGCCAGGTTTACAACCACAACATCGACTCCAGCCGCGACTTCTACGAAACCATCATCCACACCCGCAAGTTCGACGAGCGCCTGGAGACCATCGTAGCCGTGCGCGCCGCGGGCCTGGAAGTCTGCTCCGGGGGCATCGTGGGCATGGGCGAGACCATCGACCAGCGCATCCACTTCCTGCAGGAGCTCACGGAGCTGGACCCGGCCCCGGAGAGCATCCCCATCAACCAGTTCGTGGCCGTGGACGGCACGCCCCTGGCCAACGTGGATCCCTTGCCCCCGCTGGAGCTGGTGCGCATGATCGCCACGGCCCGCATCCTGTTCCCCAAGAGCCGCATCCGCCTCAGCGCGGGCCGCACGCAGATGAGCGACGAGCTGCAGGCCCTCTGCTTCTTCGCGGGCGCCAACAGCATCTTCACGGGCGAGAAGCTGCTTACCACGCCGAACCCGGGCGGCAACCACGACCACTGGCTGCTGAACGCCCTGGGCATGCGAGTGGAAGGCTCGGCGGCCAGGGTCTGACCATGGAACTCATCGAAGCTCTCCGGTCGGAGCATGAGCTCATCGAGCAGGTGCTGGGTTCGCTGCGGGCCTTCGTCACGGCCCGGCTGGCAGGTCAGGGCGATCCCGGGGACGGGGCCCGCTTCCTGGCCTTTTTCCGCCGCTACGCCGGGGATTTCCACCATGACAAGGAGGAGACCGTGCTCTTCCTGGCCCTGTCGGAGCGGACCGAGCTGCCCCTGGACCATGGCCCCCTGGCCGCCCTGACCGGCGAGCACCAGCGCATGGGCGGTCTGCTGGAGGCCATGGCGGGCCTCCTGGGTGGGCCCCTGACCCTGGCAGAGGAACGCCAGCAGTTGCAGAGCCTGGCCGTGGACTACAGCCGCTCCCTGTGGAAGCACATCGATGCGGAGAATTCCGTCCTGTTTCCCGAAGGCGAGCAGCGCCTGCGGCGCTTCCATGTGCGCGAGCTGCCTTGCCGTCCCATGACCGCGGAAGAGGCCTCGGCCCGGGAGGCGGGCCTGGCCCTGGTGGTGGCCTACCCGCCTCAGCACGATCCCGAGGTCCACCGGGGCGACGGGTGCATCGCCTGCCCCTCGTACGGCACCACTTGCGAGGGCCTGGAGCACGAGTGGTGGACCGACCTGGAGTGGGAGGACATGCGGCAGCGCATGGGGAGCGACTAGGACCTGTCAGTCTGCCGAAAATTGAGCCGCCATGTCACTTGACCGATGGGGAGGGAGATCTCCATCGGCAGATCGGCAGGCAGGGGTGCACCGAATGGCAACTGGCTCAGGAACAAAGTGATGCGACCAATCAAGGCCCTCTACCTGTTCGCGGAGAGGCACCTCTTCAACTCCCTCCCCCGCAAGATCCTGGGCTGCCTGGTCCCTCCCTTCCTCATGCTCCTGATCATCAGTTGGAATTCCCTGGAGATGGCCGCCCACCTGCGCGCCAGCCTGGGAAGCTCGGCCACTCCGGAAAACCTGAAGACCCTGGCCAGGATCGAGTTCATGGCCAAGCTGTTTCCCTGGCTCATGCTGGTCCTTTCCGCCTTCGCCTTCACGGCCTTCTACCAGTCCATGGCGACCCCGCTGAAGCGGATCACCCGGGTGGTCCAGGAGGGTGATTTCACCCAGAACATCCGGATGCGCACCCACGACGAAGTCAGGGCCCTGGCCGACGGCTACAACCGCTTTGCCGAAGCCCTCCGGACGATCCTCGGCAATACCAAGCAGGAAGGCCTGGCCATCGCCATGGGGGCCACGCGCACCACCAAGCTCACCACCGACTCGCATCTTGACGCCGAGCGCCAGGGGCATTCTTCGGAGCGCGTCGCCAGGACCAGCCAGGAGATGGCCGATGCCATCGGCAATGTGGCTCAGGTCACCAGCCACGTCAGCCGCACCACCCGCGACAACCTCGACACGGCCAAGCTCACCCGCCGGGAGCTGATCGAGGCGGATACCGGAATGACGGCCACAAATGCGCGGCTGCTCGTGTTTTCAGACCTGGTGGGCCGCCTCGAGAACCGGTCGGGGCGCATCAGCGATGTGGTCAAGCTCATCGAGGACGTGGCCGGACAGACGAAACTCCTGGCCCTCAACGCCTCCGTCGAGGCGGCCCATGCGGGCGACGTAGGCAAGGGCTTCGCCGTGGTGGCCGAAGAAGTCCGGAAGCTGTCGGAAAGCGTGGGCGTGGCCGCCGAGGACATCTCCCGCAACCTCGGCGCCATGCTCGAAGATGTCGAACAGACCTCGGTGGGAATCCGGGAGATCACCCAGGACTTCCAGGGGACTACCGCCATCCTGACGCGGGTGTCCGATCACTTCAGCCGGATGATCGTGGAGTTCGAGGCGAACACGGCCCAGCTGGCCAGCGCCAGCGAGGAAGTGGACGGCATCTCGGTGACCAGCGGGGAGATCCACCGCGAGGCCCAGGACATCCATACCACGAGCATGGACTCGGCCCTGCGACTGGCGGACGCAACCCGGTTCTCCCAGGAGATGAACCTGGCCACGGAGACCCTGCTGGAGCAGGTTTCCGCCTTCCGCACCGGCCGCGGGGAACTGGAAGCGGTGATCGGGATCGCCACCCGCTGGCGGGATGCCATGCAGGATCGGATCCTCGACCTTTCGAACCGCGGCGTCAACGTCTTCGACCAGACCTACCGACCCGTGCCCGACACCGACCCCCAGAAGTTCCTGACCTCCTATACCGAGGTGTTCGGACGTGAGCTCCAGGTCATGTTCGACGAGGCCCGCCGGGAGCTGAGTTCCAACTATTCCGTGGCCCTGGACCTCAACGGCTATGTGGCCACCCACCATACGGACGTGGCCCGGCCCATGACCGGAGACCCCAAAGTGGACCTCCTCATGAGCCGACATCAGCGGATCTTCTTTACCCTCGAGTCGGAGAAGCGCAGGGCCAGGAACACCCAGACCATCCTCCTCCAGACCCTGATGCGGGACACCGGCGAGATCCTGTTTGACCTTTCCCTGCCCATCCACATCGGAGGCAGGCACTGGGGGGCCCTCATCAACGGGTTCAAGCCGGAGCGCTTCCTGGATCTCTGATCAATTGCTGTCCTAGGGCAACCACCACCAGGGGATTCCCAATCACGGGGTAATGAAACAACCTTCCCCGAAGCCGCCATTCAAGTGCATGTCCCTTGATTGCTAAAATTATTCTTTGTTTGTTGTAGGTGTACAGAATTAATGCGCATCCCAAATTGTCACGATGACGAGGTGGTCAGACCAAGCTCTTCCGAATTCATGCCCCCGCCCGTCTCTTCCGAACAGCCAGTAGGCAGAGATGTAAACCACCCAGTCGGCAAGCCGAGGTAGTTCGATGTCCTTCATCAACACCCTGTATCTGTTCGTGGAGAGGTGTTTCTTCAACTCCCTCCCCAGGAAGATCCTCGGATGCCTGCTGCCGCCCTTCACCATGCTGGCGATCCTCTGCTGGGAGTCCCTCCAGCTGTCCGCCTACCTCCGCACAGGACTGGGAGGTTCGGCTTCTCCGGAAACCCTCGCCGTCCTGGCCCGGGCGGATTTCCTGGCCAAGTTCTTTCCCGCTCTGGCGCTGGTGATGGGGGCCGGGGCCTTCCTCACCTTCTACATCGCCGTGGCCATTCCCCTTCGGAAGATGACCCAGGTCATCCAGGACGGCGATTTCTCCAAGGACATCGCCCTGGAGACCCACGACGAGGTTCGCAAGCTGGCGGACGCCTACAACCTGTTCGCCGCGAAGATCCGGGAGATCCTGGGCAATTCCAAGCGGATGGGCATCTCCATCGCGGTGGGCTCCACCCGCACCACCAAGCTCACCGCCGATTCCGCCCTGGATGCCCAACGGCAGGGGGACTACTCCTCCCGGATCACACGGACCAGCCAGGAGGTGGCCGATGCCATCGGCAATGTCGCCAAGGTGACCGCCCACATCAACCAGACCACCCTGGACAACCTCGAGGCCGCCAAGATCACCCGCCATGAGCTCATGGAGGCCGACACGGGCATGGCCACCACCAACATGCGCCTGATGGAATTCTCCGAACTGGTCGGCCGTTTGGCCGAGCGCTCCGAGCGCATCAACGACGTGGTCCAGCTCATCGAAGGCGTGGCTGGGCAGACCAAGCTGCTGGCCCTCAACGCCTCCATCGAGGCGGCCCATGCCGGTGACGTGGGCAAGGGCTTCGCCGTGGTGGCGGAAGAGGTGCGCAAGCTCTCGGACAACGTCGGCGAGGCCGCGGATGAGATCTCCCAGAACCTGGGCGAGATGCTCAAGGATGTGGAGCAGACCACCAAGGGGATCCAGGAGATCACCCAGGACTTCCAGGGGACGTCCACCATCCTGGGCCGGGTTTCCGATCACTTCACCAAGATGGTCCACGATTTCGAGGAGAACACCTCCCACCTCAACGAAGCCACCATCTCGGTGGAAAGCATTTCCGGCACCAGCCAGGAGATCCACCGGCAGGCCAAGGACATCCAGGAACTGAGCGCCACGGCGGACCGCCGGCTCCAGGAGGCCAACCGCTACTCGGTGGACATGAACCGGTCCACGGAAACCCTGCTGGAACAGGTCTCCCGCTTCAGGACCGGCACCGGGGACCTGGAAGCCGTCATCGAGCGCACCACCCACTGGCGGGACGTCATGCAGGCCAAGGTCCAGGAACTCGCGGACCGGGGCATCAATGTCTTTGACCGGGAGTACCGCCCCATTCCCCACACGGATCCCCAGAAGTATCTGACGTGCTATTCGGACCTCTTTGCGCGGGAGCTCCAGGCGATGATCGACGAGGCCCGCAAGGACCTCGGCTCCAACTACGCTGTGCCCCTGGACATCAACGGCTACCTGGCCATCCACCACACGGGGGCCAACGAGTCCATGACCGGCGATCCCAAGGTGGACCTCGTCCGGAGCCGCCACCAGCGGATCTTCAACAACGTGGAGACCGAGAGGCGGCGGTCGAAGAACACCGAGACCTTCCTGCTGCAGACCTACATGCGCGACACCGGTGAGATCCTGAACGACCTCTCCATGCCCATCCACGTCCAGGGCAGGCACTGGGGGGCCATTGTCACCGGCCACAACCCCGAGCGGTTCATGGAGGGCTAGGCAGCCCGAGACCCCCGCTGGAAGCCCACCCCTTCCATAGGTAAACTGTCCTTTCCGGCGCCACGTTGCTCCGCCGGTTCCTTTCCCCTGCCGTGTTCTCATTCAGAATCGGCGCAGCCGATTCCTGGCAGGGAAGGAACAACCGACCCGGCGCCGCCCAAGGACTCCCATGCGCGAAATGGACAAGGCTTTCGATTTCAGGACCGCGCAGACGCGCTGGTACTCGGTCTGGGAGGAATCCCGAGCCTTCGAGGCGGCGCCCTCCAGTGGCAAGGAACCATGGTCCATCGTGATCCCGCCGCCCAACATCACCGGCAACCTGCACATGGGCCACGCCCTGGTGAACACCCTGCATGACATCCTCACCCGCTTCAAGCGGGCCCAGGGCTTCGACGCCCTGTGGGTGCCGGGCACGGACCACGCGGGCATCGCCACCCAAATGATGGTGGAGCGCCAACTCAAGGCCGAGGGCACAGACCGTCACCAGCTCGGCCGGGACGCCTTCGAGGCGCGCATCTGGGACTGGAAGGAGAAGAACCAGGGAGCCATCGAACACCAGCTCAAGCGTCTGGGCTGTTCCGTGGACTGGACCCGCAACCGCTTCACCCTGGACCCGGCCCTGAACAAGGCGGTGCGCCACGTCTTCGTGGAAAGCTACAAGGCGGGGCGGATCTACCGCGGCCCCCGCATGATCCAGTGGGATCCCGCCCTGCAGACCGCGCTGAGTGATCTGGAAGTGAAATACGAGGAGCGCAAGGGCAAGCTCTGGCACCTGCGCTACCCACTGGCGGACGGCAGCGGCGATGTGGTCGTGGCCACCACCCGGCCCGAGACCATGCTGGGTGACACCGCCGTGGCCGTGCATCCCGACGACGAGCGCTACCAGGGCATGATCGGCAAGCTCATGGACCATCCCCTCACGGGGCGCCAGATCCCCGTAGTGGCGGACACCTTCGTGGATCCCGCCTTCGGCACCGGCTGTGTGAAGGTGACTCCGGCCCACGACCCCAACGACTTCGCCGCGGGCCAGCGCCTGGGGCTCGCCTCCATCACCATCATCGGCTTCGACGCGAAGATGACCGCCGAGGCGGGCGCCTACGCGGGCCTGGACCGCTTCGAGGCCCGCAAGCGCGTGGTGGCCGATCTTGAGGAGCAGGGCTTCCTGGTGAAGGTCGAGGACTACGTCAACAAGATCAGCCTGAGCGACCGCAGCGGCGCCGTGCTGGAACCCCTGGTCAGCGAGCAGTGGTTCATGGACGTCAGCGAGGCTGCCGCCAAGGCGCTGGATGCCGTGAAGTCCGGCGCCATCCAGTTCACGCCCGAGCACCATGGCGCGGTCTGGCACCACTGGCTCACCAACATCCAGGACTGGTGCATCAGCCGCCAGCTGGTCTGGGGCCACCGCATTCCGGCCTGGACCTGCGCCAAGTGTGGAGAACTGCATGTGGAGCTGGAGGCGCCCGCCGCCTGCGGCGCCTGCGGCGCGAAGGAACTAGTCCAGGACCCGGACACCCTGGACACCTGGTTCAGCTCCGCCCTCTGGCCCTTCAGCGTCTTCGGCTGGCCCGAGCAGACCGAGGACCTGAAGCGCTACTACCCCACCAGCGTACTCATCACGGGCTACGACATCCTGTTCTTCTGGGTGGCGCGCATGGCCATGGCGGGCCTCACCTGGATGGGCGACGTGCCCTTCCGCAAGGTCTACTTCAACAGCCTGGTGCGCGATGCCAGCGGCCAGAAGATGAGCAAGACCAAGGGCAATGTCATCGATCCCCTCGAAGTGATGGAGGAGTACGGCACGGACGCCCTGCGCTTCTCCCTGGCCATCATGGCGGCCCCGGGCACCGACATCGCCATGAGCACCGCGCGCCTGGAAGCCAGCCGCAACTTCTGCAACAAGCTCTGGAACGCCTCACGGTTCGTCCAGATGAACCTCGATGACTCCATCACCCTGGGGACCGAACCGGAGTTCGGCGAGGCGGAGTTCTGGCTGATCAAGGAGATGCGTGACACCCTGACCGCCGTGACCAGGGCCCTGGAGGAATTCCGGTTCCACGAGGCCTCCGACCTGCTCTACCACCTGGTCTGGGACGACTTCTGCGCCACCTACATCGAACTGGCCAAGGTCCACCTGCTGAGCGGAACCCGGGGCCAGAAGGCCGCCATCCTCCACTTCCTGGACATCCTGCTGCGCGCCCTGCATCCCTTCGTGCCCTACCTCACGGAAGAAATCCACGAGGCGATGATGGACGGCCGCCTGCCGGCCGGAGAGCCCGTCCTGCTGGCCCAGCGCTCCTGGCCCATGGATGAGAAGCTCCTCCAGGTCCGGGGCGGCGACCCCACCCTCATCCCCCGCCTCCAGGACGTGCTCTCCGCCCTTCTGCGGCTGAAGGCCGACCAGGGCGTGGACCCGGCCAAGCGGGTGCCGGCCTTCTGTTCCCTCCTGGAGCTGGAGCCCTTCACCGAGGCCCTGAAGTCCATCGCCCGGCTGGAATCCGTCACCTTCACGAAGGCTGAGCTGGCGGCACCCACCCGCGCCGTGGCCGTGCTGGCGGGTGGCGCCGTGGCCCTGGAGCTGGCGGGCCTCAAGGATCCGGTGGCCGAGAAGGCCAAGCTGGAGAAGGAGCTGGCCAAACTGGAAAAGGAGCTGGAGCCCCTCCGCGCCCGTCTCGCCGACGACAGCTTCGTCACCAAGGCCCCCGAAGCCGCCGTGGCCAAGCTGCGCGGCCAGGCCCAGGAGCGGGAGCAGCGGCTGGTCCAGGTCAAGGCCCTGCTGGGCTGATGACCATGCGACGACTCTGGCCCCTCCTCCTGATCACGCTCGCCGCAGGTGGCGTGTGGGTCCTCCAAAGTCAACCGCGGCCCCTGCCCACCCGGCCTCCTCTGGAAGTGGCAGCCACCCTTGCCCAGGCCGTCACCCACCCCGAACCGCCGGGTGCCGCCCCCCTTCTGGAAGCCCTGCGGGCGGACCTCCAGGTGCACCGGCAGCTCATCGTACTGTTCGCCAACGAGTCGAATCTCGTGGGTTCGGGGCTTGAGCGGGCCCTGGCCGTGGGCCATCGCCTGCACCATGAGCGCCGGGACCTGGTGCACCAGCTGAACGGAGCCCTCACCCGACTCGCCAAGGAGCCCGCCCCCCAGCGGGACCCGGTGATCGGCGCCCTGCTGGACTGGATGGAGGCGGACCCGGACCTCCTCGAACTGGACCGGCTCGCCTTCCGGGACTCCCTGCGGGTGCTTCAGAAGCCCCTGCAGGCCGATCCAACTCCCGCTGGCGCTCAGCTGAACCGGCGGCTGGCCCAGAACCTCCGGGAGTCCGACCGGGTGGAGGCCCTGGTGGACGCCGAGTACCAGCGCGTCTTCGGAGGTCCCGGCGCCTCGGCCAGGGGAGGTCAGCGGGATCGCTGGCAGGCCTATGTGACGGAACTCCAGAAGCGCATTCCCCTCGGGCCGCTGATCATGGGGGCCGCCATTCCCAGACCAGCCGAAGAGCTGAAAGGCAGCCGCGAGATCAACGGTACGGAACTACCCGAGAAGGTGCTCATCCTCACCTTCGATGACGGCCCCCACCGCGTCTACACCGAGGAGATCAAGGCCATCCTCCAGAAGGAGCAGGTGCCTGCCGTGTTCTTCGAGGTGGGCAGGAACCTGGGCGCCCAGGACGCCTCAGGGAAGATCAAGCTGAGCCACCTGGCTGATCTCACAGAAGACCTGGTGAAGAGTGGCTTCCTGGTGGGCAACCACAGCTACACCCACGCCCAGCTCAGCAAGGAGACCGGCGCGCCCCTGGACCTGGAAATCCGCGAGACGGACCAGCTGCTGCGGGCCATTCCCGGCGCCCACAGCCAGCTCTTCCGCTTCCCCTACGGCGCCCGCACCAAGGTGCAGCTCCAGGCCCTGGAGCCCTACCACCTGAGGTCCGTCCTCTGGAACATCGACAGCCTGGACTGGGCCGACCCCGTGCCCAGCTCCGTGGCGGACCGGGTGCTGAAGGTCATCGCCCATGAGAAGCGCGGCATCATCCTCTTCCATGACATCCACGACCGCGCGGGCAAAGTGCTGCCGATCCTCATCCCCAAACTCCGGGCCGAGGGCTACCGCTTTGCGGGCCTGGATGCCGAAGGGTCTCTGCTGCTGGCGGGACAGCCCTGAGTCGGATCCTCAGAACCGGAATCCGACCTGCGTGAAGACGGCACGGCCATCGGACCTCATCCAGGTGATGGGGGCGTAATCCTTGGCCACCAGGTCGTGTCTCCGGCTGTTGGTCGCGTCTTCCACCGTGGCCTGGGCCCACCATTTCCAGCCGTCGTAGCGAACCGAGGCCCGGAGGGTGAGGTTGGCGGGCACCTGGGTGCCCGGGTCGCCGGTGACCGCAGGATCCGGAGCGGCCTGTCGCCCCCCCACGTAGCGCAGCTCGCCCGCCACGCTCCAGGCCTCCAGGTGGTGGATGGCCTTGAAGACGGCGTTCCAGGTGGACGTATTGTTGACGGACTGGGAGCTCTGTTCCCAGCGGTACCACCCGAACCCGCCGTTCAGGTTCGTCGATTCGAAGTTCAGCTGGCCTTCCGCTTCGATCGATCGGCCCTGGATCCGGGTGGTGGCATTCTGGAACTGCTGGCCGTCTCCGAGCGCCCCCGCCTGGATCAGGTGGTCCCACTGGAACAGGCTGGCGGAAAGCTGGGTACGGAAGATCCGGCTCCACTTCCTCGACCAGGATAGCTGCTCGCTGGTGAGGACCTCTGGCCTGAGCTGGGCATTCGGATAGAAGGAGTTTGCATCCGAGTAGTAGGCCTCGAACAGGGTCGGGAACCGGAAGCCCTGGCCATAGATCAGCTTCACGACGTCATCCTGATTCGGAGTGTGCAGGATCGTGAACCGGGGGGTCTCCCGGTGGATGGCCGCCTTGCTGAAGGGGATGACCTCGCCCGTTCCGGCGACCGTGATGCTCGTCACCGGCAGGCCGTCCACGACCAGGCGTGCGGCGGACGGGTTGTACTCGGCCTCCTGAAGCCCCGCCACGAAGGTCCAGTGGTCACTGGCCTGGAAGCTGCCTTCCAGGTAGGTGTTGCCGATGCGGTATCTCACCTCCGAGGCGATCTGGGTCGTCCCGGAGAGGGTGGTGTCCGAGAAATGGTGGAACCGCTGTTCCGTTCCCACGGTCAGGGTCAGCTTCTCGCCGAGGGGCATGCGGGCCTGGAATTCCGCGCCGAGACTCCAGTCCGGGTCCTTGTCCCAGCCGCCCACGGAGCCATCCGGGGCCGTGAACGCATCCTGGAACTCGTTGCGATCCGCGAACAGGCGCACCAGCCACTGGACCTGGCCGGTGGAAGGCTGCCAGCGGAAGTCCCCGGACAGTCTCTTGTTGGTGTAGGTGTTCCCGAGGTCACCAGGTTTATAGCCGAAGGGACCCGAAGCCAGACGCTGAAGCCGATTGAGGTAGAACCCCGCGAAGGTCCACTCCGTCCCGGCCAGCCGGAGGTAGGCGCTCTGGCGGTCTTCGTGATCGCTGTTGGCAGGCAGCGGCCCAGCCAAGGCGGGATCGATGGTACCGAGCTGGGGATAGGCCTGGGTGGTGCCTCTGCGTCCGAAGCCGGAAGCCATGAGGCTGACTTTCACCCCGCCCAGGGTTCCGCCGGCGTCCACCCAGCCTTCCGCGGCGCCATCGCTGCCCAGGCCCAGGGCACCTTCGATCTTGCTGTGGCGGCTGTTGGCGGCATCCACGCTGACGACGTTCACGAGGGCCATGAAGGCGTTGTTGCCATAGAGGCTGGAGGCTGGGCCCCGCACGATTTCGATGTGGTCCACCAGTTCCATGGGCAGGCCGAAATCCTGGCCCACTTTGCTGGAGCCCACTTCCGCCGGGCTGTTGATGGAGTGACCATCCAGGAGCACCAGGACGCGGGTGTTCTGGTCCCCCAGGACATAGAGTCCGCGAACGGCCATGCCCTGGTAGGCGTGGTCTTCGTTGGTCCTGAACCCCACCACGCCACCCAGCGCGTCGCCCAGGGTCCGATAGCCGAGGGCCCGCAGCTCTGCCGAGCGCAGGACCACCACATCCGCGGGCGCGCTGGCCGTGTCCTGCGCCTTCTTGCTGGCGGCGGAAATCTGGTCGGAATTGAGGATATCCCTCAGCTCATCGGTCACATTGGCAGGATTGGGAGGCTCCTCGCCGAAGGCCAGTCCAGCGGAGAAGCACACCATGAGGGTCGCCACCATGATTCGGCTCATTGGGTCACCTTTCCCAGCTTCATGACGGCGGTCGGCAGGACGACTTTGTTCGCGTTGGCGTTGGTCTTGCTGACGTAGAACACGCAGCGCCCGCCTTCCCCAACCAGCGCGACGATGACTCCTTCGTTGAGATCAGAGACTTGCCCACCGATGGTCAGGCGATTGGTGCCCCGGAATTTGGCTTTTTCCGGAGCCGACTTGACCCAGGCAATGTTGGCCTCGGGATCCAGCTTCACGCCCAGTTTCATCAGTTCCATCCTCAGCAGGGGATCAGTGCAGGAAATGGAGTTCTCCTTGGCATCGGACAACACAAGCTTCAGGATCTTCGCCAGAGTCGTGGGTGCCAGGTCTTCGGCCTGTGCCATGGCCCCGGATAGAAGCGGCGCCAGCCAGAACAGCCGCCAGAAGGTTTTCATCCGTGTCCCCCAAAATTGGTTGATGTTGGTCCCTGATCACGAGCAGACGCGAGCTTGAACGCCTTTCGGCCATCCGTTGCGGAGACATGAGATTCGAGCCCCGAATCCGGCCGCAGGGCTTGGGTGCATATGAGGGAAGCCCCGCCCGGAACCATCTCGCCACTTCTTCCGGGAAGGACGGCTGCTAGGCTGGAAGGCATGCTGAAGACCTACTATGCAGGCCAGGATGTGGATGCGCCCTGCGGGCGCTGTGGGGGCGAGACCAGGCACCAGGTCTTGAATGTCACCAATGGCGTGCCCGACAAGCTCATCTGCGGAAACTGCCGCTCCGTCCATAAATTCCGGGCAGCCAAGCCCGAAGCCCTGCCTCGCGTCCCGCGCATCCCCACCGCTGCCAAGGCCGGGGGACCGCGGCCTGGTTCACTGGTGTCCCAGTTCCAGCAGGTCCTGGCCCAGGAGCAGGGCGGCGCCAAGGCACGGCCTTATCGCGTGACCGAGCACTGGGAGGAGGGTTCCTGGATGGACCACCCCAGCTTTGGTCTGGGCCGCGTGCAACGGCGGCTGGGCAAGAAGGTCGATGTGCTGTTCAAGGATGGGCTCAAGACCCTGGTCAGCGCATGACTCAATCGCCCTTCCTCGAATCCGGGTCACTCGCGTTGCGGGAGTTGCGGTTCGCGGTGCTGGACCTGGAGACCACCGGCGGCAGCCCCAAGGCGCGGTGGGGCAAGGATGGCCGGTTCCTCCAGCCTTCCGAGATCACCGAGGTCGGCCTGGTGCGCCTGGCAGGGCCCGTGGTGGAGGAGCGGTGGTCAAGCCTGGCTTCCATCCAGGGCTTCCTGCCCGAAGAAATCCAGCGCCTGACAGGCATCAGCCTGCCCATGCTGGCGGGGGCCCCCCCCTGGGAGCAGGTGGCCCTGCATCTGGCGCCCAAGCTCGAGGGCCGCATCTGGGTGGCCCATCATGCCCCCTACGACGGCAGCTTCCTCAAGGCCTGGCTGCCCGAGGGCATCTGGCGCCGCCACCGGCTCATCTGCACCCGCCTGCTGGCCAAACGGCTCATCCCCGAGCTGCCCCGGCGCAGCCTTGCGGAGTTGTGTGAATTCCTGGGCATCACCAACACCCGCGCCCACCGCGCCCTGCAGGATGCCGAGGCCACCGCCGAGGCACTCCAGCACCTCCTCCAGCGGGCCGAGGAACAGGGCCTGGACGGCGAGGCCTTCCTCGCCATGGGAGAGGTTCCGTGGAGCAAAGTCTGATGAGCTGTTCGTCGAGGACTGAAGGCTGAGGACCGACACCCCATGGATCTGACCCGCTTCCTCGACCTCGTCCGCACCCAGGGCTGGCAGGGCATGTCCCTGTGGGCGGTGCTGCTGGCCCAGGCCCTGCTGTGGGTGGGCATCGTGCGCCTGCACCTCTCGCTTCAGCAGGAGGAGGCCCCCTGGGAGGAGTGCATCGGCAAGATCCGCTCGGCCTTTCTCCGCAAGGTGAATGGCGATGAGGAGATCCAGGAGCTGAGGGTCCATCGCTACGCCCCCCTGGTGGACCAGCTGCTGGCCCTGCACTTCGCCGAGGAGAAGGCGGACCGCTTCGACCGCTGGCTGCTGCTGCGCTGGAAGGTGAAGGAGGGACTGCGCCCCTACTGGATCCACTGGGGCTACCTGATCATCGCCTTTGGTACGGTGGTGTGGTACCTGCAGGGCCTGCGCCTGGACATGGGCACGGATGTGCTCAAGCGCACCCCCGTGGACCCGCGCCTGCTCTGGGTCTGGCTGGGCTACGCCATGGTCCTGGCCTGGAAGATCGTGCGCATCCACGGCAACCTCGAACGCGTCCAGCGCAGCCTGCTGCTGCCGAGGCGGGATGAATGACGCGGTCCCGGCGCGGCGAGGCTGCCCGGCGGCTGGGCCTGCGGGCGGAGCGCCTGACGCTTTGGCTGCTCTGGGCCCGGGGCTGGGACCTGGTGGCCTGGCGTCAGAAAATGGGCCGCTGGGAGCTGGACCTGCTCCTGTGCCGGGGACCGGAGCTGCGGCTCCTGGAAGTGAAGGCCCGACGGCCCGGGGCCTGGGTGGGAGCCGACACGGCCCTGGAACCCGAGCAGCGCCTGCGTCTCCAGTGGGCCCTGAGGGCCTGGCTGGACCGGGTTCCCTGGCCAGGGGAGGTCAGCTTCCAGCGGGTGAGCTGGGCGGGCTGGAAGTGCCGGTTCCATCAACCGGAAAGATGGGATTCACTGAAGATATCGAGGGATTGACCGCCTTGTGAGGCTCAGCCCGCCGGGTCCCCGCTCGGAACGCTGCCTGGGTTGAGGCCAACCGGGTTGCGATGCTCAGCCCGCCGGGTCCCCGCTCGGAACGCTGCCTCGCAGCGTCCCTCGCGACCCGGCTGGGCTTCGCTGGCACGGCCCTCGCCCCAGACCCCGCGGGTGTCGGTATGTTGACCTTTCTGGACCGTCTGCTTCCTCTGATGGGCCGCCTGGCCAGGCGGTCGGACCTCGCTGCGCCCGTGTTCGTCATGATCGTGCTGGTGGTGATGGTCCTGCCCATGCCCGCCTTCATGGTCGACCTGCTCATCGTCCTGAACATCACCCTGAGCCTCATCATCCTGATGGTCGGCATGTATGTGCGCCGCCCCAAGGAGTTCAGCTCCTACCCCTCGGTCCTGCTGGTGGTGACGCTTTTCCGTCTGGCCATCAACGTGGCCACCACGCGCCGCATCCTGCTCTATGCCGGGGACCAGGGCGCAGACGCCGCCGGCAACATGGTCAAGGCCTTCGGCCAGTTCGTGGTGGGCGGCAGCTATGTCATCGGCCTGGTGGTCTTCCTGATCCTGCTGGCCATCCAGTTCCTGGTCATCAACCACGGCGCGGGCCGCATCGCGGAAGTGACCGCCCGCTTCACCCTGGACGCCCTGCCCGGCAAGCAGATGGCCATCGACGCCGACCTGAACGCGGGCTACATCGATGAACAGGAGGCCCGGAGGCGCCGCAAGGACCTCCAGGAAGAGGCCGGATTCTACGGGGCCATGGATGGCGCCGTGAAGTTCACCCAGCGGGACGCCGTGGCCGCCCTCATCATCCTGGCCGTCAACATCGTGGCGGGCATCATTCTCGGCGTGGTCCGCTACAACCTGCCGGTCATGCAGGCCCTGGAAGTCTTCACCCTGCTCACCGTGGGCGACGGCCTGGTGACGGTGATCCCCAGCCTGCTCATCAGCGTCGGCGGCGCCATCCTCACCACCCGCAGCGGCAGTGACGCCACGGGCCTGGGCAGCGAGGTGCTCGGCCAGCTGGGCGCGGACCACCGGCCCCTGACCATCGCCGCCGCGGTCCTCTTCCTCTTCGGTGCGGTGCCCGGCCTGCCCCTCTTCCCCTTCTGGGTCATGGCCGCCATTTTCGGCATCATGGCCTACGCGGCCTGGAAGCTGCCCAAGACGGAGCCCGCCAGCCCGGCGGACCTGGCGGCCGAGGAGAAGGCCAAGGCCACCGCCGCCGAAGGCGCGGACCGGGTGGAGGGCCTGCTCAAAGTGGATCCCCTGGGCCTGGAAGTGGGCTATGCCCTCATCCCCCTGCTGGATGTGAACCAGGGCGGCACGGTGCTGGAACGGATCAAGGCCGTGCGGCGCCAGATGGCCACCGAACTGGGCATCGTGGTGCCCCCCGTCCGCATTCGCGACAACCTGCAGCTCCCACCAAATACCTACCGCATCCTCCTCCGGGGCGAGGAGATCGCCCGGGCCGAGCTCCATCCCGCCCAGTTCCTGGCCATGAATCCGGGCACCGCCTCGGAAAACCTCGCCGGAACGCCCACCACCGAACCGGCCTTCGGGCTCCCCGCCTACTGGATTCCCGACGCCCAGCGGGACCGGGCGCAGATGCTGGGCTATACCGTGGTCGAGCCCGCGACGGTGCTGACCACCCACATTTCCGAACTCATCAAGAAGCACGCGCCGGATCTGCTTGGGCGGCCCGAGGTCCAGCACCTGCTGGACACCTTGAAGGAAGGGGCCCCCAAGCTGGTGGATGACCTCATCCCCAACGTCATCAGTGTGACCACCCTCCAGAAGGTCCTGCACAACCTGCTGCGGGAGCGGGTGCCGATCCGCGACCTGGGCCGCATCCTGGAGGCCACCGCCGACGCCGTCACCATGTCCAAGGACATCGGTTTCATTACCGAGTACGTCCGCCAGGCCATGGGCCGCGTGCTCACCAGCCCCCACCTCTCCGAATCCGGCGAGCTGGGAGTGCTGGTGCTGGATCCCACCCTGGAACAGACCCTCCAGGGCGGCATCGAGCAGACGGACCGGGGCAGCTTCCTGGCCCTGGAGCCGGGCCGGACCCAGGAACTGCTCAACCGCATCGCCAATGGCATCGCGGCCGTGCTGCCTGGTGCCCAGCCGGTGCTGCTCACCAATCCCGTGGTGCGTCCCCACCTCCGGCGCCTGCTCGAACGCGCCCTGCCCCACCTGGTGGTGCTGAGCCACAGCGAAGTGCCCATGGATGTGCGCGTGGTGAACCTCGGCACTGTTTCATGAAGGGAAGCTCATGCGCGTGAAGACCTTCGAAGCCGGTTCCATGCAGGACGCCCTCGACGTGGTGAAAAAGGACATGGGCGAAGAGGCCTTCATCCTGTCCACCCGGACCCGGCGGCGGCCCGCCGCCCTGGGCATGGGCGAGGAGGCCGTGATCGAAGTCACCGCCGCCGTGGATGAGGCCCAGGCCGGAGTTCCCCCGGTGACCAACGGCAGCGCCTCCCTCACCTATGGCCTTCGCCCGTCCCTGGAGGCCACCGCCGCGCGACGTCCCGTCCGTGATGTCCCCGCCAAGGCCACACTGCCGGCGCCCCCCCCTGCCCCGGCCATGGACCTGCAGCCCCTGCGTCGGGAACTGCTGGAAATCAAGGGTGCCGTGGCCGCGCTCAAGGACAATGACGCACGGAATGCCTCCATCCTGAAGGAACTGGACCAGATGAAGGCGCTCCTCAGCCGCATCCAGCGCCAGGGCATGCCGCCAGCCCAGCTGCACCTGCCGCCAAGCCTGCTGGAGCTCTACGGCGACCTGGTGGCCAACGACGTGGAACCCCTCATCGCCCTGCGCCTCTGCGAGTACGCCCAGCGCGCCCTCACGGACCAGGGCGGGGACGCCACTGGCGCCGTGGATCCCGAGCGGGCGCGGCTCTTCCTGCGCCGGGTCATCGCGGATTTCATCCCGGTGGCGCCCCCCATCCAGCTGGACCCGGGCAAGACGCGGGTGGCGGCCCTGGTGGGGCCCACCGGCGTGGGCAAGACCACCACCGTCGCCAAGCTGGCGGCCTATGCCCAGCTGCACTTGAAGCAGAAAGTGGCGCTGGTCACTCTGGACACCTACCGCATGGCCGCCGTGGACCAGCTCCAGCAGTACGCCCAGATCCTGCAGGTGCCCCTGCACGTGGCCCTCACCGTCGAAGACCTCCGCAGCGCCCTGCGCTTCTACCAGGACCGGGCCCTGGTGCTCATCGATACACCGGGTCACAGCCCCAAGGACACGGAGACCCTGGGCCAGCTGCGGGGCCTACTGGACGAGCTGCCTGAAGTGGAGACCCACCTGGTGCTGTCGGCCACCACCAAACCCCGGGACCTCACGGAGATCGCCACCCGCTACGAGCCCCTGCGGCCCACCCGGCTGCTCTTCACCAAGCTGGACGAGACCTCCACCTACGGTCCCATCCTCAGCACCCTGGCCCGCGTGAAGCGCCCCCTCAGCTACCTGGGCACGGGCCAGGAAGTCCCCGACGCCCTGGAACTGGCCACCAGCCGCCGGGTGGCCGACCTTATCCTTCCCGGTTCCATGAAGGAGGCCGAATGAGCCACGATCAGGCATCCCGACTCCGTGCCATGGCCAAGGGCCAGCCTTCGGAGTCGCCCCTCTTCGCGGCCCGGGTCGTGGCCATCACCTCGGGCAAGGGCGGGGTCGGCAAGACCAATGTGGTCGCGGGCCTGGCCCTCGCCCTGGCCCAGCTGGGCCAGCGGGTGGTGGTCATGGACGCGGATTTCGGCCTGGCGAACCTGGACATCCTGCTGGGCCTGTCACCGAAATACACTCTGGAACATGTGCTCCGGGGCGAGAAGGTGCTCGAGGAGATCCTGCTGGATGGTCCCTTGGGCATCCGCATCATTCCTGCCAGCAGCGGCATCCAGGAGCTGACGCGCCTCGACACCATGAGCGAGCTGCGGCTGGTGCAGGGCCTCCAGCGGGTGGCGGAAACGGCCGACTGGCTGCTGATCGACACCGCCGCCGGCATCCACGATTCTGTCCTGAAGCTGCTGATGGCCGCCCAGGAAGTGATCCTCGTGGCCACTCCGGAGCCCACCAGCCTGGTGGACGCCTACGCCATGGTGAAGGTCCTGCATCTGCGCGATCCCCAGAAGCTCCTCTGGCTGCTGGTGAACAACGGCCAGAGTGTCGATGAATCCCAGGAGACCGTCGATCAGCTGCAGGCCGTGACCGAGCGGTTCCTGGGCAAACAGCTCCAGGTGCTGGGCATGATTCCCAACGATCCGCACCTTCTGCAGGCCGTGCGACAGCAGCGGGGGGTGGTGGAGCTCTTCCCCCAGAGCCCTGCCACCCGAGCCTTCCAGGCCCTCGCCCGCCAATTGCTGGGGCAAGTATCCTTGCAGCCCGACGGGTTTGCGTCATTCTGGAGGCAGCTTGCCTCCGAGGACCCTCAGTAGGACGTTGCATGTCATCGACTCCGGACCAGCCCGCCAATCCCGGCCTGCCCCTCAGTGGCGAGGCGCTCCGGGCCGTGGAACAGGCCCCGGCCGCCCTGCGTCCCTGGGCGGCGCTGGCAGCGGCCAAGGCCTACGGAAGAGGGTTGCCTCCGGCCTATCCGCCCCCCCTGCAGCCGGTCCCGGCTCCTGCCCCGGTTTCTGAATCGGCGGAACCCCCCGAGCCCTTCGACCGGGAGAACCGCGAGCAGATCATCAAGGACTATGTGCCCCTGGTGAAGTTCGTGGCCCACCGCATCGCCTCGCGCCTGCCTTCGCACGTGGAGCTGGATGACCTCATCAACAGCGGGATCCTCGGTCTCATGGATGCCATCGAAAAATTCGAGCCGGCCCGCAACATCAAGTTCAAGACCTACGCCGAGCTCCGGATCAAGGGCGCCATCCTGGATGGCCTGCGGGACCTCGACTGGGTGCCCAGAAGCCTGCGCCGCAAGAAGAAGGACATCGAGGGCGCCTACCACTCGCTCGAGCAGCAGATGGGTCGGGCGGCCACGGACGAGGAGGTGGCCCTCCACCTGGGGATGCCCCTGGAGGAGCTGCACAAGAACCTGGACGACCTGAAGGGCGTCACCCTCGGCACCTTCGTGGAAGTGGGGGAGGATGGCGAAGGCGAGAGCCTCATCAGCTTCGTGCCGGATCCGGACGCCGAGGACCCCTCCCAGACCTTCCAGGCCTCGGAAATCAAGGACATCCTCCGGGAAGCCATGGAACTGCTGCCCAAGAAAGAGAAATTCGTGGTCCAGCTCTACTACTTCGACGAGCTGACCATGAAGGAAATCGGAACTCTGTTGAACATCACCGAGTCCCGGGTATCCCAATTGCATACCAAGGCCATGCTGCGACTCCGGGGCAAGCTCCTGGAGAAGCACATCGAAGGGTAATCCATGGCCAAGATCCTAAGCCAAGAGGAAGTAGACGCTCTACTTAAGTCGCACACCAAGCCGGCCAGCAAGGGTGTGGCCGGGAGTGGGTCCGAGCGGGGCGCGGCGCCTCCCCAGGCAAAAAAGGCCCAGGCCCAGAAGAAGGTCACCCTCTACAACTTCCGTCGCCCGGACCGGGTGAGCCGGGAGCAGATGCGCTCGCTCCACTTCATGCACGACCGCTTCGCCCGGAATTTCTCCAGCTCCTTGAGCGCCTATCTGCGCTCCATCACCGAAGTGAACCTGGTGAGCGTCGAGCAGCTCAGCTACCAGGAATTCCTGCTGTCCGTCCCCGATCCGACCTGCTTCAACGCCATCTCCATCAAGCCCCTGGAAGGCGCGCTGGCCCTGGAAGTGAACCCGACCCTGGTGTTCCCCATCATCGACAAGATGCTGGGCGGTCCCGGTGAACCCCTCAAGCAGCTGCGCACCATGACGGACATCGAGCAGAGCATTTTCGATGGCGTGCTGAAGCTGGTGCTGGAGGATCTTCGCGAGGCCTGGCGGGGCATCATCGACCTGGATTTCCGCATCCAGGCCCGGGAGACCAGCCCCCAGCTCATCCAGATCGTCGCGCCCAACGAGGTGGTGCTGCTGGTGGTCTTCGAGGTGAAGATGGGCCCGGTCAGCGGCATGATCAACCTGGCCATCCCGAGCATCATCCTCGAACCCATCGCCGGGAAATTCGACCAGGAGATGTTCACGGGCTACAAGAAGTCCTCCACCTTCGAGGAGGCCCGCCTTCTGATGGCCAGCCTCAAGCGGTGTTCCATGGAAGCCGCCGCGGAGATCCGCGGCACGAACCTCAGGATGGAGGAGATCCTCCAGCTGAAGGCCGGCGATCTGATCCCGCTGACCAAGCGCTTCGACGCGGAGCTGGATCTCTGTGTGGACGGCATTCCCCGCTTCATGGGCCTGGTGGCCTTGAATCCCAACGGAAAACGCGTGTTCCAAGTGACCGGCAGCCGGTCGGAAGGGTGAACCATGGATGCCCGAGACACTGAACTCCTCCAGAAAGTCGGCAGCGCCTTCGCCGAGAGCATGGCCTCCGTGTTCTCCATGCTGACGGGCCGCGAGTTCCAGATGAAGTCCGAACCAGGTGATCTGCTGGAGACACCCGCCATCGCCAAGCTGCATGAGGGCACGGGGATCCTCGTCAAGGCCAACTACCAGAAGGGGCTGAACGGCACCCTCTACTTCACCCTGCCCCTCAAGGAGGGGACCATGCTGGTGGACCTCATGCTCGGCGGCGAGGGCGCGCCGGCCGAGGAATTGGTGGGCGATTCCAAGGATGCCCTGGCGGAGACCTTCAACCAGGTGATGGGCAGCGCCAACCAGACCCTTTCGGATCTGGCCGGCGAGACCTTCGCCATCGCCAACGTGGAGATCCTGGCCCTGGCGCCGGATGAGGCGGCCTACGGGGAACAGCTGGGTCAGGGTGGCTTCCAGGACGTCAGGCTGCCCACCACTCAGGATTCCCTGGACACCACGGTCCACCTGCTGTTTCCGGACCTGCTGCTCCAGCAGCTCAAGCGGAAGCTGGGTGTCGGAGAGGCGCCCGCCGCGGCTCCGGCGGCCCCGGAGCCCGCGCCCGCCTCCGTGGCCGCCGCCTTGTCCGCACCGGCCCGCCAGGCGCCTGTGGCGGCCGGACCCATGCCTGATTCCGGCAACCTGGACCTGCTGCTGGATATCCAGCTGCCCGTGGTGGTGCGGATGGGACAAACCGAGATGCAGATGGGCGAGCTGCTCAAGCTCACTCCCGGCTCCATCCTCGAGCTGAACCGCAGCGCCGACGCGCCCGTGGAGCTGCTGGTGAACAACAAGCTCATCGCCAAGGGCGAAGTGGTGGTCGTGGACGGCAACTTCGCCTTCCGCATCACCGAGATCGATACCAGGGCCGCGCGGATCCGCAGCCTGGCCTGATGTTCTCCGGGGGGAGGCTCCGGCTCCGCGACGAAGGAGCGGGAGCGGCCTCCAGCGGAGGCCGCGTTAGGCGGAGGCTCGCTGCGCGAACACCCCCGGACCCCCGCGCTCAGCCCGGCAAAGCCAGGCTTCGCTTCGCTATTCTCCGCGGGGAAGCTCCGACTCCACGACAAAGGAGCGAGAGTGGCCTCCTGCGGAGGCTGCTGCGCGAACACCTCCTGAGCACGAACCGTTTCTGTCAGCGCCCGCTCACTTGGGCCCTGTCTTGCCATTGTGCTTGTCCTTGTAGATCCGCTTGGACAGGTGGTTCTGTTCCTTGTTGACCTGCTTCCGCTCGGCGGCGGTCATGCGGCCGCCATTGGCGGCGCGGTCTTTCTTGACCTGCTGGCGGATCTTGTTTTCTTTCCGTTCCAGCCTGGCGGTTTCTCCGGGCGTGAGCTGCCCGGACTTGACGCCCTGGGCGATGCGGTCCTGCTGATTCTCGGCCCGCTTGTCGTAGGTGCCTGGTTTCGGTGCATCCTGGGCGGAAAGGCCGATGGACAGCAGACCGCAGGCCAGGGCGAGCAGGAGGGATTTGGACATGACGTGCTCCTTGGGTTACGGGATTGCAGAAAACAGGCGGGGTCGACCCTCGGCCGGCCCCGCCTGGCCGTCAGGGGGCTAGTGGACGACGTTGAGGGCGTAGCACTTGATGGTGCCGCCGGGCTGCGGCACGCCCCAGACGCGCACAGTTCCGCCATTCGCCACATAGGTCGTCAGGAAGGTCTGGCCGGCGGGCGTGGTGATGTCGACGGGCGTGATGGTGGTGATGAGCCCGGAAGTCGAGACGTCATAGACCAGGGTCGCCGAACCAGGCGTGGCGCTCAGGTTCACAGTGACGGGGTTGGCGCCGCCCGTCAGGGTCATGCCGAAGGCATTGGCGGCGAAGGGGGAGGATACGGTTCCCCTGGGCAGCCGGGTCGGCTCGAGGATGGCCCACTTGGTGCTCCAGCCGGTGGTGTTTGCAGGATCACCCCAGACGGCGTAGCTCATGCCCCAGGCGGAGAGGGCGCCGACGGTCCCGTTGAAATTGACGCTGCCGCTCACCGCAGTGACGAAGTCTGATTTCGCGCTGGCGCCCGTGTCGGCCAGAGTCGGGAAGGCGAAGTTCCACCACTTGAAGCCCAGGATCGGGTTGCCGGCGGCGTCCTTTCCGTTCGCGGTGGTGTCGGCGCAGAAGGCCAGCGGCATGCTGTAGTTGTCCGCCGCGTTGAAGAACTTGCGCGTGTAGGTGAAGCCGCCATTGACAGTGGCATTGGAAATGACACCGTCGAACTTGGCGATCTCGATGTCCACGGTCGCGGCCGTCAGGTTGCTCGTCGCGAGGGGATCCACCAGGCTGACATGCACCTTGAAGCCCCGGGCCAGGTTGGCGAGGAAGGTGGGGCCGGTCCCGATGGGCGTGGCGTCCGAGAGGCCGCTGGCCGGGGTCCGGAAGTAGAACTTGGTGTTGGCGTCCACGGTGATGGGCACGGAGAGGCCATTCTCGTTGTCCAGGTCGATCTGGCTGGCGGTGACGTGATTGACATGGCCTTCCGGGCTGATCCAGACCTTGGCCCAGGAACTGCTCGCCCAGACCCGCACGGCCGTAAGGCTGCCGTTCGACTGGTGGCGGGCCGCCACGCGGACGTACTTCCCGGCCAGGGTGGCCGCCTGGGCGGAGAAATCATGGACCACCGAAGGGCTCACGGGTGTGGCATCCAGGTCATAGAAAAGAGTCCCATTGGTCGCGTCGGCCAGGACGGACAGGGTCTGCAGGCTGGCGATGGGTGCAGGGCCGGAACCGGGAATCGGGTAGACCTCGTGGTCCTTGACCAGGTCCAGCGATGAGTAGTCGGTAGACACGCTGGTCACCGAGGCGTACAGGTGGCGAAGGACCACCTGGGTGAGGTCATAGTGCGGGTGATGGCGGACAGGCCCATTGAAGTTCACAGCCCAGGTCACGCTGCCGGCCAGTGGCACGTGCTCCACGACGAAGGCGGGGTGGGAAAGGTCGAACTCCAGGTCCATGGCGCTGGTCTGGCCGGCCACCACCACCAGGGGGTTCACCAGGTTCACCGCGACCGTCGTCGTCAGATTGGGCGCGGTCCCCGTCGTGTTCTTGATCTGGATGAGGCTGGGATCCACCGCGGTGCTGACGCCGATGGGGAAGCCCACCTCAGGGCTGGAGGAGCTCACCAGGGTGACGTCCCCAGGGTTCGCGGCAATGGTGAGGGTGGCCTTGGTGTAGGTTCCCGCGGGCACTGAGAGGCTCCCGATGAGCTCGCTGAGCTGATCGAGCTGGCAGAGGTTCAGGACCGGCGCGGGTGTGGGCGCGGTGTAGAGCGTCACGGGTGTGCCACCGCCCTGGGGGGTCAGAGTGATGCCGAGTACCTTGACGCCGATCTGCGCCCAGTCCTCGGTGGAGGCATCGCTGACGGTGGTGATCACCTTCCCCATGGGCACGGCCGTGGTGTAGGTGGAGGTGGACGTACTCCCGCCGCAGGCCAGGGCCAGGGCCAGCAGGCCCACCCCCAGCGCGGACATGGCAAGGCGGATTGGAATCTGGGGACGCATGGTGGACTCCGAGAGGTCGGCAATGGCCGTTGCTTCAATTTCGGCCAGGCAGGGGCTGGTTGAGAGGTACAGTTGAAGATCTTCCTGGGGGTACAGACAAGGCCATGCGGGCGAACGAGCTGAACCTGAGCCTGGCCGTCCCCGGAAAGGGGCCCCTCTACCTGCAGGTGGCCCAGGCGGTCCGGACCGCCATCGAGGAACGGCGCATCGGGCCCGGCGTGGCCCTGCCCGGGGTCCGGGACCTGGCGGAGCGCCTGGGTGTGACAGTGAATACCATCCTGGCCGCGCTCCGGGAGTTGCAGGCCCAGGGCTGGGTGGAATCGCGGGAAAGGGTCGGCTTCTTCGTGGCCGACGCCCTGCCCAGTGCGCAGAAGCCGTTGTCAGGCAGCCGTTCCGCGCCGGGCGGCGCAGGCTTCGAGATCCCTGCCCACCTTAGCCCCATCAGCAGCACGGCCAACGTCATGATGGATTTTTCCGAAGGAATGGCCGATGCGCGCCTGGCGCCGGCCCAGGCCCTGGGCCGGGCCTACCAGCGGGCCCTGAAACTGAAGGGACCCGAGCTGCTGGGTTCCGCGGACGTGAAGGGCCACCGGCGGCTGCGGGAGGCCCTCTGCACCCACCTGCGGGTCCAGCGGGACATCGAAGCCGGGCCTGACCAGCTGCTGGTGCTCAGCAGCGCCGCCATGGCCATCACCGTGGTGACCCAGGCCTTCCTGGGGCCCCAGGGCGGCGTGGTCGCCTTGGAGAACCCAGGCAATCCGAATGTCTGGGAATCCATCAAACAGGCCGCCAAGGCGGAATTGCGGCCCCTGGCGGTGGATGCCGAGGGCGCCGATCCGGCGGACCTGGAAACCCTGCTCGCGGCAGGCGGCCCACCCCTCCGCCTCCTGGTGCTGAGCCCACAGTGCCAGTACCCGACTGGGGCGCCGCTCTCAGAACCACGCCGCCGACGGTTCCTGGAGCTGGCCCGCCAGCACCGCTTCCCCATCCTCGAACTGGACCCGGAATACGACTACCTGATGGCCGGGGCCTCCCCGCACCGGCCTCTGGTGGCCGATGATCCGGGGCAGGTGATCTACGTGGGCGACCTGTCCAGGATCCTGGCGCCGGGTCTGCGGGCGGCCTACCTGGTCGCCCCCGAAGCCCTGTCCGATCTGCTGGCCAAGGCCCGTCGGCACTTGGACTGGCAAGGCGATCCGGTGCAGGAATGGGCCCTGTCCGAGCTGATCCTCGATGGGGAGGTCCAGCGGCAGCTCTTCCGGGTCCGGAAGGCCGCGGCCGAGCGGCGAGAGGCACTGGAAGATGCGCTGCATCACGCAATGGCCGGACGGGTGGAAGTCCAGCCGGGCGCCATGGCCCTGTGGTTGACGGGCTCCGGGCCCCTCGAACCTCCGGGTGCCTTCTCCGTCTGGATCCGGGGCTGCCAGAGCCGGGGTCTGAAGCTCCGCCTGGGCAAGCATTTCGACCTGATGCAGAGGGACCTGGCGGCCACACGGATGGAATTCACCGCCTTCACGCCCGAGGAGTTGCAGGTGGCGGTGGCCATGATGGTCTAGGCAGCTCCGGCCTTCAGCTCCCCGAGGATCGCGAGCATCTCGCCGTCTTCGGGGCGATCCTCCGGGGCCTTCGCACAGAGCCGCTGGATCAGGCGCACCAGGCGGGCAGGGACCTGAGGGCAGTGGGCCAGGAGATCCGGCAGGGGCTCGGAACGCTGGGCCTCCAGGATCTGGAAGGGCGAGTCACCCTGGAAAGGCGTCGCGCCGGCGAGCATCTCGAACAGGATGATGCCCAGGGCGTAGCGGTCCGCGGCGGGACCCACCCGGGGCGTGATCACGCATTCCGGGGCGCTGTAGAGCGGCGTGCCGATGAACATGGTGTTGACGGTCATGGCCACATCCAGCACCCGGGCGATGCCGAAGTCCATGACGAAGGCGCCCTCCGGCGTGATCATGATGTTGGCGGGCTTCAGGTCCCGGTGCACCACGCCCTTGCTATGGGCGAACGCGATGGCTTCCGCCACATCCGAAGCGATCCGAACAGCCTCCGCGATGCCGAGCCTTCCCTGCCCCGTCAGGTGGGCATCCAGGGTGGCTCCGTGGATGTAGCGCATGGCCAGCCAGGGGTCCCCTTCGGTGGGCCCAGGATCCAGAATGGGCACGATCCTGGGATGGTCGAGCAGGGCCCCCAGGGAGGCTTCCCGGTGGAACCGGGCCTTGAACTCGCCATCCCGCAGCAGGTGGGGATGGGGCACCTTGATGGCCACTTCCTGACCGGTGTCCCGGTGGGTCCCGTAGTAGGCCGTGGCGCAGCCCCCTTGCCCAAGCAGGCGCGACGCGATGAAGGGTCCGAAGGTCCGCCCGATGTTGGAGTCCTTCCGGGGACCGGGGTCCGGGGCGGCCCCCGACAGCAGCGTTCCGGCGGCGTGGGAAAAATCGGATTCCGGCAGGCCCGCAGGAGGTCGGGAGGTCAGGCGGCTGGGGCGTCGAAGCCACCAGAGGGTCCCTCCCAGGGCGGCCCCGCCGGTGGAGAGCAACCAGATCCATTTCCGCCGGGAGTGCTCCGGAGAAGGGGACTCAGCGGGGATCCCCGGAGCCTGGGCAACCAGGACCGAGCCCAAGGGAGCAGGGGATGAAGCGCCCTGCGCTACCGGATCGGTACGGGTTTCGACGCGGCGCAGAGGCACCCCTTCCGCAGGTTCCTTGCCCTTGAGCCAGGGCTGTCGGGCGGGTTCGGGATCTGGAGATCGCACGAGGGCGGGCGACTGCAGCCAGGGTGAAGGGAGCGCAGCCGGTGGGGCGGACGATGGGGCCTGTTCCAGCACTGGCTGGGCAACCGGTTTCTGGGTCTCGGGTGCAGCCAGGGTGCTGGGCTGGGTGGGTCCGCTGGCTTGCGCCCGCAGGCGCCGGAGCCTGGTCGAGAGGGTGTCCCGTTCCGGGGCAGGCTCGAGGTTCAGGGTGGCCGAGGTCCTCAACGAGGCCTCGGCGCCCGCCAGATCGCCGAGGGCCAGCTGGGATTCCGCCAGGCGCAGGTACGGGAAATAGGTGGGCTGGAAGTTCAGGCCATAGGTCTTCACCCGCAGACCGGGGTTGGGGTTGAGAGCGATGGCCCGGGCGAAGGCCCTGGTGGCCAGGGCGTGGTCCGCCTGGGCCTGGGCTGCCAGCCCATCCTGGTAGGCCGAGAAGAAGGTCGGCCAGGACTGGGCCAGGACCGAGATCGAGCCGGCCAGGAGGCAGAAGGAAAGGCGCGGGACCACCTCAGCTTCCGATGAGGAGCCAGGCCAGGGCGCGGCGGATCCGTTCCGCCTCGAACTGGTAGATGAGGGAGGTGCAGATCCGGCGCTCCTCCAGCGTTTCCGTGCCGAAGGCGGTGGAGGCCACGCCACCCACCGGGGCATCCGTGTTGTACCGGGAAGCGCCGCGCTGGTCCCGGGCGGACCGGTAGGCGACATCCACGGCCAGGTCCCTGAACTTCAGGCCGAACCCCAGGGTCCAGCCCTTGAGGACCCGCTGCTGCAGGGTCTGGGTATCCACGATGGGTTGCGGCTCCTTGAACACACCCATCCGCAGTGGCAGGGTGAGCCGCTCGTTCGCCAGGATGACCCATTCGACCCCGGCATGGAGGTCCCGCACATCGGGAGTCACGGTGTCCTGCTGGTAGTCGAACCAGTTGCTGGCATCCCGTCCACCACTGCCGCCCGCATAGGTCGCCTTTGACCACTTGGTCTCGCTCCAGTCCGCGGTGATCTGCAGCCGCGGACTGAGGTGGAGGCCGACCCCCCACCCAAGGGTGCCCGGCCAGTTCACCTGGGTGGGCGTGGAGGGAGAAGCCTCGTTCTTCGGAAGACCGGTGGTGGTGTCGATGTAGGCGTACTGGTTGGTGAAGGTGTAGGTAGCGGTGAAGGGCGATCGGTACACCAGTCCCAGGTTCACCCAATCCGACCTCCAGATGAGCCCGGCGTTGAAGTTCAGGCCGCGCATGGCGCTTCCCTGGGACAGGTTCGAATCAAAGACCTCACTGATGCCAGAGGTCTGTCGGCTGGAGATGGAGCTGAAGGTCCAGCGGCCCTGCCAGGAGTTCACCGACGCCCCCAGGAGGATCCTCGAGGAGAGCTCCGCCCCGATGGCCAGGGAATAGAGATCGATCCCGCCCTTCTGGTGGATGCCCTGGGAAATGGCCTGGGTGGTGGATCCACCGGAGGCCGTGGCCAGGTACCGCATGGTGCTGTCAAAGGAGAAGTCGAAGAGGCGCTGGTAGGAGAGCAGCACGACCGTGTTCAAGCCGTCGCGCTTCCAGGGAACAGTGAACGAAGCAAAGGTTGGCCGGACCTGCCTGTCCAGGTTGTGGGTGTCTTCGAAGGAGGTCGTCGGACCGGAAGCCCCGCCCGTGGCACCCGTGAATGAGAGGTCCCGGGAGAAGCCCTGGACCACGAGGGAGCCTTCGGCCTTCAGCAGCTGGGCGAGGCCTGCGGGATTGTAGGACACGGCAGTGGCGTCATCGGCCACGGCGATGAAGGCCCCGCCGGTGCCCATGGCCCGGGCGCCATCCCCCTGCACCGTGAACGCCGTCCGGGACTGCTCGGCCAGCTGGAAGAAGGCCCCGGGGTTGAGGGACTGCGCCTGCAGGCAGCCCCCGGACAGAAGGAAGAGGCCACCGAGCATGGGCAGGGGCTGGAAACCGGGACCACGTTTGCGGGTGTGCATGACGGCTCCTGATCCACCGCAGGGTGGCACAAGCCCGCTCCCGAAGTGATTGGATACAGAAAAACATTCAATGAAAAGACATTCGACTAGACCCAGAGACCCCCCAACCCGGAGTGAGGTTGAAAGGTGCCCGAGGTTCGTGTCCCCGGTCATGGACCCGGGGCCCTAGACTCCCGGCATGGGACACCACCTCGGCACCAAGGACAGCCTCGTTCCGCTCATCGACCGGCTGAACAAGTACCCCATCGGGCTCGTGGACAGCAACAAGCTGCGGGAGATCCTGGGCCTGCTCTTCGACGAGCGGGAAGCTTTCGTGGCCTCGCGGTTCCCCCTGGAAGAGGCCACGCTGGTCGAGCTCGTCCGGGCCACCGGACTGGTGGCCGCGGAGCTGTCCCCGGTACTGGAGACCATGGCGGAGAAGGGCCTGGTCATGGACATGCCCTACGCCGGCACCACCTACTACCTGCTCATGCCCGGCCTCATCGGCTTTTTCGAGTTCACCTTCATGAAGCACCGCGCCGACCTGCCCGTGGAGCGCCTGGCCACCCTCATGCACGAGTACCTGCAGGAAAGCCAGGCCAGTGAGTTCTTCGGCAGCAAGACCCAGCTCACCCGCACCCTCGCCTACGAGGAGCACATCCCGGTGACATCGGAGATCGCCACCTACGAGCGGGCCCGGGAGATCATCCGCGAGGCGGGCATCGGCGCCGCGGGCATCTGCTACTGCCGCCACAAGAAGGAGCACCAGGGGAAGACCTGCGCCAAGGGCGCGCCCATGGAAGGCATCTGCATCTCCCTGGGCAGCGCGGCGAAGTTCTTGTCCCGCCGGGGCTTCGCGGAATTGAAGACCGAAGCCGAGCTGCTGGAGATCATCGACCGGGCCCGGGACCTGCGGCTCACCCACGTCACCGACAACATCCGCGAGAAGCCTTCCTTCATCTGCAACTGCTGCCGCTGCTGCTGCGAGCTCATGGCGGGGGTCCAGATGGGCTACCACGAGGGCATCGCCAAGACCGGCTTCTTGGCGGTCATCGATCCCGAGCGCTGCGACTACTGCGGCGCCTGCTTCGCGGCGTGCAACGTGAAGGCCATCGGGCTGGCCAAGGGGCACAGCTTCGCCACCCCCCAGGACCGCTTCGCCGCCGTGCAGGAACCCGTCTGCCTGGGCTGCGGGGCCTGCATCTCCGCCTGCGAGAAGGGGGCCCTGCGCCTGGTCCCGGCCGCCAACCGGACCCTGCCCCCCAACAAGAAGCGGGACCTCTTCCTCCAGATCCTGAGGGAGAAGAAACGCCTCCGCCCCTTCGTCACCAGCCGCATCAAGAAGCAGCTGCGGCGGGCCCTCACGCTGGGCCGTGGCTGAGGCGCCACAACCTGTGGTGCTCCCATCGCCTCAGCCTAGGTAGGTGGCACCACATTGGATCCATGGGGGCTTCGCGCTAAGTTGTGGTTTGAGATCGGGAGTCGGCCATGTGCGGAATCGTCGGGTACATCGGAGAGCAGGGTGCCGCCAGCATCCTGGTGAACGGCTTGCGCAGCCTCGAATACCGGGGCTATGACAGCGCCGGGGTGGCGCTTGGCAACGGATCAGGCACCTTCAAGGTCATTCGAGCTTCCGGCAAGCTGGCCAATCTGGCGGCCCGGGTGGACCAGTCGGACCCGACGCCGCTGGGCATCGGTCACACCCGCTGGGCCACCCACGGCCGGCCCACTGAGGAGAACGCCCACCCGCACTGCAGCGCGGATGGCCAGGTGGTGGCGGTGCACAACGGCATCTTCGAAAATTTCCTCGAGCTGCGCGCCGAACTGAAGGCCGTTGGCGAAACCTTCAAATCCGAAACCGACACGGAATGCTTTCCCGTCATGGTGTCCCACCTCATCAAGCGGGGCCTTCCCTTCCTGGAGGCCTTCCGGGAGGCTGTGGGCCGCATGCGCGGCATCTATGCCCTGGCCTGCCTGCACGCCACGGATCCGGACCGCATCCTGGCCGCCCGCAGCGGGCCGCCCATGGTCCTGGGTCTGGGCGAAGGCGAGACCTTCCTCGCCTCGGACGTGGTGCCCCTCCTGCCCCACACTCGCCGGGTGATATTCCTGGAAGACGGCGATCTCGTGGAACTCACCCGGAAGGGCGCGCGCATCTTCCGCCTGGACGGCAGCGAAGTGCAGCGTCCGGTGGTCACCATCCCCTACGATCCCGTGGCGGCCGAGAAGGGCGGCTTCAAGCACTTCATGCAGAAGGAGATCTTCGAGCAGCCCCAGGCCCTCTCCAATACCCTGCTCAACCGCCTGCCCTTGGACGGTGAAGACATCCCCCTCGACTTGCCCTTCACAGACCAGGATCTGGCGGAGCTGACCCGCATCCACATCGTGGCCTGCGGCACCAGTTGGCACTCGGGCCTGGTGGGCAAGTTCCTGATCGAGCAGCTGAGCCGCGTGGCGGTGGAGGTCGACTACGCCAGCGAGTACCGCTACCGGGAGCCCGTGATCCAGCCCGGCACCCTCATCATCGGCATCACCCAGAGCGGCGAGACTGCCGACACCCTGGCGGCCATGAAGGAGGCCGCCGCCCGGGGCGCCCGCACCCTGGCCATCTGCAACGTCATGGGCTCCACGGCCACCCGGCAGTGCGAAGCCACCATCCTCACGCATGCGGGACCCGAGATCGGCGTGGCTTCCACCAAGGCCTTCACCACTCAGCTGGCGGTGCTGACCCTGCTGGCCCTCAAGCTCGGCGAGGCCAAGGGCACCGTGGATCCGGTGCTCAAGGCGGAGCTGCTGCAGGGCCTGCGGGAGCTGCCCGCCCACCTCGAACGCCTCAATTCTCTGGAGCCCAAGATCATCCAGTGGGCCCAGCGCTGGCAGGACGCCACGGACTTCCTCTACCTGGGCCGGGGACCCTGCTATCCCATCGCCCTGGAAGGCGCCCTGAAGCTGAAGGAGATCTCGTACATCCACGCCGAGGGTTATCCGGCCGGCGAGATGAAGCACGGTCCCATCGCGCTCATCGACAAGACCCTGCCGGTGGTGGCGCTCATGCCCCGGGATGCCCACCGGGACAAGACCCTAAGCAACCTCCAGGAAGCCGCGGCCCGGGATGGCCGCATCCTGGCCCTGGTGACCGAAGGCGACACGGGCCTCTCCGGCATCGCCGAGGATGTGCTGGAGCTGCCGCCGGTGCACCCCTGGCTGGCCCCCATCGTCTACGCCGTGCCCCTGCAGCTGCTGGCCTACCACATCGCGGTATTGAGGGGGTGTGACGTGGATCAGCCGAGAAATCTGGCCAAGAGTGTGACTGTGGAATAGGGCCCGGCGGTCCACCAAGCCATAACCCCTCAGAGAATCCGAGGAAGTTCCCGAAAAGTCACGGCAGAACCCCCGGTGCGCCTCATGTTGAGTTTAGAACTGGGCTCTCCGACAGGAGGCTGCCATGGCCGCCCACACGCTCCACCGTCCCGACCCCCGGCATTTTCCGTGGCTTGACTGGGCGCTCATCCTGGCGGGCGCCCTGTTCGCCTGGCTCTTCTGGCCAGCCGCCCTGCACTGAGCGTCCGGGCCCAGAAGGGACCGCCGCCATCCGGATTCAGGCCTCAGCTTTGGTTGAGGTCCACCCCGCCCTGAAGACTCGACAGCCGCCCCCTTTCCGCTAGAATAGGGGTTCGCATTGGCGCGTAGCTCAGCGGTAGAGCACTACCTTGACACGGTAGGGGTCGGCGGTTCGAGACCGCCCGCGCCAACCAGCAACCCAAGCAGAGCCAGGATTTCCCGATCCTGGCTTTTTCGCGTCCAATCCCGACGTCAAAATGGCGTCAAAAACTCCTCCCCAACCGTGGACATCTCCCGGCGACCTCCGAAGGACGACCGGAGAAAGTCAGAGGCTGGATGATCTGGCCGATGAGCCAACCTCGACGCCCTGCGCCGACCCCTCTCCCGGTCTCGATACACTGGCGGATATCCAGACACCTCATTGGTACCTGGTGAACTCAAGCAAGCTGAAAGTGAGCGGCTCTACTGTGGGAAGACCAAGGAAAGGGGCATCCATTGCATAGCGGGTTGGGCGGCATCGCCATCAGTTGAGTTAGTCGCCCCTGAACAAGTCACAGATCTAGATATGGCAACCATTTAAGGGAACCTTTCGCATATCTGGTACACCAGAAAGGTAGGGGTGACCCCCGCTTTTCCGGTGTACGCATGAAGCCAAAACCGAGGCGAACAACGAAGGATCAGCCGGTGATCGGGTGGGAATTGGACCTGGCGCTGGACCCGAACCACGAGCTGGTTCAGCTGGCGACGAAGATCCCCTGGGATGACCTGACGCAGGAGTTTGGTCGCTTGTATGTGCCGGATCTCGGCCGCCCGGGGGTTCCCATTCGGTTGATGGCTGGGCTGCACCTGCTCAAGCACACCTACGCCCTATCGGATGAGGACGTGGTGAAGGGGTGGGTCGAGAACCCTTACTGGCAGCACTTCTGCGGCGAGGTGATGTTCCAGCACCATTTCCCGATCAATCCCTCGCAGATGACACGCTGGCGGAAACGGATCGGCGAGAAAGGTGTGGAGAAGCTGCTGCAAGCCACAATTCAAGCGGGGAGGGCCACGGGCGCGATCACAGAGCAGAGCTTCGAGAAGGTCATCGTGGACACGACCGTGCAGCCCAAGGCGGTTCAGCACCCGACCGATGCCCGCCTGTATCGGAAGGTCCACGCGGCCATGCTGCGCATCGCGGGGGCCGAGGGCATCAAGCTTCGCCAGAGTTACCGGAAGCTCATGGAATGGGGCATCCGCAAGCAAGGAGGCTACGCGAAGGCCAAGCAGTTCAGGCGTGCAAGGAAGGTGCTTCGGAATTTGAAATCCATGGCAGGCCGAGTCATGCGGGACGTGGAGCGGAAGATCGATGAAGCAGCCTTCCAGAAGCACAAGGGCACGCTGATCCTGTCTGAATTGATCCTCACGCAGAAGCGCACGACGAGGGGGAAGGTCTACAGCCTTCATGCACCCGAGGTGGAGTGCATAGCGAAGGGAAAGGCGCACAAGCCCTATGAGTTTGGCGTGAAGGCCAGTCTCGCGGTAACGCACAAGGAGGGCTTCGTCGTGGGCGCCATGAGCTGCCCCGAGAACCCGTACGACGGCCACACGCTCGAAGGCCAGCTTGACCAGGTGGAACGGCTGACTGGCCAGATGCCAGCCACCACCTTCGTCGACAAGGGATACAAGGGCCACGGTGTTGATCCTGGCCGAAGCGCAGTCCTGATCAGCGGCACCCGAAAGCTCAGCAAGATGCTCAAACGTGACCTCCGGCGACGTGCCGCCATCGAACCAGCACTTGGCCACATGAAATCAGACGGACTACTCGGACGGAACTTCCTCAAGGGAGTGGTCGGAGATTCGCAAAACGTCATTCTCTGCGGGGCCGGGCACAACATGAGGAAGATCCTGGCCCACCTCAGGGCCCTTTTGCGCCTTCTCATGGGCGAGCCAAGGAAGGCCATCCAGGCCCTCATCGACTTCATAGAAGCTGGAGCAACCCGTCAGCAGGCCCTCACGGCAGCCTGATCGCCCGTACGGGGTTTTTCAGCGCCGACTGAGTTAGTCCAGAAGGGCGGCCTATCCTTATTTGTAAAATAGGTTCGGGTCACTGATCGCCATCAACAAGAATATTTGAATTTTTCTTGCGTAAGATCTCAAGAAAGGTATTAATTGTATATTTATAATCTTCTTCGACAGAATAAGCGCCTGTGTATGTTCTCGTTACAGCCGGACCTAGCTTTTCAGACGAATCAAATGTTCCTGAATTGGTGAGCGTATAATTAAAGAGAATATCAATTATATCATTTTTTGATTTAATTAATACTCTGTGCCCTGTTAGGAGTCCTATTTTAATAGTTGCCGATTCGATTTCATTCCATGGCATCAATTTATCGATACCCCATTTGTAATTAACATTTTCAAAAGAAAGGCCGGATTCTTTGAAACGAATATAACCATGCCCTTCCTTTGCTAACAAACCAGCACCGGGAGGTGGAGTTTTTAACTTCCAAACTACATTCAAATTTTCAAGTAGTTTTACAGTGTCAGGATTTGCAGTGTCAGAGTTTACAGTATTTTGATCAACGGTGTCTTTTTTGTATCAAGCATTATTTTAATAATTATCTCTGATACATTTTCTTTTTTTAGTTCGATTATGGCATCCGTCGATAGATCAAAATCATTACTAGATTTCTTTATTATTTCAACGATGGTTGCTTCACTTAGACCAGCTCTATTTAATTTTACAATATCACTGTTTGTCATTTTTTCAGACGCAATACATAGATTTGTTGTTGTGAATAATAATAAAATTATTATTTTAATTTTCATATCTCCTCCCATTTAATGATAGTGGTTTGATTTAATAAAATTCAAAACACACAAACTTGCATACCAACGGTGTGAACTAAAATACTCAAACATATTCTCAGCCCTCAACGCAACAAACTAATGGCCACGTTCTGGTCAGGGGCTGGGTCGCCAGAGAGTTCCTGGACCTGGCCTCCGATCTTTGGTGGGAGGTTACCAGCCTGCCCATGTTGGAGCAGGTGAGGCTGAAGCTCTGGGGCCTCGTGAAGCTCATCGAGCGGGTCCAGATGAAGATCCACTACCCCGACTTCGAAGTCGAGCTGGGGTGCCCAAGGAGGTTGACCTCGGCGACTTCATGGCCGGAACCGACCCCGAGAAGTTCAAGGCTCAGGTCCGACAGTTTCTACTGGAGCACGAATTCCACTTCGCCATCCTGCGCCAGAGGACAAACCAGCCATTGGCGATGCGGTCCTATCCTCCTTCATCAGCGCTTCCGTCTGGTGGTGGCACTCACTGCAGGCCCTCTTCTGGAGGGACGGTGTCGTACAGGCCCGTGCCCAGCCGGACCCAGGCTGATTCGAGGCCCCGCCCCTCGCCCTCGGGTTGGTCTTGCCTACGTGAGCAGGCTCAAGAACGTCGCGATGGTTTCCGACGACTCCGTCCCTCAGCCCCACTACTAATTTCTGGAGGAAAGCGCCCTGCTCGACAACAATGGATAGGTATATCCTCTTAGCAATTTCCACCTTGTAGACGAAGGTTGGTTCGCTTTGGAACTCAATCCCGGACATTCATCGATGAACCTCACCCTAGCCGGACCGGATCGCGCCCTCGGCCTGGGATGGACCCCCCTGTTTTCCCTCCAACCTCAAGGCGTGATTCTTGTTGATCGTTCAGGTTTGTGCCTTGAAGCCAATCCCGCTGCAGTCCGGATCCTCGGCCTTGACCGGGACCAGCTCCTGGCCGCTCCTTTGGATGAAGTGTTGGGTGAAGTGGTCCTTGGCTTCGGAGTGCAGGTCAGCAAGCGGGTCCTGGCCCGAACCCAGCCCAACCGCGGCACCCTTTGGCTGGAACTGGCCTTGCAGCCGGGTCCAGAGGGAAGCGTTCTGGTGGTCTTCCACGACATCACCGAGACCCACAACCAGAAGTTCCACCTCGAACGAATGACCCGGCTGTACGCCGCTCTAAGCCAGGTAAACCAGGCCATTGTCTGGTCTCCCACCCGGGAAGCCCTATTCAACAAGATTTGCGAAGTGATGGTGGAATTCGGGAAGTTCAGCATGGCCTGGATTGGCTGGAACGATCCTGTCACCCATGAAGTAGGTGTGGCGAGTGTCTACGGTGACCAGACCGACTACCTCGCAGGGTTGCGCATCCGGAGCGATGACACCCCCCTGGGCCGTGGCGCGACGGGTTCAGCGATCCGCACCGGGCGTCCCTACATCATCAACGACTTCCTTGGTTCCTTGGACTCCCAGCCTTGGCATCAAGCCGCCATCAATTCCGGGTTCGCGTCTTCCGGTTCCTTCCCCATCAGCATGGGGGGCGAGGTCGTTGGGGCCCTGTCGGTCTATGCCCCTGAAAAGGACATGTTCGGCCAGGATGAAATTGACCTCCTGGTGGAAGCGGCGGGAGACATCTCCTACGCACTGGATCATCTCCAGCTTGACGCCCGCCGCCAGGAGGCCGAAGCGGCTCTGCGTGACAGCCAAGCGCGGCTACAGAAAGCCGAAAGGGTGGCCTCCTTCGGCAATTGGGAACTGTGTCTGACCGATGGCACCCTGAGTGCCTCCGAAGGCGCCTATCAGATCTATGGTCTGCCACAACACATCATGGCTCTGACCGATGTTCAGACCATGGTCCTGCCCGAATATCGGCCCAATCTGGATACGGCATTGAAGGCCCTGCTAGAGAAGGGCCTGCCCTACAACGTTGAATACCGCATCTGGCGGGCCGACAACGGCGACGTGCGCAGCATCCATTCGGTGGCGGAGTTCGATGCTGATAGGAGCACCGTCTTCGGCGTGGTCCAGGACATCACCGACCTGAAGCAGGCCGAGCAGTTGTTGAAAGAAACCAACCAGCGCATGCACCTGGCCATGGAATCCGCCAGCCAGGGCATCTGGGACTGGGACCTCCTGGCCGGGACCATGATCTGGGATGACAGGATGTTCGCGCTCTATGGTGCCTCTCGCGACGAGGTCCGCGGGACGGTGCAGGACTGGAAGGACGGCCTCCACCCGGAAGACCTGGAGCGCGCCATTGCCGAGTGCGAAGCAGCCCTGAGGGGTGAGGCTCCCTTCAATACGGAGTTCCGGGTCCGACACTGGGATGGGACCACCCTCTGGCTCAAGGCCATGGCGAGGGTTCTCCGGGATTCGAGCGGTGTTCCGGTGCGCATGCTCGGCATCAACCAGGACATCACCAAGCGCAAGCTCGACGAGGAAGCACGGCAGAAGAGCACCTCCCAGCTGCGCACCCTGATCGACACCCTGCCCGACCTCATCTGGCTGAAGAGCCCCAAGGGGGTCTACCTTGAGTGCAACCGGCGCTTCGAGCAGTTCCTCGGTGCCAAGGAAGAAGACATCGTCGGGAAGACCGACTACGACTTCGTCGATCGCGAGCTCGCGGACTTCTTCAGGGAGCGTGACCAGATTGCGATGAACGCGGGGAAACCGACCCTGAATGAGGAGGAGATCTTCTTCGCCGAGGACGGGCACATCGAGTTCCTCGAGACCATCAAGACGCCCATCCTCGGCAGCGGCGGGGAAATCATCGGAGTCCTCGGCATCGGTCGGAACATCACCGAACGCAAGGCGGCCGAAGAGGAGCGGGCAAGGCTGCAGGCTCAGCTCCTTCAGGCCCAGAAGCTGGAGAGTCTCGGCAGTCTGGCCAGTGGCGTGGCCCACGACATGAACAACGTGCTCGGAGCCATCCTTGGGCTGGCCTCCGCCCATCTGGAGAGCCAACCCCCGGGAGGCCCCGCTTATTCTGCGTTCGAGACCATCCACAAGGCCGCCGATCGGGGCGGGAAGATGGTCAAGAGCCTCCTGAGCTTCGCCCGGCAGAGCCCCGCCGAGGACCGGGAACTGGACCTGAATGCGATTCTCCGGGAGGAAGTCGGCCTGCTGGAGCGGACCACCCTGACCAAGGTTCGCCTGGAACTGGACCTGGCCATCGACTTGCTGCCCATGCGCGGGGATGGCGCGGCCCTGACCCACGCCTTCATGAACCTCTGCGTCAATGCCATGGATGCGATGCCCCAGGGCGGCACGCTCATCCTCCGCACGCAGAATGTGGACAGAGACTGGATCCAAGTCTTTGTGGAGGACACCAGCAGCGGCATGACGCAGGAGGTCATGGACAGGGCCCTGGACCCCTTCTTCACCACCAAGGAGGTCGGCAAGGGCACCGGACTTGGACTGTCCATCGTCTACAGCACCGTGAAGGCCCACCGGGGCCAGATGGTCCTGCAGAGCACGCCGGGAAAGGGGACCTGCGTCGCCATGCGGTTTCCTACCTGCGAACCCGCCAGCCAGTCACCGGAATTCGAAGGCATTGAAAACAGGTTCCCCTCTCAAGGGGGGCTGGACGTGCTGCTCGTAGACGACGATGAGCTCATCCAGAGCTCCACGGAAGCCATCCTGGAGGCCCTGGGCCACGGCGTGACGACGGCGTCCAGTGGGGAAGAGGCCCTGGCGCTGCTGGAAGCCGGGCTGAGGCCCCAGGTGGTGATCCTGGACATGAACATGCCGGGACTGGGCGGGGCTGGTACGCTGCCGCGCATCCGCGCCCTGCGGCCGGTGGTTCCGGTCCTGCTTGCCACTGGGCGGACTGATCAGGCCGCCCTGGATTTGGTCAGGGACCACCCCTTCGTCATCCTGCTTTCCAAGCCCTTCGGCATCAGGGATCTGCAACAGCACCTTGATGTGCTCATGAAGGGGTGATGGCCTGAAAGCCTTAGGGCTTGAGGGCAGCATGCCGTGGATTATGCGGACCCCAGCTCGGGCCCCTTGGGGATTATTTCGAGGGTTTTTTATTTGTGAAAATAATTTAGTGATCATGGTCATATACAAGGCAATTCAGAATGCCGATAGATATTTTATGGTCGAGAACGGAGTCCCGTGAAACTCATTCAGCGTTTTCCCACTGAAGCCGTAGGATCGAGGGTCCTTGCACTGGCAGAGGAAGAGGGAATCCTGGCCCACCAGGAAGGCAACTGCATCCACTTCGCGACTCCGAAGACCATGTCCGACTTGTCCAGGGTTGTCAGCTTCCTGAATCGAGCCCACACCAAGCAATTGCTGATGGACTAATCGGCTCATCAAGCACCTGGAACGACCCGGCCCGTATTTGAAGCAAGAACTTCCCTGAAGACAACCAAACCAGGTCCAGGCCCAGCCGGACGCAGGCGGACTTGGGACCGATCCTTTTCAAGCTTCGCCTGCGGCAAAGCGGCCCTGCATTCCTGCTTCGGAACCGGACGGCCATCCGCTTCGCAGATTCCGTCCTATCCTCCCGTTGGCCAGGTGGTCGGGTCAGAACTGGAACCCCGCGGAGATCAGCAGGCTCTTGAGCTGGCTTTCCTTTTCCTCCAGGGTCCGCGGCAGCCCCAGGATGCGCTTCCAGTCGGCGGCGTATTCGAGCTTCAAGGGGAACCCCAGTTTGAGGATCAGCCCAAACCCTGGCGTGGTCCGTAAGGGGGGGAAAGGCGAGGCGTTGGTGCTGGGGTCTCGGGCGGCGGACAGGCTTCGGTAGATCTGGCCGGAGTCGACGAACACTTCACCCCACACGGACTGCCAGCCGAACAGGGGGAACCGGTATTCCAGGTTGACCACGATCAGGCCCTGACCGCCCAGGGGGATGATCTGGGTGGTGGTCCCATCGACGGAGGTGACCGCACCCAGTACCCCTAGCATGTCCGGCTCCACACCCCGCACCGTAAAGGAGCCACCGCCGAAGAACCGCTCAGACAACGGCAGATCCTCGGCGGAACGGGCGGTGGGGCGGGCCAGACCGAGACGGACGCTGGCCATCACCACACCGTTTTCGGCGTGGAAGCCCACGGGCCAGTTCCACTGGTGCCGAAGGTCCAGTTTTACGAAACTGCTGTTGGGGGAGGTCAGGAAGAACTGGTTCGCCAGCTCCAGTCGGCCCATGAAATAGGTGCCCTGAGTGGGGTCGTAGGGCCGGTCCCGCCGATCCACCGTCAGCTGGAGGTAGGGGGCCGAGATGATGCTGCGGGCGGGCGTCCGGGCGATGAGGACGAGATCCTGGGTGGTGTACTGCTGGGTGCTATTGCCATTGATATTGGGGGCGACCTCCACCCGCTCGAACCGATAGCCCAATTGCACCACCTGGGTTGGACTGAGCTTCCACTCGAGGTTGGACGTGACCCGGCGACGGTGCGCGAGGAAGGCCGCCTGGGCCTCCTCGATGTAGGCCGTCTCGAAATGGAACCGGGTGCGGGAGGCCAGCCAGGAATCAAGCGCACTGGGCAGGAACCAGGGATCGGTGTATCCGATACTGTAGCTGTCCACCGATCGGCTGATGGTCCCGGTCGGGAAGGCGCGGCGCAACGCAGGGCTGTTGAGCGTCTGGTCTCCGGCCCGGGCTCCGGCATCCACCACGCGGCCCATCCCGCCCACATCGAGCCGCTGAGCGGTCAATCCGAAGTGGTATCCCTGCGTGTTGTCGTAGCCAAAGCCTTCCGAGAACACCCAGGGGCTCCGCTCTTCCAGGCGCAGGGCCAGATCGCCCCGCTGCCAGGGTTGTTCCTCCTGACCAGGAAGGTCCTTCAGGGTGAGCAGGTCCACCCTCTGGAAGGCGCCAAGGCCACCGAGCTGGATCTGCCCTTCATCAAGCTTGGCGGGATCCAGGGGCGCGCCCGGGGGCAGCTCCATTTCCCGCAGTACCGCCCTGGCCCGCGTCCGGTCACTGCCCTGCACCACCAGGCGGCGAGTCTGGTCCAGGGGCTGGGGGGGCACCTGGATGCGCACGATGGAACGGGCGCCATCATCCTCGTAGGTCAGCTTCACCAGGGGGTTCGCCGCCCCGGCAGAGGAGAGCCGCTGGCGCAGGTTCGATACCACCAGAGCCAGGTCGTTGCGAACCAGAGGCAGGGGCGGCTTGAAACTGAGCCGGGCCCCCTGAGGGGTGGTTTCCAGGGTGCCTGCAAAACCCTTCAAGTGCCGTCGGTCCGTTTCGTAGGTCGAGGTGCCCGGCTGCGGATTCGTGTGGTCCGTGAATGCCAGGAGCAGACTCCGAGAGAGATCCTGGGGCTTGAACCCCGGTTCCGCAGGGAGCTCCAGCAGCAGCGCCTCGAGAAACCGGCGCTGTCCCTCCTGGATGATGAAACGAACCTCGACTGAACCATCCGCGACGGTCTCCACTCGGCGCCGGACCCGCACCTCGGGGAACCCGCGCTGGAGGTAGAACGCGGTGACTTGGTCCTCCAGAGACTTGACGACCTCGGCCTTGGCGTGGGGGGGCAACACCAGCCAGCGCCTGGGGAGCGCCACCGCCTTTTGCAGCTCCTCCTCTGGCAATTCGCGGTTGCCTTCGAACCGGATGACCCCGAAGTTGCGCCGCGGACCCCGATCAATCTTGTAGGTGATCGTCACCGCCTCGGGCTGCTCCGCCGTTCCGGCAGTCACCACCCGGGTAAAGGTCACCTTCACTTCCGGATAACCCTGGTTGCGGAACCAGGTGGTGATGCGTCCCGCGCCCTCGTCAAGGAGGCTCGGAGCATAGCGCTCGGCCTTCGTCAGTGGAACGAATTCAGAAAGCCGGGGCTGGTTCCACAGCCAGCCAAACCAGTTCAGACCCCTGGAATCAAGGTCCACTTTGGGACCGGAGCGCAGTTCCAGGACCATGACCCCGGCTTCACTGGAAGGCTCCAGTCGCACGGACCCCTCCAGCCGATGGTCCTTGACAAGGCGTTGACGCAAGCGTCGCTGGGCTTCCCGCACCACCGCTGGCGTCCACAGGGATTCCCCCGGCCGCAGCCCCGCGGTCTTCAACAGGAACTCACGCGTGTAGGGCGCGGGATCCCCGGCCAGTCGGATGTCCCGGATGAGGGCAGCGGGTCCCAGGACCAGCCCCAACCGGAGGGTCCTGCCTTCCTGTTCCAGGGACAGGGTGAGCTTGGCTTCCGGGTAGCCTCCTTCCCGCAACCGCTGTTCCGCGAGACGGATCAGCACCGCCTGGCGTTGCGGCCCGAGGCGCTGCCCTTTGTGGAGTTCCGGAAGCAGTGATTTCCTCAGGAAGGTCGGTACCGGATCGCCTTCCCAGCGCCAGGAGAGCGTGGGCAGCAGGGGGACCAGGGTCAATTCAGCGGAGCCATCCCGCCGAAGCACACCGGCCACCGAACGATAGCGGTCCACCAACCGCACTGCGGACAGGGCCTGCTCAAAGGCCTTGTCATCCACCGTCTGTCCGGGCTTCAGCCCCAGGGCGGCCAAGGCATAGCGACGGTCATCCTCATCCCCGCCAAGGATCTGGACTGAGTTCAGGATGTGTGTGGAAGCGGTCCCCTGGGCGCCGAGGTTGGCCAGCGCCAGGAGGCCGAGAACCGGGACGGCGCGAAGACGCACCGACCTAGAAACCCGCGAGGGCTTCTTCCTCTGTGTCCTTGACTTCGAAAACAGAGTGCAGGCTGGTCATCTTGATGAGGCTGAAAATCTTGCCACTCATGCCGCAGATGCGCAGCTCGCCACCCTTTCCTTTGATGGAGGTGTAGCAGCCCACCAGCTCGCCCACACCGGAGGAATCCAGGTAGCTAACCTTGCTGAAGTTGATGATGATCTTCCGCTCCCCGTTGGTCAGCGAAGTCCGGACGGCCTCGCCGAGCTCCTGATCACCATCACCCAGGGTGATCTTGCCTTCGGGGTAGAGGATCAGGACACCGTTCTGCTTGCGCGTGGTCAGTTTCATGAAGTCCTCGAGATGAGCGGCCAGTGTAGCAAGCCTCTCCTGCCGGGGTGCAACTGGGAGTTCCCTGGGACCAATTTGCTTGCAACCTGTAAGAACCGCCGCCAAGCCGCCGGGGGCATCGAGAAGGGCCCCGGTCGCGGAAGCCACCAATGCAGACGGAAAAACGCAGCGACCGGCGACGCTACCCCAGGGTGACTTCCACCCGGCCGGAGGCGAGCCCAAGCGCAACCGGTTCGCCCGAATTTCCGTCTTCACTGGAATCACTGGCACAGCCGTTTCATTGGAATACAAGGAAGTGCTTGATTTTTTTTAACTTACCTTCATGGACCTCCCGTCTTCGAGGTGAATCTTGCCACTTCATCCCGGGCCCCGCGCACTCGGCACGGGCTCTGCTTCCTTTCCCGGGAAGCCGGATCCACCCGGCCCATTCTGCAGGGTGTTCCATGTTCGACCTGACCAGCGGCAACACGATGATCCAGGCCATGGATGTGAGCCTGACGCTGGCCTCCAAGCGCCAGACCCTCATTGCCTCCAACCTGGCCAACCTGGACACGCCGGGCTACCGGACCCGGGATTTCAGTTTCGAGGCGGCCGTGAAGGATGCGATTGCACGGCAAGTTTCGCCCATCGGCCTCTCCACCACCCACCCCTTGCACCTCCAGGGCAGCTCAAGCCTGTCGCTTCCGCCCAGCAGTGACGCCCTCCTGCCCAATTCGGAACGCAACGATGGCAATGACGTGAGTCTGGATCGGGAAAACATGCTCCTGGCCCGGACCCAGACCAACTACCAGGCTGCCTCCACCCTCATGCAAACCGAGCTTCGGAAGCTCTACCTCCTCATCCGGGAAGCGAGCGCGCACTGATGTCCATCAACCAGATCCTCGATATCGCGAGCACCGGCATGGCCGCCCAGCGGCTGCGGGTCCAGCTCATCGCCGCCAACGTCGCCAACAGCGAAACCACCCGGACCAAGGAAGGCGGCCCCTATCGCCGCCGGGATGCGGTCTTCCAGTCCCAGGACATGGGTTTTTCCGGCGCCCTGTCCAGCGCTGGTGTGAAGATCGCCTCCATCCAGACCAGCCAGGAACCCTTCCTGACCCGCTACGAGCCCAGCCATCCGGATGCGAACGCCGAGGGTGTCGTGAACTACCCCAACATCAACCCGGTGGAGGAGATGGTGAACCTCACCTCGGCCAGCCGGTCCTACGAGGCCAACATCGCCGTGGTTCGCACCGCCAAGGCCATGGCCTCCTCGGCCCTGGATATCCTCCGCGTGCAGTAAGAGTGCCTAACATAACCCCGACGAGGTCGCGATGAAACCAGGCTGGATGCACCGCAAGGAAGGGCCCGCAGGGCGATGCGGGACATCGTTCAAGGGCCGTGACGCTGCGGGGCGCCAGCCTGGCTTCATCCCTCCGGGCGAGGGCCGGCGGGCGTCGCGATGCCGCGTCACGCTCGTCGCGCGTAGTACCCGCTACGCTTCGACTCGCCTTCCTCGCCTCGCTCGCCCGGCGACCCTCACGCGACCCCGTGGGGGTTATGCTAGGCACTCTTGACTGTCGGAATTTCGACTTGCCCTCGCCCCACCTCAGACCGATCGTATGAAAGGCCTTTTCCCCCGAGCCAACCCATGGACCCCCTCCAGAACATCCCCCAAGTGCCCTCGCTGAACCCCATCTCCGGATCCTCCAATTCCGGCCAGGGCAGCGGCGCTGCGGCCCCCGAGGGGGGGGTGGCCTTTGGAGATCTCCTCAAGCAGGCGCTGCACGAGGTCAATCAGGTTTCGGCCCAGGCCGACACTGAGGCACGAAACTTGATGACAGGAGATAGTGCAGACATGCACTCGGCCATGCTGGCTGTCCAGAAGGCCGATCTTAGCTTCCAGATGATGATGGCCGTTCGGTCGAAACTGATCGATGCCTACCGCGAGGTCATGCGCATGCAGATGTAGCGCTGGCCCAGCTTCAAGGCGCGGCCTCACCCCTGACTGAGGAACGCCTATGGCCGGGGAAACGAACCTCGCAGAACAACTCACCAGCGCCTTCCGAGGCATGAGCGCGACTCAGCGTGTCATGGTTTTGGCCATTTCCGTGACGGTCATGCTGGCCTTGAGTGGCCTAGGCATCTGGGCCGGACAGGAGACCAAGGGCGTGCTTGCGGCCAATGTGTCGCCCACCGAGGCCAGCTCGATCGTGGCCCAGCTGGACAAGATGCAGGTGCCCTATGAGCTCAGCGGGGACCAGCGCACCATCATGGTCCCCGAGAGCAAAGTGGGCTCCCTCCGCCTGAAGTTCGCCGGTGACGGCATGCTCACCGGGGACAAGCTCGGCTTCGAGAAACTCGAGAACGCAGGACTCGGAACGACGGATTTCTCCCAGAAGGTGATCCATCGGCGCGCCATGGAAGCCGAACTGGCCAAGACCATCAAGAGCCTCCAGCAGGTCGCCGAGGCCACCGTCCACATCACTCCCTCCAATGACAGTCCCTTCCTCACCGAGAAGGAGGACGCCAAGGCCAGCGTCCTGCTGAAGCTCCGGGGTTCGCGAATCCTCCCGGACGAGAACACCCAGGCCATCGTCAACCTGGTGGCCGCCAGCGTGGAGGGACTGAAGCCCGACAATGTGGTCATCATCGACCAGTACAGCCGCATCCTCTCCCGCACCGGCCGCGACCCCATGGTCGGGGCCAGTGATGCCCAGAAGAAGGTGGCCCGCGAGGAGGAAGACCACCTGGTCCGCCGGGTCACGGAGCTGCTCGAGCCCGTGGTGGGCATCGGGAAGGTCCGGGCCACGGCTCACGTGGAGCTGGACTTCGACAAAGTGAAGATCAACGAAGAGAAGTTCGATCCCCAGGGACAGGTGGAGCGGAGTGTCCAGCAGAAGGACGAGAAGGTCCAGAAGCGCGAGGGGGGCGCCGGCCTGCCTGGCACTGCAAGCAACGTGGCTCCTGCCACGGGTGGCGCCACCGCCGGCGTGACCGAGACCTCGGACAAGAAGGAGACCACCACCAACTTCGAGATCAGCAAGACCGTGCGGGCCATCGACCAGGCCACCGGCTCCATCAAGCGGGTGACCCTGGCGGTCATCGTGGACCACATGGCTGCCTGGGACAAGGACGCCAAAGGCGAGCCCGTGCAGAAGTTCACGGCCCGCAGCGCTGACGAACTGAAGAAGATCCGCGACCAGGTCTCCGCTGCGGTGGGCATCCAGCCCAAGCGCGGGGATGAACTCACCGTCGAGAACATGGCCTTCGCCACCCTCCAGGTGAATCCGAAGGAAGAAGCCGACGCCAAGAAGCAGTTCTGGGTCGATCTGGTAAGACAGTTCGCCCCCAGCGTGATCTACGGCATTGTCGGCCTGGCGGTGTTCTTCATGCTGGTGCTCCCCATGCTCCGGCGCATGTCCGCGGCCATCAACCGGCCGGCCCCCATGCGGGTCGCCAGTGCCGATGGCGGCGAGGCTTCCATGGCCGGCTCCGGAGGAACCTCCAGCCGCAAGCCCGTGCAGGTGAAGTCTATGTCGGAGATCGAGGCGGAGATCGAGGCCGAGCTCAACGCCGACGCAGCCTTCAGCGCCCCTGAGGCAAGGCGCCGCGAACTCATCAAGAAGCGGTTGCAGGAGAGTTCCCACGAGGATCCGGAAACCATGGCCTCGCTCGTGCGCTCCTGGCTGCTTGAGGAAGGACGCTAGCCATGGCGAAACTCACCGGCATGCAGAAGGCCGCGGTGCTCATGGTCACCCTCGGGGACGAGACCGCGTCGAACATCTTCAAGTACCTTGAAGAGGACGAAATCCAGACGATCTCCCGGGAGATCGCCATCACCAAGCATGTGCAACCCGAGGTGGCGGAAGAGGTCATGGAGGAGTTCCACACCATGACCCAGGCCCGCAGCTACATCAGCCAGGGCGGCATCGAGTACGCCAAGAAGCTGCTCATCAAGTCGGTGGGCCCGGAAGTGGCGCGCAAGATCATCGACCGCCTCGTGAAGGCCCTGGAATCCAGCGCCGGCTTCACCAGCCTGGAGCGGGCCAACCCCCAGCAGCTCTCCAAGTTCATCCAGAATGAGCACCCCCAGACCATCGCCCTGATCCTGGCGCACCTGAACGCCAGCCAGGCGGCCGAGCTCATCTCCAGCCTGCCGGAAGCACTGCGCAGCGATGTGGCCATGCGCATGGCGAGCCTGCAGGAGATCAGCCCCGAGGTGGTGCGCCGCATCAGCCTCATCCTCGAGCAGAAGCTGGAGGCCCTGGGCTCCTTCGCGACGGAAGCCTACGGCGGCGTCCGCGCAGTGGCGGAACTGTTCAACCGCATGGACCGCAACACGGGCCGCGCGGTGCTGGAGAAGATTGAGACCGAGAACCCCCAGCTGGCCGCCAGCATCCGGGACCTCATGTTCGTCTTCGATGACATCCTGCTCATCGACGACAACGGCATCACGGAGATCCTGAAGCGGGCCGACAAGAAGACCCTCACCATCGCCCTCAAGGGCACCAGCGAGGAACTGCAGAACCAGTTCTTCCGGAACATGTCCAGCCGCGCGGTGGAGCTCATGAAGGAGGAAATGGAATTCATGGGCCCTGTGAAGCTGAAGGACGTGGAAAAATCCCAGCACGAGGTGGTGGAGATCGTCCGGCAGCTGGAAGAAGAGGGCGTCATCAGCATCGGCGGTGGCGGAGGCGAGGACTATGTCTCGTAGGGGATACATCCGCGCCGAAGACTTGAGTGACACCCACCTGGAGGCCTTTCCCTACTTCCCGGTGGACTCCGCGATGGGCCACAACGCCTTTGAAGACGGCCAGGATTCGGTGGCTTCCGCCCTCGGCGATGGCGCGCTGGCCCAGGTGCCCATCGAGCAGCGGCTGATGGAGCGGCTGCAGGATGCGGAACGTCAGGCGCAGGAGATTGCTCGCCGGGCCTATGAGGAAGGCTTTGCCTCCGGAGAGACGGAAGGCCGAAGCTTCGGAGAAAGCCAGTACCGGTCCTACATCCAGAACCTGGACGAGCATCTGGGGCAGTTGGCGGCGGCCTCTCTGGTCCTCCGGGAGGCCCTGAACGAGGAGCTGGTGGCCCTGTCCCTGGCGGTCGGGGAACACCTCGCCGTCCAGCAGATCACGCAGTCACCCCAAGCCGTGAAGCTCTTGATGGAGCGCATCCTCGAAGAGCTGCCCTTCCCCCTCCCACGGGGTCGCCGGGATGGCGAGATGCCGGTCCAGGTGTTCCTCAACCCGTTGGACCTGGAGCAACTGGGCGACCACTTCGTGGGACACACTGGACTCGCCCTGGTGGCGGATGGGGGCCTCTCCCGCGGCAGCCTCCGCATCGAAGCCCCCCAAGGCATTCTCAACGGTACCCTCGAGCGCCGGCGGGAACGCCTCATGCAGCTGATCGCCCGCATGAACGAGGATGGAGCGCCATGAGCACCGCGGTCGACCTCACGGCCCTCGCTTCCCGGCTCCGCGAGCTTCCCAAGGGAGACTGGATGGGCCGGGTCACCAAGGTGGTGGGCCTGGTGGTGGAATCCAGCGGGCCGGACTGTTCGGTGGGCGAGCAGATGCTCATCCATGGGATCGATGCCGCCGGCAAGCCCAGGCTCGTCCACGCCGAAGTGGTCGGATTCTCCGGGCAGCGCGTGCTGCTCATGCCCATTGAGGAGACCGAGGGCATCCGCCCGGGCCTCTGGGTGGAAGGCACGGGCCACCAATCCGAACTGCCCCTGGCGGACGAGCTGCTCGGCCGGGTGATTGATCCGCTGGGACGGCCCCTGGACGGCGGACCGCCCATCGAGGCCACGGCCCACCTTCCCCTGCAGGGACCGCCCCCCAACCCCATGCGGCGGAAGCGCATCGACCAGGTGCTGTCCACGGGCGTGCGGGCCATCGACGGCCTGCTCACCCTGGGCAAGGGCCAGCGGGTGGGCATCTTTTCCGGATCCGGCGTGGGGAAGTCGACGCTCCTGGGCATGGTGGCGCGCAATACATCCGCCGAGGTCAACGTCATCACGCTCGTGGGGGAACGGGGTCGCGAGCTTCGCGAATTCATCGACAACGACCTGGGCGAGGAGGGCCTGAAACGCAGTGTGGTGGTCGTGTCCACCAGTGACCAGAGCCCCCTCTTGCGGCTGCGCTGCGCCATGTCCGGCACCACGGTCGCCGAGTACTTCATGCGGCAGGGCAAGGACGTGCTGCTGATGATGGACAGTGTCACGCGCTTCGCCATGGCCCAGCGGGAGGTGGGGCTCAGTGCCGGAGAGCCGCCCAGCTCCCGGGGCTACACACCCTCGGTCTTCGCTCTCCTGCCCAGGCTCATGGAGCGGGCGGGCACCTTCGAGGGCATGGGCTCCATCACCGGCATCTACACGGTCCTGGTGGAAGGCGACGACATGAACGAGCCCATCAGTGATGCCGTGCGCGGCATCCTGGACGGCCATGTGGTGCTCTCCAGGAAGCTCGCCTCGAAGAACCACTTTCCCGCCATCGATGTGCTTCCCAGCCTCTCGCGGCTCTTCAGCGCCCTCGCTCCGCCGGAGCAGAAGCAGCTGGCGAGCAAGCTGCGCGACCTGATGGCCACCTACCAGGATGCGGAGGATCTCATCCAGATCGGCGCCTACACCAAAGGCTCCAGCTCCTCCATTGACCAGGCCATCCAGTTCCAGCCGGCCATCCAGTCCTTCCTGCGCCAGGCCACTGCGGAAGGATCCAGCCACCAGCAGGCCATGCTGGCGATGGGCCAGATCTTCGGCATTGACCTGTCGCCGTTCCTCAAGGGCCGGGCCTGATGGCTGGCCGGTTCCGTTTCCGCCTGGAGCCCCTGCGCAAGCTGCGGGAGGCCCTGGAACGCGAGGCCGAACGGACCTTGGCCCGCACGCTCAAGGCCGAACGGGAGGCCCGGCTCTATCTTGAATCCCTGGAGTCCAAGCGCCTGGCCCTGTACGAAGCCCGTCGCGTCTCCACAGGGCAGACTGTGGACCTCGAGCTCCTGCGGTCCGGGGAACGCTACCTCGTGGTACTGGAGCGCATGCAGCTTGAAGGCTATGAACGCCTGCGGCTGGCCTCGACCCAGGTGGCCGCCGCCCGGGAAGCCCTGGTCCTGGCCCACCGGAACCACCTGATGCTCGTCCGACTCAAGGAACGCCGGGCCCTTCTGCACGCGCAGGAAGAGCAGCGCCGGGAAACCATCGAGATGGACGAACTGGCCATTCTCCGGCACCAGCGGCCGACCGCCTAGCCCACAGGAGTCCCCATGAATCCCCGCTACCTGCTCTGGATCTCGGCACCCGTCCTGTTGTCCGCTGGCGTCCTCTGGCTCTCCGCCCAGGAACCCAAGGGGGATGGCAAGGCCCTCTTCACCGAAGGCGTGAAGGTCTCCGAGCTGGCCTCCCAGCTGCAGACCCGGGAGCGGGCCATCGCCCAGAAGGAAGCGGAGCTGCGCCAGATGGAGCAGCGGCTGAACACCCTCCAGGCCACCCTGGACAAGGATCGCGGCGAGCTCGCGGCCCGGGAGAAGGCCGTTCACGAGGCGCTGACCAAGGTGGAAAACCTGAAGTTGCGGCCCGCCATCGACCCCCAGATCATCCGGACCTATGAGGCGATGGACCCGGCAGCGGGCGCCCAGGCACTGAAGGAACTTGCCGGCCAGAACATGGAAGTCGCTGTGGCCATCCTGGCGGGGATGACACCCAAGAAGGCCGGCAAGCTGATGGACCAGCTGGCCCCTCTGGACGCGAAGCTCGCCGGCCGCCTGTCCGAGAAGGTCGGCATGAGCAAGCCGAAGGACCCCTCTGCCTGAAGTGGCACCTTTCTGCCCATCTGGGGCGGCATGGTCCTGGCCCTGGGAATCTCACCGGATGACCCGGCATCGAGGTTCCCATGGCGGCGACCAGCCCTTCTGCGCTCCTGGCGGTCCAGGACCGTCCCATGGCGGAGCGGACTGAGACCAGGGGCTCGGTGGAATCCGACGGCCAGTTCGCAGGCTTGATGGCTCAACTCGTCCAGAAACCCGCTGCCAGTCCTGCCCCAGTCGCGCCCCCGGACCGGCCCACTGCCTTGTTGAAGGCGCGGCCCTCCAGAAGCACGCCGATGAAGCCTGCTCCGGCAGCCAGCCAGTCCTCCGCAAGGGTCAACCCTGGAGCGGATCACCCGGTTTCCAAGGCGGATCCCGCCGGTTCCAGGAATGGCCCTTCTGATCCAAAGCAGGGCGCGGCCCGAACCGAAGCGGCGGAACCAAAGGCGGAAACCACCGATTCCAAAGTGGTGGACGCGGCGCCCGCTTCCGCATCGCCCGACCCCAAGATGAAGGATGCAGGCCCCAAGCAGGTCTCATCCGACCCCAAGCAGGAAGAACAGCTCACTCCATCGGATGCGGCCAGCACGTCTGTGTCCGCCCAGAATCAAGGCTTGGCTGACCCGGACGCGGTGGTTCCAGCCCGTGCAACGCTGCCGGGCCCCACGCCTCTGGCCGTCGCAATGGCTTCCGGCCCCTCCACGCCATTGGAGGGCTCCGCGAAGGCCGAAGTGGGAGCAGCTGATTCCGCTGGAAAGACCACAGGGGTGACGGCGCTGCCTTCCAGTGATCCCGCTCCTGGAGCAACCCTTTCCGACCCAACGACGCAGGGGGAAGCGCAGGGTGCCGCCCAACGGACACCCGCCCTGGAGCCCCAGCCAGTCGCTCCCGAAACGAGGTCCACCGTCAACCCGAGCAGAGAGAGCAGCCCAGCGGTCGCGGCTGAGCCTAACCCTGCCCAGCCGTCCGCCGCGCCAGCCTCGCCGGCAATCGCCCTTCCGGGCCCTCCGCCGGTGCCTCCGACGACCACCGTGACCATCACCGCACCGGCTGCCGCGACAGCCGCCCTCGCTGTTGACACCAATGCCCCGGTGGCTGCCCCCATGATCGCCCCACCTGCTCAGGTTGCACCCCCGGCAGAACCCCAGGCAGCCACCCCCTCTGATCCCAGCTCACCTCCCCAAGTGTTCCTGGCGAAGGCAGCCATGGCCGAACCCGGCCCCCGCACCAAGGAGTCTTCGAAGGCCGATGAGCCTGCTCCCCGGGTGGATCCAGGAAAGGCTGCGGCGGGCTCTCCCGAAAAGAGCCTGAAGGCCCTGGATGCTCCGCTGCTGTCGAGGGACTCCGCTCAGGCAGCCGGAAAACCCTTCACGACCCCGGCGGCGCTGCTACCGGAACAGGAGGGCCTCCCCCTGGGAGGCAATTCCTCCCTCACGAACCCGGCGGATGCCCAGACGGCCGCCATCCTGCTGGATGCCCTGGCGGTGAAATCCCCTGCCGCTCCCCAGACCGCCACACCCACCAGGGCTGCCGATGGCTCGGCCATGGCCGCCCTGGCGGCCCAGGCCCGTCCAGTGGAAACCACCGCCCCTCAGGCCGCTGCACCGCCCCCAGCCCCGGTTCCCCTCCGCACGCCGCCTGTGTTGCAGGTGGAAGGGGGGCTGCGCTGGATGCTCAAGGGCGACGTCCAGGAAGCTCAACTGCAACTCCATCCTGATTCCCTGGGCCAGGTGACCATCCATCTCCGGGTGGAAGGCGGGGCGGTCCACGCCCGCCTGTGGATCACGGAGCCCGGGTCCATGCAGGCCGTACAGGAGGGTCGCTCGCATCTGGAAATGGCGCTCAAGGAACAGGGACTTTCCCTGGGCAGTTTTGATCTGCAGCAGGGCCATCGGCCTCACCAGGACACTCCTGCGACCCCCTCCTTCCGCGAGCATCCGGCCCTGGAGGCTCCCACCGCCCGGCAAGAAGCACCCGCCGCCATCTACCCGACCATCGCAAACCCGCACCACGTCGAGCTCTACGCATGACCGGCACGGTTCCTGTTTCATCCCCCTCCTGGAGGTCTTCATGCAGACCGGAATGATCAGTTCAACGGCACCCGTCACCACCAGCAGCAAAACCACCACCCCGAGCAACACCATCGACAAGAACGGCTTCCTGCAGCTGCTGGTGGCGCAGCTGAAAAACCAGGACCCGACCTCCTCGTCCTCCCAGGATCCGAACGCCATGGTCCAGCAGCTGACCAGCTTCTCGACGCTGGAGCAGTCCCAGCAGACCAACACCTTGCTGGCGGCGCTGCAGTCGTCCATGACCGGCCTCTCCCAGACCCAGGCCGCCGGGCTCATCGGCAAGACGGTGGAGGTGAGCGGCTCGCAGTTCAACCTGAGCTCCGGCTCGGCGGCGATGAACCTCAACCTCAGCGCCAACGCCAATGTGACCCTGACGGTGTCAAACGCCAACGGTCAGGCCGTCGCCCTCCTGCCCCAGGGCAACCTGAACGCGGGTTCGAACACCCTGACCTGGAATGGTCGGGACGCCAACGGCAATCAGCTGCCCGATGGAAGCTACAAGGTCGCCGTGAGCGCCACCGGTGCCAATGGCTCGCAGGTCAGCAACACCGTCAGCTATGGCGTCAAGGTGACCGGTGTGAGCATCCAGAACGGCGCCGTGACTCTGTCCGCAGGAAATGCCAGCTACGCCCTCTCCGACATCCTGAAAATCGACGCCTGAGCCCACCAAGGAGCCCCCATGAGCCTCTATTCCGCCTTCTATTCAGGCCTTTCGGGCCTCGCGACCAACGCCAACGCGCTGAACGTCATCGGCAACAACCTGTCGAACATCAATACGGTCGGCTTCAAGGGGTCCAGCACCACCTTCAGCGACATCTTCAGCACCAGCCTGGGCGGGGTTTCCACGCAGGGCAACGGCGACCCCATCCAGTTCGGCCTGGGCACCCAGGTGAACGGGGTCTCCCAGAACTTCTCCCAGTCCTCCTTCCAGTCGACAGGGAATGCGCTCGACATGGCCATCCAGGGGAACGGCTTCTTCACCCTGCAGACACCCGCCGGTCAGCAGGTCTATTCCAGGGCCGGGAACTTCACCATCAACAACACCGGCAACCTGGTGGCCAACGATGGCTCCAGCGTCATGGGCTGGGTCCGCGACCCGGTTACCGGGCTTGTGAACACCTCCGCAGCCCTGGCGCCGATCCAGATCAACGCGGGAACCACTGCCAGCGCCTTCGCCACTAGCAAGATCACCACAGGCATGAACCTGAATGCCTCGGACCCCGCAGGAACCACCTTCACCACCCCCATCCAGGTCTATGACAGCCAAGGCAATGCCCAGAGCCTCGTGGCCACCTACACAAAGACAGCCCCCAACACCTGGACCTATACAATCGCCGGGCCTCCAAACTCCACGATCACCATCAACAATGTGACTCAGGCGTTCCCGATTGTCCCGCCAGCCACGGCCCCCGTCATGGGCACGCTGGACTTCTCACCCGCAGGCGCATTGTTGTCTGATACGGCCCTTGTTGGTGGTGTTCCCACCCAGGTGCCAGCCACCAGCACCGCGGCCAATCCTTTGATGACCATCGCCTGGGGCAATGGCGCCGCCAACAGCAACATCACCATGGCCCTGGTCAACACCGACAAGAGCACAAATGTCTCCCAGTACAGCGCCGCCAGCGCCGCCACCAGCAGTTCCCAGAATGGCTATGGAGCTGGCTCTCTCACGAGCATGACCGTTGATCAGACCGGCATCATCAGCGGCACCTTTACCAACGGCCAAGTCATCCAGCTCGCCCAGGTGGCTCTCTCCTCCTTCAACAACGTCAATGGATTGGTCCAGGCCGGAAACAGCCACTGGGCCCAGAGCCTGTCCTCCGGCTCTCCCACGATTGGTGTAGCTGGGCAGGGTGGCCGCGGCGGTGTCCTCGGCTCGAACCTGGAGCTCTCCAACGTGGATGTGGCCACCGAGTTCACCAAGCTCATCCTCAGCCAGCGCGGCTACGAGGCGAACTCCAAGATCGTCACCACCACGGACCAGCTCCTCCAGGTGACTTTGAACCTCAAGCAGTAGCCAGCTCCATGATCATCGCGCGGCCCTGGCGGGCCGCGCGTCATGTACTGACAGGGGCATTGAAGGATAGAATGGGACCTTTGATCGAGGTCCCATGTCCGAACAGGCTCCCCAGCCCCTCGCCCCGCGCCGCAGGACCCGCCAGATCCTGGTGGGCACGGTGCTGGTGGGCGGGGACGCGCCCATCACCGTGCAGAGCATGACCAAGACCGACAGCCGGGACGTGGAAGCCACGGTCAACCAGATCTACAGCTACGCCAATGCCGGCTGCGAGATCGTGCGGGTGAGCGTCCCCACCAAGAAGGCGGGCGAGGTCTTCCACGAGATCTGCGATCGCAGCCCCATCCCGGTGGTGGCCGACATCCACTTCGACTACCGCCTGGCCTTGGTGGCCGCGGATGGCGGCGCCGCCTGCCTGCGCATCAACCCGGGCAACATCGGCGGCCAGGACCGCGTGAAGGCAGTGGTGGACAAGGCCGGGTCCAAGGGCATCTCCATCCGCATCGGCGTGAACGGCGGCAGCCTGGAGAAGGACCTGCTGGAGAAGTTCGGCACAGCCACCCCCGAGGCCATGGTGGAAAGCGCCCTCCGCCACATTGATGTCCTCGAGCGAGAGGGCTTCCGCGACATCAAGGTCAGCCTCAAGGCCAGCGATGTGGTCCGCACCGTCCAGGCCTACCGGCTGCTGGCGAAGCAGGTGGACTATCCCTTCCACCTGGGCATCACGGAAGCTGGCACGCCCTTCGGCGGCACCATCCGGTCCAGCATCGGCATGGGCATCCTGCTGGCCGAAGGCATCGGCGACACCATCCGGGTCTCGCTCACAGGTGAAGGCGAGGACGAGTGCCGCGTGGGCCACGAGATGCTGCGCGCTCTGGCCCTGCGCAGCGGCGGCTTCCGCATGGTGAGCTGCCCCAGCTGCGGCCGGGTGCAGATCGACCTGAACCGCGTGGCCAACGAGATCGAGGAGGGCCTCAAGCTCATCAATCACGAGAACATCACCTACGCCGTCATGGGCTGCGTCGTGAACGGGCCCGGCGAGGCCAAGGATGCGGACCTGGGTGTGGCCGGCGGGGCAGGCGAAGGCCTGATCTACCGGAAAGGCGAGCTCATCAGGAAGGTGAAGGAGGAGGATCTGGTCCCTGCATTCCTTGAAGAGGCCCGGAAGGTGAAGGCTGAGGCCGATGCGGCGAAGGCCTAGGGTGCTCGTCTGGCTGCTGGCCCACCCTGTCCTGGCCGCCGCCCTCTGCCTGGCGCTCGAGGCCTGCCTGCCCGTCTGCTTCCAACCCACGGCCTGGTTCTGCCGAGGGATCATCCGCGTCTACCAGGCCACCCTTTCGGGCCACCTGACCACCCAGTGCAAGTTCACGCCCACCTGCAGCCACTACGGCCTGGGCTGCATCCAGAAATACGGAACCTTGCGGGGCGGCCTCCTCACTACCTGGCGGTTGATCCGGTGCTCGCCGCTGACGGTCGGCGGCCTTGATCCTGTGCCCTAGCCTGCGCGGCCGGTGCCTGGTCCAAATCGAAGGGTTCCGAAGGCCGCACGAAAAGGAGGAAAAGGCTCTCTGATCAACACTTAGGAGGCGACCGGAGGAATCCGGATTCATTTAAAAGAAAATCAGACCTTTTTGGTTAGTTATTGTGATTCGCGACACACCATGTCTGCTCCATCTTGGGACTCGGGACGCATTCCCTCCGGAGGCAGCATGACCCTCGATCTCGATACCAAGGTGGGCGATCTGGTAATGGCCTGGCCCCAGGCCATGCGATACCTCGAGGACCAGGGCGTGGACTACTGCTGCGGGGGCCACCGGACCCTGCGGGAAGCCAGCGTGGCGGCAGGACTTCTCCCTGAGGCCATCCTCGCCGCCCTGGCCTCCCTGGAAGCCCCCGTCGCTGGAGCGTCTTCGCCTCAGGCCTGGATGGACGCCTCCCTGACGGAGCTCCTGGCCCATATCGAAGCCACCCACCACGCCTACCTCCGCACGGAACTGCCCAGGCTCGACCTGCTGCTGGGGAAAGTGCTCGCAGCCCACGGCGAGAACCATCCCGAACTCGACGAGGTCTTCGACCTCTTCCAGGCCCTGGCCAGTGACCTGATGCCCCACCTCATGAAGGAAGAGCAGATCCTGTTCCCCTTCATCCGCCGGATGGATGCCGGACAGGCCGCAGAGGCTTGTTTCGCCAGTGTCCAGAGCCCCATCCGGGTCATGGAAGCCGAGCACGAGGCCGTGGGAAGCCTGCTCGGGCGCCTCCGGGCCGGCACGAATGGGTACACCACGCCCGCCGATGGCTGCGCCACCTTCCGGGCCCTCTACCAGGGCTTCAAGGCCCTGGAAGAGGACCTGCACCGGCACATCTACCTGGAGAACCAGATCCTCCATCCCCGGGCCAGGACCATGGAGGCTGCGCTCCACGGCTGACCCGTGGGAATGGAAAGGGTCAGTGCGTGTCCTGCAGGCTCCAGCGATCCGTGCAACCTTGGCTCTCCACCACCTGGTGGGCCTTGTGCAGACGCAACGTGTGCTGGACAGTCTGCATGACCGTGAACAACTGATCGTGGATGCCGAGGCGCTGCAGGTCTGCCTGGGTGAACCAGGCGATACCCTCGTGATCCTTGCGCGCGGCGTGATCGGAAAGGATCTGCTCGGTGATGCCCACGGGTGACCTCCACAACTGCTAGCTTAGTCAGTATAGGGAGGAGGCGTGGCCAACTGGCGAGACACGGGATTCGGCGGAATCGCGATGGCGGTCTGGGCCCTGGTGACCGTGCCCATGACGGTCCTGGGCATCTTCCTGGCTGTGCCCTTCCTCGGCCGGCGTCGTGCTTTCTACGCAGTAGGCCCCATGTTCGCCCGGGGCATGGCCTGGTTCTGTCACATCCCCTACACGCTGCAAGGCTGGGATCGCCTGCCCGAAGCGGTTCGCGATGGCCGGCAACCAGTGATTTTCATGTCCAACCATGAAAGCCAGATGGACCCTCCCATCCTGATTGCCGCCCTGCCCGTGCCGGCGGTCTTCATCGCCAAGAAGGAGCTTCAGTACGTTCCCTTCATCGGCTGGGCAGCCTGGGCCGCCGGCGTGATCTTCATCGACCGTGGGAACCGGGAGCGCTCCATCCAGAGCATCCGGGCTGCAGCCCAGGAGATCCGGAATGGCAAGAACGTGGTGATCTTCCCCGAAGGCACCCGCACCCGCAGCGGCGACATGCTGCCCTTCAAGAAAGGCGGCTTCGCCCTGGCCCAGGAGGCAGGCGTGCCCATCGTCCCACTGGCCACCGTGGGAGGGTTCCGGGTGCTCGCCTCCGGGAGCCTGAGAATCCGGCCAGGCCGTTACGTCCTCCACGTGGGGGAACCCGTGCATCCTTCCGAACACGGGGACCGGGATGCCCTCATGAAGGAAGTGCGGTCCCGCATCGAAGCCCTGGTGGCCGAAGCCCGGACCAGCTAGCGGAAAACCGGATCCTGCTGCGCCACCCTGAGCTTGCCCGGATGGTACCGGTCGGCCAGTTCCACCAGGGCCTGGGCTGCGGCGGGATCACCGAGGCGGGCCACCATGCGGGCCATGAAGTAGAGGTTCACGGAGAGCACGCGCCGCTCACTGTGCTTCCGGGTGGCCGGGGAAGCGGCCGCCACTTTCTGGCGATAGGCTTCGAAATCAGACCGGACGCCGACCCCATCGCCTGCCAGGGCCCGTTTCACACCCGCGAGCAGCACCGTATTCGAATGATCCGGGGGCCAGACACCTTCCAGCTCCCTCAGGTAGGTTTCCGCCGAAGTCCGGTCGTTCCGGTCCCAGGCCGCGTAGGCCATCAGGCTGCGCAGCACGTTGGAGCCCGGGATCTCCCGCAACCCCGCCTTCAGCCGCCCTTCCGCCTCATGGGCGCGCCCCATCCAGAGCAGGGCGTCCGCCGCCGTGACATAGGCGTATTCCGCCGCGGGACGGAGGGCGATGGCCCGGTCCGCGTGCAGGAGCGCCGAAGGCAGCTCCCCCTCGTTCTGGAGCAGCACACTGAACCGGTGGTGCGCCTGCCAGCCCTCGGGGAACAGGCTGAGGGACTTCTCGAAGTAGCGCCGGGCCGCCTGGTGGTTGTCCTCGCCTTCCAGCCCGGCGAAGACATCGGCCAGCACGTCGTAGGCCTTGTGGTCGGCCGGGTCGAGGCGCACGGCCTGGAGGGCCGCGCGGCTGGAACCTTCCAGATCACCCATCCGGAGCAGGATGGAAGCCAGGGCGCGGTAGGCCTGGGAAGCGCTGGGATCCAGGGCGATCGCCTGTTCGGCCGCAGCCTTGCCCTGCCGCAGCAGGCCCTGGGCCTCGTCATACCGCCCCTGGCTGAGGGCCGTGGTGGCGCCGAGTTCAGCCATGGTCCAGGCGTACTCCGCCCGGGCCGGGGCGTAGTCGGGCTCCAGCTCGATGGCCGAAGCCAGCAGGGAGTTGGCGAGCTTCACGGAATCCAGGTTGCCGTCCGTGATGACCTGCAGGGCCTTGGTGTAGAGCTCGCGGGTCCGGGGCAGCTTGGCCTGGGACCTCATGGCGCCGGGATCGCTGCCGAGGCCCATCTCCTGGGGAAGGCGCTGCTGAAGCTCATCCTCGAGCTTCAGGAGATCCGCCATGGGACGGTCCAGCTGGAACTGGTGCAGGGTCGCGCCCCGGAGCGTGTCCACCACCCGCACCGCCATGCGCAGCTGACCTCCCACCACCTGGTAGCTGCCGAGCACCAGCATTTCCGCCTTGAGCTGCCGGCCCAGTTCCCCGACCGCCTTGGGCGCCTGGCCCGGCGTATCCCCCAGCTGGTGCATGGCCTCCACCACCCGGAGCCGGTCCACCACGGCCAGATCCTCGCGCCGCACCAGCCCGAAGGCCATGGCATCGGCAAAGCTGTTGCTCAGCCACGCGTGCTCCGGGTTGGGCTGCAGCTGTTCCAGGGGCAGGATCGCCACCACTTTGCGCCCCTTGGTGAAGTCCTCCCGGGAGGCCCTGCGGGCCTCGCCGAGGCCCGTCACCTCGGGGCGGCGCGTGTACCAGATGCCCCCGGCCGCGCCCAGGGCCAGCACCCCAGCCACCGCAGCCAGCAGCCAGCGGGAAGTACTTGGTCGACCCCGCAGGGAAGGATGGTCCAGGTTCGGAACCGACGCGGTCGTGACGTTTTCGGCCAGCCCCGCGGCCAGGGCCTGGAGGTTCGGGAACCGGTCCTTCGGGGCCTTGGCCATCAGGCGGTGGATGGCATCCTGGAGGGTGCGTGGGAGGTCCGGACGGGCCTCGGACAGGGGCCGGGGCTCCTCCCGGGTGACCGCATAGAGCGTGTCCACCAGGCTGCCGCGCAGGAAGGGATGGACCGCAGTGGCCAACTCGTAGAGCACCACCCCGAGGCTGAACTGGTCGGATTGGCCGGAGAGGACCTGTCCATTCGCCTGCTCGGGGCTCATGTAGGCGGGAGTGCCCTGGCTGTAGCCCGGCGCGGTCCGCTCCACCAGGGTCATGTGGTGGGACATGGGAGCGGGCCCGGTGTCCTCCCCCCCGCGGCGGGCGATGCCGAAATCCAGGATCTTCAGCTGCCCCTCGTCCGTCAGCAGCAGGTTCTCCGGCTTGATATCCCGGTGGACGATGCCCTTATGGTGGGCATGGGAGAGGGCCGAAGCAGCCTGCCGCGCCAGATCCTGAAGCGCGATCACCTCCAGCGGCCGGCCCACCAGGGCCCGGAGCGAGCGACCCTCCACCAGCTCCATGGCGATGTAGGGGGTGCCTTCCACCTCGCCGGCGTCGTAGATGTGGGCGATGTTCGGATGATTCAGCTGGCAGGCCATCTTGGCCTCACCGATGAGCGCCTTCCGGCGCAGGTCATCGGCATCCTTGAGGATCTTGAGCGCGACTTCCCGTTCCAGCCGCAGGTCGAGCGCCCGCCACACTTCGCCCATAGCCCCTTCTCCCAGGCGGGAAAGCAGCCGGTAGGAACCGAAATGGGTGGCAGGTGTGGTCAAGCGGTTTCCGTTGAAAGGTCACGGGCAGTATAACCTTCAGCCCTGGGGAGCGGCCCCTTCCTGGGAGAAGGTGGCTTGACTGGGATCTCGAAATGCCGAGAATCAGCCCGGAGGTGCCCATGCCGACTCAGGATCTCGATGCCGCGCTCACCGGCGCCCGCCTGGTGGAGGAAGCCGGCGCCCTGCTGACCCTGGGCGAAGAGCCGGAGCGCATGGTGGCGCATGCCTTCGAGCGGCTGGGCCAGCTGGTGCCCTATGACCTGGCCACGGTGCTGCTGCGGGAAGGCGACGGCCTTCGGGTCGCCCACGCCCTGGGGCCCCTCGCCACGCCCCAGCTTTCCGAAGCGCCCATTCCCGTGCGGGGCAACCTCCGGCTGCAGAACGCCCTGAAGGCCCGCTCCCGCCCCGCCACGTTCGATGAGGACGATCCCGGCGAGGACACCTTCCACGGCCTGCTGGAGATGCCCCACGGCCACAGCTGCCTGGTGGCGCCGCTGCGCAGCCAGGGCGAGACGTTCGGACTGATGACCCTCGATGCCATGGTCTGCCGCCAGTACCCGGAAAGCGTGCTGCATCATGTGGGGGTCTTCGCTTCGCTGCTGGCCCTGGGCCTGAAGCAGGCCGAGCATCTCGCCCGGCTCGCCGAGCGGGAACGGAACCTGGCGGAGGAAGTCAGCTACTTCCGGGAAGTACAGCGACGGGACGTGCTGCAGGAACCCCTCCGGGCGGAAAGCCCCGCCATGCGCGCCATCCTCGAGCAGCTGCGCCAGGTGGCGCCCACCGCAGCCACGGTCCTGATCACTGGCGAGACCGGCACAGGCAAGGAGAAGGTCGCCCAGACCCTGCACCATCTCTCGCCCCGCCGCGAGAAGCCCTTCATCAAGGTGAACTGCAGCGCCCTGCCGGCCACCCTCATCGAATCCGAACTCTTCGGCCATGTGAAGGGTGCCTTCAGTGGTGCGGCTTCGGCCCGCAAGGGGCGCTTCGAACTGGCCGACGGGGGCACCCTTTTCCTGGACGAGATCGGCGACCTGCCCCTGGATCTCCAGCCCAAGCTGCTGCGCGCCATCCAGGAGAAGGAGATCGATCCCCTCGGCAGTGAGAAATCCCGCCGGGTGGATGTGCGGCTGGTGGCGGCCACCCACGCGGATCTCCGGGCCGCCGTGGAAGAGGGCCGGTTCCGCGAGGACCTCTTCTACCGGCTCAGCGTCTTCCCCATCCATCTGCCGCCCCTTCGCGAGCGGCCCAGCGACATTGCCGCGCTGGCCACCGGCTTCCTCGACCGTTTCGCCCGGGAGAACCGTCGGCCCCCCATCCGCCTGCCGGAAGCCGTGCGGGAACAGCTGGAAGCCTATGCCTGGCCCGGCAATGTCCGCGAGCTCCACAACTTGCTCGAACGGGCGGCCATCCTTTCCTCGGGGCGGGAGCTGCGCCTGCCCCCCGGGGCCCTGCCCGCCCATGGCGAGAAGGCCTCCAGGCCTCCGACCTGGGATGCCCAGGAGCAGGCCTACCTCCAGCGTCTGCTGCGCCACACACAGGGCAAGATCGCTGGACTGGACGGTGCGGCGGCGCTCGCAGGTCTGGCGCCCTCCACGCTGCTGTCCAGGCTGGAGAAGCTGGGGCTGAGGCCCAAGGACTTCCGCGAGGCGTGATAGCGTAGCGCCATCCCGGAGCGAACCATGAGCGAGGTCACCGGCCCCAGCGATCCCCTGCCCCCCGTCCTCTGGCCGGAAGAGCCGCCGCCGCCGTCGCCTCCCCCCGTGGTGCTGCTGGAACCTGCCCCCGAACCTCTGCTCCGGCCGGTGCCCTTCGAGGATCACGAGAGCTTTCCCGGCTTCTGGTCCCGGGTGGGGGGCATGTTCCGGCTGGTGTTCAGCAATCCCATGGAGCTCTTCGAGCGGGTACCGGCCGGGGAAGGCTTCGGGGCGCCCTGGCGCTTCCTGATGCTCTTGTCCATCCCCGTCTTCCTCATCGTGTGCCTGTTCCTCTTCCTCATTGGCATCGGCGCCACGATCGCTGCCCTGGAACAGAACGCGAGGGGGGAGGAGAAGGCCATCATCGCTGTCATCCCGATGATCTTCGGCGCAGTCCTGCTGCTGATGCCGCTGTTCACCTTCCTGGGCATGGTCATCGGCGGCGCCCTCAACCACTTCTTCCTCTGGCTGTGGGGTGGACTGCGACCGGGCGCCGGGGCCAACCAGAGCATCCGGGCCTATGGCTATGCCCATGCCTTCCTGCAGCTGGGGGGCCTCATCCCCCTGGTGGGGCCCCTGCTTCAGATCGCCGGCATCATCGGCATCGGCATGGGCCTGGCCCGTCTGCACAAGACCGACACCTGGCGGGGGATCTGCGCCGTCCTGACGCCACTCTTCCTGGTCTGCTGCTGTGGCCTCCTCGCCCTCTTGACCATTCCGGCGATCCTCGCCGCTACCCGGCGCTAGGCTCTGCTTTCAGCCAGGCCAGCACGGCTCCGCCCACCTCGGCAGGAGCGATGATCCGGTGGACCGCACCGTTCTCCAGCGCAGTCTCCTCGGTCCAGGTCTCGAAATCCCGGAACAGCCGGTCCGCGCCTGCGGACCCCAGGACTTCCGGCAGTCGCACAGTGCCGCCGAAGCCCGTGAGGATGCCGTGCTTCGCGGCGGGATGGGCCAGCCGCAACCCGCCTTTCCCGGTCCCCGGATCCGCCGCCACCGCCCACCTTTCCTGACCGTGCAGCGCCAGGTCGCAACCGCCACCCATGGCGACACCGGAGATCACCGTCAGGCTTCGCCAGCCCGGCCAGAGCAGGTGGTTCATGACCCGCTGGCCACGACGGGAGAAAGGCTCCGCAGACACGGCATCAAGGGCACCGACCTCATGCAGATCCGCCCCCGCAGAGAAGTGATGGCCATGACCCGTCATCCAGCCCGCGCCGCTGAGGGTGATCCTCCGCACACCGGACCAGCGCAGGTCGATGAACAGCTGGTCGAGAGCCACCAGCAGGTCGCTGTGGAGGCGATTCAGGCCATCGACCGTGCGCAGGCCGATCCAGGCCCACTCCGAACCGCGCAGCAGGTCCAGGGAGGTGGGTCCCGCGTACCAGGTCGTGGGCATCATGGCAATCCCAGCCTCTCAAAGGCCGCCTGCAGGGACTCTGCATCAGGATCCCAGATCGGGGCCTCCTGGAGCTGGTTGCGAAACCACGTGGCCTGGCGTTTGGCATAGGCCTGGGTTTCCTGGACCACCGCCGCCTGGATGACCCCGGACGGGCCGCCTGCCATCCAGGCGGCATATCCCAGGGGGCGCAGGACCTCCAGGTCCTCGGCATGTCCTGCGGCCAGCAGGCCGGACACTTCCTCGGGCCACCCCGCCCGAATCTGGGCGGCCACCCGTGCCGCCACACGCTCCCGGCGGCGCTCTCGACCAGGCGAGACCACAAGGACCTTCCAGCCCACCGGAACCCCCAGCTCTAGGCCGGACAACAGGCCGGAGGGCGCCCGTCCCGTCGCCAGGTGCAGGGCCAGGGCCCGCTGGACCCGGGCGCCGTCATGGGGATGCAGGGCCGCGGCGCGGTCCGCATCCACGGCCGCCAGATAGCGATGGAGGATGGGGATGGAAAGGCTGGCGCCCCAGCAACGGACCCGCTCCACCAGGGCGGGGGCCACTGCCGGAAGGGCATCGAGCTGGTCCCAGATGCCGCGCAGGTACAGGCCTGACCCCGTCACCAGCACCGGCTCGCGAGAGTTCGCGAGCCACTGGCGCACCAGGCCACCAAAAGCCGCCGGATTCGGCCGGTGGGAAAGGGGCAGGACTCCGTAGCCCTGGTGCGGCACGCCCTCCTGCTCAGCTACGCTGGGCTGGCCGGTGCCGATGGCCAGTCCCCGGATCGCCTGGTAGGGGTCGCCATTGACCACCTCGCCCCCGAGGTGCCGAGCCACGGCCAGGGCCACGGCGGACTTGCCGGAGGCGGTGGGACCGAGGATGGCGATGGGCATGGCTTCAGTCTACGTCTGCAGGGTGAGGACATGGATCCCAGAATCGGCACTGACGCCCCGCGCCGCGCTCCGAAAGAGGGAACTTCCAGGAGCGTGGCATCATTCGAAGGTCGTGCGCCCCCTGCTCTGCCTCTGCCTCACTACCGGCCTGCTGGCCGGCGAACCACCCCTGCCCGGGCGGGACCCAGCCTTCCTCGGGCGAATCCTGGCGGATACCCAGGGCGGGACCCAGCCCTGGAAGACCTTCAAGGTGCCCGAGGACTCGGGTTCCGCCATCGTGGAAGTGGTCGGAGAATACACGCCGGCGGAACTGCGCCAGGTGGCCTTCCAGGAATTCCTGGTCTGGTTCCGGGAGGACCTCAGGCGCTTCTGGCGGGACCAGGGCTTCCCCGGGGCCCTGGCTCGCGAGGCCTGGAGCGCCCTGCCGGTCAACCAGTCCAGCGGGCCTTCCGCACCACAGAATGGGCCCCAAGTACGGATCGTCTTCTAGCCAGGGGAGCGGGCCCACTCGAGGGCGGGAGCCGGTCCGATTCCCTATACACTCGCTCATGGCCTGAAGGAATTCCCTTGCTCCTCCGCAAGCTGCTCCCCTTCCATTTCACGCACCTCAGCGCCGGCTTCATCGCCGTGCTGGTGGGCTACACCAGCTCGGCAGCCATCGTGTTCCAAGCCGCCCACGCCGCCGGAGCCAGCCCGGCCCAGATCGGCTCCTGGCTCCTGGCCCTGGGCCTGGGGATGGGGGTCACCTGCATCGGCCTGTCGCTGTACTTCCGCAGCCCGGTGCTCACGGCCTGGTCCACCCCGGGCGCCGCGCTGCTGGCCACCAGCCTGCTGGGCCTGGGGATGGCAGAAGCCATCGGCGCCTTCCTTTTCTCTTCAGCGCTGATCACCCTCGTGGGTCTGAGCGGCGCCTTCGACCGGCTCATGCGCCATGTCTCCAAGGCCCTGGCCTCGGCCATGCTCGCGGGTGTGCTGCTGCGCTTTGGCGTGGACATGTTCGCGGCACTGCCCTCCCTGCACTTCCTGGTGGCGGTGATGCTCGCCGTGTTCCTCCTGGCCAGGCAGTGGCGGCCGCGCTACGCCGTGCTGCTGGCCTTCGCCGTGGGCCTGGGCTGGGTGGTGGCCCATGGCGATGTGCAGACCAGCACCCTGACCCTGGGCTGGGCCCGGCCCGTCTTCATCGCCCCTCGGTTCTCCCTGGCCGCGCTCATTGGCGTGGGCCTGCCTCTGTTCGTGGTGACCATGGCTTCGCAGAACGTGCCTGGTCTGGCAGTGCTGCGCGCCAACGGCTACACCACGCCCGCCTCTCCCCTCATCGCCACCACCGGGTTGACCGGACTGCTGCTGGCGCCCTTCGGCGGCTACGCCTTCAACCTCGCGGCCATCACGGCGGCCATCTGCATGACCCCCGATGCCGATCCCATACCCGAGCAGCGCTACAAGGCAGCCGTGGCGGCCGGGGGCTTCTACCTGCTGACAGGCCTGCTCGGTCCCACCGTGGCCAGCCTCTTCGCCAGCGTGCCCAAGGCCTTCGTGCTGGGCATCGCAGGCCTCGCACTGCTAGGCACCATCGCCAACAGCCTGGCGACGGCCCTGGTCGAGGAGCGGGAGCGAGATGCGGCCCTGATCACCTTCCTGGTCACGGCCTCGGGCCTCAGCATGTTCAGGATCGGCAGCGCCTTCTGGGGCCTGGCCCTGGGGCTGGCGGCGAACTGGATCGCCCGGCGCCGCTACTCCGCCTGACCCAGAAGTCTGGGCAACAGCAGGGCCGCCTGGTCCCGGGCCAGCAGGGCCGCATCGAGGGCATGCCGGCTTGCCTCCTCCGGAGACTGGCGCGGCGTGAGCAGGGCTTCGAGCTGGCCCCGCAGCCTGGCGGTCTCACCCTCCGGATCCGGCAGACGCAGGAGCGAGGCCTGTTGGAAGATCAGCAGGAAGCACTGGATCGCATCACAGGCCGCACTGACGATGGCGGCGCCGTTCCGATGGTCCACGTCAAGCGCCAGGGCCGTGGCCAGGAACCGCAGGCCATCCTCGAACTGGGCCTGGGGCGGACCCGGGGGGCCGCTGCTCAACCGGGTACCACGGGATAGTCGCCCGTGAAGCAGGCGTAGCAGAATCCCCGGCCATCGTCGTGCATGCAGCCCTCGAGGTCCTCCAGGTCCAGGTAGCCCAGGGTGTCGGCTTCAACGAAAGCGGCGATCTCGTTGAGGGACATGTACGACGCGATGAGGTGCTGCCGCTTGGGCGTGTCGATGCCGTAGAAGCAGGAGTGGGTGGTGGGCGGGCAGGCGATCCGCATGTGCACTTCCTTGGCGCCCGCCTCCCGCACCATCTGCACGATCTTCTTGCTGGTGGTCCCCCGCACGATGCTGTCGTCCACCAGCACCACGCGCTTGCCCGCCAGCAGGTGACGCACGGGATTCAGCTTCACCTTCACGCCGAAACTGCGGATGGTCTGCTTGGGCTCGATGAACGTGCGGCCCACGTAGTGGTTGCGGATGATGCCGAAGTCGAAGGGGATGCCGGACTGCTCGGAGTAGCCGAGGGCCGCGCTCACGCCGCTGTCAGGCACGGGCACGATCAGGTCCGCTTCGACGGCGTGACGGATGGCCAGGCGCCGCCCCATCTCCCGCCGGGCCACCATGACGCTCTGGCCATAGACCAGGGAGTCCGGCCGGGCAAAGTAGATGTGTTCGAACACGCAGGGCCTGGGCTGCACCTTGGGCATGGGGAAGCAGGACCGGATCTCGCCGGTTTTCCGGGACACCACCACCATCTCCCCGGGCCGCACATCCCGGTCGTACTGGGCGCCCACCAGATCGAAGGCACACGTCTCAGAGCTGAAGGCCTGGGTCGGGCCCATGTGCCCCATGGCCAGCGGGCGGAACCCGTGGGGGTCCCGCGCGGCGATGAGGGCATCCTCCGTGAGGATCAGCAGGGAATAGGCGCCTTCTGCCTGGCGGAGGGCCGCGACCACCGCGTCTTCCAGAGTGTCCGCCTGGGCCCGGTTGATGAGCGCCAGCAGCACCTCGCTATCGGAAGGGCTGGTGAAGGTGTGCCCCTCGGCGATGAGCCGGGCGCGCAGGACCTCGGTGTTGGTGAGGTTCCCGTTGTGGCAGAGGGCCACCTGGCCAAAGCGTCCATGGATGAGAAAGGGGTGGGCCGCAGAGGCCACGTTGCCCCCGGTGGTGGAGTAGCGGGTGTGCCCGATGGCCGCGTCGCCGGGCAGGGCATCCAGGACGGCCTCGGTGAACACATCGGCGACGTAGCCCTGGGCTTTGTGCAGGTGCAGACCCGTCGCGTCCCCGGAGCAGATGCCGGCGGCCTCCTGGCCCCGGTGCTGAAGGGCATAGAGGCCCAGGTAGGTCTGCCGGGACGCCTCTTCCTGCTGGCAGATCCCGAACACCCCACATTCGTCCCGAAACCCCATGCTTCCCCCCTGCTCCAGGATACCCTCCGGGAACCGCCCCGCGCTGTCCCGCATCCCTGCTGGGCCCCCTGGAGTTTTCATGCGCTTTTCCATCCTGCTGCTGCTCACCGGCTTGGCCCTCTCGGCCGGGAGCCTCGATGAGCTGCGGACCTCCCTCCAGAAGCTGCAGGGCACCGAGCCGGTCAAAGCCAGCCTGGAGCACAGCTTCTGGCGCCAGGTCACCGACGACAAGAAACCCGTCATCACCCAAGGGCGCTTGTCGGCCCATATCGAGGCCAACGGCCAGGGCCTCCGGATGCTCTGGAACCAGCCCACTCTGCAGCAGGCGGCCCGGGAACTGGCGGCCCAGGAGCAGGAACCGGACCGCGGCACGCCCACCCGCATGGCGCTCAAGGGCGTGGATCCCCTGGAGGCGGCAGAGGCGCTGAACCACGCGGAGGCCCTGCTGCGGGACCTCTCCCAGGCCCGGGTGCTGGAGGAGCGCAGCGAAGCCTGGCAGGGTCGGCCAGCGAAGGTGCTGGTGCTCAAGCTCACCCCCCGCCTTCCCGAGGCCCAGCGCAAGTACCTCAAGGAGCTCAGGGTCGAGGCCAAGGTCTGGGTCGGCCCGGACGGCCTGCCCCTGGCCTTCACCAGCAGCGTGGCCTACAAGGGCAGCCGCTTCTTCATCAGCTTCGAAGGGCAGCAGGCCCAGGAGCTGCAGTTTGCCCGGGTGGGCAGCCGCCTGGTGGTGGTGCGGGCCACCAGCGAGGACCAGCAGTCAGGTTTCGGCGCCTCCTCGCAGACGAAGAAGACCACCACCCTCACGCTGCTCTGATTAGCGCACCGTCACTGGGCCCCCGGCCTCCTGCTGGGCTTCCCGGGCCATGGACTGGAGGGTGCTGAGCAGCGTGGTGCCTGCCTCCGCAGGACACAGGTGGGCGGTCTGGTCCAGGGCCTCCAGGTGGAGTTCCACCCGGGCCACATCCCCCTGCTCGAACCGGGCGCTGAAATCGCACAGGGCGAGCAGTCTGGGCGTCACTTCCACGAGCACTGTCGAAGCGTGCACACCTCTAGGAATCTCCAGGCTCCAGACGGGCAGGCTGCGGGATCCAAACCGGAGGAGGATCGGCTCGGGCCTCGTCTGGGGCGCGGGGCCCGCGAGGTACAGCAACCGTTCCGCACGCCCCAGGAGCATGGCCTGGACATAGGGGGTCCCCTGGGCCCGGTCCGCTTCCAGGCGCCAGCCACCCATGCGCGGCTTCTGCACCTTGTTGTGGCTGCGGGTTCCGGCCGTGGATTGCAGGCGGAACCGGGTCTCCAGGGGCTGCGCCTCACCCCGCATCCAGAGCTGCATGCGGTACCGCAGGCCCTCCTCGGCACAGCCCGGCCATGACCACGCGAAAAGGAGAAGGATCGCACTGCGCCGCATCAAGGAACCCCACCCTTTGAGGATGCCATCCCGTGCGATCCTGGACCAGAGAGAGCACCCGATGCCTATCTGCTTCGACCTCGATGGAACCCTGGGGCACTTCAGCTCCGGCTTCGTGCTGCTCCGCGAGGCCCTGGGCCAGGTCTGGGGCCAGACGCCCACGGTGGACGAGCTGCGCCGCTGCCAGGGCTCCACGGACTGGGAGATCGTGGACGAGCTGCATCAGATGCGCTTCGGGCAGGGCCTGGATGAGGCGGGGTACCAGGCCTATGAGACGGCCTGCGTGACCCGGTTCCGGGAGGTGTTCACCCCTGGTGTCCAGGCAGCGGTGGGCTATCGGGGCGTCCTGGAGGGCATGCACCGGTTGGCCGCCACTGCCCAGGTGTGGATCGTTTCCGGCAATGCCCCGGGGCTGCTGGCCTTCAAGACCGAGTTGCTGGGCATCGACGCGGCCATCCCCAGGCTGGGTTCCCTGCCCCGCCACAACCGAGCGGACCTGCTTCATCGGGCCCTCCGGGAGGGGTCCGGTCCGCACTTGTATGTGGGAGACCGGCCTCACGATCTGGCGGCGGCCCTGGCCGCGGGCCTGCCTTTCGTGGGCATTGGCGAAGCCGTCCCCGGGGATCACCCGAGCCTGCCGCAGGATGCGGCCGCTGAACATGTGATCACGGCCATTGAAACCGCGCTGGGACGCGCTCGTTGATCCGTCCTAGCGAGTCCTGACCTCAAAATCATCCAGGAAGGCGGCCGTGCGGGGATCCCCCTCCTTGCGGACAATGGCCTGGGCATGGTGCAGGCGACCCCTTCGGACGACGACGACACCCTCCACCACCCCACCATTGGGACTTTTTGCTTTGTATCGGAAACCCGGGCCCTTTTCGATCGGAAGCTCGGATCGCCGAATGGCCCCGAACCGGTAGCCGATGTAGTTCTGGAAGGTGGTGAGGACCTCCCGGGGCGTGGTACCCCCTTTTTCGCCGGGTGGCAGGTTCCCGACCGCCACACTGAAGGTCTCGTCGAGCCGCCCCGCGGGACTCATGGCCATGTCGAACCATTCCACGTCCCCGAACGGGCCAGAATCGGTATGCCGATGCAGCTTGGGAGGGCCCGGGAAGGTGGCGGCAAACCCGAGGTTCTCGTTTTCCACCCGGCGCGGGTCGTCCTTGCACCCGGCCAAACCGAGCAGCAGCACCAGGACTAACCAGACACGGGACATGACCCCTCCGTTGGCGTCATCGGACAGGCGGGACGGGAAGTTGATTCACGTCAGCCAGGTCCTCCTTCACTGGGCTTTGAGAGCCTCCTCCAGAGCCTGCCTGGCCAGTCCTTCTCCATAACCCGACCAGCGCTTCACCAGCCGACCCCGGCGATCGATGACCAGCGTGGTCGGAATGCCCCTGATTTCCCCGAAGGCCTCGAGGGCTCCGCCACCGTCAGGCAGATAGGCGGTGAGGCCCAACTGGGGATTCTGGGACAGGAAGGGCTTCACATCGCCCCAGCCGCCCTGATCAACCGAAATGGGCAACACGACATAGCGATCACCCCCGGCCTTCTGCAGCTCCGCCACCTCGGGCAGGGACCGGCGGCAGGGCGGGCACCAGGTGGCCCAGACATCCACGAGCACCACCTTGCCCTGGAGGTCCGCCAGGGTCTGCCGGTTCCCCTCGGCGTCCCGGAACGCCACCCGGCGCACGTCCGTGCCGCTGGCTGCTCCCTCGGCCTTGCCACCGAACAACCCCCGGAACACGGCTACACCACCCAGCAGGAGGCCGCCCCCCACCAGGACGGCTGCCACGACCAGCCGCCAGCGGGATTCGGGAACGTAGGCATCGGTCATGGGGGCTCCGGAGTGCAGGCTTCAGGGTAATGTCCCTTTCGGAAGCTTCATACTGGGGGGATGAGCCTCATCACCGCTTCCGACCTTCTTTCCCGGCTGGGGTCGGTCATCCTCCTGGATGCCCGACCGGACCTGCAGGCGTACCAGACGGGCCATCTGCCCGGCGCCCGCCATGCCGATCTCAACCGCCAGCTGAGCACCGCTTGCGATCCGGGCCACGACCCGGCCCGCGGCGGCCGGCATCCCCTGCCACCGGTGGACCGGTTTGCGGCCCAGCTCGGAGCCTGGGGCATTGGAACCGGTACGGAGGTGGTGGTGTACGACGCCAGCGGCGGCGGCAATGCCGCTGCCCGACTCTGGTGGATGCTGCGCGCCCTTGGGCATGGACAGGTGAAGCTCTTGGACGGTGGTCTGCCCGCGGCTCTGGCTGCGGGAATGATCATGACAACTGAGCCACCTGTTTTGCCGATTGTACCCAGCTACCCCGCCGATCGCTGGAATTCGCCTACCAAGTCCGGAGAAGCCGTCGAGGCCCTGCGCAAGGACCCGGCCTGCAAGCTGCTGGACGTGCGCTCCGCAGAACGCTGGCGCGGCGAGGCCGAACCCTTCGACCCCGTGGCCGGCCATATCCCTGGGTCCTTGAACCTGGCCTGGAACGACAACCTGGATCCGAACGGCCGGTTCAAATCGCCCGAAGCCCTGCGCGCCCAGTTTGAAGCCCTGCTGGACGGCACACCGCCCGAGGGGCTCACGGTCCACTGCGGCAGCGGCGTCACCGCCTGCCACACCCTGCTGGCCCTGGACCTGGCTGGGCTCCCAGGTGCCACCCTTTATGTCGGCAGCTGGAGCGAATGGTGCCGCAGCGGGCGGCCCATGAGCCCGGAACCGAAGTCCCAACCGTGAATCCGTGGAAGGGCCTCCGGGGCCTCCCTCGTGAAGTCTGGCTGGTCTGCCTCAGCACCCTGGTGAACCGGCTGGGCACCATGGCCCTGCCCTTCCTGGTGCTGTACCTCACGGAGGGCCGCCGCTGGACACCCGCTGAAGCGGGCTACGGGATGATGGTCTACGGTGCCGGGGCCCTGGCCGTCGGTCCCTTTTCGGGCCGGCTGGCGGACCAGCTTGGCCATGTGCATGTGCTGAAGGCCAGCCTCTGGACCTCGGGAGCGCTGCTCCTGGTGCTGCCCTTCGCCACCACCCGGACGCTCCTCTTCCCTCTGATCTTCCTTTGGGCTGGCCTCACGCAGGCCTTCTGGCCCAGCGCCATGGCGCTGCTGACGGGCCTCGCGGCGCCGGAGAAGCGCAAGGCGGTCTTCGCCCTGCACCGCCTTGCCGTCAACCTGGGCATGGCCGTGGGTCCTGCCCTGGGCGGCTTCATCGCCCACCACAGCTACACCTGGGTGTTCTGGACCGATGGCCTCAGCACCCTGGCCGGAGCCACCCTGCTGACCCTCCTCCTGAAGGGGCCCGCCGCTCAGAGCCATCCCCAGGAGCATCCCCGGGGCCGCAGCCCCTGGAGGGACAGGCGGATGGCTTTCCTGCTGCTGCCTTTCCTCCCGGCCTTAATGGTGTTCTTCCAGATCGAAGGGACTCTGCCGCTCTGGGTGGTGCGCGACCTCGGCCTGGGCAGCCGCTTTTTCGGCATCCTCTTCACGGTCAACACCCTGCTGATCGTGGTGTTCGAGGTTCCCCTGAACCTGGCCATGGCCCACTGGCACCATGGGAAACAGCTGCTGCTCGGCTGCCTCTGCCTTGCGGTGGGTTTCGGACTGACCGCCTGGGCCACAGGCTATTCCACCTTGATCTTCACCACCGTGATCTGGACCTTCGGCGAGATGATCCTCTTTCCAGCCATGAGTGATGCGGTGGCCACCCTATCGCCCCCTGACCGTCGCGGCGAGTACATGGGCCTGCTCTCCCTCTGTTTCGCCGCAGCGCTGGCGCTGGGTCCCTGGCTGGGCGTCCTGGCCTATGCCAAGGCGGGGCCAAGGGCGGTGTGGCTCTCCACGCTCCTCATCGCAGGTGCAGCCGGGATCCTGCTGGCCCGGTTCCGGACACCGTCGCCGTCCATCCAGGGCTAGCAGGTAGGGCCCGGCAAGCCGCCAGAGGATAGGACCTGCATCGACAGCAGATCAGAATCACACAAGTGAATTAATAGTTCTTTTTTGCTATTCATTATTAACGCATGCGAGGCCTTGCGCCAATTCGTCAAAGGATCATCTTGTAGATTCTATCACCCAGCGGAGACACCGGTTTCTGTCTGTCCGGGGTGGGGTGGCAAAGCCCCGGATGTCCTTGCAACTCGAAACACAACCTTCGCGATGGAGGGGCCATGTTCCTGCCCTGGCGAAACCACTCGCCACCAGGCTGAAGCCTGCTGCTCTTCTCGTGATACCCATCCTTCCTGACATCTAGGAGCTTCCGCTCCAGAAAGGAAAGTCATGCCCGGAATCTGGAATCCCCTCACGAATCAGCCCCCCTTCGCGGCGAGCACCATGTTTCTCCTCACCGATGGCACGGTGATGTGCCAAGAAGGTGGCGGCCTCAACTGGTGGAAGCTCACGCCGGATGCCTTCGGCGACTACATGAACGGCACCTGGTCGGCCCTCGCCCCAATGCACTTCACCCGCCTCTACTATGCTTCGGCCGTCCTGAAGGACGGGCGGGTGCTCGTCGCTGGCGGCGAGTACAGCAACGGCGGCAGTGAAACGAACAAGGCGGAGATCTACGATCCCGCCCTCGACAGCTGGACGGAGATCGCTCCGCCTCCCGGCTGGGTGCAGGTCGGCGACGCCTCCTGCAGCCTCCTGCCCGATGGCCGTTTCTTCATGGGCAACATCGACGACACTCGCACTGCGATCTACGATCCCGAGACCAACACCTGGACGGCTGGTGCCAGCAAGGACGACCGCAGTTCCGAGGAGTCCTGGGTGCTCCTGCCCGACCAGACCATCCTCAGCGTGGAGTGCACGGACCATCCCAGGGCCGAAAAGTACCTGGCCGCAGGCGATATCTGGGTGAGCGCGGGCACCCTGCCCCAGGACCTCGTGGAGGCTTCCTCCATCGAGATCGGCCCCGCCATCCTTCTGCCTGATGGCCGCGTGTTCAACCTGGGCGCCACGGGGCACAACGCCCTCTACACCGCCCCGGCCCTCGCGAGCCACCCAGGCACCTGGAACCGGGGACCCGACTTCCCCAAGGACGCGTCGGGACGCACCCTCGGGGCCAAGGACGCCCCGGCCTGCCTGATGCCCAATGGGCACGTGCTGTGTGTGGCGGGCCCTGTGACGGGCAACGCCAATGACTTCCTCGGACCCACGTCCTTCTTTGAATTCGATGGCGCCAGCCTCAACCGCGTGCCGGATCCGCCCAACGCGGGCGGTCCCCCCTTCGTGGGCCGCATGATGCTCCTCCCCACGGGCCAGGTGCTCTTCGCGGCAGGCTCGAACGCAATTCACGTGTACACGCCCGTCGGTGGACCTGAGCCGGATTGGCGCCCCGCCATCACGTCGCACCCATCCGAGGTCCGCCCACTGCACACCTACACGATCCATGGGCGTCAGCTGAACGGGCTCTCCCAGGCCGTGGGCTACGGGGATGACTCCTCCGCCGCCACCAACTACCCCCTGGTCCGCCTCCGCAACATTCACACGGGCCAGGTGCGCTACTGCAAGACCTTCGACCACAGCACCATGGGCGTGGCCACGGGCACCGTCATCCAGAGCACTCAGTTCAAGGTGCCGCTCGGTCTCCACGCCGGCGAGTACGAACTGGTCGTGGTGGCCAATGGCATCGCCTCATGTCCGGTCTTCATCTGTGTGCACCCCTTCCGCCTCTTCCATCCCATCAATGAGGCCATGGTGAACTTCCTCATCGGCAGCCTCGCGGATGGTCCCCTCTGGGTGCTGGGTCCCAACGGACCGGTCCCCGTGGATCCCTGGGGACCCGAAGTCGCCAAGGAAGCCGCCGAAGCCCGCCGCGCCGTAGTCCAGGGTTTGAAGGAACTTCAGACCCTGGGGGCCAGAGTGGCCAAGCTGCGCAGCAAGGCCACGTCCATGATCCCACCCGCAGTGGATGCCGACTATGCTGCGGCCCTCGCCAAGAAAGAGGGGAAGAAGGAACCCCAGACGGCCAAAGTCCGCGTCTGACCTCAGCTTTCTTGCCCACCAGGCCCTCTCCAAACCGCCGCCGGGGAGGGCCTTCTGGTGTCCCGAACGCCCTCGGGATCTGGGTCAGGCGTGCTTTCCAACAGCATCGCCGGGCATGGGTTCGGGCCAGAAGTGCGCATCAACTGCCCGCTGATCGGAAGCGGGTACATGCTGCCCAGCCATCTGGTAAAAAACCCTATGGAATGGGTGGCCCGTGCCTTTTTGACCGTCCCGTGCCTGCAGGACAAAGACAAAGGACTCTCGCTCCCTTGACCCGGCGTTCCGCAGAGCGTATGTAGGGACAGGTGTTTTTCCCAAGATCGCCGAACCCCCACCCCCGTGCCGGTTCTGGCTTCCCCGGGCACGCGTGTCCGGGGCTATTGTTCGAGACCTCTTGGCCCTACGGGGGCCGAGTCCCGCCGCTCGATGAAGCGAATGGAGTTCGATCAGGCTCACACAGCAACAGGATCGGGAGCTGGGAATGCCGACAGACGCTCTGACTGGAACGACCGTGTCTCACTACCGCATCACGCGCCCCATCGGGTCCGGAGGAATGGGCGTCGTCTACGAGGCGGAGGATACGCAGCTTGGTCGCCATGTGGCCGTGAAGGTCCTGTCCGAAGCCATGCAGCGCGATCCGTCCATCCTGGAGCGCTTCCAGCGCGAGGCGCGGGCGGCTTCGGCCTTGAACCACCCGGGGATCTGCACCGTGCATTCGATCGAGCAGCACGAAGGGCAGCATTTCATCGTCATGGAGCTGCTCGAGGGCCAGACGCTGGCCAAGCGGATCGGGCACCATCCTCTGGACCTGCCGGAGATCCTCGACCTCGCCATCCAGATCGCCGACGCCTTGGAATCCGCCCACGCCAAGGGCATCGTCCACCGCGACCTCAAGCCCGTGAACCTCATCATCACCCCCCGGGGACAAATCAAGATCCTCGACTTCGGTCTGGCGAAGATCGGGGCCATGACGAACTACGCGGACGGCTCGGCCATGGATTCCGGGCTGGACACGTTCCTGGATCGCCACGACCTCACCGTCGCCGGCATGGTGCTCGGGACCGTTCACTACATGTCTCCCGAGCAGGCCCGCGGGCAATTGACCGATGCCCGCACCGACCTCTTCTCGCTGGGTGCGGTGCTCTACCAGATGGTCAGTGGCGAGCTGCCCTTCCAGGGAGATACCCAGGCGGTGGTGTTCGACGCCATCCTCAACCGGGACCCGCGCCCGCTGTTCGAAGTGAACCCCACGCTGCCCACAGCCCTGGGGCAGATCATCGGGAAGGCCCTGGAGAAGGACCGCAACCTCCGCTACCAGACCGCCACGGACCTGAAAACCGACCTGCTCCGGCTGAGGCGGGATTTCGATTCTGGACAGCGGCACGAGGCCGAACTGGCCGATTCAAAGGGCGGTGCCACCGGTCCGATCAGGCCCGGGCCCAAGCACTCCGTCGCCGTCCTGTACTTCCAGAACCTGAGTGGCGCCAAGGAGGATGAATATTTCCGCGACGGGATCACCGAAGACATCATCACCGAGCTTTCGAAGATCCGAGGGCTGGAGACCTTTTCGCGATCGACGGTGCTCGCCTATCGCGACAAATCGGCGACCACCGCCCAGATCGGCCAGCAGATTGGCGCCGCCTACGTCCTCGAGGGGAGCATCCGCCGGGCGGGAGAACGCCTGAGGATCAACGCCCAGCTGGTGGACACGCGGACGGATCACCCGGTCTGGTCCGAGCGCTACGACCGGGAGATGAAGGATGTCTTCGAGGTCCAGGATGAGATCGCCCGGAAGATCGCCGAGGCCCTCCGCATCAAGTTGACGCCCCAGGAAAAGGAAGCCCTCGCAGTCAAACCCACCGAGAACCTCCAGGCCTATGACCACTACCTGCGGGGCCGCAGCTACGCCCGGCGGCTGACCCGGCAGGACCTCGAGTTCGCCCTTCAGATGTTCAACGACGCGGCGAAGCAGGACCCCGGGTTCGCCTTGGCCCACGCCGCCGTCGCCAATGCCTGCGCCCAGTGCTATTGGCTGTACGAACGCGATCAGACCTGGATCGAGCGGGCCCGCGCGGCCTCGGAAAAGGCCGTGGCACTGCGCCCCGACCTGCCCGAGGTGATGGTGGCCCAAGCCTGGATTCTCTATTCCCGTGGCGAGAATGTCGACGCGGCCCAGATCCTCCGCGGTGTCGTGGTCCGGAAGCCGGATTGCGAGGGCCTCTACTACCTGCTCTTCCGCTGCCTGTTCGCCTCGGGCCAGTACCAGGAGGTGGCCAGCCTGGCGGAAGGGGCCATCGAGGCGAGCGGGACCGACTACAACGTCTATGTGCCCGTCATCAATTCCATGGGGGCTCTGGCCAAGAAGGAGGCCAGGAGCAACATCCTCCAGCGGGCCATGCAGGCCTTCGAGACGCATCTGCGCGAAGTGCCCGAGGACGCCAGGGCCCGCAGCCTGCTGGCCGCCTACTTTGCCGAAACGGGTCGGACCGAGGACGCCAAGCGAGAAGCGAAGATGGCCATGACCCTTCGCCCCAATGAGCCCCTGATCCTATATAACGCCGCTTGCACGTTCTGCGCCCTCAAGGAGAAAGGGGAGGCCCTGGACGCCCTCGGGAAGGCCTGGCGCGTGGGGTACCGCGACTCCGACTGGGTCTGGCGCGACCCGGATCTGGCCATCCTCCACGATGAACCCGAGTTTGCCAGACTCTTCCCCCCCACCGTCCCCAGGAGCTGACATGGCAACCGAAACCCTGGTCGGCCAGACGGTCTCGCATTACCGCATCACCCGTCCCCTCGGCGCCGGTGGCATGGGCGTGGTCTACGAAGCCGAGGACATCCAGCTGGGCCGCCACGTGGCCATGAAGGTCCTCTCCGAGGAGATGCAGCGTGATCCGTCCATTCTGGAGCGCTTCCAGCGGGAGGCCCGGGCCGCCTCGGCCTTGAACCACCCGGGGATCTGCACCGTGCATTCCATCGAGCAGCACGAAGGCCAGCACTTTATCGTCATGGAACTGCTCGAAGGGCAGACCCTCGCCAAGCGGATCGGCCGCCAGCCCCTCGAGCTCATGGAGATCCTTGACCTCGGCATCCAGATCGCCGACGCCCTCGAGTCGGCACACTCGAAGGGGATCGTCCACCGGGATCTGAAGCCCGTGAACCTCATCGTCAATGGCCGTGGCCAGATCAAGATCCTCGATTTCGGACTCGCGAAGATCGGCGCCATCACGAACTATTCAGCCGAGTCCATGGATTCCCGCCTGGAGACGTCGCTGGACCGCCACGACCTCACGGTGGCCGGCATGGTGCTGGGGACCGTCCACTACATGTCTCCCGAGCAGGCGCGCGGGCTGCCCACCGATGCCCGCACCGACCTCTTCTCCCTGGGCTCGGTGCTCTACCAGATGGCCACGGGCCTGCTGCCCTTCCAGGGTGACACCCAGGCCGTGGTCTTCGACGCGATCCTCAACCGCGAGCCGAAACCGCTGCTGGAGGTGAATCCGTCCCTGCCCTCGGCCCTGGGGCTGATCCTCGAGAAACTGCTGGAGAAGGATCGCAGCCTCCGCTGCCAGACGGCGACCGAGGTCAAGACGGACCTGCTGAGACTGAAACGGAACTATGACTCGGGCCAGCGGCGCGAGGCGGAGCTGGCCGATTCGAAGGGCAAGGCCGAACCCGGCAAGAGCCAGTCCGTGGCCGTGCTGTACTTCGAGAATCTCTCCGGGGTCAAGGAGGACGAATACTTTCGGGACGGCATCACCGAGGACATCATCACGGAGCTGTCCAAGATCCAGGGAATGCATGTCTTCTCCCGTCCGACGGTGCTGGCCTACCGGGACAAGCCGGTGACACCCGCCCAGATCGGCCAGCAGCTCCGGGCGACCTATGTCCTCACCGGGAGTGTCCGCCGCTCCGGCAACCGGCTGCGCATCACCGCCCAGCTCGTCGATACGCAGACGGACTTTCCCCTCTGGTCAGAACGCTTCGACCGCGAAATGGCGGATGTCTTCGAGGTCCAGGACGAGATCGCTCGGAAGATCGCCGACGCCCTGCGCATCAAGCTCTCCCCCCAGGAGAAGGAGGCGCTCGCGGCCAAGCCCACGGAGAACCTGCAGGCCTATGACCACTACCTCCGCGGCCGGAGCTATGCCCGCCGCCTGACCCGGCAGGATCTGGAGTTTTCGCTCCAGATGTTCAACGATGCGGTCACGCAGGATCCTGACTTTGCGCTGGCGCATGCCTCCATCGCCAACGTCTGCGCCTACTTTTTCTGCCACTACGACCGGGAGCCAGCCTGGATTGACCGCGCCCGCGCGGCCTCGGAAAAGGCCGTGGCCCTGCGGCCCGACCTGCCCGAAGTCATGGTGGCCCAGGCCTGGATCCTGTACTCCCGCGGAGAGTACCTGGACGCGTCCCGCATCCTCCGGGCCGTGACGTCACGGAAACGCGACTGCGAGGGGGCCTTCTACCTGCTGCTGCGCTGTCTGTTCGCCTCCGGCCAGTACCAGGAAGTCGCCGGACTCGCCGAGGAGGCGATCGAGGCCAGCGGCACCGACTACAACGTCTATGTGCCCATCCTCAACTCCCTGGGCGCCCTGGCGAAGAAGGAGCTGCGGGGCAATATCATGCAGCGGGCGATCCAGGCGCATGAGGCACATCTGCGCGAAGTCCCCGAGGATGCTCGCTCCCGCAGCCTCCTGGCGGGATGTTATGCCGAGGTCGGGCGACCCGAGGATTCCAGGCGCGAAGCGACCATGGCCATGACCCTGCGCCCCAACGAATCCTCCATCCTCTACAACGCCGCCTGCACCTTCTGCAGCCTCAACCAGAAGGGCGAGGCCATGGACGCGCTCTCCAAGGCCTGGCGGGCAGGCTTCCGGGACTCGGACTGGGTTCGGGGCGATCCCGACCTGTCCCTGCTGCACGAAGAACCGGAGTTCGAGCGGTTGTACCCCAGTAAGGTTGGTACGGCCTAGAGTTTCTGGAGGATGACCGCCCCGCCCTTCATGACGAAAGTGGGCTTCTGCAGTTCCGTCACATCCTTGAGCGGGTCTCCCGCCACGGCCACCAGGTCGGCGAAGGCCCCTGGAACCACCTCGCCCACCTTGCCTGTCCAGCCCATGAGCTCGGCGGCGGTCGTGGTGGCGGACTGAATGGCCTGCATGGGGGTCATGCCGTAGGCCACCATCGTGGCGAACTGCCGGGCGTTCCAGCCATGGGGGTACACTCCCGCGTCCGTTCCGAAGCCCAGCTTTGCCCCGGCCAGGAGGGCCTTCCGGAAGTTCTCCCGCTGCAGCCGGCCGATCTGGCGTTCCTTGTCGATGATCTTCTTCGGGTAGTTGTGCTTCGCGTACTCCGCGAGGATGTAGTCGTCGTTGTAGATGTCCATCACCAGCACGGTGCCGCGGGCCTTGGCCAGACGCAGCCCCTCGTCGTCGATGAGGCTCGCGTGCTCCACCGAGTCCACGCCGGCCAGGATCGAGCCCTTGATGGCTTCGGTCCCGTGGGCGTGGGCCAGGACTTTCCGTCCCCACCGGTGGGCCTCTTCCACCAGCACGTTCATCTCGGCCTGGGAGTACTGGGCCGCCCCGACGGAATCCTCCTCGGACAGCACGCCGGCACCGGCGATCATCTTGATCACCTCGGCCCCGTATTTCACGTTCTGGCGCACGAGCTTGCGGATGGCATCCGGCCCATCGGCGATGTTCGAGAAGCCCTCGAAGCGGAGGTAGGGGGACATGCCGGTCAGATCCCCGTGACCGCCGGTGGCCCCGATGGGCAGGCCCGCGGGCTGGATGCGCGGTCCCACCACGTCCCCCCGGTCGATGGCCTTCTGGAGGGCCACATCGATGTACTCCGAGGCACCAGCCTGGCGGATGGTGGTGAACCCCGCTTCAAGGGTGCGCCGGGCGTAGACATGGGACAGGACCGCCGCGTCGATGGGGCTCCGCCGGAACTGGTGGTCCCAGAAGTCTCCGGCCTGGCCCGTGATGTGGACGTGGAGGTCGATGAGTCCCGGGAGCAGCGTGGCAGTTCCCAGGTCTAGGACTTCAGCCCCTTCGGGGATGGGCAGGTCGGAACCGACCGCCTTGACCGTGGAACCCTCCACCAGGATCACAGGTCGGAGTAGCACCGTGCCTTTCCCTGGATCCACCAGCCGTGCGGCCTTCACGGCCTTCAGGCGCGGCGCCTCCTGGGCCCAGGTGCCGATGCATGCCAACAGGAGGAGGATTCGCAGGACGACACACACGTCAACAACTCCTTGCGGCTCGCGATAGGGGCCGCATCCAGCTTGCCATGGATGGCAGGTGCCCACGACTTAACGAAGCCGATGCCTCAGGAGGCGCCTCCGTCGCTGGCCGGATCGATCCCCCGCTTGGTCAGGCGTGGCAGGACCTGCAACCGGGCGGGCCCGTGGGCCCGTCTGCCTTTGGTGACCGTCTGGATCTCCCGCACGCCTGCCTTGGCCGTGGGCGACACGAAGACCTTGACCATCCCGTGGCCAGGCTCGGAAAAGCGGAGCTTGGACACCACCGCCACATCCCGGCCGAAGTACAGGCGCACCCCGGGCACCAGACCCCGGCCCGCGACCCTGAGCTCCACTTCCTCTCCGGGTCTCACGGTGGCGGGGCTGATCTCCTCGACCCTGGGCAGGCTGTCGCCCTCGCCGGCCCGCACGTAGTAGCGAAGCGTCGGAGACTGGAATGTGGTGCCTGGGGTGAGGATGCGGAAGCTCACCAGGTGCTCGCCCAGCTCCGTGGTGGGCAGCGGCAGGAACATGCCCGTATCCAGGGTGGTCTGCCCGGCGAAGCCGAGCTGGCGCACGAAGGTGCCGAGGATGACGCCATCCAGGACCCACTGGGCCTGAAGGAGACCCGTCCCTTCGTATTTCAGATCCGCGTAGGCCGCCAGGGGGGTGAAACCCTGCGTGACGGAAAGGTCCGTGCGGCCGTCCTCCCAGCGCAGGCGCAGCAGGGAGATGGCAAAGGGCGCGGCGGGTCCCAGGCCCGACACCACTCGGAACTGGGTGGAGGCGGTGGCGAACTGGCCCCCGGCCGTGACCGTGTACGTGCCGACCTGCTTGTACAGGTGGGTGGTGATGAGCCCGCCGATCACGGTCTGGCCATCGCCGAACTGCCAGGTCACAGGACTGGCGGGAACCCCCACCGGAAGACGGAGGATCAGGGTCGTGGGTGCACCGGTGGTCGGCAGTCCCGGCACGACACTGATCGTCTGGGCAAAAGCGGCGAAGGAGAGGAGGAGGGCACAGAGAAATCGCATGGTGTGGCCCTCAGAAGGAGACGTTCAGGAGGAGCGAGGCGCGGTTGTCTGTCGTGGCAACGCCCAGGACCGGAGCATGGATGATGCTGCCCTTCAGACCGAGACTGGCCTTTACGCGCCCCCGGAAATAGGGGTCCAGGATCATGCGCAGGGTTCCCTCTACGAGGCTGTTGGTGGAAGTCTCCCCCGTGCTCGCCACGGCTGTCCGGGAGACGCCACCGTTCAGCAGGAAGCCGAGGTGGTCCGGCACGAGGGTGAAATCCGCGTTGAGGAACGCATTCGCAATGGTTGTCTTCTCGCCCCCGGGGTCCCCCAGGGTTCGCGACCAGCTGAGGTTCGGAGACAGGCGCAGCCAGGTCCCGGCTACAAGGTTGCCACCAAGGGACAGGGTGGTGCTGGTGCCCGTCTCGGGGGCCGTCACCGGTGGTACCGCAGGCGGGGCCGATGGATCGGGGACCGCCGAGCCCTTGATCCGGTCGAACTGGGCGTTGAAGGTCAGCATGGAGGCCGGGGGCAGCAGCACATCGAACCCCGTGCTGAAGCCGGTGCGCGTGCTGTTGCTGAAGGGAACCAGGGGATCGGCCACCGTCAGCGCCTCCTGCCTGGCCTGCCGGATGCCCACGCGCCAGAAGGCGGTCTGGGACAGGGCGAGGCGCGCATCCAGGCTCTGGGACTGGTTCCAGGCCTGGCTCTGGCCCACCTGGCCTGTGGGGTTGGTGCGCTCATCGAGGGCCGTGGCGCTGAGGCTCCAGGTAGCGTAGTTGAGACCCAGGCTGCCATCCAGCACCCGGCGGTCGCCGACGAAGAAGGCCACCCCGATGGTGCCGAAATCCCGGCCCACATCCCGGTAGCCGAGGTGGGCGCTGAAGGGACCCTGGGCCCAGATGCCCGACAGCCGCCAGGCCTGGTCCCCTTCCTTGGGAACGGCCCCCAGCAGGTCCCGGGTGAACAGGCTGCGGGCATACTCCCCCGAGAGGCTGAGCCGACTGTCGAAGAAGCGCCCGTCGAGGACCAGGGCACCAGTGGAGCCGTCCCGCACCTGCGGTGCATAGGAGGTGGCGACGTTCGTCGCCGCGGACGGATCATCCTTGCCGGTGAGGAACACCAGCTTGGCCCGCACGGCATTGTTCCACCAGGCGTAGCCGAGGGAGCCGCCGTAGACTTCGTTGCCCGCCGTCGGCCAGAGGAGGCCCCGAGCCCCGGGAAGGGCCTCCGTCCCGAAGGCGAACAGGTGGGCGCCCAGCTGGGATCCGGCGTAGGCGTAGTCGAGCCCCCGCCGCCCTGCGCCCGCCAGGGTGAACTCGGATTCCTGGACCTGCTGGTCGCCGGCCTGGAGCTTGTGCTGACCCTTGGCGAAGATGGCCTGCAATTCGCCCAGGCTCCAGCGGTCCTGCTGGCTCACCGGCTGGTCGTTGTAGACCACGCGGCCATTCAGGATGAGGTGGGTATCCCCATCGTCCTGGCGGGTCCCGAAGCGCACCTGCCCCGAGGCCAGGAGGCGCGGTTCCCCCTCCTCCGCCAGCTTGTGGTGGAAGACTCTCTCGGCCGTGACATCCACTGCCACCGGGCGTTGGCTCTGGCTGGAGCCGCCGCCGGAAGCCGGATCCGGCTCCCGCTTGCCACCCGGCGTCCGCAGCTTGACCACCTTGGTCGGGGCGTCCGTCGGAAGGTACTTGATGCCCGCCGGAGTACGCAGGGCGGCATAGAATTCCATCCGGGTGCCCGGAGCCATGGGAGCATCCATGTCTCCTTCGAAGAAGCCATCAGGCTTGGCCTCCAGACTGAAACTGTTGAACTCTTCCTCGCCCACGGTGCGGTAGAAGATCACCACCCACTCGGTTCCCGGCGGGGCTGCCGCCCGGCCATGGATCGGGGCCTCCTTGGCGGGGGGCGAAACCACTTCGAGACCCTCGATCTTGACGGAGGCGGGTTCGGAGGCGGCCACGGCTCCGCCCGGCAACTGGAGCGTGAGGAACCGCATGGGAGCTTCCTTTGGCGCATGCTGGACAACCATGCCCGCCTTCAGATCCGCGTAGTACTGGATGCGGGCCCCCTGTGGGAAGGCCGCCCGCAGCTCGCCTTCAAATGTGCCGCCGGGCCTGGGATCCAGGCTGAGGCTCTGAAAATCCGCCTGTCCCTCGAGCCGGTAGAACAGCACCACCCGGTCCGTGCCCCTGGGCGCCACGACCCGGGCCGCCAGGGGTCCACCGGGCGTGACCGGCGCCCGCAGTTCCACGCCGTCACCCGGCATGAACTGGGCTTGGAGGAGGCTTGTGCCGGCGGCAAGCAGGAGGGTCAAAGAATGGCTGGAACGGAACACGGGACGCCTCACACGACCAGAGGTGATGGATCGTCGCATCGGAGGGGCGGTGCCGATGAGGGAACCGCCGCCCCGATCCGGATGGATGACCTGCCGTGGTGCTACTGGGCGGAGCTGGTTCCGCCCAGCCTCCCGTTGATGACGGGGTGCCCCTCGATGATGATGACCACCTTGCGGAGCAGCTCCGGATCCTTGGCGAAGCGGGTCCGGGCTTCAGCCAGCATGGCCTGCTTCTCCGCAGCTGATTCCGTGGCGGTCTTTCCGGCGAACCGCCGTGCGATTTCCGCCTCCATCTTGGGCTTGGCCGAGGGATCGAGCTTGACCGGCGCGGCCCTCAGGCGCTTGAACTCCGCCCAGGGATTCTTCAGCTTCGAATTCATCTGGGTGCCCACGGTGCGGGTTGTCAGCTTGGCAGCGCTGAGACGGGCGTAGGGCGCAGCGACCATGGTCTTGTGCTTGTTGAGGTCGAGGGCGACGATGCCGGAAGCATGGGTGGCCAGAGCCACATGGGACACCAGGGCACGTGAATCCCCCCCCCGCTGAGGTGGCATCACCTTGTTGAGTCCCTCCAGGGCTGCCCGGTTCCTGTTCTTTTCGAGCTTCTGCATCGCGTCCGCGATCTTCTTCGCGACGGCTGACCGGTCCAGGACATCCTGCAGCGGCTGGTGGGCCAGATTGAGGGTGGCGGTGGCCTGGGACATGACCGCGTCATGCACCTGGTTCATGGTGGCGATGACCTGATTGGTCACCTGGTTGATGGCGTCATCCACGATGCTGCCGGGATCGAAGATCCGCTCAGGATGGGCCACCAGATCGCTCAGCATATTGCCGAGCACCCGGAGCGGGGCCAGGAGGGCATTCTCGGCGATGCCCACCGCCGAGCCCACTGCGTTCGCCACCTGCTGTTCCGCCTGGCCCGCGAACTGCCGGACCTGATTGAGGGGCGCAGTGATGTCCGGCCGCAGACCGTCGACAGCATCCTTGGCCCGCCGCAGGGCCTCCAGGATGTCCTTGGAATCGGCCGGGAGGTTGGCGATGACTTGTGAGGCCGGGGCCGAAGCGCCACCCGACAACGCGGTCCCCGCGGGGGCGGGTCCCATGCCGCCGCCGGCAGGCTTCCCGATGGCCGGGGTGGCCTTGCCGACACTGGCTCCGCCCGACTTGGAGGCCGCGCCCGCAGGGGCCGCTGGCGCACCGACAGAGACACCAGGCTGCGCACCAGTGGCGATGGCAGGAGCGCTGACACCAGCCCTCACCGCCACCACGGCAGGCCGCGCGGCGTCGTTGACGACGGTTGCGGCCAGCTGGGCGGCGGCATTGAAGTCGGACTCGGCCTGGCTGGCCAGACCCCGGAGGTCATTGGCCGCATTGCCGAGTTCCGTTCGGGCCAGGTTGACCACGTCCGTGACCTGGTTGGCCAGGGTCGACGCCAGGCGACCCACATTGTCGATCAGAGTCCTCACCGTGTTGACCAGGCTCTCGATCGCGCAGGAGAGCCCTCCGGAGGCGACCGCCCCCACGCAACTCCAGAAGTCATCGCAGCAGGCCCGCAGGGAGCTCGCTAGGGGGAAGCAGGCCAGCACGGCCACGGTGGCGAAGGCGCTGATGCGGCGATTCATGGGTGGTCCTCCAGGGGTAAGGCACAGACCAGCCGGGATCCGGAATCCACCCCTGGGGTGGTCCATGGCCAAGCCAGAAGGTTCTGTTCGGGGAATGATCGGGGTGCTCGTGCCGATATTCGACCAGTCGCATCGAACCGTCAATGCTCATTCGCCCTTTTGGGCATCAATCCAGGCAGATAGCCCCCCTGGACGGGAAATGATTCCGGAAACTGGGTGCAGTTCCTCCAAAGCAGGGGGGAGCAGCCACCTCCCCCATGGCCGCTCCTAGGGTTGCTTCCAGCCCGAATAGTAGATGCCCAGGCATTCGGGACAGACGCCATGGCTGAAATGGGCTTCCGAATGCTCGGACATGTACTGCTCCACTCCTTGCCAATAGCCATGGTCTGTCCGGATCTTCTTGCAGTGCCCGCAGATGGGGACAAGTCCGGAAAGGCTCTTCACCAGGGCCAGGCTGTGCTGGAGTTCATCAACCGTACGCCCGAGGTCCTGCTCCGCGTGGATCCTCGCGGACAGTTCCCTGCTGAGCGTCTCGGTTCGTTGTTTCACGGTGCGCCGCAACACGAAGGACCAGCCCATGGCGCCTGTGAAGCCGATCACCAGCACGAGGAGGCTCCCCAGCACCCAGGCACGGTTCCGTTCATAGAAGGAGGGCAGCGAGAACCGTATGTCGCTGTTGGGAGGAAGGCTGGACCAGGCAATGTGGAACCGGCGCAGTTCCCGGTCATCAAAGGCCCACTTGACGGTAGGTACCGCCATGACCGGGATGCTCGACGCCTCCTCGCCATTGAGAATGCGGAGGGCCTGACTGGCGGCGAGCGATCCCTGCCGTTCACCACCTTGAAGGTGGCCGCCGACAATGCCATGCCCCAGAGCCTCCTCGTAGAGTCCCCAGACTGGTGCCTGCAACCCGGACCGCTGGAGGATGGCCGGAAGCTCCCAGAGGTCGAGGTACCTGCCGCTCGCGTCATTGCCGAACAGGGCCACGAGGATGAGCGTGCTCGGGGGCTCCTTGGCCAGGCGCAGGACCAGTTCCTGGGTCTCTTCCTTCCCGATGTACTGGATCTCTGGCAGCTGGCCCAGCTGGGACAGGGAATGATCCACATCCAGGCGGATCTCCTGGCCTGTCTCCGTGTTGTCGCAGACCACCAGGACTCGCTTCGTCCCGGGATGAGCCTTCAGGGCCAGGGACAGGGTTCCTGCCGCTTCCACCTTTTCGGCCACGCCCGTCAGCTTGTCATGCTTCCCGTAGAGGTCCGGATGCCATCCGTTCACACCGCAGAACACGATGGGCACCCCGGGAAACAAGGCGTCGCGATGCTTCAGCGCGAATTCAAGGGCCGCATTGTCGGATGTGAGGACCACATTGAAGTGGACCGCCCGGTACTTCACCGCGAACAGGTCCCGATACCGGACCAGCATGTCCTGGCTTGGGTAGTGCTTCCAGTCGAGGTACTCGGTGCGGATATCGATGCCGGCTTCGGTGGACTGGAGGGTCTGCATCATGGCCGCGTGGATGTCGGCGGTCCAGGAATAGCCCTGGTGGTACGAATGCAGGATCAGGACCTGATGGTGGCCCGGATCGTCTGCCCAGTTCAGCAGGCAGACAGAGCAGAGCAGAGCGGCGCGGCAAACGCGCCAGAGGTGGGACATTTTGTGCCTCGGTGGATCTTTAATTCAGTATCAAGAGGTCATGAATGCGTGTCGATGGGCATTTTTTACCCAAAAGTGACAGGGTCGCCCACTCGGATCACTCCGCCTTCCAGGATCTCGGCCCGCAGTCCGCCGCGATGGACGAGGCCAGGCAGGATCTGGGCCTTGCCGGTCATCCGGGCCAGGTCGCTGCAGGGTTCACAGAGCTCGTAGCCACGGAGGCAGACACCGCCCACCTTGAATTCACGTCCCACCAGGTGGTTCAGGGCCACCCCCCGGGTGACAAGGTTGCGACGGGTGTCACCCGGCGCGAGGACCAGGTTCAGCTCATGCTCCAGGGCCTCGATGGCCTCGGCCTCGATGAGGGTGATCTGCCGACCGGGCTTGGGCTTGGCGGAGAAGCTGCCGGTGCACGAGGCATAACGGTCGCCCTCCAGCCCCACGCCTGCGATCGCGGTGATCTCGGCCACGCCGCGCATGGCGGCCTCGGCTGCAATGGCGATGTGGATGGATTCGACACTGCCCATGACGATGACCTCCGGTATCGATGATGGCATGGCCAGGGCAACGGATGGTCCGGTGCCATCCCGGCCCTCCGGTACTCTGACCTTTCAGCCATCGATGCCCAAATCGTCTAGGCGAGTACGGCTTCCAGCTGGTCCACGGCCCAGTCGAGCTGTTCCTTGGTGATGACGAGGGGCGGGGCCAGACGGATGATCTGCTCGTGGGTGTCCTTGCAGAGCATCCCGCGGTCCTTGAGCTGGTAGCAGTAGGGACGGGCCTTCCCGGCGCTCTCCTTGAGCTGCACGCCGGCCCAGAGGCCGCGGACGCGCACCAGCTCCACCTTGTCGGACTTCATGCCCCGCAGGCGCTTGGCGAAGTACTCGCCCAGCTCGGCGGCGCGCTCCACCAGCTTCTCGTCCACCAGCACATCGAGGGCGGCGCTGGCCACGGCGCAGGCCAGGGGGTTGCCCCCGTAGGTGCTGCCGTGGATGCCGGGGGTGAACACATCCATCACCTCGTCATTGGCCAGGAAGGCGCTCACGGGGTAGTAGCCACCGCTGAGGGCCTTGCCGATGGTGATGCCGTCGGGGCGGATGCCCTCGTGCTCGAAGGCGAACCACTTGCCCGTGCGGCCCAGGCCGGACTGGATCTCGTCCAGCACCAGGAGACAGTTGTTCGCGGTGGCCAGGTCGCGGAGGCCCCTGAGGAAGCCGTCCGGCGGAATCACCACGCCGCCCTCGCCCTGGATGGGCTCCATGAAGATAGCGCAGGTGTTCGGGTTGATGGCCTTCTTGACCGCTTCCAGGTCGCCGTAGGGCACGATGACGAAACCGGGCGTGAAGGGTCCGAAGCGGCTGGTGCTGTCGGGATCGGTGCTGAAGCCCACGATGGTGGTGGTGCGGCCGTGGAAGTTGCCCTCGGCCACGATGATCTCGGCCTTGCCGTACTCGATGCCCTTCTTGTCGTAGCCCCACTTGCGCATGGCCTTGAGGGCGGTCTCCACGGCCTCGGCGCCGCTGTTCATGAGCAGGGCCTTCTGGAAGCCGGTCAGCCGGCAGAGCTTTTCGAGCAGCGGGGGGAACTGGTCGTTGCGGAAGGCCCGGCTGGTGAGGGCCAGGGTCTTGATCTGGGCGATCATGGCCTCGCCGATCTTCGGGTGGTTGTGGCCCTGGTTCACGGCGGAGTAGGCCGCCAGGAAGTCCATGTACTTCTTGCCGTCCACGTCCGTGAGGAAGACGCCCTCGCCCTTGGTGCAGACCACATCCAGCGGGTGGTAGTTGTGGGCGCCATACTGGTTTTCCTGGGCGATGAGTTCCGTGGCCTTGGATGCGAAAGTGGACATGAATGAACTCCTTTCAGAAAGCCGATTCCGGGGAATGAAACGAGGGACCCGAGATCATTCTAGGTGGGCGATTTGAGGGAATTGCCGAATAGAATTAGATTCATTGATTCTTTTTACAATCTATAAAATTTATTTGAATACTGGCGGGAACCTCACGGCTCTGACACATTTGTTCACCCAACCCGAGGTCGAGCCACCATGATCCCGTCCCTGATCCTCAAGAAACTCTATACCTTCGGTTCGCTGCGGAATGTCCCTGAAGGACTGACCATCAGCCTCAAGAACCGCCTCAGCGATGTGGTCCTCACCAGGCTGGTGCGGGTCCGCATCGGCCCCCTGGAATTAACGGCCGAGGACCTGGAGCTGGACCTCGGAGAAGGCGGGTGGCGCCCGGCGGTAGGCATCACGCCCGAGCATCCGGAACCCTTTCCCTTGAAGCAGGTCGCCCACCTCCGTGCAAAGGGACGGGAGGTCCCCGAAGGCATGCATGCCATCGAAGTCTCGATGGAGGTCAAGGGTCTGGGCGCCCTGCACTTCAAGGTCGAGGACCATACCTCCAAGGCCCAGGTCCTGCAGACCTCGGTGCCCTGTGCCAAGGACGACAACTACACCTCGGCCATCGTCAAGGAGCGGCAGGCCTTCATCGAAAAAGCGACCGGCGTGAAGTTGCACCACACCAGCCAGCATTCGTTCAACCCGGAGGTCACCAAGGGCAACATCGAGAATTTCACCGGTGTGGTCCAGGTGCCTTTGGGCTTCGCGGGTCCCCTGCACATCAGGGGAGAACATGCCAAGGGTGACTTCCTGATCCCGCTAGCCACCACGGAAGGCACGCTGGTGGCCTCCTACAACCGGGGCATGAAGGTGCTCAACCTCTCGGGCGGCGTCCTCTGCACCGTCCAGGCCGATCACATGCAGCGGGCCCCGGTGTTCATCTTCGACAGCGCCCGGGAAGCCCTGGCCTTCCGGAAATGGGTGGATGCGCACATGGAAGATATCCGCCGGGAAGCGGAGGCCACCACCCGCAGCGGGAAACTGAAGTACATCGACACCTACCTGGCCAGCAAGTTCGCCTATCTCCGCTTCAATTTCGAGACCGGTGATGCGGCGGGCCAGAACATGGTGGGCCGGGCCACCTTCGCGGCCTGCAGCTGGATCCTGGAACACCACAAGACCATCCGCCGCTTCTACCTCGAATCCAACCTGGCCACCGACAAGAAGGCCTCCCAGATCAACCTCATGCGCACCCGGGGCAAGCGGGTCACGGCCGAGTGCACCATCAAGCGCGAAGTGCTGCTGGAAGTCATGCGGGTGGAGCCCGAGAGCCTGGCCTACCACTGGGGCGTGGCCAACGTGGGCTCCATCCTTTCCGGAGCCAACAACAATGGCGCCCACAGTCCCAACGCCATTACGGCCATGTTCATGGCCACGGGTCAGGATGTGGCCAACATCGCCGAAGGTTCCTCGGGCATTCTCTACACCGAACTGACCCCGGAAAAGGATCTCTACATCTCGATGACGATCCCCTCCCTCATCGTCGCCACCCATGGCGGCGGCACGGGACTGCCCACCCAGCGGGAATGCCTCGAGGTGCTCGGCTGCTTCGGCACCGGCAAAGTCCAGAAGCTGGCCGAGATCATCGCAGGCGTGGTCCTGGCCGGTGAAGTTTCCCTGGGCGCCGCCATTTCCTCACTGGAGTGGGTATCCTCCCATGAGGAATATGGGCGTAACCGTTGAACCTGATGAAGAACCTTCGATGAGTCCGCCTTCGACGGAAGGCGGGGTTCCGCCCGAGCCGATGTCGAACGAGGACCTGCTGAGGTCCCGCGGTTACGAGATCATGAGGACCTGGAAGTCCCAGGGGTTGTTCCGGCGCATGCTGGTGACCTGGAGGCATTTCCTGGGGCTGCTGTTCGGCGCCCTGCTCTCCCAGCTGAAGGCCCGCACCGAGGACGGCACCCTCAAGGGCTGGCGCCGCCTGGCGCTCTGGATCGCGGCCCTCCCCGGGCGCCTGTTCGTGAGCCGGGACCTGAGGAACGAGCCCTTCCCCGTCCAGTTCCGGCGCCGGCTGGAACGCCTGGGACCGACCTACATCAAGCTGGGCCAGATCCTAAGCCTGCGCGAGGACCTGCTGCCCAAGCCCATAACCGACGAGCTGAAGCACCTGCTCAACCGCCTGCCGGTGGTGCCCCTGCCCATCCTGCAGGACATCATCGAGAAGGATCTGAAACGGCCGGTGGGCTTCATGTTCCTGTCCATCGACCCCATCCCCCTGGGCTCCGCCTCCATCGGCCAGACCCACACGGCCATGACCGTGGACGGCGAACGGGTGATCCTGAAAGTGGTCAAACCCGGCATCCGCGAAACCCTAGAACGGGATGCCAAATTGCTGCGAATGCTGGGGGGCGTGGCCCAGCTGATCATCCCCCGCTTCCAGCCGCGGCAGCTGGTGAACGAGTTCTGCACCTACACCCTGCGGGAAGTGGATCTCCGCCTGGAGGCCGAGAATGCCGAGATCTTCGCGGCCCATTTCCAGGATGTGCCGGACGTGGTCTTTCCCCGCATCTACAAGAAGTTCAGCGGGCGCAGTGTGCTCTGCATGGAGTTCTTTGATGGCGTCACTCCGGACCAGCCTGGAGCCCTTGAACTGCCCGAAGAGCAGCGGCGCCATCTGACGGACCTGGGCGCCATGGCCATCATCCGCATGCTCTACCGGGATGGCTTCTTCCACGCGGACCTGCACTCCGCCAACCTCGTCATCCTGCCGGGTCCGAAGCTCGGGTTCATCGACCTGGGGATGGTGGGACGCCTGGACGAGGACCTGCGCCGGGCCCTGATGTACTACTACTTCGCCCTGGTCATGGGCGACGGCGAGAATGCCGCCCGCTACCTCACCGCCATCGCCATCCCGGGGCCCGGCGCCAATCCCAATGGCTTCCGCCGGGATGCTGTGGACATCGCGAACCGCTGGAAGCGGGGCTCCAACTTCAGCGACTTCTCCCTGGGCCAGCTCATCCTCCAGTCCCTCTCCCGGGGCGCGGAACATGGCATGTACTTCCCCGTGGAGCTGGTGTTGATGGTGAAAGCCCTGGTCACGTTCGAGGGCGTCGGCAACGTGCTGTTGCCGGGCTTCGATGTGGCCGAGGTGAGCAAGAAGCACATCCGCAACCTGTTCATCCATCAGTTCAGCCCCATGCGGATCTTCACCGAGGGCATGCGCGGAGTTCCGGACATGGTGGACGCCATGGCCAAGATGCCGCTGCTGGTCACCGACGGGCTGAGGGTCCTGGAGAAGTTCGCCCGGCAACCCACCGAGTCGCCCCTCTCCGGGCTGCGGGGGACCCTCATCGCCGGCTCCTGCCTCGTGGCGGGCGCCGTGGCCATGGGCTTCCGGGCGCCCTGGCCCGTGTGGTCGACCCTCTTCGTCATCGCCTTCATCCTCGCCGTTCGCAGGGGGTGACCATTCCGGAGCGGATCGCGGCGAACGACGCCATCTGGCTGCAGGATTCAGATACCAATCTGATGGTGATCAACGCGGTCATCATTACCGATCGCCTCACTGTGGCGACCCTGCGGAGGACCTTCCAGAAGCGCGTCTTCGGGGGACCGGATCCTGCTCGCTTCCAGCGGCTCCGCTGCCGCATCGTCACCCGGGAGTCAGTCAGCTACTGGGAAGAGGACCCGACCTTCGATATCGCCCGCCACATCGTTCCAGCCCAGGGCAAGAAGCTGAACAGCCTGAAGGAGATCCAGGCCTACGTGGGCCGGATGGCGAACCGCAAGCTGGACCCGAGGCACCCACGCTGGGAAATCAAGGTCATCGAGCGCTTCGAAGAAGGAGCCTCGGCCATCCTGGTCCGCATCCACCACTGCATCGGGGATGGCATGGCCCTGGTGTCCCTGATGTTCGCCCTCATGGACGAGACCTGGGACCGCCCCGATGGCTTGGCCAAGGGCTCACTCCCCCCCATCGGTGGGCTGAACCCCTTCCAGATCCTGCAGCGGGCCGTGGCCGTCTCCCTGAGCGCGCCCAGCGTCCTCCTGCGTCGCCTCGCCTGGTTCTCTGACAGCAGCCACCTGCACGGCCCGGTGCTATCCGGACACAAGCGGGTGGCCTGGACCGAGCCCCTGGAGATGCAGGTGGTCAAGAAGGCCAAGGACCTGATCGGGGCCACCGTCAACGACGTGCTCATGGCAACGGTTTCGGGAGCCTTCGCCACCTATCTGGCGCGCAAGGGCGCGGCTGCGCCTGACCGGTTTCTGGTGTCCATGCCGGTGAATGTGCGGCATCCCGGGGTTCCCCTGCGCTGCGAGAACAAGTTCGCGGCCGTGCCGCTGGAGCTGCCCTTCAGCAGCGCCGACACTTCGGACCGCATCCTGGCTGTCAAGGAACGCCTGGACCAGCTCAAGCAGTCCGCCACACCCCTGGTGGTCTACGGCCTTCAGCGCGCCCTCCTCGCCTTCCTTCCCGAGGTCGTCAGCCGCGGCCTCATCGATTTCCTGGCCAACAAGTGCACGGCTGTGGTCACCAATGTCGCAGGCCCCGCGCACGACATCTCACTCGAGGGGCGGAAGGTGCGCTCGATCCTCTTCTGGGTGCCCCAGCGGGCCCAGATCGGCATCGGCATCTCCATCATCAGCTTCGCCGGCAAGGTGCAGATCGGCGTGATCGCCGACAAGGCCCTGCTGCCGGATCCGGCCCATCTGGTGGCAGCCTTCGAGGAAGAGTTCGAGAGCCTGAAGCGGCTCAGCAAGTAGCTGAAGAACTTTCGCCTCAGGACCTCGCCAGGGCCTTCTTCTGGGCCTTCCGGGGTTTCGCCCCCTTCTCCAGCCCCTGGTACAGCGCCTCGAACTCCCGGGACAGCTTGTGCGACGGGTCCATGATCACCAGGGGACAGGCCGCGTGGTGGGATTCCCGGACCTTCACAGACGTTGAGATGAAGGGTCTGAGGATGGGCAGGCCCTCTGCCTCTAGTTCGGCCACGAGCTGGCCAGGCAGGTTGGCCCGGGCCTGGAACTGGTTGACCACGATCCCCGCCACTTCGAGACCCGGATTGTGGTCCTCCTTCACTTCCTGCAGGTTTTCCAGCAACGCGTAGAGCGCCTGCCGCGAGAACTCGTCACAGTCGAAGGGGATGAGGCAGTGGTCCGCGGCGATGAGGGCCGAAAGGGTGTAGAAGCCGAAGGCGGGCGGGGTGTCCAGGTAGACCATGTCGTACTCCTCGAGATCGTTGAGGGCATCCCGCAGCTTCATGATCTTGTGCCGGGCCTCGAGCTTGCCGTGAATGACCTCGAGCATGGGGCTGGACGGCAGCACGTCCAGGTTTGGAATGGACGTCGGATGGACCATGTCCCGCAGGCCCCGCCGGAACAGGCCGAGCCCCAAACTCTCCTCGAAGAAGGTGCCCAGGTGGGGTTCCGCATCCGCCGCGGCTTCGCGGCCCAGGAGGTACTGCGAGGAATTCCCCTGGGGATCCAGGTCCACCACCAGGGTCCTGCGCCCCCGCCGGCTGGAGATGGCGGCCAGATTGCACACGATGGTGGACTTCCCGACACCACCCTTCTGATTGAAGACGACCCATCTCATCGTTCGTCCCTCCACACCAATGCCGGTCCTTCCAAAACTCTCCGCTTCCGGGGAAGAAGTCCAGGCGCTACCAGGGGTCAAGCGCGATTCGTGTTACCGGGGCGGAGTCGCTATGCTGGTCGGATCTTCCTGAACCACGCCGTCCATCCACCTCAGGCCTGCCGCATGTCCAGCATCCGCATCCAGCGTCCCCACAGCCTCGGCAGCCAGGAGGCCCGGCGACGCTTCGGCGACGTGGAGACCAGCCTCCGCCAGCACTACGGCCTCACCCTGGATTGGAACGGCCTGGACGGCGCCTTCCATGGCCATGGCGTCACGGGACAAGTGCACGTGGCCGAGGACCACATCGCCATCGACATGCACCTGGGCTTCATGCTCTGGGCCTTCGCCCACCGCATTCGCGAGTCCATCGAGCACCAGGTCGACCAGCTGCTGCAGCAGTGATTGAGGACCACCGCACGAGGAGGGCACCATGACCGTGGACAGCGACTTGAAGGCGCAATTCGAGGCGGCCCAGGCCCAGGCCAAGACCGCGTCCCGGCGACCGGACAACGACACCCTGCTCCAGCTCTACGCCTACTTCAAGCAGGCCACGGCGGGGGACGCCGGGGATGACCGCCCCGGGGCCTTCGACTTCGTGGGCCGGGCCAAGTACGACGCCTGGGCCAAGCTCAAGGGCACTTCCAGCGAAGAAGCCATGCGGGGCTACATCTTCGTCGTGGCGGGCATGGACCTCGACTAGCTCCTCAGCACCGAACCTTGGGAGGGCCCGCGATGGCCAAGCAGACCTGGACGGCATTCCCCTATGCCAACAAGACGTACCAGTACACCGCCGCCACCGCCAAGCAGGCCTGGCCCCGGCTCCACAAGGGGAACCGGGAACCCTTCCCCGAAGACAAGAAGGTTCTCCAGGCCTGGCTCCAGTTCCACTCTGGGGAGTTTGCGAAGGCCGTCGAAGAGGGCCTGGCGGCGGGTCCGGCCGGTTCCAATGTGGCGAACCATGCCCAGAACATCTACGCCAACTACCTGGAGGAGGACGAGGCGGTCCAGCTGAGGCTGTTCCAGGAAGTGGCGACCCGGTGCGAAGCCCGGATGGCCAAGGCCCCTGGGGACGCCTTCAACTGCTACCTGCATGCCTACGCCCTCGGCCGCTACAGCCAAGGCATCTCCGTGGTGAAGGCCCTGGCCCAGGGCCTGGGCGGCAAGATCAAGGACAGCCTCACACGCGCCCTGGAACTGGATCCAGAGCACGCGGATTCCCATGTGGCCCTGGGCACCTACCACGCCGAGGTCATCGACAAGGTCGGCAGCCTCATGGGTGGCCTCACCTACGGCGTCAAGGAGAAGGTCGGGCTGGAACACTACCGGCAGGGCCTCGAGCTGTTCCCGGAATCGGCCATCTACCGCATCGAGTATGCCAACGGCCTGGCCATGCTGAAGGGACGCAGCGGGAAGAAGGAGGCGGAAACCCTCTACCGCGAAGCGGCCGCCCTCCAGCCCATGGACGCCATGGAACGCCTGGACGTGGAACTGGCCAAGGCTGAACTGGAAGCCTGACCTTCGCGGCTACGTCAGCTTCTTCATGACTCCGACCGTCTTCCGCAATCCCGCGGGGGCAGGTTTGGCCTTCACCACAGGTTTTGGTTTCGCCGCAGGCTTGGGCTTTGCCGCAGGCGCCCGCTTGGACGCGGGCTGCTTTCCGGCCTTCGGCTTGGGAACAGCCTTCTTCTCGATCACGGGCTTGGGAGCAGGCTGCTTCCCGGTGGCGCGCTTGGGTGCCGCCTTCACTTTCGGTGCCGCAGGCTTGTGCAGGACCGGAATGGGGAGGCCCATCCGCTCGGCCAGGAAGGCCAGGCCTTTGGCGACCAGGCCGGGTTCGCCCTTGGCCTCCTTGGGATTCCGGAGGAGCGCCCGGATGAGTTTTTCCACTTCCGGCAGGAATTCCTCCACCAGCAGGTCCGGATCGGGCACGAAGCGGGTATCCGTGATGGCACCGAACTGGACTGAGCCGTTGTAGGAGAGGATCGAGATCCCGAGGCCGATGTTGCCCGACTTGGGCACCCAGAACATCTGCTGCTTGATCATGGATCCCGCCAGGTAGATGGGCTGCCGGGGCCCGGGCACATTGGTCATCACGGCGGTGGCCTTCTTGGCGAAGAGGTCCAGGATCTGTCGCTGGACTTTCTTGGGGGTCAGCCCGGCGAGGCCAAGGACACCCATGCTGATGGCGGCCATGTAGGAGTGCTTCAGGTCATCCATGCGGACACGGATCTCCCGCACCCGCTGGATGGGGTCCTCGATGCCGACGGGCAGCAGCAGGGGGACGAGGCCGAAGCGGTTGCCCAGCTGGTCCTCCTGGCCCACCTTCCGTAGGTTCACGGGAACCATGGCGCGGATCTCCACATCCTCGACAGAATCACCCTGGCCGACGAGGTATCGCCGGATGGCGCCCGAAACGCAGGACAACAGGACATCGTTGACCGAGGCCTCCAGGACTTTCCCCAGCGACTTGACGGAGTCCAGGGGAAGAGGATCGGTCCACGCCACCCGCTTCACCGCCCCTGCCTTCCCCTTGAGCCTGGTGGGGGTGTCGTCGGGCATGAGCGCCAGCTCGGCGGTCTGCTTGGCCACGTTCCCGGCCACCCGGGCGTAGTCGAGCAGGAGCGAGGGTTGGGTCAGCATCTCCAGGGAACCGGCGACCAAATCCGAAGATACCGAAATGGTCTTCTCCATGGCCCGGGACAGGGGCATGAAGATCTTCTCCAGGAGGCCGTCCTCTTCTGGTGCCACGACTGCCTTCTTCCCGGGGGCCTCCGAAGCATCGGTCAACCCCTGGAGGACACCAATGAGGGCGATGCCGTCGGCGATGCAGTGGTGCATCCGGCCGATGATCACCCCGCCGCCCAGGTAGTTCTCGACCACCTGGAACTGCCAGAGGGGCCGATGGCGGTCCAGCTGCTGGCTGACCAGGGTGGCCACATAATTCTGCAGCTCCTTCTTGTCCCCCTTGCCCGGCAGGGAAACCCGCAGCACATGGGAATCCAGATTGAAGTAGGGGTCTTTCACCCAGTAGATGCCGCTGGCGTCCACTTCCACCCGCTGGTGGAAGCGCTCGTGCTTCAGGAAGCGGGTCTTAAGCGTGTGCTTGAACTTGTCCAGGTCCAGGGGTGTATCGAAGATCATCAGGCCGACGATCGTCATGAGGTTGTTGGGGGCGTCCGCCTGATACCACGCGCTATCGACGTTGGACATTCGCTCTCGGTCGGCCATGAAGAGACTCTCGGGGCAACGTGCGGGGTGGCGGGGACGGTGCGGTGAAGATGGGTGATTGGAGAACAACTATGCGGTGACCCCCAGTCCGGGACAAGGGGACCGGGGGCTCTGTGGCGTCGAGCGGCGTGGGGAGACATCGCGGCCGCGACTGCCTGCGGCGGTACCGAACACGCTCCAGCCGACCGCATCCTTGCAGCCTGCCGGTGCAATGGGATCAAGCGCCGGCAGCCTTCCGGTCGAGGCTGGCCTCAAGCATCCGCAGGGTCGCATCGAGCTGGTCGGCAAGTTGCGTTTCCCTGGTACGGGGATGGCCGATGCAGTCCCAGACAGTCCGGCCCGGATCGGCCAGCACCTCCAGGCGAAGGTCCAGGCCGTGCTTGCGCAAGACCTCACCGATCAGTTCCCGGCGCTCCCAGAGATCCTTCCGGGTCTGCTGGTAGGCAATCTCGCAGACCTTGCGTCGCGAGTGGAACCGGAAGAGGTTCGTGAAGAGGCGGTGTTCGGTGGGCTCGGGCTGGAACAGCACCATGTCCGAACCGGGAAAGCTCTGGGCGGCGCGCTCCATGCCCAGGTCGACCCGGGAATGGATGAGGATCCGGAAGCTCTGCGAAAGGACCGTAGGGAGCCCTCCCTTTTGGACGGCCCGGCGACCGAGGGCCTCGCGGGCATCCTCTGAACCCGTGTTCATGGGCACCAGGGGGTTCACACAGAACAGCAATTCGGCCCCCGCCTCCAGGGCGATGGAAGCATGCATGGTCTTGAGCAGGACGCCATCCACGCAAACCCGCCCCTCGACATCGACGGGCTGGTAGAGGCCCGGCACCGCCGTACTGGCCTGGACCGCGTGTGAGATGGGGATATGACTGAATTTTTCCGAGCCGAAGACCACCCTGCGGCCGGTCTCCAGGTTCGTCGCCACCACGAAGAACTTCTTGCGCAGTTTCCGGAAGTCATCGGTCCGTCCGGGCTGCGACAGGAAGCGCTGCAGGTAGCCCCGAATGGCCTCGTTGCTGAAGATGCCGACCGGCAGCGAGCGACCGAGGCCCTCCAGCGCGCCGAAGAAGGAGGGATCTTCAGGCCCCTTGGCCAGCTGCATCAGCGCCTCGCTGATGACCGAGGGCAGCAGGAGGCCACGCCTGCCGATTTCTCGATAGGCGGGCACAAAGAAGATGGAGGGATCGAACATGCCCTCGCCATCCCCATCGGACCGGAGGCCTCGAATCATTTCCGTAACGGTGACCCCGTTCACCAGGTGGGCTCCGACAAAGGAGCCCGCACTCACGCCCACATAGACGTGCAGCCGGTTCAGGTCGAGCCCCTCGATGGACTCCTCGAGAGCGCGGAGGGCGCCTACTTCGTAGACGCCCCCCAGCACTCCTCCGGCGGCCAACGCGAGGCCCAGCCTTGGTCCCTTGGCCGGGCGACGCGAGGTCATATAATCCTCAGGCCCGGGCAGCCCTGGGCCTGCGCTTGGGCGCTTCCTCGGCCTTCACCTTGGCCTTCTCAGCGTTCTGGCTCTTGGCGACAAGTCGAGTCAGCTCCTCCACCCGGTGGGTGAGATTGACGATTTCTTCGCGGGTGGGCACGCCCAGGCGTGACATGGCCGTGGCCAGCCCGTTCTCGATCGGGGTGGTGATCTTGGCCAGGGCATCCTTGGCCTCGCCCTTCAGTCCCTGGGCCCGGTCGGCCAGTTCGCTCAGGCGTTCCTTGTTGGCCTCGTCCAGCTTGGCGCCCTTCTCCACGAGCTCCTTGTAGAGGCGAGTGCCTTCCTCGCCAGCCAGGGTGTAGGCGCCCAGGCCTGCCAGCCAGACATTGTAGGCAGAGTCCTTCAGGCCGGGGATCATGTCGGTCTTCTTCTTGATAACCATGACTTGCTCCTTTCATCCGGCCTCGGGGCCGGCGGGGTTGAGGTTTACTTGCGGGTCGTCTTGCGGTTTGAACGGGTGCGGGTGGTGCTTCGCGGGGTTTCTGTCTTGGTTTCAAGCTGGGCCAGGGTGGCCTCGAGTTCAGAGAGCCGGTGCTTGAGGAGGGCCATGTCCTCCTGGGCTGCAGAGGCATGGGCCAGACGATCCACTGAACTGCGGACCATGCTGTCCACCTTCGCCTGGACGCGATCGGCCCCCTGGCTCAGAGCCTCGCCGCCCCTCCGGATGACCTCATGCAGGAAATCCCCCGAGAGCAGGGAGGCGCCGCGCCGGTGGTCTTCATAGATGCTCTGCGCAAGCGTCTGGGCGGTCACGTCCTCCCCGGAAGTGCTATCCACCACCTGGAGTTCCTGGCCCGCGCGGATCCAGGCGGAGAGCTCCTCGAGGGACACGTAGCGGCTTTCTTCGGTGTCGTAGAGTTTGCGGCTGGCACCGCCATAGCGCTTGATGAGGCGGATCATCCATGGACTCCTTCCCGGAATCCAATTTACCGCATTGCGGCATTGGTGCAAGAATTATTTTCCGCATCGCGGTATATTTATATTAATTGTTTATTCTAGGGATTTTGTAACCAGTCTGTTGAACAGACGCTCCAGCGAGCCCAGGTCCGATGGAGGCAGTGCCTCCAAACCCACCGGGATGATCCTCTGCGGGGCCGGGAAGAGGCTTCGCAGCAGCGCCAGGCCGCGCTGGTCCCGGCCAGCCAGGAAGCGCAGGAGGTCGAGACCCCTGTCCTGTCCGGCTTCCGCTCCTGGGTCCGGGTGCACCTGGTTCACCAGAATGGGTCCCAGGTGATGGCCCGATTCCTTGAGCTTGCGCAGGAAGAACATGGCGTCCGGCACGCGCTCCGGCCCCGGCCCGGTCACCAGCAGGAATCGGGTGGTGTTCACCTTGAGCAGGTCGCGAACCTCTTCGGCCCTCCTGCGGAAGCCATCGAACAGGGGCGCGAAGGCCCGGATGAACTCCACCACATCCAGGAGGAAGCGACGTCCGATGAGACGATCCGACAGTTCCAGAGCCCCCTTGGCCGCGAGGCGGAAGGCCAGGTTCTTCTCGCCCTTGCCGTCCCACCAGGGATCCATGGCGAACCGGATGGCCTTGCTGTCCACCAGGTTCATCATGCGCTCCGGTGCCTGGAGGAAGTCCAGGGCCTGCCGGGTGGGCGGCGTATCCAGGATGATGCGGTCGTAGCGGTCCAAGGCGCGCATCTCGAAGAGGCGTTCCATGGCCATGTATTCCAGGATGCCCGCCAGGTTGCCAGCCATGTCCTGGTAGAACCGGTTCGAGAAGATCCGCTCGGCCGCCGCAGCATCGGGGGCATAGGTCCGGATCAGCCGATCGAAGGTGCGCTTGGCGTCCAGGAGCGCCACATCGAGCTGGCCCCCGCCGCTCAACCTCACTCGGACCGGTTCGTCCTTCGCGGCCTCCCCCACGCCCAGTGCATCCTTCAGGCGCAGCGAGGGATCAAAGGTCATGGCCAGGGTGCGCTGTCCTGCCCGGGCGGAACCCAAGGCCAGCGCGGCCGCCAGGGTGGTCTTGCCGACACCGCCGGCACCCACCACCACCACGAGCCGCCCGTCGAGCAGTCCGCCGCTCATGCGTCCGCCGCTTCGAACAGCCTGGCCAAGGCATCCACCAGGGCCGGGCCCCGGTCCAGCGGCAGCAGCGGCAACTCCAGCAGAGGACCGTCCCAGGCCAGGGCAAGCCGGTCCAGTTCCGACTCGTTCATCCGGCGGCGGGCCCGCAGCAGGTCTTTGGCAGAACCCCGCCCTGGGGCCGAAGCCAGGACCGGATAGAGACCATTCGCCACCACAAAGTCCGGCCGGATCTCCAGGTTCGTCCCCAGCAGCTCGATGAGTTCGAGGGTCTCCTGGATCGGCATCTCCTCCGCCAAGGTGGCGAGCACCACCCCGCAGCGGGAGGCATCCGCCAGGAAGGCCGCCAGGTCGGAGGCCATGTCACCCAAGTGCCCCCCTTCCGAGGCCTGGGCCAGCAGGCCCGGAGCGGCCAGCATGGTGGCGCTGTGTCCCGTGGCCGGAGCGTCCACGATCACCAGGTCGGTCCTGGGCCGGTGGCTCCCCTGGAGGACCCGGTAGGCATGCCCCAGCAGGGCGGTCTCTTTCAGCCCGGGCGCGCCTTCCACGAACTGGTGGAAAGCGGGGCTCTGAGTGATCTTGTGGGCCAGGTAGGCAATGGGGACTTTCTCCCGCACCATGCCTTCGATGACCGCACTCGGTTGCAGGTTCTGGATGGAGAGGCCCGCACCAGCCGGCACCACCTCACCTCCGGAGGGCTCCGTGCCCAGGGCCTGGTGCAGGCTTTCCCGCGGATCCACTTCAAGAAGCAGCACCCGCCGTCCACGCCTCGCCATGAGACGTCCCAGGACCGCCGTGAGGGTGGTCTTCCCGACGCCCCCCTTCCCCGTCACCACTACCAACTGCCGCTCCGCCAACCGATCCAGGGCAGTCATGGGAAACATACTCCAGGTAGGGATGTTGGGTCTGCTCCAACGCCCAGAAGATGACTGTAGGATGCCTGGATGCAGGATTGCTACGACTTCATCATTGTGGGTTCCGGATTCGGCGGCAGCGTGTCCGCGCTCCGTCTGGCCGAGAAGGGCTACAAGGTCGCGGTGCTGGAACGGGGGCGGCGCTTCCGCGACGAGGACTTCGCCAAGACCACCTGGAACCTGCGGCGCTACCTGTGGGCACCGGTCCTTGGCTGCCGGGGCATCCTGCAGATCAGTCCCTTCCGGAACGTGTTCGTGCTGCATGGGGCCGGCGTGGGCGGCGGCAGCCTGGGCTATGCCAACGTGCTGGTCCAGCCCGGCGACGAGGCCTTCGAGTCGCCGGCCTGGAAGCGGCCGGTGGAATGGGGCAAGGTCCTCAGGCCCTTCTATGCCGAGGCCCAGCGCATGCTGGGTGTCACCATCAACCCCTACGTCGGGCCGGCCGACGCGGTGCTGCGCAAGATCGCCGAGGAGCGGGGCCAGGGCGACACCTTCCGGTCCGTGCCGACGGGCACCTTCTTCGGGCGCCCTGGCGAGGAAGGCGAAGAGGTCCCCGATCCCTACTTCGGCGGCGCAGGCCCGGCCCGGCGCGGGTGCAAGCTCTGCGGCGGCTGCATGGTGGGCTGCCAGCACAACGCCAAGAACACCCTGCCGAAGAACTACCTGTACTTCGCCGAGGCGAAGGGGGTCGAGATCATCCCCGATACGACGGTCCGGGACATCCGCCCCCTGGCCGGCGAGCAGGCTGATGGCGCGCGATACGAAGTGCTCCGCCGCAGTTCTGGCGGCTGGATCCATCCCTCCCGATCCCCGCTACGCGCCCGCAACGTGATCGTGAGCGCCGGGGCCCTCGGCACCCTCCGCCTGCTCTTCCGCTGCCGGGACACCACGAGGTCGCTGAGCGGGATTTCGCAGCACCTGGGCGACATGGTGCGCACCAACAACGAGGCCATCCTAGGGAGCGTGGCGAGGCATCGGGGGGAGCGGGACTACTCCAAAGGCCCGGCCATCTCCTCGATCTTCAATGCCAACCCCACGACGACGGTCGAGCCGGTGCGGTATCCGGCGGGATCGAGTTCCATGCGCCTCCTGACGGGACCGATGATCGACAGCGGCAGCATCGCGCACCGTCTGGGCAAGGCGGTGTGGGAGATCGTGCACCGGCCCATGGACTTCATTCGCACCCATTTCAAGCCGGGCTGGGCGGAATCCACCACGATCCTGCTGGTGATGCAGTGGGAGGACAACCGCATCCGCCTGCGGCGCGGCCGGAGCCTGTTCACCGCCTTCCGGAAGGACCTGGTGTCCCTGCCCGACCCGGACGCCACCATACCCCCGAAGATCGAGGCGGGGCACGAGGTGGCCCAGGCCTTCGCCCAGGCCACCGATGGCGTGGCCATGGGCAGCATCAACGAGGGACTGTTCAACATCCCCCTGACCGCCCACATCCTCGGGGGTGTGCCCTTCGGCGCGGACCACACCGAGGGCGTCATTGGCGCCGACTGCCAGGTCCACGGCTACCCTGGGCTCTACGTGGTGGACGGCTCCACCATGCCCGCCAACCCGGGCGTGAACCCGAGCCTGACCATCACCGCCATGGCGGAATATGCCATGAGCCAGATGCCCCCCAAGGCCGTCTGAAGGAGAGTGGCCGCAGCCCTGGTCCAATCCTCCCTCCTTGCGCTAGTGTTCAAGGTATCGCTGCCGAGGTCCAGTTCATGAACGATCAGCCCGCCTCCCTCTACGGTGACCAGCCGGAGCCACCGCGACCCAAGGCACCCGGCCTTCTGGATCAGATCACCGGCATCTTCACCAGCCCCGTGGAGCTGTTCCAGCGCCTGAATCTGGCCCCCAGCTGGGGCTGGGCCCTGGGTGTGATCACCCTGGGCGCCCTGATCCTCACGGTGATCTGGGGCCTGAAGGTGGATGTGGACGAGATGATCCGTCCGGCCCTGGAGCGCAACCCCCAGATCCAGGCCTCGCAGATCGACATGATCATCGAGATGCAGAAGAAATTCCTGCTTCCCTTCGGGATCCTGTTCGCGCTGTTCGGTACGGCTGCCGCCTCGGCGCTGCTGGCGCTGTTCTACTGGCTGGTGGGCAAGGGCCTCCATGAAGGCAGCGCACCCACCTATACCCAGGCCTTCAGCGCCGCAGTGGTGCCGAGCCTGGTGAAGCTGCCCCACCTGCTGCTCATCGCCATCATCTGTCTGGTGCGGCCCTTTGGAGGCCTCACGCCCGAAAAGATCGCCCCCACGTCCCTGGGCTACTTCCTGCATGTCGAGAATCTCAAGCTGCACGCCCTGCTCTACAGCGTGGACCTGTTCTACCTGGCCGAAGCCCTGCTGACCTACCTGGCCCTGCGCCACCTGGCCCGTTTGAAGACGGCGGGCGCCCTGCTCTGCGTGCTGCTGCCCATGGCGCTGGGCATCGGACTGCGGGTCCTGGGGGCCAAGTAGACCACCTCCTCGCTGAGCTCAGACCCGCCAGCATCATCGAGGCCGTTGCGCCCGTGCCCGTTCCAGGAAAGAGCCACTAGACTGTGGGACTGTCTCCGGAGTCGCCATGTCCAAGCTCGTCCGCATCGCCAATGGCCAGGGCTTCTGGGGCGACAGCGTTGACGCCCCGGTGCGCCTAGTGGAGGCGGGCGGTATCGACTACCTGACCCTGGATTACCTGGCGGAAGTGACCCTCTCCATCATGCAGAAGCAGCGGCGGAAGGACCCGCAGCTGGGCTACGCCACGGACTTCGTCGACCTTATGAAAAGGATTCTGCCCCAGCTGAAGGCCAAGGGCATCCGGGTGGTGGCCAACGCCGGCGGCGTGAACCCGGAGGCCTGCCGCACGGCCGTGCTGGCCGTGGCGAAGCAGCTCGGCGTGACGGGCCTGAAGATCGCCACCGTGACCGGGGATGACGTGCTGGCGAGACTCGCCGAGTTCCAGGCCCTTGGCCTGAAGCTGGCCAACCTGGATACAGGCGAGGGCCTGTTCGAGGCGCCCCGGGTCATTCTCAGCGCCAATGTGTACCTGCAGACCCAGGCCATGGTGGAAGCCCTGGACACGGGAGCCGACATCGTGCTGACGGGGCGCTGCACGGACCCCGGCCTCACCCTGGCCCCACTCATCCATGAGTTCAAGTGGGCCGCGGATGACTGGAACCGGCTGGCGGCAGGCACCATCGCCGGCCACATCCTCGAGTGCGGCGCCCAGGCCACCGGGGGCAACTTCTCCCGCTGGTGGGCGGTGCCGGAACTCTGGAACGTGGGCTATCCCATCGCGGAGTGCTCGGAGGACGGCACCTTCGTGATTACCAAGCACGCAGGCACCGGCGGCATGGTGACCGTGGATACGGTGAGCGAGCAGCTGGTCTACGAGATGGGCGACCCGCACAACTACCTCACGCCGGACGTGGTGGCAGATTTCACCTCCATCCGGCTGGAGCAGGCGGGACCCGACCGGGTGCACGTCAGCGGCACTGTCGGCAAGCCCCGCACCCCCTTCCTCAAGGTGAGCGGAGCCTACCTGAAGGGTTACAAGGCCACCGGCCAGCTGGTCATCAGTGGGCCCCGGGCCCTGGAGAAGGCGCAGCTTTGCGCCGACATCGTGTGGAAGCGGCTGGAGGCCGCGGGTTTCACCTACGAGCACACGGACGCCGAGTTCCTGGGGGCCAGCACGGTCCACGCGGGCATCGCTCCCGCACCGCTGGATCCGGCCGAGATCGTGCTCCGCCTCAGCGTGAAGGATCCGGACCGGAGGAAGGTCGAGCGTTTCGGCCGGGAGATCGCGCCCCTGGTGACGGCAGGTCCGGCGGGTGTCACAGGATTCGCCGGGGGGCGTCCAAAGGCCCAGGAGATCGTGGCCTACTGGCCCGCCCTCCTGCCTCGGGAGCTGGTCACCTGGAACGTGACGGTCGAAGCCATTTGACCTTCAACCAGAGGCAGGGAGCCTGGGTCCATATCCTGCTCCCTTGCGGCCCAGTGGCCGATTCCCCACCTTTTCATCACAGGTTCAAGGAGTCCCCATGCGAACCATCCGCCTGTTCTTCGTACCCCTGGCCCTTCTCACCTTGCTTGGCTGTTACGGCTCTGATCACAATGATTACAATTACGGGCCAGCCTCAAGCTACGTCGTGAACGGCATCGCCGTGGCAGACATCGACGCCAACGGGCTGCCGGACATCCTGGGGCTGGTCTCCACCGATCTCGGCGGGCAGCCCACCCAGGGCTATGTGTCTGCCCGCTACCAGATGTCCGCCGGCTCCTTCGCCCTGCCCCCCACCCGCTTCGGGGTGGGCACGGGCCCGGCCAACTTCGTGGTCGCCGACATCAACGGAGACGGTCGTCCGGACCTGGTGGTGGCCAATGCCGACGATCAGACGGTGACCGTCCGCCTCGCCGACCCGGCCCGGCCGGGCTTCTTCCTGCCCGCCATCGTCCTGCCCACTCCCGGGCGCGTACCCCTGGACGTGGCCGTGGGCAACCTCGCCGGCCACACCGACGGCAGGATGGATATTGTTGTAGCCGCCAGCGGTGCCAACAACGTGCTGGTCTTCACCCAGACGAGCACCGGCACCTTCAATGCGGCCATGTCGTTCGGGGTTGGAGGCGATCCCCAGGCCGTGACGGTGGCGGACCTGGATGGGAACGGGCAGCCAGATATCGCCGTGGCCACGACATCCAATACCGTGTCGGTCCTGCTCAACCCGATCCTCTCTCCAACCTTTGTGGCCCAGACGGGCGTGGACTATGCCACAGGCGTCCAACCAATTGCCATCAAGGCGGCGGATCTGAAGGGGGATGGCCACCTGGCCCTGCTTACCGCCAACTACGGCGCGACGCTGAACCCGGGCAACCAGGGGCTGAGCGTGCTGTTCCAGGGCACCACGGCGGGCACCTTCCTCCCCCCGGTCAACTACACGACCGAGTACCGCGCCAGCGGGCTGGCCGTGGGGGAACTCAGTGTCACCGGGCACCTGGATGTGGCCGTGGCCTGCCAGGGTCTTCCGGGCAGCCCCGGGGCCGTGTCGGTCTTCCTCCATGACCCGGCGACCGCGGGGGCCCTGCTGACCGCCGTGAACTATGCGGGCGTCTACGGCCCCATGGGTGTGGCCATCGCCGATATGAACGGCGATGGGCATCCGGACCTGGTGCTGGCGGACGGGGACATCGTGGTGCGGTACAACAGCGCGACCTCCCCGGGCACCTTCGGACCACCGAACTTCTTCTACAACTGACGCCAAAAAAGCCCCGAATTCTGGGGCTTTTTTGGCGCGGGGAACGGCAATCCAGCTTCTTAGCCAAGACTGACATTGATCTTGCGCGGCCTCACTTCCGGTCGCTTGGGCACCATCAAGGTCAGCACGCCGTTGCGGAGCTCGGCCATCACCTTCTCGCCCTCCACATCCTCGGGCAGGGTGAAGGTGCGGCTGAAGTTGCCATGGCTGCGCTCCGAGAGGTGGATACGCTCTCCATCCTTGGTGACATCCTCCTCGCGCTTGCCGGCGACGGTCAGGCGGGTCCCCTCCAGGCTGATCTCCAGGTCGGCCTCCAGGATGCCCGGGATGTCCGCCTTGAACTGGTAGGCGTCCGGAGTCTCCTTCACATCAAAGCTGGGCATGAAGGAAACAGGCAGGCCGAGGTCATAGTCCCGGAGCGGGTCCCAGCGCATGAAGTCGCGCATGAGACGGAAGGGCTCCAGGGTCGCGGCCGTGGCCGGAACGGCCTGGGGGGTGCGGGTGCGAAGAATGCTCATGGGGTCCTCCTTGAAGAAAGGGGAGAACGGCGATGGCAGGTCCAGAGAACCATGCTTCCGTTTCCGAATAAAATCTTAGTGTTTCATCATCATGTGTCAAGCCCGGTTCATAAATTTTTCTTAACTTCATGATTTGCATATCTTGACACCTGGTCTTGACCGGATACATTGGGGGCCGGTTTGGAGATCACCATGCGAAGGAGCCTTCTCATCGTCGGCATGCTAGGTGTGGGCATGCTGGCGGGCTGGTGCGGCCACGCCCTCACCCCCGGCCAGGTCCGGCCCCGCTCGGTGGAACCCAGGGGCCCCCTGCCCGAGTGGGAGCAGATGTCCATCCGCCGCTTCAAGGAGGCCTCCCCCAGCGTGGTCTACATCACCACGACGGAGGAACGCAGCCGGGACTTCTTCGGCCTCGACGTGGTGGAGGTGCCGGCCGGGTCCGGCACCGGCTTCATCTGGGATGAGCAGGGCCACGTGGTCACGAACTTCCATGTGATCCAAGGCGCGGCCCGGGCCTACATCACCCTGGCTGATGGCAGCCGCCACGACGCGACCTATGTGGGCGGGGCCCCAGACAAGGACCTGGCCGTGCTCCTGCTGGCGAAGACGCCGCGCGACCTCCATCCCATCCCGCTCGGGACCAGCGCAGACCTGCAGGTGGGCCAGGCGGTGCTGGCCATCGGCAACCCTTTCGGCCTGGACCAGACCCTTACCACCGGCGTGGTGTCGGCCCTGGGCCGGGAGATCCAGAGCGCCACCCGAAGGCGCATCGCCGGGGTCATCCAGACGGACGCCGCCATCAACCCCGGCAACAGCGGAGGCCCCCTGCTGGACAGCGCGGGCCGCCTCATCGGCGTGAACACGGCCATCCAGAGCCCCAGCGGCGCCAGCGCAGGGATCGGCTTCGCCGTGCCCGTGGATACCGTGAACCGCGTGGTGCCCCAGCTCATCGCCCGGGGCCGGCTGGAACGCCCCAGCCTGGGCTTCGAACCCGTGGATCCGCGCCTGCTGGAGCGGGCCTTCGGTCACCAGAAAGGCGTCATGGTCCTCAAGGTGGCCCGTGGCGGCGCCGCGGCCCGGGCCGGGCTGCAGGGCGTGACCGTGGAGGGCCGCAGGGTCCTCGCAGGAGATCTCATCCAGGGCGTGAACGGCCGGAGCGTCGCGGACTGGGACGGCCTCCTGGACGCCCTGGAGGCCCTGCCCCTGGGCAGCAGCGCGCAGCTCGACATCGAGCGCGAGGGGCGGAAACAGCGCGTGGCGATCCGCCTGGAGGCCGGGCGGGAGTGAAGGGCTGGTCGCAGAAGCGCAGGGCTCAGCCCTGGATCCACACCGGCACGACCCCCAGCAGCTTCGTCACGGCCGCCCGGCCCCGGGGACCGGGATCGACGGTGAAGTCGTTGACCCAGGCGTTCACGTAGCGGCCGATCATCTCGCGGTCCATGCCGCGGCCGAAGGACTGGCTGTAGTCCACGCTCTCCCAGTGGCGCTCCCGGGCCAGCTCGACGCTTTTGCGCATGAGCACGGCGAAGCGCTGCTTCACCTCTGCAGGCAGGTCCCTCCGGATGGCGTTGCCCCCCATGGGCAGGGGCAGGTCGTAGGCGTGCTTCCACCAGGCGCCCAGGTCCACCACCAGGCGCAGGCCCGCGTCCCGGTACATGAGCTGGCTTTCGTGGATCAGCAGCCCGGCCTCGAAACGGCCTTCGGCCACCGCCGGCAGGATCTGGTCGAAGGGCAGCAGCTCGACGCTGGGTTCGAACCCGAGTTCCGCGCACCACTTCCGCATGGACAGGTAGGCCGACGTGCGCCGCCCCGGGATGGCGATGGTGAGGCCCTTCAGGGCCGCCGGTTCCAGCGGCGCCCGGCTCACCACCAGGGGACCCGTGCCTTCCTGGATGCTGGACCCGGCCGTGAGCAGGTCATAGCGGTCCCGCAGTTCCGGGTAGGCGCCGAAGCTGATGGCCGTGACGTCGTACCGGCCTTCCGTAGCCTCCCCGTTGAGTTGCTCGATGTCCTTCCGGATGAACTCGATCTCGAAGCCACCTGGATCCAGCCAGCCCAGGGCCAGGGGGGCCATCATGTAGGCATCGTCTGAATCGGGACTGTGGGCGATGGTGAAGGTCATGGCGGCTCCCCATCCAGTTCAGCACAGATTCAGGTCGGCAGGCTGGTGGGAACGCCCAAGGCTGCCCCCATGGAGCGCTCAGGGCAGCGGCACGGGAACCGGGGTCGCCTTCCAGATGTCCCGGGCATATTCCCCCACCGTGCGATCGATGGAGAACTTTCCCATGCCCGCCACATTGAGGATGGACAGCCGCGCCCATTCCTGGGGCAGCGAATAGGCCATCGAGACGTGCTCCTGGGTCTGCAGGTAGGAGGCGTAGTCCGCGCAGTGGAAGTAGTGGTCGGATTCCCGCAGGATCCGTCCCAGGGCCTCGAACCGGCCCCCGTCCAGGGTCGAGATGGTCTGGATGGCCCGCCCCAGCTCGGGGTTGGCTCCGATCCAGTCGCCCGGGTGGTAGCCGGAGTCCCGCAGGCGCACGATCTCCTCGGCCGAGTGCCCGAAGATGAAGAGGTTGGTGTCCCCCACCTCCTCCTTGATCTCCACATTGGCGCCGTCGAGGGTGCCGATGGTGAGGGCACCATTCAGGGCGGCCTTCATGTTGCCGGTGCCCGAGGCCTCGGTGCCGGCGGTGGAGATCTGCTCGGACAGCTCGGCGGCCGGGAAGATCAGCTCCGCCAGGGATACCCGGTAGTTCGGCAGGAAGGTCACACTCAGGCGGCCCCGGGCGGCCGGATCGGCCTGGATGGCGCACCCCATGGCATTCGCGAGGTGGATGATCTGCTTGGCCACCCAGTAGGCCGGGGCCGCCTTCCCTCCGATGAGCGCGGTCCGTGGGGTGCCCGTCTCGACGCCATCCCGGAGCCGGTTCCAGAGGGTGGCCACATGGAGCAGGTTCAGCAGCTGCCGCTTGTACTCGTGGATCCGCTTCACCTGGACATCGAAGAGGCTCCCCGGATCGAGCGCGAAGCCATGGTGGTCCTGGGCCCACGCCGCCAGCCGCTCCTTGTTGGCGCGCTTGACGCGGGTCCAGCGCTCCTGGAAGCTGGCATCCCCCGCCAACGGCTCCAGTTCCCGCAGGGCGTCAAGGTTCTTGATCCAGCGGTCTCCGATGGCCTCGGTGATCAGGGCAGCCAGGCCCGGGTTGCACCGGAGCAGCCAGCGCCTGGGGGTGATCCCGTTGGTCTTGTTGTTGATCCGGTCCGGGAACAGCTCGTTCATCTCCGCGAAGGTGGAGGCCTTCAGGATGTCCGTGTGCAGCTGGGCCACGCCATTGACAGAATGGCTGCCCACGATGGCCAGATTGGCCATGCGCACACTGTGCCCGCCATCCACGATGGCCAGGCGCTGCAGCTTGGCATCATCGAAGGGGTAGCGCGTCCGCACCACCAGCCGGAAGCGGCGGTCGATCTCCTCCACGATCTCCGTGTGCCGGGGCAGGAGGTTGCGCCAGAGATCCATGGGCCAGACTTCCATGGCTTCCGGCAGGATCGTGTGGTTGGTGTAGGCGCACACCTGCTGGGTCAGGGACCAGGCCTGGCCCCAGCCCAGGGACTCCTGGTCCACCAGCACCCGCATCAGTTCGGGCACCACCAGGGCCGGATGGGTATCGTTCATCTGGATGGCGACCTTGTCCGGCAGTTCCTCCCAGGAGCGTCCGGGCCGCTTCTTGAACCGCCGGATGACATCCTGGAGGGTGGCCGACACGAAGAAGTACTGCTGCTTCAGGCGCAATTCCTTGCCCGCGCTCTGTTCGTCCGCCGGGTAGAGGACTTTCGAGATGTTCTCGGAGTTGGTCTTGTCTTCCACCGCCCGGACGTAGTCCCCGGTGTTGAACCGGGCCAGGTCGAACTCGCGGCTGGATTTGGCCGACCAGAGCCGCAGGGTATTGACGGTCCCGTTGCCATAGCCGGCCACCGGAGTGTCATAGGCCATGGCCCACACGTCCTGGGTATCCACCCACTCCACGCGGTACCGGCCCTGCTCATCAACATGAGCCTGGGTGCGGCCGTGAAAGCGCACGGGGAAGATGGCATCGGGGCGCTGGATCTCCCAGGGATTCCCATAGCGCAGCCAGCCGTCCGGGAACTCGACCTGCTGCCCGTCGATGATCTTCTGGTAGAAGATTCCGTATTCGTACCGGATGCCATAGCCATAGAAGGGCAATTCCAGGGTGGCGGCGGCATCCAGGATGCATGCGGCCAGCCGGCCGAGGCCACCATTTCCCAGCCCCGCATCCCACTCCTGTTCCCCCAGGTCCTCCAGCCGGTAGCCGAGGTTCTGCATGGCCCTGGTGTAGGCGGTCCCCGCCCCCAGGTTCACCATGTTGTTCAGCAGGGCCCGCCCCATGAGGAACTCCAGGGACAGGTAGTAGACCCGTTTCGCGTCCTGGAGGTAGTAGGCGCTCTGGGTCTTGAACCAGCGCTCCATCAGCCGGTCGCGAACCGCGAAGGCCAGCCCCTGGTAGATATCGAAATCTGTGGCGGTGTGCTGGTCCTTGGCGATGGAGTACATCATCCGGTAGGCGAAGGCATCGATGATGCCGGGCACATCCATGGCACCAGGCGCGGGAGTCGGGATGTTCCGGGTACCGCTGGTCATCGCAGGACTCCATCGCAGGCAGGCAGAGGCAGAAGAAATCGGTTCACTTTCCCCCTGGCAACAGCCGGGAATTCCCTATCGGACCCTCGGCGCTGCTGCGTAAAGAATGGCAGATCGACTCCTTGGATCCATGTTCGCCAGCCTCCCTGAACCTTGGCACATTCTCATGCTCCCGAGCCTTCTTTCCGATGCATGAATTACCCACTTGGATTCCAACCCTCACCGAGGCAAGCGCAGGTCACCATGAACCCATGTTCTCCCCAGGGAGTTCTCCCCACCCGCAAGGCCGTCGCAAGGGGGCTCTGGGCCCGCTCTGCCGTCCCGGCAAGCCGGTGCGGAGAGCCGCGCTGAATGGACCTCCTGGATTCTGCCTCCCGGGACCTTCGAATCGTTCTCGAATCCATTCCCGCGGCCCTCTTCAGGGGGTTCGCGGATGGGTCCGTCGAACTCTTCGATCGCAAAGCCGAAGCCATGACCGGCTACAGCAAGGAAGACTTCGACCAGCACAGGCTGAAATGGACCGACCTGATCCACGAGGATGACCGGGCCCAGGTCCGGCAGGTCTTCATCGAAGCTCTCAGAGGTGAGCACTCCTTCACCCGCGAGTACCGGATCCTGACGAAGGACAACCGGCAGGCCTGGGTGCATGAACGCAGCCAGATCATCTGCGATGCGGCGGGCCGAATCGACTACATCATCGGCCTGTTCTTCGACATCACCGACCGGAAGTGCCTCGAGGAGAACTACCGCAGGTCTGAACGGGACTTCCGGATTGTCGTGGACAACATCCCCGCCGTCACCTTCAAGGGCTACCTCGATGGGACCGTGGATCTTTTTGACCAGAAGATCGAGGCCCTCACCGGCTACCCGCCGGAGGCCTTCGGCCCCACCGGCGTCAACTGGACGGGCTTGATCCACGAGGATGACCGTCGGGGCGCGAGGGTGGCCTTCATCGAGGCGCTTCGGACCAATCGCACCTACGTCCGGGAGTACCGCCTGTGGACGGCCGGAGACCGGCTGATCTGGATCCATGAGCGGAGCAGCATCGTCTGTGGTCCGGAAGGCCAGGTCGAATACGTGAGCGGGCTGATCTTCGACATCACGGCCCGGAAGGAGCTTGAGGCAACGGTGGCGGAAAAGACCGCCGAGCTCCAGCATGCCAACGAGCGCCTGCTCCTCTGGGGCAGCGAACTCGAGCACCGCAATACCGAGATCAACCTCCTCGGGCAGATGGGGGACCTGCTGCAGTGCTGCAACACGACCCGGGAAGCCTATGCGGGTTTCCAGGCCTTTGGCCGGCAGCTGTTCCCAGCGGATTCCGGGGCCCTGTTCGTCTTCGGTGACTCCAACGGCCAGCTCGAAGCGGTGGCTGCCTGGGGCGGCGACCCACCGGCAGACCAGGTGCTCGCCGCGTCGGACTGCTGGGCCATGAAGAGGGGGCGGGTCCTGGGGCGGACCGACGTCGAGAGCGGGCTCCGCTGCCAGCATGTCCCCTCGGGCCAGAGCGGCTACATCTGCATCCCGATGATGGCCCACGGCACTTGCCTGGGCCTGCTCCAGCTGAACCTGTCCAGCACGGACACCGCCCACTGGGACGCCCGTCAGCACCTGGGTCTCGAAGTCGCCGAGCATCTGGGGCTCGCGCTGGCCAAGCTCAGGCTCCAGGAGACCCTGCAGCATCAGTCCATCCGGGACCCGCTCACCGGCTTGTTCAACCGGCGGCACCTGGAGGAAACCCTGGCCACGGAGTTGCACAAGGCCCAGCGCCAGAGCCACCGGCTGGGCCTCCTGATGGTGGACCTGGACCACTTCAAGGCGGTCAACGACACCCACGGCCACGAAGCGGGCGACGCGGTGCTGAAGGAGATGGGGAACATCTTCCTGCGGCACATCCGGTCGAGCGACATCGCCTGCCGCTTTGGCGGGGAGGAATTCACGATCCTCCTTCCGGATGCTTCCCTGGAGACCGTCCGGAAACGGGCCGAGCAGATCCGCGAGAGCGCCCGGACCACCCGCATCCGTACCGGCGACAAGTCCCTGGATCCGGTGACCCTCTCCATCGGGATCGCCTTCTTCCCCTTCGACGGCGGCAATCCCAAGGAATTGCTGCAGGCGGCGGACGCCGCCCTCTACCGCGCCAAGCGGGAAGGCCGCGACCAGGTGTGCCTGGCCAACCAGATGGGCCTGCTGTAGCACCGCCAGCCGCTCGCGTGCCGGCCACCTACAGGGTGGGTCCGCCTTCGGCGAGCTGTTCCATGTGGCCCTGGAAGCCCTTCATGACAAGACCGTGGATGACCGCCTGAGTGAAACGGTAGAACACCCACGGCAGGGAGGGGTTGAAGTCGTGGATGGCGAACATGGAGTACCGTCCCCCCAGGAGATCCCGAAATTCGAGACGGGCGGTGCGGCCTCCCAGGAGACGGGCCAGGGCTCCCCCCGTGATGAAGTACATGCGCCGGCTGGGGGAGCTGTGATCGGGCTTGAAGGTGAGCTGCAGCAGGTTGATGCCACCCGGTCGCTGACGGACGGTCCAGGAGCCATCGCTCTGACGCTCGGTCCGGATGAAGGGCCGCATCAAGGTGCCCAGCCACTGGAAGTAGTGGTCCGCCAGCCACTCGGCGTTCCGCTCTTCCGGCAGCCGCAGGCGCTGGATGGATCGCACCCGGTGGAGCTGCCGGATGACCTCGTCATCCAGGACCCGCTGGGGCGAGGGTGCGGCCAGGCCCACCCGGGCGGCCTGCACCGAGGCTGCCAGGGTTTCGCGCAGGGGCTTCCAGTTCCGGATCACCTTGCGTTCCACCGGGTTGTCCTGGCCGGGCGTATCGGCGGCGACCATGTCGAACAGGTAGGTCAGGAAGTCCGGATGGAGCGTGGGCCGCAGGAGCTTCAGCAGCAGCCAGAACAGGGATTTCGGCATCCCCGGCCAGGCCAGGAAACGGGCCCTGCGACCCAGCAGGCGGGCGGTCTCCTCCAGCATCCAGCGGAGGGTGACCGCCTCGGACCCATAGAGGTCGAAGGATTTTCCGAAGGTTTCGGGATTGCCCACGCAGTCCTCGACCGCAGACAGGAAGCCCTCGAGGTGGATGGGTCGCAGGCGGGACTCCGCCAGGCGGGGAAGGGGAATCACCGGCAGTCGCTGAACCATGCTGGCCAGGAGCTTGGACAGCTCGCCCCCAGGGCCCAGCACCAGCCCCGTCCGCAGCACGGTGACAGGCACCCCGTGGGACTTGAGGACTTCCACCAGCTCCCGGGCGTTGCGGGCGGAGCGACGGTGGGGCGCGTTCACCAGCGGCTCGCGGCAGAGGATCTGCTTCACCCCCGCGCGGGCTGCCGCCCAGGCGAAATTGTCCGCCACGAGGAGGTCCATGTCCCGGGACTGGGCCTGATCCAGGCGGGCCGAGGGATCCCGGTTGTGCACCAGGTAGATCGCATAGTCCACGCCCTGGAGGGCCGACTCCAGTTCCAGGCGGGAGAAATGGTCGCAGGGGCGAACCTCCACCCCTTCGTCGCCCACAGTCATGGCCCTGGCCACGGACCGGGTGAGCGCCGCCACCTCGTAGTGGGGGGCAAGGGCACGACACACGGCGGCACCCACAAAGCTGCTGGTGCCCGCGATGGCGATCCTGGGACGGGTTGGTGCCTCGGGGATGCTCACGGAGAACCAGCATAACCCATAGAAGAGAAGCGAGTGGGGTTGCCCGGGCTGGAGCCTTAGGCCCCCAGGACCCGCCACAGGAAATAGACCCCCATGCCGCCCCCGATGGCCGCCAGCAGGTGCAGGCGCCGCCAGGCCAGCACGCCGCTGGTCAGCGCCCCCGCCAGCCAGGCGTTCCGCCAGTTCACCTGCCAGTGGACACCATCCGGCAGCAGCACCATGGGCACGACGATGGCGGTCAGGACGGCCACCGGCACGTAGTGGAGCGCCCGGCGCACCCAGGCCGGAAAGGAGACTCGGTCGCCCAGGACGAAGAAGGAATAACGCACCCCGAAGGTCACCGCGGTCATGCCCAGGATGATCAGCAGCTCCTGCCGGGTCATCGGGCCTCCTTCTGGTCGGCACGGGCCTCCAGGGCCATGCCGGCCGCCACCCCGGCGAGGGCCGCGAGCATCAAGCCGAGCTTGTAGGGCAGGTCGCGGCCCAGCAGGGCGACCCCGGCCGCCACCAGGGCGGCGGCCACCATGGGCCGGTTGCGGAGCAGGGGCACCACGATGCCGGTGAAGGTGGCGGCCATGGCGAATTCGAGGCCCAGCCGCTGCAGCTGCGGCATGCTCCGGCCCAGCACAACGCCCACGACGGTCCAGGCGAACCAGTTCGTGTACATGGCCACACTCGAGCCGAGCTGGAACCAGTGCTTGTTCGGGGAGGCATCATCGGCGCCATAGCGCAGCTGCACCACCGCGTAGGTTTCGTCCGTGAGCCAGAAAGCCAGCAGGGCCCGCCAGCCCTGGCTCAGCTCCGCCACGAAGGGCAGCAGGCTGGCGGAATAGAGGGCGTGGCGAAGGTTGACGACGAAGGTGGTGAGCACGATCACCACCAGTCCCGCCTGGCCCGCCAGCAGGGACAGCGCGATGAACTGCGACGAGCCCGCGAACACCACCAGGGACATGGCCAGGGCGCCGCCGGAGGACAGGCCGCTGGGCGCGGCGAGGGTTCCGAAAATCAGGCCGAAGGGCGCCGCTCCGAGCATCATGGGCAGGGTGTCCAGGGCGCCGCGCCAGAACTCCCCTGTGCGGCTGTACCGCGGATCCAGGGATGTGGCGAGTTCTGGCATGAAGAATCCTCGGCCCCCGGCCACTGCCGTGGGTGATCCCCCAAAGTGAAGCACATGACCCCTGGCGAGCGCGACCTGCCCCTCGGCGAGGGCTGGATCGCCCGCCCTCCCGAAATCCCGGAACCGCTGGCTCAGAAGAGCTGTCCGCGACCCGGTCTAGCATTGATATCAGAAGCTCAGCTGATGGCTTCCGGATTGTGGGCGGCCAGCCGACCCTTCACCCGTTCCACGGCCTTGGCGGCCAGGGCGTAGCGGGGGTTCTCCTCCAGGGCCTTGCGGAAGTGCTCCAGCGCCTTGTCCAGTTGCTCCTTGGCCTCGTAGACCCGGCCCAGGTTGAAGTGGGGAAAGCAGTAGCTTTCGTACCGCTTCGCCTTGAGGGCCATGCGCAGCCAGGGAATGGCCTCGTCGGGATCATTCAGCTCCAGGTAGTAGGCTCCGATGTCGTTGTAGGGATTCCCGAATTCGGGGTCCAGGTCGATGGCCCGGTGGCAGTCCTCGATGGCCGAGGCGTAGTCCTTCTCGAAGGACCGGGCCCAGCCCCGGAAGGTATAGGCCTCGGCTGTGGGGCAGAGGTCGATGGACTTGGTGTAGAGGTTGATGGCCTTCTCCACGTCGCCCTTCAACTGCAGCTGGTAGGCCTTGCCCACCCATTCCATGGCTTCCTGGCGTTTGTCCTGCCGATCCTGTCCATCACTCATGGGGTGTTCCTCGCCGCCACCAGGATAAAACCTTGGGGAAGCCCCCCGGGAAGGATTCTTCACCTTGTCGCAAAAAAACCAACTATTGCTTCACATCCGCCATGTTTCTGCGCTTGTTCCGGCCTCTGGACATGCCCAGACTGCGTGTTTCCACAGAGATCCCCATGGCCACCCTGCAGCCCTCACTCCCGCCGACATCATCCATCGGACATGTCTCACGTGGGCGCCGGAGGCCGTCGACCTCTTCGGAACCCGGAACGTCTAGAGGCACGTGCCCGGAAGGCTTGGGCCACAATCCCTCCGCCCTTCCGCGACCAGCCATGTCTTGAATGTCCGAAGGTACCGAGAAGGCCGTTCCCCTCTATCCTGGAGCCATGGCCAACGATCTGCCCGGTTCCTTCTGCCAGAACTGCCTCTCCTGGAATCCGGGGGACCGGGAAACCTGCCTGAAGTGCGGCACCCGCCTGCTCATCCTGGCAGGAGATCAGACCTGGGAGGACGAGCCCGAGGACACCGATGGCGGCGAGGATTTGGAAGAGCACCTGCTGGAACGCATCACCGGCCTCGAAGAGACCATGCGCCGCGTGGAGACCTACCTGGAAACCGTCTCGGACCAGCTGGGCAAGCTGGAGCGCAGCGAAGTGATGCTGCGCAACGGCCTCATGGCCCTGGTCCAGGAGATGGAACACAACCGCCAGCTGGACGCCCACGCCTTTTCCGAGCGCTGGGAGAACCTGGTGGAGGAGAACCTGCACCTCATCAGCGCCCGGGAGCTCTTCACCCGCTACCGGGCTCGCATCCTGCCCATTGCCCGGCCCAAGTCCATGGCCCAGCTCAAGCGGGCCCTGCTGGAAACCACGGCCCTGCTGGAAGCAGCCGACCTGCCCGGCGCGGCCCAGCGCCTGAGCCAGGCCCTGCCCCTGGACCCCAAGAACTACGAGCTCCTCTTCACCGCGGCCTCCCTGCATGAGGCGGCCCAGAACTTCGAAGAGGCGGAGGTTCTGGCCCGCAAGGTCGTGGGCCTGAGTCCCCGCCACTTCGAGGCCTGGATGCTGCTGGGCAAGCTGCTCCAGGAGCTGCCGGAGCAGGCGGATCAGGCCATCGAGGCCCTGCACCAGGCCTCGGACCTTCGGCCGGATGATCCCGAGCCCCGCATGCTGCTGGCGGAGCTGCTGCTGGACCAGGAGGACCTGCAGGGGGCCCTGGAGGCGGCCCAGGAGGCCGTAGCCCGGCGTCGGGACGGCGAGACCCTGCTGCTGCTGGGCCAGGTGCACCTGGCCCGAGGCGAAAGCCTCCTGGCGGTGCCCACCCTCAAGGAGGCCAGTGCCTACCTGCCGGGCGACCTGAACGTGCGGGAAGCCCTGGCCGAGGCCTACCTCCAGCATGACGAGCGGTCCAAGGCCTTCGCCATCCTCCAGGAGCTGCTCCTGCAGAACCCCGGCGATCCCCACCTTCTGCTCATGCTGGACGCCGAGAACCATCCCCAGCTGCGGGAAGCCCGGGATGGCAAGACCGGGACCCAGCTCATGCTGGATGAAGTGGAGGCCCTGCTGGACGAGAACCAGACCGAGGGCGCCGAGGTGCTGCTCAAGCGCGTGCGCCGGAAGGGGCGGAGCCAGCGCTCGGATTGGCTGGATCTGCGCCTGGCCTTCATGAAGGAGCCCGAGAAGCGGCTGAAGTCCGCCCTGGAATTCGCCTGCTCCGACCGCCATCCCCGCCTCTGCTTCCTGGCCCTGCGCCTGGTCCTGGAGCACCTGATGGAGCAGAAACGGGAGGCCGAGATCACCCAGGCCCTGGATGCCTATCTGTCGCGTCACCCCAAGAGTACCGGGGCCTGGGAGGCGGCCCTCATGCGTCTGGCCTACACCCTGATGAACGGCCAGATTACGGACCAGGATCTGGCGGAGGTTCGCCGGCTCCACGCCCATCCCTTGCCGGGCCTCGAGCCCCGGGCCCGGACCCTGCTGGGCCAGTACCTGCTGGCCCTCAAGCGCCACCAGGACGTGGTGGACTTGCTGGATCCTCTGCTGGAGAAGGAGCCCACCCTCATCAACCACTTCCAGCTTGGCGCCGCCCTGGCGGGTCTGGGCGAGCGGGAACCGGCCAGGGCCCTGCTCCGGGCAGGGCTGGACGCCGACCCCGGTGACCTGAACGAGGGCCAAGCCAAGGGCGTCAAGACCCAGATCCGTGGCCTCCTCAAGGAACTCGAGGATGCCCCCCAGGCGTGACTCAAGCCACAGTGTAATAAGTTGACTTTTTTGGTCGAGATTCCACAATCAAGGGGATTGGGGGATGGCATGAGCACCACTTTCAACGTGGTCACCAGCCAGGAGTACAAGTACGGCTTCGTCACGGACATCGAGGCGGACAGCGTCGCGCCCGGCCTGAACGAGGACGTGATCCGCTTCATCTCCGCCAAGAAGGGTGAACCCGACTGGCTGCTGGAGTTCCGCCTCAAGGCCTACCGCCACTGGCTGACCATGGCCGAGCCCGAGTGGGCCAAGGTGCACTATGAAAAGCCCGACTTCCAGAAGATCGTCTACTACAGCGCCCCCCGGGCCAAGACACCCAAGTACGCGTCCATGGACGAAGTGGACCCCGAGCTCAAGCGCACCTTCGAGAAGCTGGGCGTGCCCATCAACGAGCAGGCGGCCCTGGCGGGTGTGGCCGTGGACGTGGTCTTCGACTCCGTGAGTGTGACGACGACCTACAAGGAGAAGCTGGCCACCGTCGGCGTCATCTTCTGCAGCTTCAGCGAGGCCGTGAAGGAACATCCCGAGCTGGTGAAGAAATACCTGGGCAGCGTGGTGCCCTCCGCCGACAACTTCTACGCCGCCCTCAACAGCGCCGTGTTCACAGACGGCAGCTTCGTGTTCATCCCCAAGGGCGTCACCTGCCCCATGGACCTGAGCACCTATTTCCGCATCAACAACAAGGAATCGGGCCAGTTCGAGCGCACCCTCATCGTGGCGGAAGAAGGCGCCAGCGTGAGCTACCTGGAGGGCTGCACCGCCCCCCAGTTCGACACCAACCAGCTGCACGCGGCGGTGGTGGAGCTGGTGGCGCTCGACCACGCCTCCATCAAGTACAGCACCGTGCAGAACTGGTACGCCGGCGACAAGAACGGCCTGGGCGGCATCTTCAACTTCGTCACCAAGCGCGGCCTCTGCAAGGGCAAGGGCTCGCACATCAGCTGGACCCAGGTGGAGACCGGCAGCGCCATCACCTGGAAATACCCCAGCTGCATCCTGCTGGGTGACGACAGCATCGGCGAGTTCTACAGCGTGGCGCTCACCAATCACAAGCAGCAGGCCGACACCGGCACCAAGATGATCCACATCGGCCGCAACACCAAGAGCACCATTGTCAGCAAGGGCATCAGCGCCGGCGAGAGCTCCAACAGCTACCGCGGCCTGGTGAAGGTGCAGCCCAAGGCCGAAGGCGCCCGAAATTTCAGCCAGTGCGATTCCATGCTCATCGGCCAGGCCAGCAGCGCCGCCACCTTCCCCTACATCGAGGTGCAGAACCGCAGCGCCAAGGTCGAGCACGAGGCCACCACCAGCAAGATCGGCGAAGAGCAGCTGCTCTACTTCCAGCAGCGCGGCATCCCCGCGGAGGAAGCCATCAGCATGATCATCAACGGCTTCTGCAAGGACGTCTTCCGCGAGCTGCCCATGGAGTTCGCGGTCGAAGCCACCCGGCTGCTCGGGCTCAAGCTCGAAGGCAGCGTCGGCTAGCCCATCCCCCGCCCTGGAACCCCCATTCGGAGTCAAGCATGCTTTCCATCCGCAACCTCACCGCCCGCATCGGGGACAACGAAGTCCTCAAGGGGATCGACCTTGAGATCAAGGCGGGGGAAGTGCACGCCATCATGGGGCCCAACGGCAGCGGCAAGTCCACGCTGGGCAAGGTGCTGGCGGGCCATCCGGCCTACGAGGTCACCGGCGGCGAGGTGCTGTTCGACGGGCGCAACCTGTTCGAACTGGCGGCGGACGAACG
>CAISFO010000044.1 GCA_903884655.1 uncultured Holophagaceae bacterium | reverse complement strand
ATTTGAACCCGCGGCCAACGGCTTAAAAGGCCGCTGCTCTACCGCTGAGCTAAGGGCCCTTGTCGGTGGAGCCGGGCCCGCGAACCCTCGAGCGCGCGGTGCACGCGAGCGTGCGGTGCCCGGGTGGGCAGGAGGATCAGTTTGCCCGTGAACTGGCTCGGAGTCAACCGAGGAGCGGTTCCAGGAAGGTTCCGGGGTAGACGCAGCCCTCCTGGCGATCGGGTCCGGTGCTGAGGTAGGCGATGGGCACTTCCACACTTTCGGCCAGGGATTCCAGGTAGGCCCGGGCCGAAGCGGGGAGTTGGCGATGCTCGGTCATGCCCCGGGTGCTGGTCCAGCCCTTGAAGCGCTTCACTTCGGGCTGGAGGGTGGCCCAGTCGGCGGCGCAGCTCGGGAGTTTGGTGGTGACGGTGCCTTCGCCGGTGCGGTAGCCCACGATGAGGCCCACTTCGTCCATGTTGTCGAGCACATCGAGCTTCATGATGGCGAGGCCGTCCACCCCATTGGTGCGGCAGGCGTGGGCGGTGATGGGGGCATCGAACCAGCCGCAGCGGCGGGGACGCCCCGTGGTGGTTCCGAATTCCCGGCCCACTTCGCGGATGCGGTCGCCGGTGGCGTCCAGCAGCTCGGCGGGGAAGGGCCCGGCGCCCACGCGGGTGGTGTAGGCCTTGGCGATGCCCAGGATCTTGTCGAGGGCCTTGGGGGGCAGGCCGGTGCCGGTGAAGAGGCCGCCCAGGCTGCAGTTGCTGGAGGTGACAAAGGGGTAGGTGCCGTGGTCTATGTCCAGCAGGGTGGCCTGGGCCCCTTCGAAGAGGATGCTGTCACCCCGTTCCCAGGCGCCCATGAGGTGGCTCTGGGCATCGCCGATGAAGGCGAGGAAGGGCTCAGCGGTGCGCAGCAGGCCCGCGACGATGGCTTCCAGCGAGGGCAGGCCGCCTTCATTACCCAGGCGGAGGCGCACTTCGTCGTACCCGGGGCGGATGCGTTCCGCCAAGGTCTCGGGGTGCAGAAGGTCGCCCAGGCGAATGCCCATGCGCGCGGCCTTCATTTCGTAGGCGGGCCCGATGCCACGGCCCGTGGTCCCGATCTTGGCGCCCACCTTGTCGGCGCGGATCTCGCGCCACTGATCCAGGGCGATGTGGTGGGGCAGGATGACGTGGGCCCGGTCGGACAGCAGCAGGCGCCCAGTCAAATCGAAGCCGCGGCTGTTGAGTCGATCCAACTCCTGCTGGAAGACCTCCAGGTTGAGCACCACTCCGTTGCCCACCACCAGGAAGCAGCTGGGATGCAGGGCGCCGCTGGGCACCTGGTGCAGCGCGATGCTGACCCCATCCACCACCACAGTGTGCCCGGCGTTGTTGCCGCCCTGAAAGCGCACGACCTGGCGGAAGCGGGGGCTGAGCAGGTCCACGACCTTGCCCTTGCCCTCGTCGCCCCACTGGAGCCCAAGGATCGCCAGATTGGTCCTAGCCAGGCTCATGCTGCCCTCCCAGCCTTCCAGGATACCGCCAGGGGGCGGTTCTGTCCTCTGCGGATCAGGACAAGGCTGGCAGAAGGCGCTACCCTGGGACTCTGCACCGGAACCATCCTGGTCCCGGCGCCATCCATAACCCGGAAGGGTGTCCCGTGTTCGAAAAATTCACTGAAAAAGCACGACGTGTGATGTTCTTCGCCCGCTACGAGGCGAGCCAGTTCGGTGCGGAGAGCATTCAGAGCGGCCACCTCCTGCTGGGGCTGCTGCGCGAGTCCGAAAAGACCAGCACCCAGCTCCTGGAACGCATGGGCGTGCAGGTGAGCAGCCTGCGGGAGCGCCTGGTGGCCGCGCTCACCCCCAAGGACAAGAAGATCACCCCCAGCAGCACGAGCATCGACATTCCCATGGAGGAGGAGGTCAAGCGCATCCTCCAGCACGCCACCGCGGAAAGCGCCAAGCTCAACCACAAGCACGTGGGGGCTGAGCACCTCCTGCTGGGCATGCTGCGGGAGGATGGCTGCCTGGCCGGGCGCCTGCTCAAGGAGGCCGGGGCGGACCTCATCGCCGCCAAGGAGATCCTCCTGGAGAGCAGCAAGGAAGAAAAGATCGCGAAGAAGAAGAAGGAGCACCCGCTTCTGTCCGAGTTCGCCCGGAACCTTTCGGAGATGGCCGAGCGGGGCATCTTCGACAACCTCATCGGCCGGGACGCGGAGGTCGAGCGCATCATCCAGATCCTCAGCCGCCGCCGCAAGAACAACCCGATCCTCCTGGGCGAGGCGGGCGTGGGCAAGACGGCCATCGTGGAAGGCCTGGCCCAGAAGATCCATGAGGGATTGATCCCCCCCAGCCTGGCGGACAAGCGCATCTACGCGCTGGATCTCAGCCTGGTCGTGGCGGGCACCAAGTACCGGGGCCAGTTCGAGGAGCGGCTGAAGTCCATCATCGCCGAGGCCAGCAAGGATCCCAGCGTGGTGCTGTTCATCGACGAGATCCATTCGCTCATCGGCACCGGCGCCGCGGAAGGCAGCCTGGACGCCGCCAACATCCTGAAGCCGGCCCTCAGCAGGGGCGAGATCCAGTGCATCGGGGCCACCACGCACAAGGAATACGCCAAGTACATCGACAAGGACCGCAGCCTGGTCCGGCGCTTCCAGCCTGTGACCGTGAACCCCCCGGACGAAGTCGAGAGCCTGCGCATCATCGAGGGCATCCGCAGCCGCTACGAGCTGTTCCACCGCGTGCGGTACTCCCAGAAGACCATGGAGGCTTCGGTCTACCTGTCCAACCGCTACATCACGGACCGCTTCCTGCCCGACAAGGCGATCGACCTGCTGGATGAGGCCGGGGCCCGGGTGAAGCTGCGCGTGGGGCCCGGCGGGGCCTCGTCCGAAGGCCAGACGTCCGAGGATGAGCTGCACCGGGTCATCAACGAGATGAACGAGGCCGTGCTCAGCCGCGACTTCGAGAAGGCCGTGCTGCTGCGCCAGAAGGAGCTGCAGCTCCGCGACGAGATCCAGAAGAACCGCTCCGAGCTCACGGACGAGGACTACGCCCACTTCCCCGAGGTCACGGAGCAGGACATCGAGGATGTCGTGGCCAGCTGGACTGGCATTCCCGTGCGGGCCCTCAAGGGCGACGAGAAGGCCAACATGGCCAACATGGAACCCAAGCTCAACGAGCGCGTCATCGGCCAGCCCGAGGCCGTGAGCGCCGTGGTGCGGGCCGTTCGCCGCGCCCGCACCGGCCTCAAGAATCCCAACCGGCCCATGGGGTCGTTCCTCTTCCTCGGACCCACGGGTGTGGGCAAGACCGAGCTGGCCAAGACCCTGGCCATCCGCCTGTTCGGGGACGTCAAGAAGATGATCCGCTTCGACATGTCCGAGTACATGGAAAAGCACGAGGTCTCCAAGCTGCTCGGGGCCCCTCCGGGCTACGTGGGCTATGAAGAAGGCGGGATGCTGACCGACCGCATCCGGCGGAACCCCTACTGCGTGCTGCTCTTTGATGAAATCGAGAAGGCCCACCCTGACCTGATCAATATCCTGCTGCAGATCTTTGACGATGGTCAGGCTTCGGATGCGTTCGGGAACCTGGTGGACTTCAAGAACACCATCATCATCATGACCTCCAATGTGGGCAGCCGGGAGCTGCTGTCGGACAAGAACCTCGGCTTCGTCGAGCAGGACGGCCGTCCCGACGCCAAGACTGGCGACGCCATGAAGGTCCTGAAGCGTACCTTCCCGCCCGAGTTCCTCAACCGCATCGACGAGATCGTGGTGTTCAACCGGCTGGGCGATGACGAGCTGCGCAAGATCGTCCGCCTCCTGGTGGAGGACCTGAACGTGACCCTGCTCAAGCACAAGCTGGTGGTCACCCTCACGGATGCCGCCTGTGACTGGCTGGTGAAGACCACGCTGCGCGACCGCGCCTACGGTGCCAGGCCCCTGCGCCGGGCCATCCAGAAGCAGGTCGAGGACCCTCTCGCCGAGCTCATGGTCGGGCAGGATCCGGTGCCTTCGGGTCTGGTCAATTTCGATCTGGTGGACGAAAAGCTCGTCCCCACCCTGTCTGATACCGGAGACGTGGCCCCCGGCCAGGAAACCCTTCTGGTTGGAGCGCCTGAATGACGCAGCCATACAAGGCTTGGAACCGGGTTCGGCCCCGGTGGTGCAGGGGTTTGCTGCCCTTGGCCCTTGTGGCCGGATTCGCCTTTCCTCTGGCCGCTCAGGAGCTGGAACCCATCGTCAAGATCGAGGTTATCGGCGCCCAGAAACAGACGCCGGAAACCGTGATCTTCAAGTCGGGCGTGAAGGTGGGTGACGATCTGCGGGAGCTGGATTTCACCGCCGTGCTGGAGAAGCTCTGGGCCAATGGCGCGTTCGACGACATCAAGCTCGAGCTGGAAGACGTGCCAGGCGGCAAGAAGCTGATCATCAAGGTCAAGGAACGGCCCCTGATCAAGGAAGTCGACTACCGGGGCGGCACCGAAGTGGGCCTCACCAACATCAAGGACAAGGTCAAGGAGAAGAAGCTCGCCATCAATCCGGATACGATCTACGACCCGGAGACGGCCCGCAAGGTCAAGGATCTGATCGTGGATCAGGCGGGGGAGAAGGGGTTCCGCAATCCGGTGGTGGACATCACCCTCGAGCCTATGGCGGGAGGCGTGGCGCGCCTGGTCTTCGACATCAAGGAAGGCGGCAAGGCGAGGATCTACAAGGTGGCCTTCCGGGGCAACAAGGTGTTCAGCAGTGCCCATCTCGCCGGTGTCATGGAGAAGACCCGGAAGCACTGGATGTTCAGCTGGCTCACCTCGCATGACCTGCTGGTGGACAAGAACCTGGAAGAGGATCTGGAGAACCTCAAGAAGGCCTACTGGCAGCAGGGCTACAAGGATGTCTTCGTCGGCAAGCCCGTCATCGAGATCGAGGACCGCACCACCGCCAAGCAAAAGAAGAAGAACGAGCAGCGGATCAAGGAAGCCAAGACGCCCAAGTACGACCTTCGGGCAACCCTCACCGTCCCCATTCTCGAGGGCGACAAGTACTACGAAGGCACCTTCAAGACCGAGGGTGGCAAGGTCTTCATGGATATTTTCTACAAGGCCAAGTACGCGGAAATCAAACGCGACAACCGGTCGTGGCTCGCGAAATTCTTCAACATCAAGCCCTCCCTGGAGGGCCCCAAGCCTGGCGACAAGCCCGTGCCCTTCGACCTGGACGCGGTGAACCAGACTGTGGAAAAGGTGAAGGAGGCGTACTCCAACCAGGCCTACATCACGTTCCGCGCCGAGAAGAAGTTCGACATCCGCGAAGAGGGCGGGGTCAAGAAGGTCGACACCACCCTGAAGCTCGATGAAGGCGAACCCTACACCGTTCGGAAGATTGAGTTCGAAGGCAACCTCACCACCAAGGACAAGGTCCTGCGCCGCAGCATGCTCATGCGGGAGGGCGACCCGTTCCAGACGGACCGGTTCAAGGACTCGCTGCTGAGCATCAGCCAGCTGAGCTTCTTTGATGTGAAGACCTCCGAGCCCAAGGTGGATCTGGTGCCGGACAAGACCCAGGTGGATGTGGTCATCCGCGGGGAGGAGGCGGGGGTCAACGAGGTCATGTTCCAGGGCGGCTATGGTTCGCTGTTCGGGTTCTCCATCGGAGTGAGCTTCTCCACCCGGAACCTGGGGGGCGGGGGCGAGACCCTCTCGCTGAGCTACAACGGCGGCAAGTTCTCGAAGATGGCTTCCATCGGGTTCACGGAACCCTTTGTGTTCGACCTTCCCTACTCGTTTTCCGCCAACGTCTCCAACGGCTCGGCGGACTACGACGCGTCGCGTGTGGGCATCGCCAACGCCTACAAGCAGTTCACCCGCAGCCTGGGCGTGTCCGTGGGCGCCCGTCTCAGCAACTGGGTCACCGACCAGCCGTGGGCCTTCTTCACGACCTACGCGACCGGGTACACCTTCAGCATGATCCGCATCGAAGGCGGGCAGAACTTCTACTTCCGGGACACTCCGGAAATCCTGACCTCCTCCATCAGCCAGAGCCTGACCTACAGCACCGTCAACCACCAGTTCAAGCCCACCCAGGGCACCAAGCTCGCCTTCGGCCTGGAGTACGGCGGGTGGCAGTTCGGCGGGGACCGGCCCTACATGCGGGCAACTTGGGGCTTTTCCAAGTACAGCAACATCGCCGACCGCCACATCTTCGCCCTCAACATGACCTACGGGTACCTGCAGAACATGGGATCGGATGACATCCCCCTCTACAACCTGTACCGGCCCGGGGGTGAAAACAGCATCCGCGGCTACCGGTTCGGCCAGGTCGGGTCGATCCTCCTGGACAACAACCAGCGCCCGGTGGTGGTGGGCGGCAACAAGCAGTTCGTGGCCAATGCCGAGTACCAGTTCAAGATCGCCGACCAGTTCCGGCTGGTGTTCTTCTACGACGCCGGCAACGCCTGGGCTCCAGGCACGCGGGTCTTCAGCCGCAACACGGTGACCTACCTTGACCAGTCCAACACCTCCTACACCTATACGAACCCGGCCCTGGTGCGGTCGGCCGGTGTCGAATTCCGGTTCTTCCTGCCCATCAGTCCGGCACCCCTGCGCCTGATCTGGGCCAAGAAGCTGAACCCCTATCCCTTCGACACGGAGAGCAAGACCGACTTCCAGTTCTCCATTGGAAGCACCTTCTGATTCCCGGGCGAAAGCCCCAAAATTCCTGGCTACAATAGCTCTTTCGCCCTGGAGTCACCCATGCGCCTGATCGCCCCTTCCCTGGCCGCTGTCTGCCTGTCCGCGGCCCTTTCCCTGCCAGCCGCCGCCCAGGAATCGCCCCGCTTCGCCTTCTTCAGCATGAACCAGCTGGTGCGGAGCTCCAAAAAGGCCGGCGCCATCTTTTCCGAGCTGGAAATCACCGGCAAGAACCTGCAGGAAAAGCTGCAGGCCAAGGGCCAGGAGCTGCAGACGCTGCAGCAGCAGATGAACTCCCCCAGCATTGATCCGGAGAAGAAGGAAGCCCTGGCCAAGAAGCTCCGGGATGTGGAGTTCGAGGCCAAGAAGATGCAGGAGGACAGCCAGGGCGAGTACCAACGGGTCGAGAAGAAGGTCGGTGAGGCCATCACCAAGATCGCGGGCCCCATCGTCGATCAGATCGCCAAGGAACAGAAGCTTCAGGTGGTGCTGTCCGACCAGGCGTTCCAGATGATCGCCTGGGGCGACCAGGAATTCATGAAGGCGTTCACCACGGAAGTGGCCAAGCGCCTGGACGCCAGCGACCCCGCCGCCACTCCGGCCCCGAAGCCCGCCGGGTCGAAGCCTGCCGCGAAGCCCGCCGCGCCCAAGCCCTGATCCAGGCCTTTGCTGGCCAGCTGAGATGACCGCCACGCGCCGGCTGCTCCTGCTGCTCACCGGGATCAACCTGGTGAACTACCTGGACCGGTACGTCGTTGCGGCGATCCTCGAGCCCCTGGGGAAGGAACTCCAGCTGACGGACGCCCAGCTGGGCCGCCTCACCCTGGTGTTCATCCTGGTCTACATGTGTGCTGCGCCGCTGTTTGGCTACCTGGCGGACCGCTTCCACCGGCCCAGGCTGGTGGCCTGCGGTGTGGCCCTGTGGAGTCTGGCCACCATCGGCGCGGCCTTTGTCCACAGCTACCCGGCCCTGCTATTCACCCGGTCCCTGGTGGGCGTGGGTGAGGCCGCCTATGCGACCCTGGGCCCGGCGATGCTGGCGGATGGGTTCGCCGAATCCGAGCGGGCCAAGAAGTTCACCTGGTTCTACCTGGCCATCCCTGTGGGCAGCGCCTTCGGCTACGGTCTGGGGGGCCTGGTGGCCGGGGCCTGGGGCTGGCGGGCCTCCTTCCTGGTGGCGGGCCTGCCAGGTCTGGCCCTGGCTGTCTGGATGGCTTTCCAGCTGGACCCCGTCCGGGGTGGCATGGATCTCGACCCTGACCTGGATGCTGCCCTGCCGTATCTGAAACGCCTCCGCCATGTGTTCTTCAACCGCATCTGGCTGGCCTGCACCGCCAGCTATGTGGCCTACACCTTCGCCATGGGGGCCCTCAGCATGTGGGGTCCCACGCTGCTGCAGCGGCGCTTCCTCGTCAGCACGGCCAAGGCGGGGCTGGTGTTCGGCGGGCTGGCGGTGGTGACGGGCATCCTGGGCACCTTCCTGGGGGGCTGGCTCACCGACCGCTGGCAGAAGCGCTGGCCGGATGCTGGCATCGGGATCTCCGGTCTCACCCTGCTGGTGGCGGCGCCGGTGGTGGCCTGGGCCCTGGGCAGCCATCGCCTCGAGGCCGTCTACCTCCTGTTCTTCCTGGGCATGTTCCTGCTGTTCGTGAATACCAGTCCCGTGAATGCCCTGACCGTGAGCTGCCTGCCCGCCAGCGTGCGGGCGACGGGGGTGGGCGTGAACGTCTTCCTGATTCACCTCATGGGCGATGCCATCAGCCCCGAGCTGGTGGGCCGCCGGGCGGATGCCCTGCACGCCGCAGGGCACGCGGGTGGTGATGCCCTGGCCCGGGCCCTGGTGCTGGTGCTGCCAGCGATCGTGGTGAGCGGCATGGCGCTCTGGTGGGCCCGCCACCGGACCGTGCGGGCTTGAGTTATGAAGGGGAGTCGGACCGCCCGCCTGCTCGGCCGGATCTGGTTTCGTGCCCTCCGTCGTGAAGGCCCGGCTCTGCCACCCGGACCTTGCCTGATCCTGCTGAACCATCCGAACGGTCTGCTGGACCCTTTGGCTGCCGCCGCGCTGTTGGACCGCCGGGCAGGCTGGCTGGCCAAGGCCACCCTTTGGAAGATCGCGCCTCTGCGGCCTTTCCTGGCGGCCTTCCGGGCCATTCCCGTGACCCGGCCCAAGGATGGCGGGGCTACGGCGGAATCCATCCAGCAGTGCTTCCGCAAGGTCCACGAGGTGTTCGCCCAGGGTGGATCAGTGGCCATGTTTCCCGAAGGCGTGAGCCACACCGGGGCCGACCTGGCGCCCCTGAAGACCGGCGCTGCCCGCATCGCCCTGTCCAGCCCCGTACCGGTCTTCCTCGTGCCCGCGGGCCTGGTGTATGGGGATCGGGCCACCTTCCGCCACAGTACCCTGCTGCGGCTGGGGGCGCCGATTCCATACACGGACCTGGCGGTACGAGGGGCGGAACCCGAGAGCGTGAACGAGCTGACGGCCCGCATCCGTTCGGCCTTGAAGCCCCTGACCTTACACGACGGAGACGTGCGCCGCCTGGCCCTGGCCCAGGACGTGGCCTGGCTTCTGGCGGAGGCCCCGGGCAGCCGGGCGGACATGGAGGCCCTCCGGAGCCGGGTCCAGGCCCTCCTGCCCCATCTGGCCCGGCTGTCCGAGGGGGCCCTTGCCGACCTGGAAACCCAGGTCCATGGGGTCCAGGCCTGGCTGCAGTCCACGGGCCTGCGTCCCGACCAGGTGGGACATCCCTATCCCTGGGCGGAGGTGGGGCACTGGCTGCCGGGGGCCGTACTGAGACTGCTGCTGGCCGGGTTCCTGTTGATTCCGGGGCTGCTCTTCTGGCCCCCCTACCGCCTGGCGGGCTGGCTGGCCGGGCGGTTCACGGACGAAGGAGACCAGGTGGCCACCCTCAAGCTGCTGGCAGGGATGCTCCTGTATCCGCTGTGGGCCATCCTCCTGGGCCTCTTCGCGGGGCTGCGCTGGGGTTGGGGCATGGCCTGGCTGGCGCCATTGGCGCTGGTGGCCACGGGCCTGGGCCTGCCCATCCGCGAGCGCGCCGCGGAGGACCGGCAGGCCATCCGGGGCTTCCTGCGGCGCCGGGATCCCGCAGTGCCCCAGCTGCTGGAAGCCCGCCGGCAGCTGCTGGAGGCCTTCCCGGAGCTGGGAATCACCTAAAAAAAAGACGGGGCCGAAGCCCCGCCTTTCCTGGTGGTGGTTCAGGTCAGTTGCGCCCGAGGATCTTGTAGGCTGGAGGTACCTGGACATCCTTGACCGGGGTGCCGACGATCATCGCGGGAGCGGGGGGCGCGAAGTGGGTGGGATCCACCACGGCGCCCTTGCCGGCCAGGAAGTAGCCCATCTGGGTCTGGATCAGGTAGGTGTTGAGTGCGTTGGCGGTGGGATCAAGAATGGAGCTGTGCTTGATGCTGGCTTGATCGAACTGGAAGTAGCCTTGCTCCGGAGAACTGGCCGTGGCCGTGATGGCGGCACTGCCGACCTTGGGTGTAAGGGCGGCACCTTCCAACTCGAACAGGAAGGGGGTTCCCACCACCCCATCGGCATGGGGCGCGACCGTGGCGCCTAGGGCCACGTAGCCCAGCTGCAGGAAGTCAGGGGCGACGGCGGCACCGGCGGTGCCCAGCACGCCCCGTCCGCCCAGGGCGCTGGCGAAGTAGCGTGTGTAAGCGTTGCCGATGACGAGGTCACCGTTGGTGGGGATGGGGAGTCCATCGCTGCCCAGCGTGGCACTGTAGGTGCTGGTGGTGGATTCCTGGATGGTGATGCGGCCGGACAGGCGGCTGGGGCCATCCACCGGGGCGCCGGAGGCGATGCCGTAGAGCGGCGTGGTGATGGTGGCGGGATCGATGGGATCCACCACACTCTGGGTGACCTGGAAGAACTGGTGGTAGGTCGGGGTGTTCTTGGCGATGCCCTGGGCAGCCAGTCCCGCGTCGACTGAAGGTCCGAAGGTCGGGCTGTTCTGGATGAGGTAGGCGGTCCGGGCGCCGGGCACGGACAGGTAGCCCTTCATGTTGAGATTGAGAGAATCCTGGGTGTAGGGCAGGTGGGCTGGATTCGAATCGAGGGTGGTGTTGCTCGCCAGGTAGTAGGCGCCCACGATGGAGCCCAGGCTGTGGCCCAGGAACTTGATGTCACTGATCGAAGGGGTGGCTGCGCCGAACCCGGTGTTGTTCGTCCGGATGAGGTACTCCAGGCGGGTCAGGTTGAGGGCGGCCTGCTGGATGTTGGTCCGGGTGGCCAGGGGTGCGCCGACGGCCATGAAGTCCTGGCCCCAGGCGGCGCCGGTCGTATGGCCGGGGAACTGCAGTTCCCCATGGAGGGGCAGGTCGATGGCGATGACGGCCCGGCCCATGGCGGTCAGGGTCTGGGCGACGGCGATGATGGACTCTTTCTGGTCGGTGATGCCGTGCTGGAAGATGACCAGGGGCCAGTTGCTGCCGGTGGCCGGCGCGACGTAGACGAAGTGGACCGTCCGATTGGTATGGTAGAAGCCGAAGGCATGCAGGCCATCAGGGCGGAAGGCCTGGACGACGCCCGCGGCCGGGTTCCAGGCGCCGGTGACGGCGGTCAGGTCCATGGTGGCGGCGTTGGCCTTGGCGACGACAGGGTCGATGGACAGATCGGCACTGTTGAAGGTGCCGAGGATCACCGTTCCCACGGTGGCGGGGGCGGGGGTGACCGTCAGGTGGGCAGCGGTGAGCACGGCGCCCCAATAGGCATTGGTGCCCGTGGCGGCGACAGCGGGATCGGCATTTCCATTATTGGCAGCCGTGAAGGTGGCTGAAGTCGTGACCGTGTTGTCCCAGGCCTTGGCGGCCAGGAGGCCGCCCGGAAGGCCGTTGTCGGAGCCAAAGGCGAAGGCCCGGAGGGCACTTTCCACGGGAATGCGGCTGGCGCCCGTGGCGGAGGGGCTGGTGGTGGTCAGGGACATGACCCCGGCGCCGGTGGTGATGAACCGGCCCAGCAGGGTGATGTCGCCCAGCTTGGTGACGGTGGTGGTGGCGGTGGCCGCGACGAGATCGCTCATCGTCTTGTAGTAGCCGCGCAGCAGGATGGGGTTGGTGAGGTTGTTCTGTGCCGCGGCGTTGTTGAGAAGGAAATCTCCGCGGATCTGCTCCAGCTGCGCCAGGGAACCCGTGAGCGGGGTAGGGGACTTCAGCAGATCGAAATAGGGCGAGGCGGCAATGGGCTTGCCGGCCGTGTCCTTCACCCGGCTGGTGACCAGGTAGAGGTAGCGGGTTCCAGGCAGCAGGGGGAAGTTCGGGTAGAGGAAGAGGTCCGTTCCGCCCGCCACATAGTGATAGCTGAACATCGCGGAGACATCCGTGAAGCCCAGGGCGCCATTTTCGGTGCCGGCCGCATCAGGTGTCAGCTGGAAGACCTTGACGTTGGCAGCGGTCACGGTGGTGGCATCCACGGGCGCTGTGAACTGCATGTAGACCGGGGCATTGACGCCGGACACGGCGTTGGTGCTGCCCATCTCGTACTTGTTCACGTAGGCCAGGGCCTCGGGCGGCGTCATGGACGTGTTTGCGGGCCGGGCTCCCACGACTGTCGCACCAGTCGTGTGGCTGGTGTAGGCGCCGGTGAGGGGATCCGGGGCCACGGCCGTGGCCAGGATGTTCGGCAGGGGGATCTTCGAATTGCCCGGATCGAACACAGGCGCGGTGGCGCTGGGGACGTCCGGATTGGGGGCTGTGGAGTTGCCGCCGCCGCTGCAGGCCAGCAGGGCCAGGAGCAGGGATCCTAGGGCCGCTTGGGATAAGCGTGAATGCATCGCGCACCTCATGGGAGGGGTTTGGAAGGACGGTAGGTAAGTTGGTTGACGATAGGCGTCTGGGAATGGAAATGCCATAGAAAAAAAAGGCCCCCGAGGGGGCCTGATTTTTTTACCTTGGGTAGGTCAATCGGTCACGGCAAAGACGACCTTGTCGTTCTTAAAACGGCTCGCATTGATGAGCTCGACGGTGGCTGTCTGCTTGTCTTCGCTGATGACCAGCTTGTAGTGCTCGTCCTTGACATAGGAACCGGGGACCACATTCACCTTGCCGAGCTTTTTCAGGCCCAGGTCGGCGGCCTTGATGGTGATGGTCTTGCCGGACCGCAGGTCGAGGCTCTGGGTGAAGACCTCGTCCCGCCAGTTCTTGCCCGCCCGGTCCTTGGCGAAGACGGGAATCTCGATGACGCCGTCGGCCTTGAGCTTGTCGCGGGTGCCGACGAGGTAGTGCAGCGAATTCAGCTTGGACACCTGGGCGGCATTGTCCGACTGGAGCTTGGCGCGCTCCTCGATGAGGCTGGTGCGCTCGGAGCGAAGGCCGACGATCTCCTCTTCGATCTTCTGCTTCTGGCTGGCGAGGTCGGTGACCTCTTCCTGCAGCTTCTCGTTCTGGGCCACGGCCTCGTCGCGTTCGCCTTCGACCTTCTCCCGCTCCTGGCGCATCAGGTCATTGGGGGTGATCTTGGCCTTGCCCTGGGACACCCAGGTGCCGTAAGTGCCGTTGGCGTAGAAGTGGTAGACCTCGAAGCCGGGGGCCAGCTTGTCCAGGATGGCCACACGGCTCACCAGCTTCTTGGCCTCGGCCTCGGGCACCCCCTTCTTCTTCAGGAAGCGCAAGGCCATACCGTAGTGGCTGTCGTTGGGCTTGGCGAGGTCGGGCTTGGGCAGGTCGGCCCTGATCTTGGCAATCTTGCTGTTGAGGTCCTTGATCTCCTTGTCCTTGTCCAGCACTTCCTGGAGCAGGGCCTGGTACGAGCTGTTCTTCTCGTTCTTGATGCGCTCTTCCAGGGCCTTCTTCTGCTCATCCGTGAGCTGGAGGGTCTCGGCATTGGGCTTGATGTCGTTGACCCCGGCCTGCGCCAGCTTTTTCTGCTCCTCGCTGCTGGCCTGGCTCCTTTCCTGACTGGCCTTGTCCGCCTCGGCGGCCTTCTGCGTCAACTCCCGGATCTGGGGATCTTCACGCTTGCAGGCGGGGGCGACCACCAGGAGGGAGGCGGCCATCAAGGCGAGGGCCAGCGTCGAGCGACGGAATGGATTCATGGGTTCCTCCACGGGGGGCGATGGGCGTGCGCAGCAAAGCCGGGAAACACCCCAACCTTAGTCCCCCAGGCTAGAGCAAGGCAAGGACTTACGCTTCATCCTAAAGGTGTATGCGCTGGCGGCTCCGGGTTATAGTCATGGTTTGCCCCCAAGGCAGGTTTTCCCGGGGGCTGAGGAGCGCAGCATGGCCACCCAGGGGCGTCACCTGTTCACATCCGAAAGTGTCACCGAGGGTCATCCCGACAAGATGGCGGATCAAATCTCGGATGCCGTGCTTGATGCGGCCTTGAAGGACGACCCCCGCAGCCGCGTGGCCTGCGAGACCTTGCTGACCACGGGCCTCGTGCTGGTGGCTGGCGAGATCACGACGGAGACCTACATCCCCGTGGCCGCCCTGGTCCGGGACGTGGTCAAGGACATTGGCTACGACCACCACATCAAGGGGTTCGACTACGCCACCTGCGCGGTGATGGTGACCATTGACCAGCAGAGCCCCGACATTGCCATGGGCGTGGACACCGGCGGCGCCGGCGACCAGGGTCTCATGTTCGGCTACGCCTGCAGCGACACCCCGGAGCTGATGCCCGCGCCCATCCACTTCAGCCACCTGCTCACCCGGCGGCTGTCCGAAGTACGGAAGAACGGCCAGCTCGCCTGGCTCCGGCCGGATGGCAAGTCCCAGGTCACGGTGGAATTCGAGGGCGACCAGGTCAAGCGCATCCACACGGTGGTCATCTCCACCCAGCACGACGAGCACGTCACCCAGAACACCATCCGGGACAGCATCCTCCAGGACGTGATCAAGGCGGCCCTGCCGGCGGAACTGCTGGATGCCCAGACCATCTACCACGTGAACCCCACCGGACGCTTCGTGGTGGGCGGGCCCATGGGCGACACGGGCCTCACGGGCCGCAAGATCATCGTGGACACCTATGGCGGCACGGGCCACCACGGCGGCGGCGCCTTTTCCGGCAAGGATCCCAGCAAGGTGGACCGCAGCGCCGCCTACATGGGCCGCTACATCGCCAAGAACATCGTGGCGGCTGGACTTGCGGCCCGCTGCGAGATCCAGCTGGCCTACGCCATCGGCGTGGCGGAGCCCGTCTCCATCGCCGTGGATACCTTCGGCACGGGCCAGGTCTCGGATGAGGCCATCGTCCGCGCCGTCCGGGAGGTCTTCAGCTGCACCCCCAAGGCCATGATCGAGGCCCTGGACCTGCGCAAGCCCATCTATCGCGCCACCGCCGCCTATGGCCACTTCGGCCGCCCGGAATTCAGCTGGGAGAACACGGACAAGGTCGAGGCATTGAGGAAGGCCGCGAAGTAAGGCCTGAAACCTACCCTGCCACCTCGACCCGGTTCCGCCCGCCCTGCTTGGCGCGGTAGAGGGCCTCGTCGGCGGCCTTGAGGAGATCCTCGGCGTGGGGGACGTCCCCCTGGCCGTCGCGGGCGGCGACGCCCATGCTGACGGTCTTCTTCAGGGTCACGCGATCCAGCTGGTGCTCAAGCTCCGAGAACAGCTGCCGCAGGTTTTCGGCCACCTGGAGGGCTGCGGCGGTGTCCGTATGGGGCAGCACCAGGGTCAGCTCCTCGCCCCCGTACCGCGCGGCGAGATCGGTGGTGCGCACGTTGCCCTTCAACAAGGTGCCGATGTTCCGGAGCACGGCATCACCCATGGCATGGCCGTGGGTGTCATTGACCTGTTTGAAGTGATCGATGTCGATCATGACCACGGACAGGGGTGTCCTGTAGCGGCGGGCCCGCTCGACTTCTTCTTCCAGCCGGGTCATGAGCCGGCGCCGGTTCGCCAGGCCCGTGAGGGGGTCGGTGACGGACAAAGTCTCGAGGCGGGCGTTCGTTTCCCGCAGCTCGTCCTGGAGCAGCTTCAGCTTGGTGTGGATGCGCACCCGGGCCAGCAGCTCCTTTTCGTGGAAGGGTTTGGTCACGTAGTCGGAGGCGCCGCGCTCGAGGATCTCGGCTTTGCGATCCAGGTCGTCTTCGGCGGTGAGGATGATGACCGGGATCTGCTCCAGTTCTTTGCGACTGGCCTTGAGGCCCAGGAACTTGAGCCCATCAAAGCCCGGCATGACCAGGTCGCAGAGCACCAGGTCCGGCGGCTGCTCCATGATGGTCTTGAAGGCCGTCAGGCCGTCTGCGGCTTCCATGAAGTGGGTGAAACTGCCGTCCTTCATGAGCACGGCCTTGATCTCACTGCGGATCATTGCGTTGTCATCGACGATGAGGATGCGCCCGGACATCACACCTCCTTGGCGGCGGCCTGGAGCCGGGCCAGCCACTGGTCCCAGGCTCGGGAATCAAACGGAGTGGCCACCGGGAGGTGACGACGCAGGGTGCGCGTGGCCTGCAGGGCCGGTGAGCAGAGGACGCCAGGGAGGCTTCGCACCGCTTCGGCGCAGGCCGTCCACCCTTCGGGGGTCTGACAGACCAGCAGCCACTGGTGGCCAGCCTCCAGCGAGAGCCGCACCCGGTCCTCCCAGCTCCAGTCCGTGCAGCCGCCCATCTCCAGGTCATCGGGCAGGAAGCGCCCCCGGATGCCCCAGGGATTGTCCTGCACGGAACCCCGGTGGAGGCTCGCGGGCAGGGGACCGCTGGCAGGAGTGCGCAAGTGGGCCACCATCACCAGGCGATCCGGGTGGGCCAGGGGGATGAAGGCTTCCGCATTCCGTTGGACCTGGCTGGCGTCCTCCAGGCAGGGGAGGCCCTGGTGGCTGTCCAGGGTCGTGCCTCCCAGTCCCGGGAAGTGCTTGAGGCAGCCCCTGACACCCGCGGTTTCCAGGCCGTGCAGAAACGCGCCAGCGGCCTTGGCAGCCTCGGCCGGCAGCGGGCTGGCCGCACGGTCCCCGATCCCGGCACCCGGGTGGCCATCCCAGAGGTCCAGGACGGGGGCAAAATCCACATTGAACCCCAGCATGCGAAGGCCTTCGCCCCACAAAAATCCCCAGGCGGCGCAGGCCTCGGCGCCCCCTTGGGTCCAGAGGTGGCGCAGGGGCGGCGTGGGGCCCGTCCAGGGACGCAGCCGACTGACGGGGCCGCCCTCCTGATCCAGCGCCACGGCCAGGGGCAACTCAGCCCCGAAGCGGGCCTGGAGGCCCTCGATGAGGGTCCGGCAACGGAGGGGCCCAGTGGCGGGATCCGGATCGAGGTTGCGGGCGAAAAGGATGACACCGCCGGGACGGAAGGCGAGTTCCACAGCGGCCGGATCAAGTCCGCGAAAGCCGGTCCAAAGGAGCTGAGAGGCGCTGTCCATCCCCTCACCTTACCCGGAGGATGAGTTCCAGATGGCGGGCGAGCAGGAGGAAGACCGGATCGGTTTCCGAGAAGACTGAGCGGCTTTCGAAGCCCAGGTAGAGCCAGCCGGCGCTGCCAAGGGGGAGCAGGTACTCATCGGCGTAACCGAAGCCCGGAGCCAGCAGGGGACCCGGTTTGGGACGTTCCAGAGCCGCCGGCAGGCCCTTGGGGCCCCGCCTCGCGACCAGATCCATGGTCCCATCCGCCTGCCGCCGGTAGCAGCCCAGGCCATCCGGCGCCCAGCGAACCACAAGCTGCCCCAGGAGCGGCTCGAGGGCGGTCGCCAGGTCAGGCAGGTCGAGGGCCTGGAGGCTGAGGTCGCACAGTTCCAGGGCCGCCTGATTGGCCCTTCGGAGATCCTGGGTGCGGCTCAGGATGCGGGACTCCAGTTCCTCCTGGTAGGCGCTGACTTTTCGGAGCAGGTTCGCGTGGTCCAGGGCCCGGTTCAGCACCACTTCGATTTCGGCGAGACGGAAGGGCTTCTGGATCAGGTCATAGGCCCCGCGCTTCAGGGCCTCGATGCTGGTATCGAGGGTGGCGTAGGCGGTGATGAGGATGCAGAGGGTGTCCGGGAACCGGTTCCGGATGGCGTCGATGAGGTCCAGCCCCGTCTGGCCGCCCGGCATGTGGAGATCCGTGAGGACCACGGGGAAGGACCGCTTGGCCATGCGCACCAGGGCTTCCTCGCCGCTGGCCGCCGCCTCCGCCGAATAGCCCTGGTCCCCCAGTGCTTCCAGCAGTGTGGTGCGGACCTCCAGCTCGTCATCGACGATCAGAATGGGCTGGTGGATCATGGGGTCCGCCCCTGCGGGATGGTCCGCTCGTAGATCCGGGCCTCCAGGAAGATCTTGAGCACTTCGGAATCCAGCAGGTTCACCTTGGCTTCCTGGGCCAGAATGTCGAGGCTGCGCTCCAGGCTGACCGCGGCCTTGTAGGGACGGTCGGCGGCGGTCAGGGCATCGTAGACATCGGTCACGGCCATGAGCTTGCTCTGCACCGGGATGTCTGGCTCCAGGAGCTGCCGAGGATAGCCTTTGCCGTTCAGCCGCTCGTGGTGGGCCCAGGCGATGCCCGGCACCCCGGCCAGTTCCTTGGTCCATGGGATCTGACTGAGGAAGCGGTAGGTGTAGGTGACATGGTTCTGGATCTCTTCCCGCTCGCTTTCGGACAGGCTCCCCTTGGCAATCCGCAGGAGGTCCAGATCGTTGGGTTCGATGAGCGTTCGCCGGTCTCCGGTCCAGTGCTGGAAGGTGAGGTCCCCGAGCAGGTTCAACTCCTGGGCCACTTCCTGGGGCAGCACCGTGGGTTCGTTGCTGCGACGGACCAGCTCCATGAGCCGCTGGGTCTCTTCCTCCTGTTGGTTCAGGAAACCCCCGACCGTATCGTGGTCGAACGAGTGGCCCTTGCTCCAGGCGTCCAGCAGCCGGTCGCGCATGGTCTCCAAGGTGCGCTGATGCAGGCGCTGGTAGATGCTTTCCAGCCGGTCCCCTTCGATCTTCTTGGCCTTCACCAGGACCTGCTCGCGCACGCCCACCTTGCCGAAATCATGCAAGAGGCTGGCGTAGCGGATCTCGCGGAGCTGCAGGGCATTGAACTCGATGGCCCCGTAGGGTCCGTTGGGTGTGGCGTTGACCGCTTCGGCCAGCCCCACGGTCAGGTCGGCCACGCGGCTGGAATGACCCGAGGTGCTGGGATCGCGGGCCTCGATGGCGGTGACCGAGGCGTTGACGAAGCCCTCGAAGAGCCGCTCGATGTCGTTCTTCAGCCCCAGGATCTCCTGGGTGCGGGTCTCCACCATCCGTTCCAGGTTCTTCTGGTATTCCTCGTTCTCCCGGACCAGGCGGTAATGCTCCAGGGCCCGCTCCAGGCTGGCCTCGATTTCCGCGAGCTTGAAGGGCTTCTGGATGAAATCGTAGGCCCCGCGCTTCAGGGCCTGGATGGCGGATTCCGTGGTGGCATACCCGGTCATGAGGATGCCGATGCTCTGGGGATCCTCGTTGTGGACGGCCCGCAGGAGCTCCAGACCCGACAACCCGCCGGGCATGTTCAGGTCCGTGAAGATCACCGGGAAGTGCTTGTCATGCACCAGGGCCAGGGCCTGGGCACCGCCTTCGGCCCCCTCGGCGGCATAGCCCTGGTCCTGCAGGGCCTCTACCAGCAGATTTCGAAGATCCGCTTCATCATCCACGATGAGAATCGGGACGGGTTGGGTGAGAGGCACGCCGACTCCAGGTACCCAGACCTCATCGGGCCCGGGCGTGCCGAAGGCAAGTTTCGGGCTGTGGGCCGGATGCGGTCATCAAGCGCATTTATTGTATATTGCAAGAAACGACGAAAATCTCCCAACAGTTGCCAGCCGAGCGGAGCGAATGGTTGCCGGGCAGGGGCGCCCTACTGGATGGCCTCGGCCTCCACCAGGAGCTGCCCGTCCCGGATCGACAGCCGCGCGAGTCCCCCGGGCTGGAGCTGGCCCTGGAGGACCAGGCGGCTGAGGGGATTGACCACGACCTGCTGGATGAGGCGCTTGAGGGGCCGGGCGCCGAACTGGGGGTCGAAGCCGCGGGACCCGCTCCGCGAGGCCAAGCGCAGCGCCGGCCGAGTGGGAGAACGCGCCAGTGGCGCGTTCGATCGCGGGGGAGCAGGCCCGGCCCAGGAGCCCAAGCGGAGCGCGGGGCGAATGGTTGCCGGGCCGGGGCGCCCTACTGGACGGCCTCGGCCTCCACCAGGAGCTGCCCGTCCCGGATCGACAGCCGCGCGAGTCCCCCGGGCTGGAGCTGGCCCTGGAGGACGAGACGACTCAGGGGATTGACCACGACCTGCTGGATGAGGCGCTTGAGGGGCCGGGCGCCGAACTGGGGGTCGAAGCCCTCGGCAGCCAGCCAGTCCAGGGCCGCATCCGGGACTTCCAGGCCCAGGCGCTGGGCCTGAAGCAGGCCCTCCACCCGCTTCAACTGGATGCGAGCCACGGCCTTCATGTCCACCCGGGTAAGGGAGTGGAAGATCACCACCTCATCGAGGCGGTTCAGGAATTCCGGGCGGAAGTGGGCATGCAGGGCGGCCTGGACGGCCACTTCCGCCTTCGAGGTATCGCCCCCCGCATCGAAGATGGCCTGGCTGCCCAGATTGGTGGTCATGAGCACCACCGTATTGCGGAAATCCACGGTGCGTCCCTGGCCGTCCGTGAGGCGGCCGTCCTCCAGCACCTGCAGGAAGAGGTCGAAGGTGCGCGGGTGGGCCTTCTCCATCTCATCCAAGAGGATGACGGCGTAGGGGCGGCGGCGGATGGCCTCGGTGAGACGCCCGCCCTCCTCGTAGCCCACATAGCCGGGCGCGGCGCCGATGAGGCGGGTGGCGTCGGCCTCGTGGGTGAACTCGCTCATGTCGATTCGCACCAGGGCGTTCTCGTCGTCGAAGAGGAACTCCGCCAGGGCCCGGGCCACTTCGGTCTTGCCCACGCCCGTGGGTCCCAGGAAGAGAAAGCTGCCGATGGGCCGCTTGGGATCACCCAGCCCGGCGCGGTTGCGGCGCAGGGCATCGGCGATGGCCAGCAAGGCGGGTTCCTGACCGACCACACGCTCCCGCAGGCGGGTTTCGATGAGCAGCAGCTTCTCGACTTCTCCTTCGAGGATTCGGCTTACGGGAATGCCGGTCCAGCGGCTCACGATGGCGGCGATGTCGGACTCGCCCACCTCCAGGCGGAGCATGGCGCTCTCCCTGGGAGAGGTGGCCGTCAGCTGCTTTTCCAGGGCCGGGATCTCGCCGTACTCCAGCCTCGAGGCCCGCTCGTATTCGCCCTTGGTCTTGGCCTGTTCCAGCTCGATGCGGAGATCGTCCAGCTTCTTCTGGATGGCGCGGGCCCCCTCGATCACCTTCTTCTCGTTTTCCCACTGGGCCCGCAGCTTGGATAACTCCTCGTTCAGCTCGGCCAGTTCTTTTTCAATATCTGCAAGCCGCGCACGGCTTGCAGCATCCTTTTCCTTGGTGAGGGAGTGCCGCTCCAGCTGCAGCTGCATCTCCCGGCGCTCCCGCACGTCGATCTCCGTGGGCCGGCTGTCCAGCTGCATGCGCACGGCACTGGCCGCCTCGTCCATGAGGTCCACGGCCTTGTCCGGCAGAAAGCGGTCGGCGATGTACCGGTGGCTCAGCTGGGCGGCGGCCACCAGGGCGGCGTCCTGAATGCGCACGCCGTGGTGCAGCTCGTAGCGCTCCTTCAGGCCCCTCAGGATGGAGATGGCGTCCTCGACCCCAGGCTCATCCACGAACACCGGCTGGAAGCGACGCTCGAGGGCGGCATCCTTCTCGATGTACTTGCGGTACTCGTCCAGGGTCGTGGCGCCGATGCAGCGCAGCTCGCCCCGGGCCAGGGCCGGCTTCAGCAGGTTGGCCGCGTCCATGCCGCCGGACACGGCCCCCGCGCCCACCAGCAGGTGCAGCTCGTCGATGAAGAGCACCACTTCACCATCGGCCTTTTCCACTTCGTCGATGACACCTTTCAAGCGCTCCTCGAACTGACCCCGGTACTGGGTGCCAGCCACCAGGGCGCCCATGTCCAGGCCCATGACCCGCATCCCCTTGAGGCTTTCGGGCACGTCCCGCTTGTGGATGCGCTGGGCCAGACCTTCCACGATGGCCGTCTTGCCCACACCGGGTTCGCCAATGAGCACGGGGTTGTTCTTGGTGCGCCGGGACAGCACCTGCAGCACCCGGCGGATTTCCTCGTCGCGGCCGATGACGGGATCCAGCTTCCCGGCGGCGGCCAGGGCCGTGTAGTCCTTGGCGTACTTCTCCAGGGCCGCGAACTTCTCTTCGGCCTTTTCGTCTTCGACCTTCGAGCCCTTGCGGGTTTCGCGGATGGCGGCCTCCAGGGTCTTCCGGTCCAGGCCGAAGCGCTCCAGCACTTTCTTCGCGTCCGTATGGGCGTTGGCCAGGGCCAGCAGGAGGGCATCGGTGGCCAGGAAGCGATCACCCAGGCCCCGGCCTGTGTCGCTGGAAACTTCCAGGAAATGGCGGAAAGCGGCCCCGACCTGTGGCTCGGCTCCGCCCACGGCCCTGGGCAGCTTGCTGAGGAGGGCTTCTGCGGCTCCTTCCAGGCCCTGGATGGATTCGGGCGTCAAGCCGGCCCGTTCCAGGAGGGGGTGCAGTCCCGCCTCCGGGTTCAGCAGGGCGGCGAAAAGGTGCTGTGGCACCAACTCCGGGTGCTGGTCCCGGACAGCCCGCTCCCGGGCCGCGACCAGGACGTCATTGGCTTTCTGGGTGAAGGGAAGGAGGGACATAGTACACCTCGCTTTCAAGAATGAAGCGAATTTGATTAGAATGCACTAAAATTTTCTTCAAATATTCAAACCATATCCATCCTGCGCCTGGACCCCTGGCTATTCCCGGCCCCCGGGGGAGTGAGGAGGCGGCCCGGATGTTGCAATGCCACTTCGAGGGTGTCGAACCCATGGCATCGCTCACTTCTGTTGATATTCCAGATCTACGGAACTCACGAAGACCCCCAAACACTGATCCAGGATCAGCGTGAAGGTCTTTCCCAACATCCTTGCCCCCACCGCCAGGATCTGGACAAAAGGCAGCCTTGAAATCGCCAGTCACTAGGTAAATCCTGGTCCTCGTTTTGGAACGTCCTATATTAAAAAGGCTCTTTCGACCCTTTCCTGACAATGAGAACCGCCTCTGCCCCGCTGACCAGTTGATCGATTTATTGGTGAGAAGGATGACCATGAGACTACGAACCCTGCTCTTCGTCATGCCCCTGCTGCTGGGGGCGGTTCCAGTCCATGCGCAGGACCTCAATTGGAACTTCAGGCCAACCGAGGCAAGGATCCAGCTCGTGATGGCCGACGATTCCCGTGTGGCCCTGGAGGCCACGCCCATCAAGCCCGCCCGGTCGACCCGTGGGAATTCGAGCTGGACCGTCTATTTCGAGGTGAGGGGCGACACGTCGGATCGATCCGTGAGCGGGTCTCCGATCTACATCGACATGGGCTCCATCGACCTGAAGAGCCTGGCCAATCCCATCAACCTCGTGAAGCTGGAGAGGAAGTCGGGCCAGAGGTCCTGGGTGATGAAGGTGGTCGGCAACGACTTCTTCCCGGCCCAGCCAAATGAGATCATCCCCCTGGGTCAGCGTCCCAAGCCCGTTCAGGCCTCCGATGGGAGCGTGACCCTGACCCTGCCGTTGGTCCTTCCTCCCGGCGAGTACGCCATCTTCACGGATGTGGAAGCCTGGGAATTCACTGTCAAGGCCAACTGAAACTGGACACAGGTCCCGACTCCGGCTGGCCTGGGCCCTCGGCTGTCCGGGGCCTTCCGGTCAGATGTTCCAGAGGTTCTCCTACTTGATGAGGTGCTGTTTGATGAAGAGCACCGTGGCGGCGAACTGGACATCGCGGTTGGCCTTCTTCGCGAAGCCGTGGCCCTCGTCGGCGGCTTCGAGGTACCATACCGGCCCCTGGTTCCTGCGGATGGCTTCCACCATCTGGGTGGCTTCGGAGTAGGGCACGCGGGGATCGTTGTGCCCCTGCACGATGAACATGGGCTTGGTGATCTTCGAGGCATTGGTGGTGGGACTGATGCGAGTGAGGAACTCCCGCATCTTGGGGTCGCGCTCATCGCCGTACTCCACTCGGCGCAGGTCTCGGCGATAGCCCTGGGTGTTCTGCAGGAAGGTGACGAAGTTGGAGATGCCCACCACGTCCACGCCGCAGCGCAGGCGGGCGTTGAAGTGGGTCATGCAGGCCAGGGTCATGTAGCCGCCGTAGCTGCCGCCGGTGACCATCACGCGGTCCTTGTCGAGGCTGGGCTGACCGACGATCCAGTCAAGCAGTGCGCCGATGTCCATGACACTGTCTTCACGCTTGAAGCCATTGTCCAGGTCCAGGAAGGTCTTTCCATAGCCGCTGGAGCCCCGGACATTGGGGTAGAGCACCGCGCAGCCGAGCTCGTTGATGAGGTAGTTGGTCGCACCGAGATAGCCGGGTTTGAATTGGCCTTCCGGGCCGCCATGGATATTGACGATCACCGGCCTGGGCCCCTGGAACCGGGCCGGGTCCGGGCGGTAGAGGAAGCCTGAGATGCCCAGGCCGTCGAAGGACTTCCAGTGGATGAGCTCGGGTTCGCGGAAGGTGGCGGCATCCACGTAGCCGGTCTCGCTCTGGGTCCAACGGGTGAGCTTCTTCGTGGGCAGGTGCAGAGAGTAGACATCCGAGGGACTCTGGGCGCTGTTGATGGTGAAGGCGAGATCCAGACCGTTGGGGCGCCAGCTGATGCCTGAAACGCCGCCCTTGGGCAGCCGCGGCAGGGGCCTCTCTTTGCCCGTGGCCGTCTCCAGCACCCGCAGGACGGAAAGCCCGTCCTCATTCACCTCGTAGGCGAGGTGTCGGCCGTCGCGGCTCAGGGCCAGGCTGCTCACATTCCAGCGCAGCGCGGGACGCAGGAACCGGAAGCTGCCCTTGGCCAGGTCCAGGTAGGCCAGCCGCTGGAACTCGGAGTCCAGGTCCGTGGTGAGGTAGACCCCCTTGCCATCGGCGCTGAAGGTGGGGTTGCCGTAGGCGGCCACCTTGCCCTCAGGGCTCAGGCGCAGCTTCTTTCCAGTCGAGACCTCCACGCTGTACAGCTCGGTCTCTGTGATGCTCAGGCCGTTTTCCACCAGGAGGTGCCTTCCATCCCGGCTCCAGTCCACCGCCTCCCAGCCGCCACCCTGCACCTGCAGCAGCAGGCGGGCGCCTTCAGGATGGAGGGGGTTCATGAGCCAGATGTCCGTGTCGGTGCCGTTGCGCCGGGTGCTGGCATAGCTGAGCCAGCGGCCATCGGGACTGAACCGGGCGCCAGTGTTTCGGCTCTTGCCATCGGTCAGCAGGGTTGTGTTTCGGGTCTGGAGGTCGAGCCGGTAGAACTGGAAGAACTCTCCACCACCCGTATCCTGACCGTAGACGAGGAAGTTCCCCATGGTGGGCTCGAAGGTCCCGCTGCTGATCCGCTCCGGACCGAAGGTCACCTGGGTGCGGGCGCCCATGGGCTGGGCCACCCGATGCAGATGGGGCACGTCGCCGAAGCGGGTCGCGATCAGCAGCTCGCGTCGCAGGGGATGCCAGTCCGACAGAACGGCTCCCCGGGATTCGCTGTAGCGGCTGAGCTCTTTCATGAGTGCGATGGGAATGGGAGCCACACCGTCCGCCTTGAGGTTGGCGGGCATGGGCAGATCCTGGGCCAGCAGGGGCAGCGCCAGGGCCAGAAGCAGGGCACGCATGGGAACTCCGGGGCGGTAAAACATCGTAACACGAGGGCTTGCCGAAACGCTGGTCCAGTTCCGCCAGGCGCACCCAGGAAGAAATAACAGCATCCCCTCGCGGCAATCCGGAGGCCGCAATGCCAACATGGAGTTTTGGAAAATCCATGACGTCGTTGAACCAGCAGTTCGATCTGATCCGCCAGTCCGCCACCGTCGCCATGGCGGACCGGATCCTGGCGCTGAAGGCCAGCGGGCAGCCCATCATCGGCCTGCAGGTGGGCGATCCGGATTTCGCCACACCACCTTCGGTGCTCGACGCGGCGCTCCGGGCCATGCAGGGCGGATTGACCCACTACGGCCCTTCCAGCGGCTATCCGGACCTGCGCCAGGCCATCGCCGCGAAGCTGCAGCGGGACGAAGGCGTGGCCTACGATCCGGGTTCGGAGATCCTGGTGACCCACGGTGGCATCCACGCCTACTACACGGCCATGCAGGCCATCCTGAACCCGGGTGACGAAGTGCTGGTTCCCGACCCCTCCTGGGCCACCCACGCCAACATGGCCACCATGCTGCGCGGGCAGGTGGTCCGCGTCCCGGCGCCCGCCGAGCACGGGTTCATCCCCTCCCTGGACGCCTGGGAGAAGGCGCTCACGCCGAAGTCCCGGGTGATCGTGCTGAACTACCCCTCCAATCCCACGGGCGCCTACCCTACTCGGGAGTACCTCCAGGCGCTGCAGGAGCTGGCCCGGGTCCATGACCTGTGGATCGTCAGCGACGAGGTCTACGGCAGCCTGCACTACGGCGATCGTCCCACCAGCGCCGCGGCGGTGGCGGGCGCCAAGGACCGGACGCTCATCGTCAACAGCCTGTCCAAGACCTACGCCATGACCGGCTGGCGGGTGGGCTTTCTCGCGGCCCCGGCCCAGGTCATCGGGAATGCCTTGAAGGCGGGACAGAACTCCATCACGTGCGTGGCTCCCTTCATCCAGAAGGCCGCGGCCTTCGCCTTGAGCGATCCCGCCATTCAGCAGGCCACCGCCGACATGCGGGCTGCCTACGGGCGGCGCCGGGCGGCGGTCCTGCGCATCGCCCAGGACCTGGGCAGCACCAAGGTCCTGGTCACACCGCCCCAGGGCGCCTTCTACTTCTTCCTGGATTTCCGCCCACTGAAGCGGTCCTCGGTGGAGATCTGCGAACGGATCCTGGACGAAGCCCAGGTGGGACTGGTCCCGGGGTCCGCCTTTGGCGAGCAGGGCGAAGGCTTCGTGCGCATGACCATCGCGGCCTCCGACGAGGATGTGGAAGCCGGATTCAGGAAGATCGTCGAGTGGGCGGAGCGGCAGTCTGTGGAGGTCCGATGAAAGTCGCATTCCAAGGTGAGGCGGGGGCCTATTCCGAGCAGGCGCTCCTGGGTCATTTCGGCGGCGTCGAGACCTTCCCCTGCGAGTCCTTCGAGGCCGTGTTCGAGGCCGTGAACTCGGGTGTCTGTCAGACGGCCATGATTCCCATCGAGAACTCCCTGGCGGGCAGCATCCACCAGAACTACGACCTGCTGTTGCGGAATGACCTGAAGATCGTGGGCGAGTACTTCCTGCGCGTCCGGCACTGCCTGATCGTCGCCCCTGGCGTGGACAAGCGGGACCTGCGCAAGGCCCTCAGCCACCCGCAGGCTCTGGGCCAGTGCGCCAGCTACCTGCGGAGCCATGGCATCCAGGCCGAGCAGGGCTACGACACGGCGGGCAGTGTGAAGCTGCTCAAGGAATCGGGCGCCCGGGATACGGCGGCCATCGCCTCCCGGCGCGCGGCGGAGCTCTACGGCATGCAGGTCCTGGAAGAAGGCATCGAGGATGACCCCGAGAACTACACCCGCTTCCTGGCCATCCAGCGGGAGCCGAAGCCCTTCCTGGGCGAGGCCAAGACGTCCATCGTGTTCACCCTCAAGAACGTCCCGGGGGCCCTGTTCAAGGCCATGAGTGTGTTCGCCCTGCGGGACCTCGACCTCACCAAGATTGAATCCCGGCCCCTGCAGGGCAGTCCCTGGGAGTACCTCTTCTACATCGACTTCATCGGCTCGATCCAGGAGGAGCCCGTCCGGCGCGCCCTGGACCACCTGGGGGAATATGCCGTGATGCTGCGGGTGCTCGGGTCCTATCCAAGGTTCAAGGGCTAGGCCTCCGGGATGGCGGAGCCCTCCCCGGTCCTGCGCAGGGCGCTGGCGACCCGCGTGTTCCTCTGCTTCGCCGCAGCCTACCTGCTGTCCTACGCCTTCCGGTCCATCAATGCGGTGATCGCCCCGGCGCTCCTGGCCGAACTGGGTCTTTCGAAGGCCGATCTGGGGCTGCTGTCCTCCGCCTACCTCCTGAGTTTCGCCGCCTTGCAGCTACCCGTGGGCATCTGGCTGGACAAGTACGGCCCGCGCAAGACAGAGGCGACGCTGCTGCTGTTCGCGGCGGCGGGGGCGGCGATTTTCGCCAGCAGCACCTCCCTGCTCGGGTTGTGGGTGGGCCGCGCGCTGATCGGTGGTGGGGTCTCGGCCTGCCTCATGGCGCCCTTCAAGGCCTATCGGCGCGGCTTCCCACCGGAGCGGCAGAGCCAGGTGGCCAGCTGGATGCTGGTGGCGGGCACCTCGGGGGTCCTGGCCGCGACGGTGCCGGTCACGGCCGCGATGGCAGTGGTGGGATGGCGGGGTGTGTTCTGGTTCATGGCCCTATTGATCCTCCTGGCCGCGGCGGCCATCTTCCTGTTGCTTCGGGACGTCGAGTGCGTGAACCCCGCCCGGCCGCTGACCCCTTCAGCTGGTCCTGGCGCTCGAACCGGCTCCCGGGAGGGCTATGGACGAATTTTCAGGGAGGCGGCCTTCCGGCGCATGGCCCTGCTGGGCATGGTCAACCAGGGCGCGTTCATCGCATTGCAGACGCTCTGGGTGGGTCCGTGGATGACCACCGTGCTGAAGATGAGCCCGGCCCAGACCTCCCGCATCCTGTTCGCTTTCAACTTCTTCCTGCTGCTGGCCTACCTGGGGCTGGGCTGGTGGGCGCCGCGCCACGTGTCCGATGACGGCAAGCCGGGATTGACGGTGTCCCAGGTGGTATCCCGGGGGCTGCTCGGCACCCTCCTGGCCCAGGTGGCGATCCTGACGGTGACCGCCTCGTGGGCCTGGTTGCTGTGGATCCCCTTTGCCCTGTTCGCCACGGTGACCACCCTGCTTCAGGCCCGGATCAATCTCTTCTTCCCGGATGAGCTCACCGGACGGGCGAACAGCCTCTACAACCTGGTGCTATTCATTGGCGCCTTCGCCGTGCAGTGGGGTGTCGGTGGGGTCATCGACGCCGCGGCCAGGCGAGGCGCTACTCCAACCCAGGCCATGCAGATCAGCTTTGGCCTGGTTCTGGCCCTGCAGGCAGTGGCCCTGGCGACGTTTGTCGCCAGTGGAAGGTCCGCTCGACCCGTGGCCGACTGAGTGGCGGCTGGGCGTGGCCATCGGCTGGCAGCGTTCCGGTACCCATCCTTGTCGACGCCTCCATCCCCGGGCAAAATGGAATGTTCGGAGCCAGTCACGGTTCAGACAGTGAATTTCATTCAGGAGTGATCCACATCATGACCGGCGCGAAACAGGACAACTACCTCAAGGAATGGCAGTCCCAGGAAGCCACCGCGGAGCGGATGCTGCCGATCCTCGGGAGTCTCTACCGCGAGAAGAACATCGTGCTTACCGTGTATGGCCGCTCCCTGGTCAACAGCACGGCCATCGACATCCTCAAGGCCCACCGCTTCGCCCGGCAGATTCTCGACAACGAACTGTCGGTAACGGACTCCTTCCCCTTGCTGGTGGCCATCAGCAAGCTGGACCTGGCTCCGGCCCGCATCGACCTGGGCAAGCTGACCTTCCACTTCTCCACCGAGGGGGGCGGCCTGAATCCCGATGACTACGTGCGCCGGGAACTGGCCAGCGTCAACACGGGAGTCAGCCCCATCCTGGACGAGCCCCAGGACATCGTCCTCTACGGGTTCGGCCGCATCGGCCGCCTGCTGGCCCGCATCCTGATCGAGAAGGCCGGCAGCGGCGAGAAGTTCCGCCTCAAGGCCGCCGTCGTGCGCAAGGGCGCGGCCGACGACCTGCTCAAGCGGGCCAGCCTCCTGCGCCGGGACTCGGTGCACGGGCCCTTCAACGGCATCATCACCATCGACGAGGACGAGAACGCCATCATCGCCAACGGCAACATGATCCGCATCATCTACGCGGACAGCCCGGAGACCGTGGACTACACCCAGTACGGCATCCGCAACGCCATCCTGATCGACAATACGGGCAAGTGGCGGGATCGGGCCGGATTGAGTCGGCACCTCCAGGCGCCGGGCATCGCCAAGGTCATCCTCACCGCGCCAGGGAAGGGGGACATTCCCAACGTGGTGGCCGGCGTCAACCACGAGCTGATCACCGCCGACGAAACGATCTTCTCCGCCGCCAGCTGCACCACCAACGCCATCGTACCGGTCCTGAAGGCCCTGAACGACCGCTACGGCATCCTGCATGGCCACATCGAGACCTGCCACTCCTACACCAACGACCAGAACCTCATCGACAACTACCACAAGGCTTCCCGCCGGGGCCGCAGCGCACCGCTGAACATGGTCATCACCGAGACCGGCGCTGCCAAGGCCGTGGCCAAGGTCATTCCGGACCTGGGCGGCAAGCTCACCGGCAACGCCATCCGCGTGCCCACTCCCAATGTGTCGCTGGCCATCCTCAACCTGGAGCTGGGCCAGGCGGCGACGGTGGCCGAGCTCAACGGCTACCTGCGGGGCATGTCCCTGGAGTCACCGCTCCAGAACCAGATCGACTACACCAATTCACCCGAGGTGGTGTCCAGCGATTTCGTCGGCTCCCGCCATGCGGGCGTGGTGGACTCCCTGGCAACCATCGTCGAGGGCAATCGCTGCGTCCTGTACGTGTGGTACGACAACGAGTTCGGCTACAGCTGCCAGGTGGTCCGGATGGTGCAGAAGATGGCCGGCATCGAGCTGCCGGTGCTGCCCTAAAGCGCAGTCCGGGGCTGCACCGCCGCGTGAGCGAGCAGCAATCCCGTCAGCAGGGCAATGGCCACGAAGAGGGCCTGGAAGGCCGTGTCGAGACCCACCACCAGCTGTTTCTGGATGATGAATTCCAGGCCCCGGAACCCCAAGCCTCCAGGCACCAGCACCATCAGGCCCGGCAGCAGGGTCACGACAGACGGACGATGCTGGAGGCGGGTGTAGAGGTTGCTGCCCAGCCCCAGGACGAAGGCGCCGAGCCCCACGCCGAACTGGGGGCCCAGCAGGACAGCGCCCTGGCGGGTGCCGTAGAACGCGAGGACGCAGGCCGCGAAGATCCAGGGCAGGTCCTTGAACCGGGCCTTGAAGATCACCACGAAGGCCATGGCCGCCAGCAGCAGGGTGGGCAGGAGGGTCCAACCGGGCAGGGGCAGGGGCACGCCCTGCAGAGCCCGGTCAAGCATCGGCGCAGCGAGCCGCTGGCCCAGGGCCACGCCGAACCCGAGGGACAGGAAAGTCATGGCGGTATCCACCAGGCGGGCGGTGCCGGCCACCAGGTTGCCTGTGGCCAGTTCGTTCATGGACACCACCAGCCGCAGGCCGGGCAGCAGGACGATGAGGCCGGCCACCGTCAGGACATGGGGCGAGACATGGCTGCAGCTGTGGGCAGCCGCGGGGGCCAGGAAGCCCACCAGGGTGCCCGCCACGGGATAGACCAGGCGAGCAGACCCAGCCGTCCGGCCCAGCAGCACCGCAGTGAGGCCCACGAGGCTCCCCAGCAGGGCGGTGATCGCCATTTCCCGCCAGCCGCCACCGAAGAACACAGCGGCAGGAGCCGATCCCAGGCCAAAGCAGGCAATCGTCAGGAGGGGCCCCCAGCGGTCAGGGGCTGCGAGGATGTTCCGGACCTGAACGCGGGCCTCGGCGGTGGACAGGCGGCCTTCCAGGAGGGCATCCGTGGTCTCCTGCAAGTCCGACAGCTTGGCAAGGTTGACCTCTCCGGAGGGGCTGCGCTGGATGAAGGTCCAGTGGTGGCCACTCCTGCCCAGAGAGGCGAAGAAGGCCGTGGGCAGGGCGAAGAACTGGCCCTCCAGGCCCAGCCTCGCTGCGATGCGGGCCAGCGCATCCTCGAAGCGGTGCGCGGGGATGCCGAAGGCCTGGAAGGCCTGGCCCAGTTCCAGGCAGAGCGAGATCTCAGGCGGCGTGGTCGGCGCTGCGGGCATGGGGGGCGAGGGCGGGACGTCCATGCCCAAGGGTAGCCGCCTCAGCGGGCGGCCTCCTCGGCCAGGGCCAGGCAGGCCGTCAATCCCGGGGATTCGATGCCGAGGAGGTTCACCAGGCCATGCACTCCATGGTCATCCTCCCGCTGGACCAGGAAGTCTGGAGCGAGCTCTCCGGGGCCGTGCAGCTTGGGCCGGATGCCTGCATAGGCTGGCTGCAGCGCCCCGTCCGGCAGCTCGGGCCAGTATCTGCGGACCTCGGCGTAGAAGCTGTCGGCGCGGTGGGACTCCACATCGTAGTCTTCCCGCTCCACCCATTCGACATCTGGGCCGAAGCGGGCCTGACCGGCGAGATCCAGCGTGAGATGCACGCCCAGCCCCCCCTGGGAGGGCACCGGGTAGACCAGCCGCGAGAAGGGCGCCGCGCCAGCCAGGCTGAAATAGCTGCCCTTGGCGAACTGGCGGGGCAGGGGGGGCAGGGACTCATGGTTTGCGCCCTCGAAGCCATGAGCCAGGGCCACCGCACCCAGTCCGGCGCAGTTGAAGACCCGCTCGGCTTGCAGGCTCATGGGCTCGGCGCCGCCCACGTCCACCTCGAGGCCGCCCTCCCGCTCCCGGCCGCCAACCACGGGGCTCTTCAGCACCACCGTCGCGCCATGGGCTTCGGCCTCGATGCGCAGGGCCCGCATGAGGCCATGGCTGTCCACGATGCCCGTGCTGGGGGACAGTAGGGCCGCCCGGCAGCGGAGGCGAGGTTCCAGGGCTAGGGCCTCCGCGGCCTCCAGCCACTGGAGATCCGCCAAGCCATTGGCCTCGGCGCGACCCCGCAGCTGGCGCAACGCCTCCACCTGGGTCCCGTCCGTGGCCACGATGAGCTTGCCGCAGCACCGGTGGTTCACCCCATGGGCGGCGCAGTAGGCGTAGAGGGCACGGTTGCCCGCCACGCAGAGCCGGGCCTTCAGCGAACCGGCCGGGTAGTAGATCCCCGCGTGGATGACCTCGCTGTTGCGCGAGCTGATGCCCGTGCCAATGCGGTCCTCCGCTTCAAGCACCACGACCTCTCGCCCCTGCAGGGCCAGGTGCCGGGCCAGGGCCAAGCCCACCACACCGGCACCGATGACCACCGCGTCCACGCGTTCCATGGCCTCCATCCTAGTCCACCTCTAGGGGCCCGGAACGGTGCCGACGGGCCCAAGATAGCGGTCGAGCCAGAGCAGGGATTCCTTGATCATCTCAGTGCGTGGCACGGAGTGGCCACCCGGGAACACCAGCCGCTTCTTGTTCGCCGGCGGGGTTCCGAGCAGGTCGAACAGGGGACGCTGGGAAGCTTCGGGCGGGAAGAAAAAGTCCAATTCACCATTGAGGATCAGGGTGGGCTGCTTCACCCGGGTGATGTAGTTGATGGCATCGGCCTCGGGCAGGGCCCGCTGGAACTGCAGGCCCGCGACGTAGAGGATGTTCGCCTTGATGCGAGGTTCGACCGCCGGCAAGAGGGCCCCGAGGGCCGCCCCCCAGCTCAGGCCGTAGTAGGCCAGGCGCCCCGCATCGATGTCCTTGCGCGTCTCCAGGTAGTCGATGGATCGGGCCAGGTCCTTGCCCCACATGATGACGTGGTCCTTGTAGAAGGCTGTATCGGATGGATAGTCCGAGTGCAGCTCGCCCCCCCGTTCAAAGGTGCCCTTGTAGATCGGGTACAGGACGGCACGCCCGCTCTTGGGCAAGAAGTCCAGACGCCCGAGGTCGATCGTGGAACTGGAGCGGGCGCTGATCGCCCCTGAACCGGGGAACATGACCACGATCTGGTGTGGAGGTTTCCCGGTGGACGGCAGGAACAGGTAGGCCATCATCCGCTCGCCGCCGTAGGCGGCATTGAACGTGATCTTCTGCCGCAGGCCCGAAGGGGTTTGTTTCTCCTCTTCGATCCTGGGGTCGAGGGGCGACTTGTCATAGGCGAACTGGCGCAGGTACTGGGCGAAGACCGCGTCGGACACCGGCTTCTCCGCATTGAAGTTCCTGAAGGGCCGTTCCACCGTGCGCTCCAGGGCGGCGAGGTTCGGCTCCTCCCCCAGCAGTCGGATGCAGCGGAACCCGTTGGTGGCCGAGCGGTCGAAGGGGGGCTGCGCATAGGCGTCGGCGAAGGCGTAGTCGGGATCGTTCCAGCCGCCGCCAAGGATGAACCGGCCCAGGCCGGAGCCGCTGGCGTTCCAGGTCCATTCCCGCACGTTGCCCGCCAGATCCGAGACGCCGAAGCGGTTCATGCTCTTGGTGCTGCCGACGGGAACGGGACCGCTGCCCCCCAGGTTGGAGAGCGGGATGATCCTCGAGCTGGCCACGGTGAAGGCCACCCGGTTCCAGTGGAAGATCGTGGGAAGGCGCTTCCCGGCCCACTCGGCATAGGCTGCGGCCTCGTACCAGCTCACGCCGGACACCGGGTACTCGTCGCGTCCTTCGGGATAGGAACCCACTTCCCAGCTCGCGGGCCCTGGGCGCCCGGTGCGGTCGGTGAATCTGGCGAGGGCCTCCCTGAGCGGGAGCTCCCGGCCCTTGTCTATGAAGGGCTGCCGCCAGTATTTCGGATCGGCGTAGCCGCCCGCGTCAACGAAGCGCTTGAAGGCGCGGTTGGTCACCTCGTGGCGGTCCATCAGGAAGGCGGCGGTCGGTTCGGCCTTCAGGTGGTCCAGTCCGGGCAGGAACAGCTCGAAGGCGCCGCTGGGGACGAAGGCCATGTCCTCCGGGAATTCGCCCGGCCGGGTCAACCGGTAGTTCCACCGGTCGCCGATGAGGGGGAAGTTCCAGATGACGTCGTCCACGGGGAGGTGGCCATCAAGGGTGAGCTGGAGCCTGCTGAACCCCCGGGCATAGGGGAGGCGCTCCAGGGGCGTCCTGCCCAGGAACACCGGGTCCGCCTCCGGTTCATCGTAGTACCGGGCGAAGACTGATGCCCCCGGGGGATCCGAAGTGATCGCGATCTCCCGCACGAACTTCGGCCGCAGCCTTTCCACCAGGGGATCGCCGGGCACCACCGCGGCGATCTGCCTGGCCAGGAGGAAGGCATCCCAGCTCTCGCGCCCTTCCTCGAGGCCCTGGATGCGCTCGACGATCCCTTCGAGCCTGGGCAAGGCCTCCGTGCGGACCCAGCGGACCCTGGCGTTGTGGCGGTACCACCAGCCCCCGAAGGCCACCAGACAGACCAACACCAGGAGCCCCATCGCCACCCGCCGGGCAGGAGCCTTACCCACGGGAATGGCGATCCGTCCGGGATCCGAGGTGAGCTCCGCCTTCAGGGCCCTCAGCTCGTCCCGCAGGGCAGACGCGTTCGGGTAGCGCCCCTCGGGATGCTTCTCGAGGCAGCGGCGGATGATCCGATCTAGGCGTTCAGGAGTGGCTGGCTGGCATTCCGTGACTGGCCTCGGCGTGTCCCGCAGGATCGACGTCAGGATCGACAGACTGGTCTCCCCGCCGAAGGGGCGGCACCCCGTGGTCAGTTCATAGAGCACCACGCCCAGGGAGAAGACATCGGAACGGGGGTCCACCGGCTTCCCCTCCGCCTGTTCGGGGGACATGTAGGCGATGGTGCCGACCAACGCGCCCTGCTGAGTCATCAGGGAGGTCTTGGCCTCCTGGGAAATCCCCAGGGCGTCGAGCTTGGCCAGGCCGAAATCGAGCACCTTCGGACGCCCCGCCTCGTCGATCATGATGTTGTCGGGCTTGAGATCCCGGTGGATGACGTGCTGCCGGTGGGCCGCGGACAGGGCATCGCTGATCGTGATCCCGAGGTCGATCACCCGGTGGGCGGTCAGGCCCCCGAGGATCTCCTGGGTGAGCGTGTGACCACGCACGAGCTCCATGGCCAGGAAGTGGACTTCGCCATCCGCATGCAACCCGTACACCGCCGCGATGTTCGGGTGGTTGAGGGAGGCCAGGAGCCTGGCCTCCCGCTCGAACCGGGCAACCCGCTCGGGGTCCCTGGCGAAGGTCGCCGGGAGGAGTTTGATCGCCACCTCCCGGTCCAGGGTGGTGTCGGTGGCCTTCCAGACTTCCCCCATGCCGCCCTCCCCGATCCGGTTTTCGAGGCGGTAGTGCAACAGCATCCGGCTGGACTCAGGGTTCATCCGACACCCGCAAGAACATGCATACATCTGGGAAGTGCGGGTCAGTATGCACTCCGGAGAGTCTAGGTGATGTGGGAAGATCGAAGGTTCCCATCCATCCGGATCCCCGGAAGCCCATGTCCACACCCATGCTGCAGCAGATCGCCGGCCTCAAGCGCGAGGCGGGGGACGCCGTGCTGCTGACGCGGATGGGGGACTTCTACGAGATCCTGGGCGAGGATGCCGTGCGCGCGGCGCCGGTGCTGGAGATTGCGCTCACCCAGCGGGGCAAGGGCACCGAGGCGGAGACGCCCATGTGTGGCGTGCCCCACTTCGCCCTGGAGTCCTACCTGCCCAAGCTGCTGGCAGCCGGTTTCTCTGCAGCCATCGCCGAGCCCACCGCCAAGCCCGAGGAGGTCAAGGGTCTGCTGCCCCGGGCCATCAAGCGCATCATCACGCCGGGCACCTGGCTGGACGACGATGCCCGCTGGCTCTGCGCCCTGCACCGCCATGGCTCCACCTGGGGCCTGGCCCTGCTGCAGCTGGCCTCCGGTACCCTGCGGGTGCTGCCGGGCGAGGGCGAGGAGGCCCTGCGTGCCACCCTGGAGCGCCTGGGGCCCCAGGAGCTGATCCTGGCCGAAGGCGCCGAGGACATTGCCGACCTGGAGGCTGCCCGCACGCGGCTGCCTGCCTGGCGCTTCGAGCCCTCCCGGGCGAAGCAGCAGGTGCTGGCCTTCTTCGGCTGGCAGCACCTGGAGGGCGTGGGCCTCGATCCCTACCCCGTCGCCCTGGGCGCCCTGGCGGCCCTGCTGGACCACGTGGAAGCCACCCAGAAGGGACGGCCCGCCCACCTCCAGGGTGTGTCTCTGGAACTGGGCGCCGCGGGTCCCTTGCTGGACGCCACCAGCGCTCGGCACCTCGAAGTACTGGCCAATGGTTTCGACGGGGGACGCTCCGGCTCCCTGCTTGCCCTGCTGGACCAGTGCCGCACTCGAATGGGCTCGCGCCGGCTGAAGGCCTGGCTGGAGCAGCCCCTGCGCGATCGTCCCGCCCTGGAGCGCCGCTGGTCCCAGGTGGCCTGGCTCACCGAGGACCACCGCCGCGCGCCGATCCAGACCCTGCTGACCCGCGTTCCCGACCTGGACCGGCTGCTGGGCCGCGTCGCCATGGGTCTGGCCAGTCCTCCGGACCTGGCTCAGCTACGGGATGGGTTGGCAGTGCTCCAGAAACTGCCCGCGCGGATCCGGGATGAAGGCTGGGCCGAAGATGTCGCAGGCCTCGCCCTCTGGCCTGCGGACACGCCGCTCTGCCAGGACCTGCTCACTGAGCTGCAGCGCTGCCTGGTCGAAGCACCGCCGCTGGACCTGGAGAAGGGCGGCCTCATCCGCGAAGGCGTGGACCTGGACCTTGACACCGTGCGGCGCCTGGCCCGGGACGCCAAGCAGGTGATGCTGGAGCTGGAGGAGGAAGAGCGTGCCGCTTCCGGCATCAACAGCCTGAAGATCAAGTACAACCGGGTGTTCGGCTACTACTTCGAGATCACCAAGTCGAACCTCGGCGCGGTGCCTGCGCACTTCCTCCGCAAGCAGACCCTGGCCAATGCCGAGCGCTTCACCACCGAGAAACTGGTGGCCTTCGAGCAGCGGCTGCTGAGCGCCGAAAGCGACCAGGCCCGCCTGGAGGCCGCCCAGTTCCAGCGCCTGCTGGCTTTGGTGCTCGAGTCCCGGGCGGAGCTCACGGCCCTGGCCCGGGTCGTGGCCACACTCGATGTGCTCTCAGCCCTGGCAGAGCGGGCGCGGCTTTCGGGCTGGACCCGGCCGGAACTGGGCGAGGAGCGGGAGCTGGTGCTGGCCTCGGCCCGGCATCCCATGCTGGAATCCCGGCTGGGCCGTGAGTGCATCCCCAACGACCTGCAGTTCAGCGCGGCCCAGCCCATGGCGGTGGTGACGGGCCCCAACATGGGCGGCAAGTCCACCTTCCTGCGCACGGCGGCCCTGCTGGTTGTGCTCGCCCAGGCGGGCTCCTTCGTGCCTGCGGAGCTCATGCGCTTCGGGCTGGTGGACCGCATCTTCACCCGCATCGGCGCCTCGGATCAGCTGGCCAAGGGCCAGTCCACGTTCATGGTGGAAATGACGGAGACGGCGCGCATCCTCAACCAGGCCACCGCCGCCAGCCTGGTGATCCTGGACGAGATCGGGCGCGGCACGTCCACCAGGGACGGTCTGGCTCTGGCCGAGGCCATCGCGCTGTTCCTGCGTGATCTGAAGGGTGGGGCGCCCCGCACCCTGTTCGCCACGCACTATTTCGAGATGACCAAGCTGGCCGACGACTCCCGCATCCAGAACCTCCATGTCGAGGTGCAGGAGTGGGAAGAGCAGCTGCACTTCCTCCACCGTGTGGCCCCGGGGCCCGCAGACCGAAGCTACGGCATCCAGGTGGCTCGGCTGGCGGGGCTGCCGAGGTCGGTCATCCAGAAAGCCCAGCGTCTGCTGGCCCAGACACCGGAGGAGCTGCCCCGGGCGCCCATGCCCAGCCAGCCCGCCCTGCCCCTGTTCGACACGGAACCGGATCCGCTCCGGACCGAACTCGAGGCGCTGGATCTCAACCGCATGACCCCCCTGGAAGCCCTGAACTGGATCGCGACGAGGCGCCGATGACTGTACCCAGCCACCCCATCCGACGGCGGGACCGCGAGCTGAGCGAGGCGGAGGCCTGGCTGCTGCTCGAGGCAGGCGAATGGGGCGTGCTCGCCACCGTGGATGAGCAGGGCTGGCCCTACGCGGTGCCCGTGAACCACGCGGTGGTGGACGGGGACCTGATCATCCACTGCGCCACCCAGGGCCACAAGCTCGACAACCTGGCCTTCACTCCGAAGGTCTCCTATTGCGTGGTCACCCAGGCCGAGACCCTGCCGCTGGAACTGGCCACCCGGTATGCGAGCGCCGTCGTGTTCGGCCACGCAGAAATGGTTCCGGACGATCACGAAAAGCGGCGCCTGCTGCGGGCCCTGGGACTGCGGTTCGCGAAGGAGCACGCTGAGATGGTGGACCGCGAGATCGAGAAGGACCTGTTCCGCACGACGGTCTTGCGCATCCGCATCGAGCGGATCACGGGCAAGGCGCGGCGTTAGGGTCTGTTTTCAGAGTGAGGCGCCGCCCCTTGCCCTCCGGGACGGGGCCAGCCGCGCGCCCAGCTTCGTTCGCCGCCCTGGCTCGGGCCTTTAGCCCTCGGGGCTTCGCCCCCGCCATCGGCTGGGCCGATGCGGCCCTATCCGCTTTGCGAATGGTGAACGATGCACCACATCGCTCTGCGGCCACTGCCCTCTCGGTATCGCATTCGGCGATACGCGAGACAAAAAGGACTTCTGCTGGATCACGCGGCTGGACCCGTCGCGGCTCGCATCCACTCTGGAAACAGACCCTAGGCCGGTCAGAACGGCACACCCATGCGGCGGAGTTCCGACATGAGCATCACCGGGTTCGTGTAGTGGAGGGTCTGCAGCCTGGCTTTCTGGGCCGCGTCCAGGCAGGCCTCGTCTCGGTGGATGAGCAGGCAGGTGTCTGGCGCCAATTGGAGGCAGTCTGCCACCGCCAGGAAGAAGGCCTTGTCTGGAAGCCTGGTCAAGATATCGCAGGAGAACACCTCCGCACTGAAGACACCCTCCAGGCCAAGGTGGGCGACTCCTGCGGCTCTCATCCAGGGAGTGGCATTACCCACCAGGGCCACGCTCTGGTGGACCTTGAGCCGCTCGGCAAAGCGCAGCAGCGCGGCCACGGGCTGGAAGGAGGCCGCGTAGCTGGACGCAAGTGGGCCGGGTTCAGCCGTCCGGCCCGACCAGGCGGAAAACTCGGTTCCGAAGCGATCCAGATCCCAGTTCCCGGTCTCCAGTTCCCGCAGGAGTCCCGGGTCCTCCCAGAGGGCGCCCAGGACCTCTGGTTCCGCCTTCCCGCTCGCAGCGGACATCGCCTTGACGAGGGGTGCCGGATCCATGGCACACACCACGCCATCCAGTCCGAACAGGATGCCCTCGATGGAGGCTGTGGGCAGGGCCCGCTTGAGGTAGGGTACGTAATCCTGGTCGAGCTTGGTGATGTGGCTCAGGTACCAGTCCCGGAGGAACTCGGAGGTCGCTTCCACCTGGCGGTGGTCGCCGGGATTATAGTCCCGGCCGAGCTCCTTCACCCGGTTCACGAAGGTCACATGCTCCTGGCGGTGCTGGGCCAGCTTCGGGTAGTTGGCCGCCTGCATGTAGCGCTCTTCACTGCTGAAGTGGGTCTGGGCGTAGTCCCCCAGGGCGCCGAAAATGCGCAGGACTTCGTCGGCATGATGGAGGCCATCCATGAGGTCGCTCAGCTCATTGAGGATGTCCAGCAGACCGCGATGCTGCGCGTCGATCTCCCGGAAGTTGATGTTGTAGCGATCCTTCCACTGAATGTGGGCCATGCGACCTTCCTTGGGAAAACCCTTCTGGTGCCTTATCGGAGGGCCGGGCCTGGAGTCCTAATCCTGTAGACTTCTCGCATGGTTCCGGAAACCCCTGGAAGGCCCCCCCTCAGCAGGAACCGCATCCGCCTGGCGTGGGCCATCGCCCTCGCAGTGGATGCCCTCCAGCTGGCCACGGCCCCAGCGGAGTTGGGTGGGCCCCCGGCCTGGCTCATCGAGGGGGCTGCGGATCTCGTCACCATGGCCACGCTCTGGCTGGTCGTGGGCTTCCACTGGGCCTTCCTGCCCTCCTTCGTGACGAAGCTCCTGCCCTTTGTGGATCTGGCGCCGACCTGGACCCTGGCGGTGTACCTGGCTACGCGGGGACGTGGTGTTGCGGAACTGCCACCGCCGCCGAAGGTGGTGAATTGAGGCCCGAGGACTGAGGACTGCCCCTAGTCCGCCGCCGCGCCCCTGAATTCATCTTGCTGGTGCCGGTCCTGTTCCTCCAGGAGCAGCTGGCCCAGCTCCTTCTTAAGGGAATTGAAGGCCGGGCTGGCCACATCCCGGGGGCGGGGCAGGTCGATGACTAGGTCGCGCTTGAGGGTGCCGGGGCGGTAGGTCATCACCACCGTGCGATCGGCGAGATATAGGGCCTCCTCCATGCTGTGAGTGACAAAGAGGATGGTCTTCCCCAGCTCGGTCCAGAGCCGCAGCAACTCGTCCTGCAGGTTCCGGCGGGTGAGGGCGTCCAGGGCGCCGAAAGGCTCGTCCATGAGCAGGATGGGCGAATCGATGGCCAGCACCCGGGCGATGGCCACCCGCTGACGCATGCCGCCGCTCAGGTCCTTGGGGTAGCGCTGGCGGAAATCCTGGAGATGCAGCAAGTCGAGCAGGCCGTCCACCTTCGCCTGGATTGTGGCCTTGGGAGTCTTCTTGATCTGGAGGCCGAAGGCGATGTTCTGCTCCACGGTCATCCAGGGAAAGAGCGCGTACTCCTGGAACACCATGCCCCGGTCCGGGCCGGGCGCTGAGATGACCGCGCCGTCCACGGTGATGGTGCCCGAAGTGGGCAGGCTGAAGCCCGCCACGGCGTTCAGCAGCGTGGACTTGCCGCAGCCCGAGGGGCCCAGCAGACAGACAAACTCGCCGCGGCGGATCTCCAGGTCGATGGACTGGAGGGCGTGGACGTCCTGGCCGCCGCTCTGGAAGACCTTGTGGACGCCCTGGATGGAGATGTGGCTGGAGCCGGTCATCCCTGCTCCAGGCCGCGGTGCCACTTCAGCAGGTGCGAGCTGAGGCGGCTCATGAGCGTATCGATGCCCAGGCCCAGGAGGCCGATGGTGAACATGCCCGCGATGATCTTGTCGGACCAGAGGTACTCCCGGGCCTCGAGGATGCGGTAGCCCAGCCCGTTGTTCACGGCGATCATCTCGGACACGATCACCACGATGAAGGCCGTGCCCATGCCGATGCGGGCCCCGGTGAAGATGTAGGGCGTGGCAGCCGGCAGGATGATGCGGGTGAACTGGGTGAACCGGGAGGCGCCCAGGTTGCGGCCCACGCGCAGGTAGATGCTGTCCACGTTCTGCACCCCGGCCACGGTGTTCATGAGCACCGGGAAGAAGGCCCCGATGGCGATGAGGAAGACCGCCGGGGGATTGCCCAGGCCGAACCAGAGGATGGACAGGGGGATGTAGGCGATGGGGGGGATGGGCCGCAGGATCTGGACAATGGGGTTGAACAGCCCGTAGGCCAGCCGGCTGTAGCCCATGGCCAGGCCCAGGGGCAGGGCCAGGCCCCCGCCGATGAAGAAGCCCACCAGCACGCGGTAGAGGCTGCCAGAGGCGTCCTGGATGAGCTCGCCGGACAGGCACCACTTCAGGTACGAGCCCATGGCCGGGTCGAAGGCCTCCAGGGGCCGCAGGTAGGCCCACCACTTGACCAGCACCTGCAGGGGCGAGGGCAGGATGGTGGCGTTCACCCAGCCCCGGGAGGACAGCAGCTGCCACAGGGCCAGCACCGCCAGCGGGACCAGGATGCCGGAGGCGGCGTGACGGAAGCCCTTCATCCCTTCTTCGCCTTCTTGGCCGGAGCGGCCTTGGCGGCGGGTCCGAGCCCCTCGACCTTGAGCTGCTTCTTGGCCTCGGCGAGCAGGTCCAGCTTCACCCAGTCCGCGGCCCTGGGCGGGTTTGCCATCTTGCCCACGCCGTACTGGGCCATGAGATCCGTGGTGATCTGCACGTGAGCCACGGTGATGTCATAGCTGAAGGGCGAGTTGCCGATGGCGTCCTGGTAGTCCTCGGCGGTGATCTGGTTCTTGAACATCACCTCGCGGACGAACTTCTCCGCGGTCTTCGGTTCATCGATGAACTTCTTCGTGGCCTCCACGAAGCAGAGCAGGAAGCGCTGGGCCACGTCCCGCCGCTCCCTGTAGAGCTTCTCGGTGATGACCAGGGCGCGGATGGGCTCGCCGATGGGCGTGTCGTAGGGCTTCAGCAGCTCGAGCCCGAACTTCTTGTTGATGGCCTGGGAGCTGTAGGGCTCGCTCTGGCACATGGCGTCGATGTTCCGGGCCATGAGGGTCTGGTTGAGGTCCGCGAAGGGCAGGTAGAGCACCAGCACATCCTTGCCGGGCTTGTCGGACCAGGTGAGACCGGCCTTGGCCAGCTCCGCCAGCAGCAGCACCTCCTGGGCGCCGCCCCGGGCCACGCCCACCTTCCTGCCCTTGAGCTCCTTCAGGGACTTGATGCCGGAGCCCGCGCCCACCACGATCCGGGCGCCGCCCCGGGCGAAGCCGGCCACCACGAAGATGGGCACTCCGGCGGCCCGGCCAGCGATGGCCGCATCGAGGGCCGCGGCGCTGGCGTCGATCTCGCCGGCCACGATGGCGGGATTGATGTCGATGCCCTTGGGGAACACGCGCTCCTCGATGCGGAGCCGGTACTTCGGCGCCAGCTCCTTCATGTAGGACACGGCCCCATAGTGGGCGAACTTGAGGTTGCCCAGGCGCACCACATCCTGGGCGGACAGGCCCGGGGTCAGCAGCAGGAACAGCGTCAGGAATGGTTTCACGCGCATGGCCGGCCCCCGTGGGATCGCCTCATTCTAGGCCCGCTTCTTCGCCACCATCAGGTACTCCCGCCCCGCTCGGCGGGGATGGCTGCGGGAGGCCGCGCCAAGGTGAAGCACCTCGAAGCTGGCCCCGGCGAGGGTGCGCAACTCGTCCATGGGGAGGGCGTGGGGCGGGCCGGGCCGGCCGTTCACATCGTGGAAGAGCGCGGCCATCCAGAGACCGCCGGGGCGCAGGTGGGCGGCGCAAGCTTCCACATAGGCAGGGCGCCGGCCTGGATCCATGGCCACAAAGCAGGTGTGGTCGAAGACGGCGTCCCAGGGGCCGAGGTGCGTGCGGAACCAGTCCCCCTGGGTCCAGACCACGCGGTCACCATAGCGTTGCATGGCCCCCTGGATGGCCAGGGGTGCGAAATCCAGCCCCGTCACCGCGAACCCCAGCGCCTCCAGGGCGGCGGCATCATGACCGTACCCGCAGCCTGGCACCACGATGGAGCAGCCCAAGCGGAGGCCCAGGGCCTGGGCCAGCTCAAGCAGTTCCGGGACCAGGGGCGTGGCGCCATCCATGTCCCAGCCGGGACGGCCCTCTTCTTCGTAGAGGCGGTTCCAGTAGTCGGGATGATGGGTCATGGTTCCAGGATAGGATGGCGGATCGCCAGGGGAACCCATGCACATCTCGCGTCTGCTCGCCGTGCCCGTACTGCTCACCTTGGCGACTGGAGCCTCGGCCCTGGCCCCGGTCAACCCGGTGCCGCGGGTGCTGGAACTGGTTCCGGGACAGGCCCAGACTTTGATGTATTACCCGGATTTCAGGCAGCTGGAGGCGAAGTGGTCCAGGCTGCTGGCCATCTTCGGGAGCAAGGACGGCCTTCTGGAGTTGAAAGGCCAGACGGGCATTGATCCCTCCCATCTGGGTTCCGGACCTCTGGCCCGAGTTTCCTTCCATGTCCCCGGGCAGGCCGAAACCTGGGCCTGGCTGCTGCCCACGAAGGATTCCAAGGCGGTACTCCAGGGCCTGCACATCACACAGAAAGCCGGAGTGTGGAGCTGGGATGCCCCGGCCCCTGTCGCGAAGAAGCACCTGAAGGCCGCAGCCCCTACCCCCCTGTTCGCCATGGCCAAGGCCGGGTTCCTGGTGGTGGCCAACAGCGAGGCCGACCTGGCCGCGTTCAGGAAGCCCACCAGCACGCTGGCCGCGGAACTGGCTCCCTACTCGGCCTGGCTGGAAAGCCATGACCTCAGCGTGGTGGCCACCCAGGCGGCGGTGGCCGAGGCCGCTCAGGCGGCGAGCCAAGCCTTCCAGCCCAAGGCCGTGGAACCCAAGGCAGGCGCGGCCACGCCGCCGCCTTCCAAGGCGGGCGCCCGGCTCCAGTCCAAATTCAGCCACTGGGCGGATCTGGCCAGGACCAGCGTGCACCATGCGCTGTTCGGTCTGGACCTGTCCAAGGAAGGCGGCCTGACCTTCCAGGCCCAGGCCCTCCTGACCAAGGACAGCGACTTGAGCCGGGAACTGACTGCGCTGCCGCCCGTGGTGGGCCACCCCCTGAATGGGCTGAGCACGCCGGACTTCGCCCTCGCCTTCGGTGGAGAGTGGAGCATGCTCTACGATTTCCAGACGGCGCTGCTGGAAGACCTGGACAAGGCGGGCAAGGTGCAACCTGCCACCGCAGCCAGGCTGCAGAAGGCCCTGGCCACTCAGACCGCCATGGTGCGCTCGATGGCGGGGACCTTCAGCGCCCCTGCACCCAGGACCGCCCTGCTGAGTGGTTTAACCTCCATCGTCCGCGTGTCCGACAGCCAGGCCTACCTGGCCGCCATGGAAGAGACCAGCAGGGCCCAGGGTGCCTTTTTCCAGGATCTGGGGATGCCGGACGCAGTGACCTTCACTCGCGGCATCCTGCCCGAAGTGCCCAGCTGCGGCGTGACCACCCGTCTGGCCATGAAGGATGATCCCGCCATGGCCGCGGCCAAGATGGCCGTGACCATGCTCCTCGGCGGCGAGTCCATCGAAATGTCCATGGGGGCCCTGGACGACCACCGGATCCTGGCGGTGATGGGTGGCCGCGAACTCCTGAAGGCCCGCCTGGACGACCTCCGGAAAGCCCCGCAGGGGCTGGCTCCCAGCATCGCCGCGGTGGAGCCGGACCTTGGCAAGGACCACCGCTTCGTGCTCTTCGTGGATCCCCGCGGCCTGCGGGACATGGCCTCCGTGTTGGCTGGTGCTTTCGGCGGACCTGATGCGAAGCCCCTTCCGGCCATCCCGGAGGTGCCCGCCGCGGGCCTCACCCTCTCGCTGGATCCGGCCATGGTCGAGCTGCGCGGGGCCGTGCGGGCGGAAACCCTGAAGGCCACCGCGACCCTCTTCAAGGCCATCGGGGCCATGATGCCGACCCGCAAGGGAACAAATCCGGGACCCGACCAGGAACCAGGCCCCGGCAAGTAGCAGCAAGCCTCCCATCGGGATCCGATCCTCTGGGCCATCGGATTCATGCCGGTGTACAGGCTGGCCCATCTTTGGGGAGGAACAGCTCCCAGTGGTGTTCGAACAGAGCATTCCATCGAGGCTAGGCAGGTCTTGGCAGACAATGAAAAAATACTTCTCCATTTCGTGATAGATGAAACAAAATTATGCAGACTTCGACATTCAGCACCTGGAGGACACCATGAACGGCTTGGACCGGAACCTCCGCAGGCTGGTCAGGACCTTACTGGTGCTCCCGCTCCTGGCCTTGCACGGAGGGGCCCAGACGGTGCCCGGGCCTGGAAAGGATGATCCCCGCTCGGTCTACCAACGGCGGGTCCACCCAGCCGGACCCATGGAGCGCATCGACTGGCCGGGACGCATCTCCGAACTGTTGAAAGAAGAACCAGGGGACCTCATCGTCACGGCCGTGGGCGACCTGATCTTCAACCAGCCCATCACGCAGCTGCCGGACCCTGATCGGGCGGGCCTCTTCCGGATCCTGCAGGAAGCCGACATCGCCTACGGGAACATGGAGTTCTCGCTGAACGACCGCCCGGATCTCCAGCGCCCCTTCTACAACTTCCGGGCCCCGCGGGATTTTCGCTGGGAGTTGGCGCGGACCGGCATCAACCTGGTGAGCCAGGCCAACAACCACGCCCTGGATTTCGGCCCGGAGGGGCTGCGGGAATGTCTCCAGGCCCTGGACCAGACCAACATCACCCATGCCGGCGCGGGCACAACCCTGGCCGAAGCCCACGCCCCGGGGACCCTGGAAGTGGCGGGCCACAAAACCCGGATCGCCCTGCTCTCCTACATGCGCTACTGGACCGCCAAGTACCGCAGCAAGGATCCGAATGCACCTTCGCTTTCCACCATCGATCCTGCCGTGATCCTGGTGGCGAAGGACGGCAAGGTGGAGAAAGTGGAAGGCCCCCTGGAGGCCGATGTCAGCACCATGGAGGACGACATCCTGCTGGCGCGGCGTAAAGCGGATCTTCTGCTCGTGTCCCTGCACAACCACGACGTGACCCACCACCGGGCCTACGGGATCCAGGACAGCACACCGCCCAATGAGGAGATCATGTTCCACCGCGCCATCGAGGCCGGGGCGGACCTGGTGCTGGGCACGGGCCCCCACGTCCTGCGTGGCATCGAGATCTACAAGGGGCGGCCGATCTTCTACAGCCTGGGCGATTTCATCTACCAGTACCGCACGCCGGACCGGATTCCCGCCGACCTCCTCCACCAGCGCGATATTGAAATGCCCAGGCCTGCCAATGTCTCGGTCTGGGATCGTCGCGAGTCCCGCGAAGTCCTGGAGACCGTGCTGGTCCGGATGGTCCTGAACCAGGGCCGCCTCAAGCGGATCCAGCTGCTGCCCGTCACCATCGATGACGAGGGCCCTCTCTACGGCGTGCCGCGCCTGGCCGACTCCAAGCGGGGGGCCGAGATCCTCGCTCGAGTCGAGAAGCTGTCTGTGCCCTATGGCACCAAGTTCGTGAGCAAGGGGTGGTACCTGGAGGTCGTGCTCTAGCGATCCGCCAGCAGCCAGGCCGTGGCGAGGATCAACCGGGCCATGCGCTTCACCTGTTCCGGATCCAGCTTGTCCAGCGTGTCGCCGGGTTTGTGGTAGTCCGGGAAGTAGCTGCCGAAGAACCGCACGAAGGGCACGTTCCGCCGGGCGAAGTCCCGGTAGTCGCTGCCCCCGTTCTTGCCATCGGTCCAGTCTAGGTGGAGGGACATGCCCGTGCCGAGCCCCGCCGCCGCGAGAATGGGACCGATCCCTGGGTGGGCCGGGGAGAGGCCGGGCTCCGCGAACCGGGCGGGCTCCAGCCCCGCCAGGAAGTCCTTTGGCCCCTTCGCATCGACCATCAGCGTCTGAAGGTCCGCGACAGTCCAGGGATGGCCGATCATGTCCAGGTTCAGGTAGGCCTTGGTGCTAGCCAGGGGCCAGCGGGGCTGGCGGGTGTAGTGGCCGGAGCCGAACTTCCCCTCCTCCTCGCCGGTCCAGAAAGCCAGAAGGATGGTGCGCCGGGGACGGACGGGACTCAGGGAAAGAACCCGAGCCAGCTCCAGCAGGGCCGATACTCCCGAGGCATTGTCGTCCGCACCTGGATGCAGCACGCCGCCGGGCAGACCCAGGTGGTCCATGTGGGCCCCGAGGAGGATGGCTTCCTTGCGCAGGATCGGGTCGGCGCCCGCCAGCCTGCCGAGCACGTTGCAGCTGCGGAGCTCCCGCACCCGGCCACGGATGGTCAGGGTGGCGGTGCCAGTGCCACCGGCTCTGGCCATGGCTCGGAGCGCTTCCGTGAGCCCAATCCGCGCCAAAGGGGGCTCTCCGGAGGCGGACCCCCTCCGGGCCGCGAGGAAGTAGGGCTGGGTGGGTTCCCGGCCTTCGGCGAGGCGCCGATCGAGACCCTCCTCCAGGGCGATGGCGGCCTTGGCGCCCAGCTTCTCCAGCAGCGCCAGTCGAGTGTCATAGCGGTCCGCGGGACGGGGCGAGGCGTACTTCTCGAGCAGGCCCGGTGCCTGCCAGGCCTCACCTGCAGGGTGGCCGTCCAGGAAGACCACGATCTTCCCGCGCACGTCGATGCCGCGAAAGTCGTCCCAGTCGAGCAGAGGCTCCTGGATGCCGAAGCCGACGAAGACCGCCGGTCCAGCGAGGGTGCCGGGCGCGATGGCCGGGAGCACCGCGTCCCGGCCGGCGCTGAACGTGTACGAGTTGGACCCGGTGGCCAGCCGGATGGATCCGCCTTCCGGACGCACTTCCCGCAGGGGCACAGGCTGGAGATACGTGGCGCCGATGGGCGAGAGCCCAAGGGTCTTCAGGTGTTCCGCGAGGTAGTGGGCCGTGGCCTCCAGGCCCCTGGTGCCCAGGCCGCGCCCTTCCTGGTGGGGATCGGTGAGAAAGGTCAGATGCTGAACGATACGGCGCGTGTCCAGGCTTTCCAGGCACTCCGACAGCGGTGCCGGGAGCGAGGACTGCTGGGTGGCGCGGATGAAGTCTTCCCGCGGTTCCTGGGCCAGCGCCAAGCCGGTGAGGAGGCAGGGCAGGGCGAGCAGCGGGAGGCGGAACCGCCTCACACCGGTCCCCAGTGGAACAGCAGGGTCGGAGGCACCAGCAGCAGGAAGGCCAGGACCACCAGGATGAGCATCAGCGGCAGGAACCACTTGGCCCATACCTCCCAGGGGATCTTCGCCGCGCCCAGGATGCCCATGGTCACGGCGCTGGTGGGCAGGATTGGATTGATGAGCTCCGAGAGGGCGAAGCTGTAGACGCAGGTCTGCCGGGTGATGCCCACCAGATCCGACAGGGGCGCCAGGACCGGCATGGTGAGGGCCGCCTGGGCCGTGCCGGAATGGACGAAGAAGTTGATGACGCACTGCACCAGGAACATGACCTGGGCGGTGACGGGCTTGGGCAGCACCCCGATGGCGATGGAGCCATAGAGCAAGAGGGTGTCCATGATCTGCGCCTGGTTGGCGATGACCAGCAGGGCGCGGGCGCTGGCCACGATGAACACCACGCCCACCATGTCCTTGGCCCCGGTGACGAAGTGCTTGGCGATGGTGCTGGGCCCCATCCGCGAGAGAAGGCCGATGACGATGCCCATGACGAGGAAGAGGGCCGCGATAGGCTCCAGGTACCAGTGGAACTTCAGGACGCCATACACCAGCAGGAGGACAGCCCCCAGGAAGGCCAGGAGCGAGAGGACGTGCGAGGTGTTCCAGGCCTCGTCGGCTCCGGCTGCGGCCGGGGTCGTCCGGGCCAGGTCGAGCTCCCGGACCGGGCTCAGTGCGGGGTTCCGCCTGACCTTGGCGGCGTAGATCATCACGTAGGCAATCACGACACTGGTGGCCACCACCCAGGCGCACACCCGGTAGGCCAGGCCCGAGTAGATCGGAACGCCGGCGATGCCCTGGGCCACTCCCACGGTGAAGGGGTTGAAAAAGGCACAGGCGAAGCCCGCCGCCGCCCCGAGGAAGGGAATCGCCGTGCCCACAATGGAGTCGTAGCCCAGCGCCCGGGAGAGGGCGATGAAGATAATCACCAGGGGGATGAGCTCTTCGGCCATGCCGAACACGGCGCCCGCCAGGGAGAACACGGTCATCAGCACGGGGATGAAGAGCAGCTCCAGGAAGGGGTGGCGCCGCACATGGACGGTGAGCCGCTTGATGCCCTGCTCCACCGCCCCCGTCTCCTGGAAGATGCCGAAACTGCCGCCGATGATGAACAGGAAGGAGATCAGGCCCGCCCCGTCGATGAAGCCCTTGATGGGGGCCAGGAACAGCTGCTGGAGGCCCAGGTAGGTCTTGGGCAGCCGTTGGAAGGTGCCATCCACGGGCACCCGCAGGCGGCTCCCGTCCGACAGCACTTTCTCCACGCGCTGGAACTCGCCGGAAGGCACCAGCCAGGACAGGATGAGCACAACCACGATCAGCGCCCCCACGATGACCAGGGTGTGGGGCATGCGGAGGCCGGATTTGGGCGGGGCCGGAACTGGGGCGAGGTCAGGGCTCATGGGGGCTTTCGAAGGGTGGCAGGGGCCTCCAGGGAGACCTCCCCACGGCTGAGGAACTCAGGGCTGGATGCCCTTCATGGCTTCCAGAGCCAGATGGGCCAGTTCGTTCTGAAGGGTCACCAGCTCATCAGGTGTCTTGGGCCCATCACCGAAGGCCTGCACCTTCTGGAAGACCTGGTCCTCGGCCGCCAGGAGGCGGGGCAGGAAGCCGGTGCCCTCCCGGTTGTCGAGGCCCGCAAGATCCAGGTACTCCTGCTTTTCGGTTTCCGGGAAGGGCCGGATGCGCTTCTTGATGCGCAGGGATTCCGACCAGAGGGGCGCATCCTTCCCTTTCCAGAAGGCTTCCGGGACCGATCCGGCCTCCACCCAGAGGGGCAGGGCCACGGCAGTGACGGGCTCGCCGGGCAGGACCCAGAAGGTCGCCCGGGAGGCGGGATTCTTGGGGTCCTTGCCCACCAGCACCACGGCACAGGATGTATAAGATTTGTTGATGCAGTCCTTGGTGAGGATCCAGTGGGGCTTGGCGGGCAGTGCCTTCAGCTCGGCGATGGTGGGAGTCTGCAGTAGCACATGGCCCGTATCCCGGGCCATGCGGCGGAAGATCTCATGGGGGGTCAGCTGCCCGGGGGTCGTGGTGCGCAACAGCTCCGTGGCCCGCTCGAAGCGCAGGTAGCCCGCGCCCTTGCCGGGCTGGCCGGAGCGGGACCAGTTGGAATTGACGAGGCATTTCTCGGAGGGCTCGGAGGCTTCAAGAATCCGGTAGCCGCGGTTGTGGGTCTCAATGAGGACGGCCCGCCCGGTGGCGTCGATGACGCCGAAATTGGTCTGGCAGCCCAGGCCCGGGCCCTGATTGGCCTTCAGGTAGGCCTCGAAATCTGCCACGGTGCGGCAGGTGCGCAGGGCATCCGCCATGACGCAGCCTTCCTGATCCTTCATGTCCCCGGTCAGGGCCCCAGGCAGGTTGTAGGCCACGGTGTTCATGATGCCAAAGCCGGCGGCATTGAGTCCCGCCCAGGCCCGCCTGCCACTGGCATCCTCCGCATCCACCAGGGCGAGGTAGGAAAAGGGCTGCTCCCGGATGAACACCACCTTGTTGGAGAGGACATCCGTGTCCCGGTTCTTCCACAGCATGGGGCGCCCGCTGGCACTGGCGGCCGGGGTGATCACGGTGGTGGTGCACTGCTCGGCGCCTTGGGCCAGCAGGCTGACCCGGGCAAGGCCCGCGAGCACGATGAGGATGATGGATCGTTTGAACATGGTCGTCCCCTTGCTACTCAAACATACCCTTGGCCAGGGGCTTGCCGCCTTTCATGAGGAGCCTCCCCTTGGCGATGACGGTCCGGATCTCGAGTTTGCCCGGCTCCAGCAGGACCAGGTCTGCGTCCATTCCCGGCGCCAGGCGGCCCTTGGCTTTCAGCTTGAGGATGCGGGCGGGATTGGCGGTGATGACGCGCAGAGCCGTCTCGAGGGCGATGCCCTCCTCGAGGACAGCCTTGCGCACGGCCGGGAAGAGCGAGGTAACCCGGCCTACGGAGATGTCCTGCAGTCGGCCAGCGGGATCCCAGTCCGGGAGGCTGCCCTGGCCGTCGGAAGTGAAGGTGACCTGACCCGGGTCGACCCCGGCTTCCAGCATCCGGCGCAGGGCCACGCTGCAGGTAATCTCGCCGCCATCCAGGTAGGACGCCAGCGTCGAGGTGGTGAAATCCACGAACCCGCCAGCCTTGGCGTAGGCGATGCCCTCCTCGAAGAGACTCGGATTGCGGTTGATGTGGGTGGGCCACATCTGGCTGGGGGCAAGCTCGGTCTCAGCGAGGACCCGGCGCAGGAAGTCCAGTCCGCGCGGGCCATCGCCCAGATGGACGTTCACGATCCCGGCCTTGCCCGAAAGCAGGCCGCCACGCCGGGCCATCCCGACCAGCTGGGCGAAGGCCTCGAAGGTCGGCTGGCTGGAGCGGTGGTCCGAGAGGGCCACTTCCCCTGCGCCGATCACCTTGTCGATGAACAGCAGGTCCTCTTCGAGGCTGGGCATGAGCGTGCGCAGGGGCAGGCCGTACGAGCCCGAGTAGACGAAGGTGCTGATGCCCTCCTCGTCCAGTCCTTTGGCCTTGGCCAGCAGGCCGGCCATGGTCCGGGTGAAACCGTCGGTGCCCAGGCAGCCGACCACGGTGGTGACCCCGCCCAGGATGGCATCCGTCAGTGACAGGCCCGGGGTGCGGGTGGCGAAACCCCCTTCGCCGCCGCCGCCCATGATGTGCACGTGACCATCGATGAAGCCGGGCGCGGCTAGGAGGTCGCGGGCCTCGATCACCTCGCAATACCTGCCGGGGATGCGGATGTCCGGTTCCATGAGGAGGATCTTGCCTCCACCCAGGAGCAGGTCACAGCGGCCGCTTTTCTCGGGGGCGTAGACATCGGCGTTCTTGATCAGGAGCAGCATGGGAACTCCAGCCGGGCGGGCCCGGGACATTCAGAAGAGGCGGGACACCGGGAGGTCAGCGCCGGGTTTGGCGAGCTCGCGGAAGCCGGGGTAGCCGTAGAGTCCGTAGAGCAGGCAGGGTTCGAGCACCTGGATGGCCCGGCGGGCCAGCGCCTGGTCCAGGGATACGAGGAGGGTTCCAGCGGGCAGCTCCACTTGACCTGGGGGGCGGCGTGCCACGATCTGCCGGTCCTTGTAGCGCTGGTACAGCTCGTCGTAGGGCTCCTCGATCCGCAGCAGCCCGACCCGCTCGACCAAGGCCTTCCGGGGCGCAGTCAGGGTTTCGAAGGCCAGACCCTGGGCTTCCAGGACGGGGATGAACCGCGCGGCGGCTGCGGCATCGATGGCATAGGCCCGGGGCGTGGGCACACTGCCCTTCACCACCAGGTCCGTCATGGCCAGGGCCGTGGGCACCTCGAGCATCCGGCCAGTGGCCAGCTCCTGCACCCGCACGGTGCTGGCCCGACCGCCCAGATTCGCCCAGAAGGCGTTGGTGGCGATGAAGGGGGGCAGGGGTTCCCGGCGGGCCCGCTCCGCCAGTTTCCGGATGCGGTCACGCCAGGCCGAGTCGCCGAGCAGGTGACGGTAGAGGATGCGGTAGCCGTCCACCCGCTCACCCAGGTCCGCATCGGGATCCTTGGCCTCGTGATGGACACCGGCCTCGATGATGAAGGAGAGGGCGCCCAGGGTGCCCAGACTGTTGCGGCCGTCATCCACTTCCGGCGTGGAGGGCCGGATCTCTTCGTCCGGAGGCGGCCCACCTACGGAATAGCGCTGGTAGGTGTGCCCGGCCCGGGCCTGAAGCGGCGCGGCGGTGGCCACGGCCTCCAGGGCGGCGGCTCTGAGGTAGTCCGGGATCAGCGGGTGGTTGCAGGCATCCATGGTGATGATGGGCCAGGGCGCCCAGCCCTTGGCGCGATACGCTTCGCCATCCCGGCCGAACTCGTGACTGTCCACCGCGACGTGGGGGCGGATGCGGCGGGCCACGCGGTGCAAGGCCCGGGTCTCGGGCTGGGCCAGGAGCAGGTGGTCGCGGTTCAGGTCGGCGCCCGCGCCATTGAGGCGGCGATGGGCCTCGGCGCCATCGGGATTGAGCATGGGCATGAGGTAGAGATCTACATCCAGGGGCAGCCACTCTGGGTGTTCCGCGATATCGCGGATGAGCGTGAGCTGGGCGTCCTTGCCCGCCACCTCGTCCCCGTGCTGCTGGGCGTAGTAGAGCACCCTGAAGCGGGCCCTGGTGCCCCCCCGGTTGAGGTGGACCAGCAGGATCTTCCGCCCTTCCGTGCTGCGGCCCTCTTCTGTGACGGTGATGAAGCCGGGTCTGGCCACGGCTTCGAGGAAAGTCGCCATTTCCCCGTAGGACACCGTTTTCCGCATGCTGCGGTGGTCGGCCGGGAAGGGCGCTGGCACGGGGCCGGCGAAGGCCGCCGTCGCCACGAGCAGCAGAAGGCTGACGACCTGCGCGCCGCGCATCAGGGGGCGACCTTGCGGGTGGCCAGGTTGATGGACTGGCCGGACCGGAGCACATGGATGCGGAGGTTCTGGAACGAGGCGCCCTTCAGGGCCATGCCCGCCGGATCGAAAACCATCACGGAGCGCTTGCCCACCACCTTCGCCTTGCCATCCTTCACCAGCAGGGCTGTGGCCTCGTCGATCCCCAGGCCCAGAAAATCTGGGTGTTCCATGATCACGCTGAAGAGCCGGTTCGCCCGGCCCCGGCGCAGGAAGTGCTGGTCCACCACCACACCCTCGGGCAGGAAACCCATGCCCTCCCGGGTCTTGTAGGCGCCGGGGCCGAACTCGGAGAGGGCTTCCTTGCCGTTCCGGTCGTCACCCGTGAGCATGAGCTTCGACATGATGGCGGCCCCGGCGCTGGTGCCCCCGATGGCGGCCCCGGCCTCGTAGCGCTCGCGGACCACCTGCTGCAGCGGCGTGCCCACGATCTGGTCCCCCACACGGTTCTGGTCCCCGCCGGAGAACCAGAAGCCGCTGCAGGTCCGGGCCCGTTCCAGCAGCTGGGAGTCGGAGGCGTCCTCCCGCTTGCGGACATCCAGGGGCACGCAGACGAGGCCCGCCTTGTCGAGGTCCTCCCGCCACTCCTTGAGGGCGCCCTCAGGATCGCTGGTGGACGTGGGGATGATGCCCACCCGCCCGCCCTTGCCGCCGGAGGCCGCCAGGAAGGCGTCCATGATCTCCTGCGGCATGCCGCCTCCGCCCACGATGACCAGGGTGCCCCTGGGGGCGGCGCTGAGGACAAGGCTGGCGAGGAAGAGGGGGAGGATTCGTCGGAGCATGGCCGTCCCTCAAGAAAACCGCCTGCAGCAGGCCTCTAAACCCACTGCAAGCGGTCGGTCTGTGGAGCTAGAAGCTGAAGCGCGCACCGAGCTGGAGGCGACGGCCCAGTTCGACGGAACTGGGAATGCCGTAGCTGCTGCTGTTGATGCGCTCAGAGGAGTAGGCGAGGGTCGTGCCGGTGTTCGTGAGGTTGAAAACCTGACCGAAGACCTCGAGCTTCGTCTTGGCGGAGAACTTGACGTCCTTGCTCAAGCGCACGTCCAGGAGGTGCTCACTGGGGTACTTCTCGCTGCCCCGGGCTTCCACGAACACGTATGTGCGCGGGCCATTGCCATCTAAGAGGGGTCCGTCCGCATGATAAGTGCGTGCGTAGGGAGTGAAGCGCTGGCCGCTGAGGTAGGTGAAGTTCAAGGCCAGCTTCATGTCCCAGGGCAGCTTGACCATGCCACGGATCTTGCCCTCGTAGTCGTTGTAGCCCGGCAGCAGGCCATAGGAATTGATCAGGTAGTTGGGGCTCTCATAGGGGGCCCAGGAGTCGTAGCCGTCCGACTCGCCCACGTTGCCGTAGCGCCGGGCGCGGGTGAAGCTGGCGTTCAGGCTCCAGTCATCCATCCACTTGCGCTCGATCACCAGGGTCCCGGCCACGTAGTTGCGCTTGGCGGTGGGCTCGGTGGCCACCAGCCAGTTTTTGCCATTCGGGTTGTTGGGATCCACGCTCGAATTCCACCAGGTGAGGTCCTGGGGGACTCCATGGTTCTTGTAATAGGCGGTGTCGGTCTCCCAATAACCGGTGGCATTAGGCCCCGACGTGATGTCCGCCATATCCTTCCGGACCAGGATGTCCTTCTGCTGCCGGTAGACCCAGGTCGCCGACACCCGCCAGGGGCCCTCGAACTTGTGCTCGAAGGAGAAGGTTGTCTCCTCGGTGTAGGGCTGCTTGGCATTGGGGTCCACCGGCGAGATGTTGTTGGCGGTATATGAGACGTTGCCGGCACTGAAGTCGGGGGCTCGGTCCCCGGCGGTGTACTGGCTTGCAGGGGTCGTCAAGGGATTGAAATCGCTCCCCTGCCAGTGGTATTCCGTCATCTTGGGAATCCAGGACTGGTAGGTGCGGTCCACGAACCAGGAGGAGAAGGCCGCGTAGTATTTGCCCCAGTGGAACTTGAAGATGTTTTTCTGGTCTGCTGTGAGGGCAATGGAGCCGCCGAAGCGGGGGGCGGCGACCTGCTTGTCCCAGATGTTGCTGGATTGCCCGTAGCCGCGGGCGGTGTATTTCTCGAACCGGATGCCCGGCTGCAAGGTCAGGCGGTCGCTCACGGTCCAGTTGTCCTGGAGGTACAGGGCCGAGCGGTTGCTGTGCATCTTGATGTTGTAGCCCCCACCGACGTCGAAGTAGTCGGGGGTGACGAGACCGGCCGTGTCTCCCTCATAGGCATAGAACTGGGCGCCGCCCGTGGGGAGCTTGGCGTCTTCGTTGGAGGCCTGGGCCTGCTCGAGGCCGAAGCGGAAGGCGTGGGAATCGCCGGGCACGATCAGGCTGGTCCGGAAGTAGTCGAGGGTGACGGCGCCTTCGATGCGGGCCCGGTAGTTGTTTCGGTACCACTGGTTGTTGCCGAAATAGTCCAGGGTGGTGGTGGTGAGGCTGCCCTCGGCGTTCAGGCTGGGCTGGTTGCCATTGTTGGGCCGCTCCTCGTAGTTGCCGGAGTACCCGGAAATCTTGGCCGTCAGCACCGTGGCGGAGTTCAGGGTCTGGGTCCAGATGACGTTGAAGAGGCGATCCGGCGCGATCTGGTTGTGGGAGGCGATGGGCTGGACGGTGTTGTCGAGGCCCTTGTTCGTTTCGGGCAGGGCATCGTATTCCAGGAGCGTCTCCAGGGTGGCGTCCGGGGTGGCCTGCCAGGTGAACTTGGTCAGGAAATTCCGGTAGCTGCGCGATACTCCGGCCAGGGCGCCAATGGGGGTCGTCTGATCCTGGCTGGCCCAGGCCGAGGCGAAGAACCAGAGCTTGTCCTTGATGATGGGGCCCCCGACATTGATGGCGGCGTCGTAGGTCTTGCCGGGCTGGAGGTCCCGGTTCAGGCCGGGGTAGCGATTCGAGGTCTTGGCCTGCCAGTTCGAGTCCGCGTAGTAGAGGTTGAAGGAACCTGACAACTCATTGCCACCGCGCTTCACCAGGGCGTTGGTGTAGCCGCCGTTGAAGTTGCCATATTCCGCCGCGGCGCCGATACCGCCCACCTGTACTTCACTGAACCAGTCGGGATTGGCGTACAGCCACTGGCTACCTCCGGAGACATCGCCGATGTTCATGCCGTCCATGAGCCAGGCGTTCTCGCTGGTGTCTCCACCCCAGGCGGCCTTGCCGTTCACGCCGGGCGTGAGGTTCATGATGCCCGACATCGTCCGGTCGACGGGGAGCGTGGCCAGGTCCTCGGTGCTGTAGTTTTGAGTCAGGCTGGTGGTGGAGGCGTCTCCCGAGGCGGACTCGACCACTTCCACCGTGGCGGAAGCTGCCGCAGCGAACTTCCAATTGAGGGTGGTGGTCTTGCCCAGTTCGAGGGTCTCGTTGCTGACGATGGTCGTCAGACCGGGGGCCTCGACCACGATCCGGTACCTGCCCGGGGCCAGCATGGGGATGCGGTAGGTGCCATTCTGCGCCGTCCGGACGACCCGCTCACCACCGATCAGGGATTCTGAACCGATCCGCACCGTGGCGCCTGCGAAGGGTGCGCCCTTGGGGTCCTTGACCAGGCCGGTGAGGGCGGCCGTGGTGCTGCTTTGGGCCAGGAGTGCGACGGGACACGCCACAAGCGCCAGGACAAGCGCACTGAGTCTGGTACTGCCAGAGCTTCTGGTCATCACGCCTCCGAAAGGATGGACATTGTTGAAGTGGTGACCAAAAAATAATGCTTATGCTATATTGAAGTCAAGTTTTTTTTCATTCACGAACCAACCCAACCAGTGCCAGAATTTCGGAAACTGCGCCAATGTCGACTGTTGCGAACCGGTCGCGAGTTCAGATCTTGGTGAACTTCTTCCGAGCCACCCGCTCGACTTCACGCATCTTGCTCAAGGCCACCTGGGGCTCCTGGCTGGCGATGGAGGTGGCAATGGCGTGAGCCAGGACGCCGAAGGCCGTCAGGCTGTGGGAAAAGAGCAGGTTCTCCCCGGGGATGGGCAGAATCAGCGAGGCCGACTTGACCAGGGGTGAGTTCTTGCTGTCCGTGAAGGCCAGGACGGGGATGCCCCGTTTCCGGGCATAGGCCCCTGCGTCGATGGTCTCCTGCGAGTAGGGGCTGATGCTGATGGCGATCAAGAGATCCTGCGACCCAAGCATGCCGACCTGGGTGGCGAAGTCTGCAGGATTGCCCTCCATCACGGGCAGGCCGATGTTGAGCAGCAGATAGGCGAACTGACGGGCCATGAGGGCCGATACGCCATCGCCGATCGCCAGGCGGTAATGGCTGTTCTTCACCAGTTTCACCACCTGCTGGAGGAGATTCTCATCCACAGCCTTGACCAGGGTATCGATGTTGCGCAGGTCCCTTCGCGCCACTTCCAGGAGCGTTGCGGACGCCTTCACGGGGGCCTGGAGCAGCTGTTCCCCTCGTCGGTAGTGTTTCTTGGCGTCTGTGACCAGCGCCTTACGCATTTCCAGGTAGCCCGAATACTCCAGCTTCTTGGCGAAACGGACCACCGTGGCTACGCACGTCTGTGTTTTCTGTGCCAATTCCTCCACGCCCCAGAGAGCCGCCTCATTCAAGTTGGCGATGAGGCAGTCGGCGATCTGCCGCTGACTGGGGGACAGCCCTTGGGCGCTGTGGATGCGGTTCAGCAGAGGATTCTTCGTGGCAGACATGGGATGCAGGATAGCGCGGTCATCAAGGGAGCTGAACCGTGCCGGCCCCCACGAAGCCGGCCAGCCTCTCAAGAGCCTCGTCCAGCGCACGCTTCCGGGTCCGGGTGGCCTTGATGCCCGGTTCCCACCAGAGCCCCTTGATCTCCAGCAGGCCGCGATCGCGGTGGAGCTTGGGATCCAGTCGCCCCACCAGGCGCCCGCCTTCGAGGATGGGCATGACGAAGTAGCCGTACTGGCGCTTGGGTTCGGGCACGAAGGCTTCGAAGCGGTAGTCGAAGCCGAAGCGGCGCAGGGCCCGGGTACGGTCGCGGAGGATGGGATCGAAGGGGCAGAGGAGGCGGGTGCGTTCCGTCGGCTCCGGGAGTCGGGCCAGCCGGGTCTCCCAGTCCGTCACGGCGTAGCTGGGACGGAGCTCGCCATCGGCCCCTTCCACCTTCACGGAGACGATGCGGCCCGCCGCTTCTGCAGCAGCGCACCAGGCCTTGGCCTCGGCCGCCTCGATGCTGTCCAGGAAGTCGGCCAGCTCTTTAGCTGTAAAGACCCACAACCGCTCGGCGGCGGTGGCGCAGGCCCATTCCAGGTGCTCGCCGGGGTCGGGGCTGGGCACGGCGTGGTGTTCCGGAAGCACCCGCTCCGTCAGGTCGTAGAGCTTCTGGAACCCCTCGCGCCGCGGGATCATCAGCTCGCCGCTCCGCCACAGGAAATCCAGGGCGGCCTTTTGCGGCTTCCAGCCCCACCAGGGCCCGCGCTTTTCCGGGTGCTCGAAGTCCGAGGACTTCAGGGGACCTTCCTGTTCGATGCGGGCTTTCACGTCCTTCACCACCTGGGCGCCGTCGGTGCCACGGAAGTGGTACTGCCACCAGGCGTGGGCCTGGATGCGCGCTCGGTCGCGGGCGAACCGTGGCTTCCAGTGGTGGAAGAAGGCCGTGGGGACGGCGGAGGCGTCGTGGGTGAAGCCTTCGAAGAGGCTCCGCTTGTCCTCCAGCAGTTTCCTCAACTGCTCCGGCAGGTAGCCGTCCAGGCGGCTGAACAGCGTGAGGTCATGGGCCCGGGCCAGCACGTTGATGGTGTCCACCTGCACGAACCCCAGCCGCTCGATGAGGACCTGCAGCGAGGCCGTGGTGACCCGCCGGGTTGGATCATCAAGGAGCCCCTGGGCGCCCAGGAGGAGGCGCTGGGCGGCGGTGGAAGGGATCATGGGAATGGAATCAGCCACTGATGAACTCAGATGAACACAGATGATGCCGCATCCGTGTTCATCCGTGTTTATCCGTGGCAAACATTCAAATCTTCGCCGCCAGCTCGGCCCCCTGCCGGATGGCGCGCTGAGCATCCAGCTCGGCGGCCAGCTCGGCCCCGCCGATGAGGTGGACCTGCTTGCCCGCGGCCCTGAGGGGCGCCTCCAGGCTGCGCTCAGAGACCTGCCCGGCGCAGAGGATGATGCTGTCGACGGCGAGGCATTTTGAGCCAGCGTCCTTGCCATCACGGATCCAGAGCCCTTCGTCATCGATGCGCTCGTAGTGAATGCCGCCCTGCAGCCTCACCTTCATGGCCTTGAGGGTGGCCCGGTGGATCCAGCCCGTCGTTTTGCCCAGATCGGCGCCCATGCGGTCCGTCTTCCGCTGGAGGAGGAATACCTTCCGCGCCGCTTCCGGCGGCTCGGGCGAGGGCAGCAGGCCGCCTCGGCGGGCGTGGCTGCCATCCACGCCCCATTCAAGCAGGTAGCGGTCCACTTGGGGTGCGTGCTCCGGTTCCGCCAGGAACTCCGCCACATCGAAGCCGATGCCGCCGGCGCCGATGACGGCCACGGTGCCGCCCGCCACCTTGCGTCCCGAAAGCAGCTCCGGATAGCTGATGACTTTGGGATGGCCGATGCCCGGAAGGTCCGGGATGCGGGCCTGCACGCCAGTCGCCAGGACCACCTCGTCGAAGGGTTCCAGGCTTGCAACCGTGGCCCGTTCCCCTAGGTGCACCGTCACGCCAGCGGTGGCCAGCCGCCGTCCGAAGTAGCGCAGGGTTTCAAAGAACTCCTCCTTGCCCGGCACCCGCTTGGCCAGGTTCAGCTGTCCGCCCAGTTCCGACGAGGCTTCGAAGAGGGTGACCAGATGACCGCGCTCGGCGGCATGGCAGGCGAAGCTCAGGCCCGCGGCACCCCCACCCACCACGGCGATGCGTTTGGGGGCAAGGGTCGGTGCGAACACCATCTCGGTTTCATGGCAGGCCCGGGGGTTCACCAGACAGCTGGCCCGCTTTCGCTGGAAGACATGATCCAGGCAGGCCTGGTTGCAGGCAATGCAGGTGTTGATGTCCAGGGCGCGGTCCTCGGCGGCCTTGTTCACGAACTCGGGATCCGCCAGCAGGGGGCGGGCCATGCTCACCATGTCGGCGCAGCCGCTCGACAGGATCTCCTCGGCCACCTCCGGCGTGTTGATGCGGTTGGTGGTGATGAGGGGGATCTTCACCGCGCCCATGAGCTTCTTCGTCACCCAGGCATAGGCGCCCCTGGGCACCATGGCGCCGATGGTGGGGACCCGGGCTTCGTGCCAGCCGATGCCCGTGTTGAGGATGGTCACGCCGGCGGCCTCCAGGGCCTTGGCCAGCTGCACCACTTCCTCCCAGGTGCTGCCGTCGGGCACCAGATCCAGCATGGACAGGCGGAAGATGAGGATGAAGTCCGGGCCCACGGCGGCCCGCACCGCCTTGACGATCTCGATGGGGAATCGCATGCGGTGTTCGTAGCTGCCGCCCCAGGCATCCGTGCGGCGGTTGGTGCGGGCGGCGATGAACTGGTTGATGAGGTAGCCTTCGCTGCCCATGATCTCCACGCCGTCATAGCCGGCCCGCTTCGCCAGGGTCGCACAGCGGGCGTAGTCACGGATGGTGGACCGCACGCCCCGGGTGCTCAGCTCCCGGGGCTTGAAGGGGGTGATGGGGCTCTTCACGGCCGAGGGCGCCACGCTGAAGGGGTGGTAGCTGTAGCGGCCGCCATGAAGGATCTGCAGGGCTATCCTGCCCCCGGCCGCGTGGACGGCCTTGGTCACCTGCCGGTGCTTGCGGACCTGCCAGGGCCAGGAGAGCTGGGCACCGAACGGCGCGAGGCGGCCCCGCAGGTTCGGCGCGATGCCGCCGGTGACGATGAGGCCCACGCCACCCCGGGCCCGCTCCGCGAAGAAGGCGGCCATCTTGGTGAAGCCGTCCTTGGCCTCCTCCAGATTCGTATGCATGGAACCCATGAGCACGCGGTTCCGCAGGGTGGTGAAACCGAGGTCCAGGGGGGCGAGCAGGTGGGGGTAGGGCACAAAGGCTCCGGCGGGGTCCGGCCAGTGTAGAACCAAGCCATGCCTACCCGGAGCCAGGCACCTGGCAACAGGTTTCCTGAGCGCTACCAAGCCCGGAATTGCGAGTTGTAGACGCTGCGGATGTGCTCCAAGCGTGCTGCCAGGCGCTCCACCTCGTCGAGTCGGTTCAGGAACCGGGCCAGGGACTGGGCCTGATCCAGCGCCGCACAGGCGTCCTCGTAGGCGTCCTTGGGTCGGTGGGCGTCGTACATCAGGCCGTAGGCGGCCTCGCCAGCGGATTCCGCCTGGGTCAGTTCCCGCTCCGTTTCGAGGCGGTGAAGGTGGCCGCCGATGATCGACCCAGGCGCCGTGCCCGCAAGCCACACCGAGTTGGAGTCCGCCGAAAACTCCAGCCAGGGGCAGGCCCCCAGGGGGCCCCGGCCCGAAGCGGCGAGGCAGAAGTCCTCCCAGGCACACTCTGCGGAGTGGCGCTGCAGGCCGCGGTCTTCCCAGGACTGGAGAATGTCTTCCGCGGCTGGGCCATCCATCGCCGTCTGGCACCAGAGGTGGCCATCAAACCAGTCGGTGTCCCAGAAAAAGCCACCTCCAGGAAGCAACTGGTGGAACCACTCCGGCAGGTCCCGGCAACGGGCGAAGGCCGACCTGGGCACCACCACGGTGAAGAACTGGAGGCGGATGGACACGGGGGCTCCGGGAGGGTTCGGACAGTGTAGGGCGAGGCCAAACGGGGTCCAGGGGCGGCAGGGAACCTCGGTGGATTTTGCCTTCCCTTTGTATTTGCCACAGATAAAAGTTGAAACAAATAAAGAGTTAGTAAGCATGTATAGACAGTGATAGAACAATATTATGTTTTTATGTCATTGTTTATTCTCAAGCTATAAATCAAAAAACAGATGTATATGTAAAAATTGAAATATTAAATAGTAATGATATTTTTTATAAACTAAAAGCGGCAAATAACGAACTGCCTCCCTACAGTAAAAAATATGTAAATAGTTTATTATAGGTAACTTGGTTATTGTGCTCCTCGTCACACTTCAGATGCTGGTAAATCGAATTCAATGAAACGTGACTCATGCATCTTCTGGCTTACATTTCCGACTCCAATCTCCACCCATCGATCCAAAACCCACCGCTAGAACCCAAGCCTTGAAGGGCGCTCCCATGGAATTCACCTGGATCCCGATCGCAGCCAGCCTGGCGATGGGGTCCGCGGCGGCCTTCCTGTTCATCTATGCCGTGAAGCGGGACTGGATGAAAAACAGCGAGGACACCAAGTACCAGGTCTTCTGGTCGGACAGGCAGGACAAGGAACGGTTGAAACCCACTCAGGAGAAGGCCGATGGCAGTCAATCTAAAGCGAAGTAGCGGAGAGGACTCCGACGGGGGCAAGACGTCCCGCCGGAAGATGCTCGGTTGGCTGACAGGTGCCGGCCTGTTCGGCTCTGCCGCCCTCAGCGCTGTTTCCAACTTCGTGTTCATCAAGCCCCGGGCCACCTACGGCCAGCCCCAGCGCTTCAGTGTGGGCAAGCCCGAGGACTTCCCCGAGGGCACTCGGGCCATCCTGGCCTCCCGTGGCATCTGCATCGTTCGAGACGGAGCCCGGCTGGCGGCCATTTCGACCACCTGCACCCACCTGGGCTGCACGGTGGGTTCGGCCGACACCGGCTTTGCCTGCCCCTGCCATGGCTCCCGCTTCGACCAGGACGGCAACGTGACGGGCGGCCCGGCCCCGCGGCCGCTGCCCTGGTTCCAGATCACCCTCGCGCCCAACGGCGAGATCGAAGTGGACAAGGACATTGAAATCGCACCTGGGAGCTACCTGACCCTATGAGCCGCCCAACTGCCCCCAAAACCTCCTTCCTGGCCACCCTGATGGACATTCCCAGGAACGTCTGGAGCTCCATCTTCCGGAACCCCCTGCCGTCCAATGACCTGGAGCGGTCGGCCACCAGCTTCACGAACTTCTTCCTGCACATCCACCCGGTGAAGGTGCACAAGAACTCGCTGCGGCCCGCCTATACCTTCGGCCTTGGCCTGATCTCCTTCTTCTTGTTCGTGATCCTCATCGTGTCGGGCATCCTGCTGATGTTCTACTACGTGCCCTCCACCACCCAGGCCTACGATCGGATGCTGGACCTGCGGGGCTCCGTGGCCTTCGGCACCCTGCTGCGGAACATGCACCGCTGGGCGGCCCACGGCATGGTGGCCGTGGTGTTCCTGCACCTCTGCCGGGTGTTCCTCACGGGCTCGTACAAGAAGCCCCGGGAATTCAACTGGGTGGTGGGCGTCATCCTCTTCCTGCTGACGCTCTTCATGAGCTTCACCGGCTACCTGCTGCCCTGGGATCAGCTGGCCTTCTGGGCCATCACCGTAGGCACCGCCATCGCCGGCTACGCCCCCGTCATCGGCAAGGACATCCAGTTCCTGCTCATGGGCGGCACCAGCGTGGGTCAGGAGGCCCTGCTGCGCTTCTACGTGCTCCACGTGGCGGTGCTGCCGGCCATCCTCACCTTGATGATCGCCATCCACTTCTGGCGCATCCGGAAGGATGGCGGCCTCTCCCGACCCGAAGATGCAGACCCCAAGGTCACCCTCGAACCCATGGAGACTTCCTCTGCTCCCAAGGCCTCGGTCCTGGAGCCCAAGAAAGTCTATGGTTTCCAGGGTCTGGTGCGCGGACCTCTGACCAAGGTCGGGCAGATCCCCGACAACACCGTGTTCTCCTGGCCCAACCTCTTCCTGGCGGAGTTGTTCACCTTCGTCGTGACCCTGTCCGCGATCCTGATCCTCTCGCTGCTCTTCAACGCGCCTCTGGAAGAGCCGGTCAACGCCCTGCATCCGCCGAACCCCGCGAAGGCCCCCTGGTATTTCCTCGGCCTGCAGGAAATGGTCAGCTATTCGGCCTTCTGGGGCGGCATCGGCGTGCCCGGCATCTTCGTGCTCCTGCTCCTGGGGACGCCGTACCTCGACCGGGGACCCAAGGGCGTGGGCAAGTGGTTCTCCCGGGACCGTCTGCTGGCGAACACGATCTTCATCACCTTCGTGGTGGCGAACATCATCTTCGTGATCATCGGCACCTTCTTCCGCGGGGCCAACTGGGCCTTCGTGACCCCCTGGTGAGGAGCGCGACATGAGACTGGCACTCGCCATCGGCACCTTCTTCATCCTCGTGATCCACGGGGTGGTGTTCTACAACCAGTTCGGCCACCAGTGGGAGCGGAACCAGCACACCTATTTCGACCAGGCCAGGGTCTTCGCCAAGACTGATGCCGAACGGGCTGCGCTCAATGGCCGCAAGCCCCGCATCGAACAGATCGTGGTCAGCAATTTCGGCGAGACCCGGGTGGACCGCTGCACCACCTGCCACATTGCCACCGATGACCCGCGCTTCGGGTCCTATGCGGAACCGGTGAAGACGCATCCCTACTCTCCTGCCCTGGGCGACCAGCAGAAGAACGGCAAGTGGGAGCGGCGGCACAAGTTCTCCGAATTCGGCTGCACGGTCTGCCACGACGGGCAGGGCCGGGGCCTGGAACCCGAGTACAGCCACGGCAAGGACGAGTACTGGCCGGATCCCCTGCTGGGCTATGCCACCCAGGAGAACTGGCGGAAGGATTTCGCGCCCAAGCTAAAGGGCAAGGAATACATGCAGGCCAACTGCGCCCAGTGCCACACGGACACAGCCTTCCCGGGCACGGCCCTGGTGACCAAGGGGCGGGGCCTGTTCTTCAGCTCCAACTGCTACGGCTGCCACCGCATCGAAGGGCTCTCGGACGGCACCATCGGCCCAGATCTCTCCGATGTGGGCAAGAAGTGGAAGCTCGACTACCTCTGGGGCCGCATCGCCGATCCCAAGAGCATCCTGGCGACTTCGATCATGCCGAAGTTCAACCTGAAGGAAGAGGACATCAAGGCCCTCGTGATCTTCCTCAAGAGCCGCAAGGGCCGCAACTTCGCCGAGACCGAGATCCAGCGCTTCAAGGTCAAGCTCACGGGCGGCGCCGAGCTGGTCCAGGCGACCATCAAGCCGGTGCAGATCAACCCCGCCGAGATGCTCAAGCAGGGCGAGAAGCTGGTCCTGGACCGCGCCTGCACCGCCTGCCACAAGCTGGGCGACCGGGATGGCGGCATCGCCCCGGATCTCAGCTACGAGGGCCTTGAGAAGGACGGCCCCTGGATCTACGAGCACTTCAAGAACCCCAAGTCCACCATGCCCGATTCGATCATGCCGGCCTTCCGCTTCACGGACGACGAGTTCAAGGCCATGACCGCCTACCTGCTCACCCTCAAGGGCAGTCCGGCTCCCGCCCAGGGCGACGCGATCTACAAGGCCCTCTGTCTCCGCTGCCATGGCGAGAAGGGCGACGGCCAGGGACCCATTGCCGAGCACCTGGATCCCTTCCCCCGGGACCTCACTAAGTCCGGCTTCATGAATTCCAAGCCGGAAGCACGGCTGGTGGCCTCCATCCGCAACGGTGTGGCTGGCACCTCCATGCCGGCCTGGGGCAAGGTCCTCAGCGAAGAGCAGGCCAAGGCCGTGCTGGGTCACATCCAGACCACCTTCACCAAGGAACCCCGGCGGGAGCTCAAGGCCCGCGAAATCCCGGCCAAGAACCCCGTGGCCATGAGCCAGGAATCCGTGTCTCGGGGCGAGACCCTCTTCGTCAACCGCTGCGCCGGGTGCCACGGCAAGAAGGCCGATGGCAAGGGCCCCAACTCCCTGGACATCCTGCCCAAGCCCCGCAACCTGCGGAACACCTTCTTTGTGAACAGCGTCGATGACCGGCGCCTCCTGGAATCAATCCTGTATGGCGTCCAGGGCACGGCGATGCCGTCCTGGATCAACGATGGACTCACGAACAACGACGCGGGCGACCTCGTCAACTTCATCCGCAGCATCAACTCGAAACCGAAAGGAGGCCAGAATGCAGGCGCAGTTCAGTAAGGCCGAAGGGGGAGTGGTACCCGCAGGGTCCCTCGTCCATGACGATGCCACCGCCAAGTGGTTCCTGGTGAGCTCGGTGACCTACTTCTTCATCGTGGGCATCATCGCCGTCATCATCGCCGCCAAGTTCGTGTGGCCCGACCTCATGGGCACCATGTCCTGGCTCACCTACGGGCGCCTCCGGCCCCTCCACGTGAATGGCATGCTCTTCGGCTGGCTGCTGGCCGCCGACATGGGGCTCGCCTACTACATCATCCCCCGACTTTGCGGCGTGAAGCTCTGGAGCGAAAAGCTCGGCGTCGCCACGGCGGCCCTCTGGAATGTGATCATCCTGGGCGCGGTCGTGACCCTCCTGGCCGGTCAGAACCAGGGCTGGGAGTACGCCGAGCTCCCCTGGTACCTCGACATCCTGGTTGTGGTGGCGTGGATCATGTTCGGCCTCAACATCCTGATGACCGTGGCCAGTCGGAAGCACCAGGCCATGTACGTGACTATCTGGTACACCATGGGCTGCGTTCTCTGGACGGCCTTCGTCTACCTCACCGGCAACTTCGCCACCCTGTTCACCACCGGCACCAACCAGGCCAACCTGAACTGGATGTACGTGCACAACGCCGTGGGCCTGATCTTCACGCCCATCGGTCTGGGCGTCGCCTACTACTTCATTCCCCGGGCCTCGAACACCCCGCTCTACAGCCACAAGCTGTCCATGGTGGGCTTCTGGTCCCTGGCCTTCGTCTATGTCTGGACCGGCGCCCACCACATGATCCATGGGCCCATCTCCCAGTGGCTGCAGACCATCGCCATCGCCTTCTCGCTGATGCTGCTCATCCCCGTGTGGGCCGTCGTCTACAACCTCTTCGCCACCATGAAGGGCCAGTGGCACCAGCTCCGCGAGAGCGTGCCCCTCAAGTTCCTCATGTCCGGCATCGTGTTCTACCTCCTGACCTGCTTCCAGGGGCCCATGCACAGCCTTCGGACCGTGAACGCCATCGTCTCCAAGACCGACTGGATCCCCGGCCACGCCCACATGGCCGTGCTGGGCTGCTTCAGCTTCCTGGCCATCGCCGGCACCTACTTCACCGTGCCCAAGCTCTGGGGCAAGCCCCTGTTCTCCGAGTCCCTGGCCAACTGGAGCTACTGGATGCTGATGATCGGCGGCCTGGGCTTCTTCACCACCCTCTGGCTGGGCGGCTTCTGGCAGGGCTGGCAGTGGAACAACTGGAGCATCCCCTTCATCGACACCGTCATCGCCCTCAAGCCCATCTGGATCGTCCGGTTCGTGTCCGGAATCCTGATGTTCGTGGGAATCGTGATGTTCGCCTACAACATTCTGGCCACCGTCATGGGCGCCAATGAGGAAGCGGCCGCCTAGCCGCAGAAAGGAGCGCGACCATGTTCAAGAAAGCCGACAACAACGCCCTCTGGGCCATCGGGATCTCCCTCGTGCTGTTCTTCATCGGTGGCATCCTCACCACGGTGGTGCCACCCCTGGTGGATACCAGCTGGGGCAAGCCCTTCGAGAACCACGACCCCGCCAAGGGCATCACCGGCAAGGTGGTGCCGCTCAACGACCTCCAGAAGAAGGGGCGGGCCATCTACGTCCGCGAAGGCTGCTGGTACTGCCATACCCAGCAGATCCGCACCCTCCTGGCCGACACCAAGCGCTATGGCTGGCGCGGGGTCGATGCCCCCATCTCCACGCCGGACGAGTTCGTCTACGACGATCCGCACATGTTCGGCACCAAGCGCACGGGTCCGGATCTGGCCCGCATCGGCGGCAAGTACGACACCCAGTGGCACAAGACCCACTTCAAGAATCCCCGGGATCTTGTGAAGGGCTCCATCATGCCGCCCTTCCCCTGGATCGCGAACGACCCCGCGGAGCTCAGCGCCCTCATCGCCTACATGCAGAACCTCGGCCGCGGCAAGGACTGGCGTCCGGCCAACGACTACGAGAAGTAGTCCCATGGCCCCCACGGACTACACCTACCCCAGCGTCTATTTCGCCTACCTCTTCTTCTTCCTGTCCTTCTGCCTGGCCGTCTATTTCTTCATCCGGTCCAGGCGGGACGGCTACTGGGGCGACAAGGGCGAGGACGCGAAGTACCAGATGTTCGAAGAAGACGAAACACCCAGGAGAAACCCATGAGCGAGCAGAATATGAAAGGCAAGGAAGAGCTCAAGGACTACGCGGATGGCTGGATGCAGGAACGCAAGGGAACCGATGCCCCGGGGTTCCTGAAGCTGGTCATCCCGATCATCGGGCTTGGCTGCGTGGCCTACCTTTTCCTGCAGATCTACGGCGATGTTGGCCATGCAACCAGGGGGCCTTTCGTCCAGCAGTTCAACACCGTCTCCAAGACCAGTCCGGTGTTCAGCTATGTCGTCGGGGCCCTGGCCCTGGTCTATGTGGTGATCGTCGCGATGTACGCCTTCAGTAAGCCCCACGAGGATTGACGCTGTGGATAACGCCAGTTGGCAGTTCCGGGTTCCCGACGACTCGCAGTACTGGGTCGAGATGGTCAAATGCCAGCACGCCTGTCCCGTGCATACGGACGCCTGCGGGTACGTGACGGCCATCGCCGAGGGGCGGTACGAGGAAGCCTATCGCATCGCCCGCGCCACCAACCCCTTCGCCTCCATCTGCGGGCGGGTGTGCGGTGCGCCCTGTGAAGCCAACTGCCGCCGCGGCTCCCTGGACGAGCCCGTGGCGATCCGCGCTCTCAAGCGGTTCGTCACGGACAAGTTCGGGCCCGAGACCGGCGATTACACCAGCTACCGGGAAGGCAACAACCAGCGCATGCTGCCCCCCAACCGGGGCGACTACGAGAAGGTGGCGGTCATTGGTGCGGGCGTCGCCGGCATGACCGTGGCCCACGACCTGGTCCAGGTCGGCTACAAGGTCACGGTCTTCGAGGCGAACTCGGAACCGGGGGGCATGCTGATCGCGGGTGTGCCCGTCTTCCGGCTCCCCCGCGAGCTGGTGCGCCACGAGATCAACGCCATCCTGTCCATGGGCGTTGAGCTGAAGTGCAACATGAAGCTGGGTCGGGACTTCAGTCTCGCGGACCTGCGGTCCCAGGGCTACAAGGCCATCTTCCTGGGGGTGGGCCTGCCCAACGGACGCAAGCTCTCCCTGCCTGGTGGCGAAACCGAAGGCGTCTACGACGGCATGGAGTTCCTCAAGGCCTTCAACGAAGGCAAGCCGCTGCCCCTGGGCCGCCGGGTGGTGGTGGTCGGTGGCGGCAACGTGGCCTATGACGTGGCCCGTTCGGCCCTCCGCCCCTTCGAGGCCCTCAACCAGGAGGACGCCCTCCAGGAAATGGGCCATGGCGAAAAAGTGGCCTACGACGTGGCCCGGTCGGCGCTCCGCATGAGCGGCGACAAGGAGATCCACGTGGTCTGCCTGGAATCCCTCGAGGAGATGCCCGCCGACAAAGTTGAAATCCACGAAGGCGAGGAGGAAGGCATCCACCTCCACAACCGCGTGGGACCCAAGGAGATCATCGTCGAGAACGGCAAGTGCAAGGGCCTGCGGGTGGTGAAGTGCGTCTCGGTCTTCGACGAGGAGCGCCGCTTCAACCCCAAGTTCGACGACGCCGAGCTCACCGACATCCATGCCGATTCCGTGGTGTTCGCCATCGGCCAGACTTCTGACCTGACCTTCCTCAAGCCCGAAGACGGCGTGGAAGTGAACCGCGGTCTGGTCAAGGTGGACCCGGTCACCTACCAGACCAGTGCCCCTGACATCTTCGCCTGCGGCGACGTGGCCCACGGTGCCCGCCTCTTCATCGACGCCATCGCCTCGGCCCACACCGCGGCCCGGTCCATGCACGACTTCCTGCGGGGCACGCGGACGGACGTGGTGGTGCGCAAGCGCTGGCTGCCCGCAGCCTACACCATGGCCGAGGGCTGGCACCGGGAGGCGCGTCGCAATGCACCGGTGCTGGAGAGCGACCTTCGCGCCGCCTCCGTGGAGATCGTCGAGCTGAGCTTCCCCGAGGAGCTGGCCCGCAAGCAGGGCTCCCGTTGTCTGCGCTGCAACATCAATACCGTGTTCGACACAGAGCACTGCATCGCCTGCAACGGCTGCGTGGACGTGTGTCCCGAGGATCTCATCAAGCTCGTGGGCATCAGCACCCTGTCCGACTACGATGCCCACGAGCGGCTGGCCAAGGCGGGCGCGGCGATCAGCCTGGCGGAGTACCAGGCCATGAGCGCCCAGGACAAGGACGAGTTGGGCGGCGTCATGCTGAAGGATGAGAGCACCTGCATCCGCTGCGCCATGTGCGCCTCCCGGTGTCCGACCCACGCCATCCTGATGAAGCGTTTCGATCACAGCCTGGAATGCGTGTCGATCCCTTCTCCGAATCCGAAGATCCTGTATCATTCCTGAATGAGCATAAAGTTAGAGACTGCCCCGAAGCCCAAGGTTGAGCGGCTGCCGCCCCTGCCTCCCCGGAGACCATCTACCGGCCCATCCGGAAGCGCTTCCACCTGGCCTTCTTCCTGGCCTTCGTGGCGGCACCCTTCACCAACCTGATGCGCTTCGACATCCCGCGGCAGCGGTTCTATTTCGCCGGCTTCGAGTTGTGGATCAGCGAGTTCTCCATCATCTTCTTCGCGTTGATGCTGCTGATGTTCATCATCGCGGCCTCCGCCATCATTCATGGTCGCGTCTACTGCAGTTATGCCTGTCCCCAGATGATCTTCAGCGAATGGAGCCAGTCCGTGGAGGCCTGGGCCAAACGAGTGACTCAGAAGGTCCTGAAGACTCCCACCCCGAAGATCAAAAAGCTGGCGGGCCAGGGCCTGTTCTATGCGGTGCTGCTGGTGGCCTCGGTCTTCCTGGCCTTTGTCTTCACCTCGTACTTCATCGAACCCCGGGACCTGCTGGGGCGCCTGCTGCATCTCGATTTCGTCACCGTGGGCGGCATCACGGGAGCCACCGTCACCCTGATGACCTTCCTGGATCTCACGCTGGTGCGACAGAAGTTCTGCACCACCGTCTGCCCCTATGGCTACATCCAGGGCATGCTCCAGGACAAGCACACGCTCTTGGTGAGCTACCAGGACGGCGTGGGCGAGGCCAAGGACTGCATCGAGTGCAAGAAGTGCGTCCGGGTCTGCGAGATGGGCATCGACATCCGGGACTCGCCCTTCCAGATCGAATGCGTGCACTGCGGGGACTGCATCGACGCCTGCGAGGATGTCCTGCGGAAACTGGGCAAGCCGGGGCTCATCCACTATGCCTGGGGCGAGACACCAAAGGCCGTGGCCCTGCTGGAGCCATGGTACAAACGCTGGGGGTTCCGGGACGCCAAGCGGGTGGTGATCCTCCTCATCATGACCTTCTACCTGGTGGGACTCGGCATGGCCCTCTCCCTGAGACGCCCCGTGCTGGTGGAAATCAATCCGGACCGCGCCACCATGTTCAAGGTGCTGGATGATGGTCGCATCGCGAACATGATCCGGTTCAAGCTGGCCAACCGCACCGGGAAGACCGCCAGCGTGCGCCTCTGGGTCGAGGGACTGCCCGGCGCGGAGCTGGCCCTGCCTGCCAACCCAGTGGTCCTGCAGCCGGGGGAGACTTTCGAGCGTACAGTGGAACTCCGCGCCCCTTTCGCCCAGGATGGTCAGGATGTCCACCACATCCGGATCCTGGCCCAGTCCGACGCGGCCCGGAAATCCGATGCCGAGGACATGACCTTCATCACCCCCCTGAAAAGGAAATGAGCCATGGCTGAAACCAAGAAAGGCGGCGGCCCCTATCTGGCCATGTTCGGGATCATCGGCCTGCTCTTCATCACGATCCTCATCGTGGCCTATTCCTTCACCCGGAAGGCCAACCCCATCATGCTCGACGATCATGGCAAGCCCCAGCAGACGCAACATTCATGAGCCTTGGCGCCACCTGTGATCTCTGCGGCGCGACCGCCACGAAGAAGCCCCAGCTCCAATCCTTCCGGGACCAGGAGAAGCGGTTCTGCTGCAAGGGCTGCCTGAATGTCTATGCCATTCTGCTGGAGAGCGGCGCCATCGACGCAGGTGCGGACCTTCGCCAGACGGATCTCTTCCAGGAGAGTCAGCGCCTCGGGCTCCTGGGTCGTCCGGACGAAGACGCAGCCACCCTCATACCGGAAGGCACTGAAACCAGGGAAGTCCTCTATCAGCTGTCCGGCATGTGGTGCGCCGCCTGCGGCTGGGTGGTGGAGCATGGCATCCGCAAGGAGTACGGCATTGTGGCCGCCGAAGTGCTGTTCACGTCGGATCTGCTCAAGGTCACCTACTGTCCCCAGCTGGTCCCACCGGGCACCATCGCGGGCCGGGTGAAAGCCCTGGGGTACCGGGCCGTGGAGTTCGGCACGGAACAGGAGGGCGATCGCCTGGCCTGGCAGGACATGCTGCTGCGCCTGGGCATCGCATTCGCCATGTGGATGAACGTGATGCTCTTCAGCCTGGTCATCTACGCCAGCTACTGGGAAGGCATCGCCGGCTGGGCCCAGCGGGCCGTGCCCTTCATCCTCATGGCCCTGGCGTTGCCGGCAGTGCTCTACTCCGCCTGGCCCATCCACCGCATCGCCTGGTTCGGCATCCGCACCGGTCACCTGCGCATGGAGGCCCTCATCTCCACGGGAGTCCTGGCGGCCTACGCCTACAGCTCGGTCCAGGCCTTCCTGGGGGGTCGGCACTTCTACTTCGATACCGCCTGCGCCATCGTTACCCTGGTCCTAGCGGGCAAGGCGCTGGAACGGAACGCCAAGGACCGCAGCGCCCGCGCCATCGCCATGCTCCACCGCCTGCTGCCGAAGAAGGCGCGCCTGCGTATTGACGGGCAGGAGCGCTTCGTGGCCATCGAGGCCCTGGAGCCGGGCACGGTCTTCCTGGTAAAGCCCGGCGAACGCATTTCCGCGGATGGGGTCGTGGTGGCGGGCCAGTCGGCCGTGGACGAAGCCGTGGTGACTGGGGAAGCGGACCCCAGGGCCAAGGGGCCCGGAGATCCCGTCATCTGCGGCAGCCTGAACACGGCCGGGGTGCTGGAGATCCGCGTCACCCGCTGTGGCGAGGATTCCACCCTGGCCCAGATCGTGAAATCCGTGCAATCCGCCCTGGCCAGCAAGAGCCCTCTGGAGCGACTCGTGGACCGGGTCTCCCGCCTCTTCATCCCAGCCGTGCTGGCGCTGGCCGCCCTGACCATCGTGGTCTGCCTGGGGCGAGGACTCCCGGGCACCGAGGCCCTGCTGCGGGGCATCGCGGTGCTGGTCATCGCCTGCCCCTGCGCCCTGGGCATCGCCACACCCCTGGCCACCACCGCTGCCATCGGCGCCGCGTCACGGCAGGGCATCATCATCCGCGATGTGCGGGTGCTGGAGACCTTCCGCAAGGTGGACCTGCTGATCCTGGACAAGACCGGCACGGTCACCGAAGGCGACTTCCGGGTGCGGCACGTCGAGCTGGATCGCCTGGATCTGGTGGCCGCCCTGGAGTCCTATTCTGAGCATCCCCTGGCCCACGCGGTGGGGATGTATGCCGCCGAACAGGGCCTGAATCCCTTGGACGCCGTGGATATCGAGGTGCGCGAGGGCCGGGGCATCCTGGGACTGGTGGCGGGTCGGCGCGTGGCCGTGGGCAACCGGCGGCTTATGGCCGAGGAAGGCGTCGTCCTGCCCTCCGAGCTTGATCTCAAGGCGCGAGCCTGGGAATCCGAAGGTCTCACAGTGGCCTTCACGGCCCTGGATGGAAGCTGTTCGGGGGCCCTCACCTTCGGGGACCGGCCCCGGGCCGAGGCCGCCGGGGTCATCGCCGAGCTGCGGGCCCGGGGCATTCGCACGGTGCTGCTCTCGGGCGACGCTTGGGGCACCACCCAGCGCATCGCCAAGGCCGTGGGGGTGGATGACTGCGTGGGCGAAGTCTCCCCGTCCGAGAAAGCGGACACCGTGCGGCGCTTCCAGGCCCAGGGCAAGGTGGTGGCCATGGTGGGGGACGGCATCAACGACGCCCCGGCCCTGGCCGCGGCGGACCTGGGCATCGCCCTGGGCTCTGGCGCGGACCTGGCCATGAACGCGGCACCGGTCGTGCTCATGCGGGATTCGCTCACCCGTATCACCGGCGTCTTTCGTTTGGCTACCCTCACCCTGCGCGTGCTGAAGCAGAACCTCTTCTGGGCCTTCTTCTACAACACCGCGGGCATCTCCCTGGCCATGACCGGCGTCCTGAATCCCATCCTCGCCGCCGGCGCCATGGTGCTCTCCAGCCTCTCCGTCATCGGCAACTCCATGCGCCTGGGGCGGGACCGGGCCTAGGCGGCCGAGCGCAAAGCGCTGGTCGCGGAAGGCACGGAAATCCACAGAAACCGCGGAAAAGGGATTGGCGATTTGTGCTTATTCCGTGTCTTCTGTGACTCTTCCGCGTCTTCCGCGACCAGCTGTTTTCAACGGCCTCAACCTTGGGCCTGGATCCGCAGCAGCATCACGGCCTGCCAGAGGATGTAGCCGCCCATGCAGGCCACCAGGAGGCCGCCCAGACGCAGCAGGATGGCCTTCCAGGCCTGGCTGAGGCGGGTGCTGGCGAGGCCCAGGCCCAGCAGCAGGGGGGCGTTGCCCAGGCCGAAGGCGGCCATGCCCGCGGCGCCCATCTTCCAGTCGCCGCCGTCCAGAGTGCGCAGCAGCATCATGTAGACCAGGCCGCAGGGGATCAGGCCCCAGAGCAGGCCCAGGACATAGGGCAGGCTGCCGAGGGCCAGGCCTCGGCCCAGCAGTTTCTGCAACGGCGCGGGCAGCTTGAACTCCATGAGGGCGTCAACCCGCCCGCCCAGAGCCATAACCAGGCCCATCAGCAGCATGAGTCCGCCGATGCCGAGCTTCACCCAGATCTGCCAGGGCCAGGCCTGAGCCGCGATCAGCGCCGCGCCGTCCGGCCGGCAGCAGGCATGCATGTCCTGCACCGTCTGCAGCCGTGCGAAGCCCCCCAGGAAGCCGATGAGGCCGCCAAGGATGGCGTAGGTGGTGATGCGGCCCAGCTGGAAGCGGAGGTGCCGCGTCCAGGGCCTGCCGCCTTGCTTCGCCTGGGTCAGGCCGAAGGCCGCCACGATCGGACCGCACATGCCCGCGCAATGGCCCAAAGAACCCAACAGCCCTGCGATCCACATGACCACCAGCCAGGGTGCCGCATGAGGATGGTTGAGCCAGGATTCGAGCATGGCCCATGGTCCCTCGAAGCTTGCGGAACCCGCAAGGGACGGGGATCACCGATGCTTAGACAAAGCCTCTCCGCTTTGACAAAGCATCTCCTTTCTACGCTGAAGGTCGTGGCAGCCCCTCCAGCTCTGCCATCCTTAGAAACTTCCTGGAGATCCGATGCCGCGAACCCTGCGACTGGCCGCCGCTGTCCTGATCGCTGGACTGTGCTGGGGCGGAGTTCCATCGCAAGCACCAGCGCCCCGGCCCGCCTCCCCTGGAACCCGGGCCTGGCAGAGACTGCTGGAGAAGTACTGGGAGGAGTGCCTCGTCCGGGATCCCATCAAGGCCACGGCCATCGGGGATGAACGCTACAACGACCGGCTCCCCGACACCCTCAGTGCCAGGGCCCGGGCCGAGGAAAAGGCCTGGCTCCAGAAGTGGCTCCACACGGTTGACAAGCTGGATCGCTCCCGGCTTGGCGGTCAGGACCGCCTGAGCTACGACATCCTGCGGCGCAGCCTCCGGGAGGACCTGGAGGGTCTCCGTTTCCCCTCTCACTTGACGCCCGTGAATCAGATAGGGTCCGTACCCATGTTCTTCGCTCAGCTGGGTGGAGGGCGAAGCATCCAGCCTTTCGCCACGGTGAAGGACTACGAACGCTTCCTGCGCCGCTCTGAGGGGTTCATCGCCTGGATGGATCAGGCCATCCAGAACATGCGGGAGGGCATGGCGAAGGGAGTGGTGCAGCCCAAGGTGGTCATGGGCAAGGTCCTGCCCCAGCTGGATGCCATGCTCGTGGAGGACCCGGCGAAATCCGTGTTCTGGTCACCGGTGGCGGCCTTCCCGAAGGCCATCGGCACTGCTGACCGGGAACGCCTGGCCGCGGCCTACCGCACCGCCATCGCCACGCGCATCGTGCCCGCCTATCGGCGCCTGCGGGACTTCATCCGGGATGTCTATCTGCCCGCCTGCCGGGACAGCGTGGGGCTCTCCGCCTTGCCCGATGGGCAGGCCTGGTACGCCCATCTGGTCGAGGAGATGACCACCACCAAACTCGATCCAGCGGCCATTCACGAGCTGGGTCTGAAGGAAGTCGCCCGGATCCTGGAAGAGATGGACGCCGTGCGGCGCCAGGTGGGCTTTCAGGGAGATCTCCAGGCCTTCTTCCAGGAGCTCAACAACAACCCGCGTTTCTACCACACCTCCGAGGCCGACCTGCTGCAGGGCTATCGGGACCTCCAGGTGAAGGTGAACGGGCTGCTGCCCAGGCTCTTTGATGTGTTTCCAAAGACCGACTACGAGGTCCGTCCCGTGGAAGCCTTCCTCGCCGAAGCCGCCGCCGGAGGTTCCTATCAGAACGGCACGCCTGATGGACACCGTCCCGGCATCTTCTACGTCAATACCTTCAATCTCAAGGCCCAGCCCATCTTTGGCATGGAGACCCTGCTCCTGCACGAAGCCAGTCCCGGGCACCACTTCCAGATTTCCATCGCGCAGGAAATTACGGGCCTCCCGGGCTTCCGGCGCTTCGGCGGCTACAACGCCTATGCGGAAGGCTGGGCTCTCTACGCCGAGTCCCTGGGCAAGGAACTGGGCCTGTTCACCGATCCCTACCAGTACTACGGCCGGTTGTCCGACGAGCAGCTCCGGGCCATGCGGCTGGTGGTGGATACGGGACTGCACAGCAAGGGCTGGAGCCGTGAACAGGCCCTCCGCTACATGCAGGAGCATTCCTCCATGGCCGAGAGCGATATCGTCGCGGAGGTGGAACGCTACATCGTCTGGCCAGGTCAGGCCCTGGGCTACAAGCTGGGCCAGTTCGCCATCCGGGATCTGAGAACTGAAGCGGAGCGCGAGCTCGGTCCCAGGTTCAGCATCAAGGCCTTCCATCGGCAGGTGCTGGTGGATGGCGCCCTGCCGCTGGATGTGTTGAAGACCAAGATCCGGGCCTGGATCGCGCAGGAGAAGGTCAAACCCTGAAGGAACTGGGTTCAAGGATGGGTGTGACGTGAATGGGCGCCGCACCCGCCCTTGAGTGGACCCGGAATCAGAACCGGATGCCAGCGTAGAGGCCGAACTGGTTTTTCGGGGCCATGGACTTCAGGACATTCTCCATGGAATCGAACTTGTTGTTGGTGTTGGTGAGGGGGAAGGCAACCTCGACGCCAAAGAAGGGTTTCACCACTGGCGAGGGAATCGCATAGCCGATGTTGGCGCGGATCCAGGGCCGGTTGTACGTGGTGCTTTCACCCTGTGCCTCGAGTTTCTCGGCGCGGTATTCCAGTCCTGCACCCACGGCCACGACCGCTTTGAAATTGAACATGGCCCCGACGGACCCCTGAATCCGTGAGGTTCAGCAGCTTGAACCTTACTTAAGATAGGCTATATCACCAGTAAGAAGGTCAATTCCCTACTGCTAGGATTCACAGCACCTGTGAAAATGCGCTTCACCCCAGCCCAATGCTTTCGAGGTGTT
>CAISFO010000043.1 GCA_903884655.1 uncultured Holophagaceae bacterium | reverse complement strand
TGCTGCACCTGATCAGCGGCGGCTGAAGCCCGGGCCAGGGCTCATGACAGGGCTGCTTCCCATTCCGGGGAACCCACTCGGTTGATCGCGGCACTGAATCAGTATGGGTCCACGGCGACCCATTGGTCCGTTATGTTATTGAAAATGAAAAACCTTATAGTCCTGCTCGGCGCTGCCGCCCTGCCTTTGGCCGGGGCCGCCCGGCAGACCCTGGCCAACCCCAGTTGCTCCACCTTCCACCTGCGGGTGGAGGCGCTCCTGCAGGGCTCCCAGGTCAAGGTCCGGCCCAGCGGCGTGGCAGCCGCCATCCCGGCGACCTTGGAGGCGGGCGATGCCCTGGCCCTGGACCCCGGCACCGACTACCTCCTGGAGGTGCTGGCGCCCCAGGAGGGTTCCGAGGACGGCGGGCTGGCGGTGCTCACCCTGGCCGAGGAGGACGGCCGGCTCCAGGGCCGGGTCGCGGCCGAACCGGACGGCGAGGGCGGCTTCCGGCTCGCCGGGCTTACCTATGAAGGGGTGGGCAACTGGCACTTCCTGCAGACCGAAGATGGCCTCCGGATCCAGGACGGCTGGTCGACCCTGCCGGAGACCCTCCTGCCGGAACCGGCGCCGGTGACCACCCCGCCCTTGGCTAACCCAAGTTCCGCACAAAAATCTCTAACCATCTTTGCTACCAATCCCGACACCTCGTTTTAGCCACTATTTCGCGGGGTATCCGGGACGGCCTCAGAGCCAGGTTCTGATCGGGGTCATGGGCTCGGGATCCACGTTCAGGTGACGGTAGATTTCCCCGACTTTTCGGTCGGGGACACTGCCCCTGCGGATGGCCAGGGTTCTGCCGTCGGCGGCCGGGAGAAGCGTGGTGACCACTTGGTGGGTGCCGAGTTCTTCGCGCACTGTTTCCCAACTGCGATGGTCTCCCGCTTCCCGGAGCGTCCGCTCAATGACCGCCTGAAGGTGGAAGGCCAGCACCGCAAGGAATATGTGGGTTTCAACCCGGATCTCCTTCTGGTGGTAGACCGGGCGCATGTCCAGGGTCCCCTTGAGATCGCGGAAGGCTGACTCGATGCGGGTGAGGGCGATGTAGGTCCGCCAAATCTCTTCCGGCCCCATGTCCTTGCGGCTGGTCCGCAGGAAATAGGCACCGTCCAACTCCACCGCCCGCGCCAGTTGCTCAGTCTTCACTGCCCATTCCAGGAGTCCGTCCTTGCGGTCCATCTCGTAGTACCGGGCTGCCCTGGGATAGCGTTCCCGCAGCCGACCGATGCGCTCACCCAGTTCCTTGTCCTCCATGGGCTCGCCCCGTTCCAGGGCCTTCGCCACGGTCGTGGTGAGGGCCTCCAGATCCTTGACCAGCCTTTTCTCCTGGCGTTCCCGGATGGCCCTTTCCTTCTCGGCCCTGGCCGGACTCACGCACAACAGAAACACCTCATCGCCCTTCTCGATGCGCTTGATCTGGACCGGCACCTTGTTGGCGCTGGGCTGGATTTCCTCCCAGCCTTCCAGGTCCTCGAAGTCCTTCAGCAGCGGGGTCCGCTGGTTCTGGAAGCCGGCCATCAGGTAGTCGTAATGCCGCGCCCGCACCAGCTTCAGGTTGTCCGCGCTGGCGAAGCCCCGGTCCATGACCACGGTGGTTCCACCTTCGCGCCCGGTCCGGGTTTCCAGGCCATCGAGCATGGCCTTCACTGTGGTCCCGTCGATGGTGTTCCCGGCGTAGACCTCATGCCCGATCGGAAAACCGTCCGCGTCCAGCATCAGGCCCATGGCCACCAGCTTGCAGTCGGTCCGCTTCTCCTTACTGTGGCCGCGCTTGGCCTTCGGGTTCCGGGCGGCCTGGCCTTCGAAGTAGGTGTTGGTCAGATCGTAGAGCACCAGCGAGCCTTCGAGGTTGAACAGGGATTTCTCCCGCGCATACAGCTCCCGCTCGATCTCCATCCGGTGCCCGTGCAGCTTGTCCATGTTCCGGTAGAACTTGTCCTCGTTCAGGGTCTCGCTCTCCACGCCAAGGATGTCGTCGATCGCTTCCCGCCTGGACCAGCCCACCATCGCCAGCTCCGAGCAGGGGTTGACCAGGCGGTTCAAGGTCATCAGCTCCGTCAGCTTCCTGGCCGGCGCCGAAAGGCCAACGGCCTTCAGGACCGATTCCATCTGCAGGCGCTGCCACATCTGATGTCCCACATGGAGCGGGCCAGCCTTCCGCAGATCCTGGCATTTGACTCCCGAAGTCTTCACCGGGACCACGTCCGGAACGGCCGTCTCACCTGTGGGGGGACCTTCCAGGGCCACAGGAGCGGCCTTCCCCTGACGCTCGCGGATCTTGGCGATGGCGCGATCCACCCGGGGATCCGGAAACAGCGACGGCTGTCCACCCAGGGCCGCCTGGATCCGCTCGGCCAGGGCCAGCCAGTCCTCCTTGGGGCCGGGGTCCATCTTGCCCAGGTTGCAAATCGTCTTCTGTCGGGGGCCCGCGGGGGTCAGCACCGATTCCACCAGCACATGGCTGACGTAGGTCTTATCACCGTGTTTGGAGATGGATTTCTTGATGAACATGACGCCACTAATATGCGTCAAGCACATTGAAAAGCAAGGGTATTAGGTAAATAAATTAGCCACTATTTTGCCATATTTTGAAATCGTTGAAATCAGGGTCTGAAAACGTTGGGCCTATCGTGAACCGATAGGCCCAATTGGGGACGGACGTGCGGAACTTGGGCTAGGGGTTGATGGGTTGAAAGAACAAGCACGCCCTGGGCGGCCGCGGCGCATCCAGGAATCGGAGCGGCTGCAAGTGATCTCACTGGCTTGTGAACCCGCAGACTGGGGTGGCCGTTCAACTCCAACCTTGGACGAACTGGTTGAAAGAACGATAGGACGCGGGATTGTCCCTCAGATCAGCCGGAGCCAGGTCCATCGAATCCTACAGGCGGGAGACCTGCATCCACTGGCCAGCGACTCTTAGAACTCCCCATGGCTGTCAGTTACTTCTCCCCATCTGATAGATAACGCCTGGGGCTCCAGGGTAGGCACTGTACCCCATGGCCCAACGGCCTTGGAAGGCGGCGCCGTGGGCAGGGTTACAGATCAGCAGGTGCGGAAATTGAACGAGGAAATGGCTAAGCACGGCCAAGTCGGCAAGGCCAGCCTGCGGGCGGGAATGGACCGGACGACAGGGCGGAAGTATATACAGGCCAAGGCACTGCCCTCGGCGCTGAGGGTGGCGCGGAACTGGAGCACCCACCTTGACGTCTTTGCCGAGGATTGGCCGGGCATCGTGGCTCAGTTGCAGCGGGCCCCCGAGCTCCAGGCCAAGGTCCTGTTCAATGACCTACTGGAGCGTCGGCCTGGGTTCTACCGGGAGAATCAGCTCCGGACCTTCCAGCGCCGAGTGGAGGTCTGGCAGGCTCAGAACGGCCCAGACAAGGAAGTGTTCTTTCCCCAGGAGCACATCCCGGGGGAGGCCCTCCAGACCGACTTCACCTGGTGCACGGAGCTCAAGGTGACCATCGGGGGAACCCCGTTTCCACACATGATGTGCCACGTGGTGCTGCCCTATTCGAACTGGGGCTGGGTAACCGTCTGCCAGTCGGAGTCCATGCTGGCGCTGCGCAAGGGCGTCCCCGCAGCCCTGCTGCAACTGGGTCGGGTCCCCAGGTTCCACCAGACCGACAACTGCTCCGCAGCTACCCACCGGCTGCCTGAGGGCGAGGATGTCGGGGTGGGCAAGGCCTCAGCCAAGGAAGGCCAGGAACCCGTCGAAGGCAATGGGGGCCGGGGGCGGAAGCGTCCGTTCAACGAGGAATACCTCGACATGATGGGCCACTACAGCATGGAGCCCCGGACGATCGGAGTAGGTAAATCCGAGCAGAATGGGGACGTGGAGTCGGCCAACAATGTCCTAAAGACCCGGCTGAACCAATATCTGCTGCTGCGGGGCAGCCGGGAGTTCGAGACCGTATCAGCGTGGGAAACCTGGGCCCAAACGGTCTGCAGGAAGGCCAACTCGGGTCGGAAGCGGGTCACGGAAGAATTGCTCGCCATGAGGGTTCTGCGGGTGGACCGGTTCGCTGAATTCGACGAGCTTCGTACCAGGGTGACCAGCGAAAGCATGCTGGTGGTGAAGCGGAACACCTACTCGGTGCCGGCGCGATTGGTCGGAGCCCAGGTGCGGGTTCGCCTCTACGAGATGGAACTGGAAGTCTGGCACGCGGGCCGCCGAGTTCTGGTCGTTCCGCGCATCCTGGGCCAGAACAACTACCGGGTGGATTACCGCCATGTCGTGGGTCCCATGCTGCGGAAGCCGGGGGCCTTCGCCCGCTACCGATACAAGGAAGCGCTGTTCCCGGGCCCGGTCTGGCAGGAGGCGCTGTCCACCCTGAAGAAGGCCCTGGGGGACCGGAAGGGAGAGGTGGCCTACTTGCGGATTCTCCATCTGGCGGCTGGGACCATGGAATGCGACGTGGAGGCGGCCCTGGTACTGCTGATGGGGACTGGCGTGATCCCAGAACCGGAACTGGTGAAGGGTCTGGTGGGGGCTGCGAAGCCCACTCAGGCGCCTGCGATCCAACCCCTGAACGCGGACCCGGCGGAATATGACTTCCTTTTGGCGGAAACACTGGCGGAGGCAGGATGAGTAAGGAATCACGACAGTCGCTGGGCGACATGCTGAGGGATTTGAGGCTGTCGGGAATGGGGGCCACCTATGGCCAGGCCGCCGCCAAGGCCGAGAAGGAGGGCTGGGGCTTCGAACGGTTCCTGCACCACCTGGCGGAAGTGGAGTTGGAGCAGCGCCGCCAGAAGCGCGTGGAGCGGGTGCTGAAGGCCGCCAAGCTGCCCCTGGGAAAGACGCTGGCGACCCTGGATCTGGAGCGCCTGCCAGTGAAAGTCCGTAGGCTGCTACCGACTCTGGTGGAGGGCGGGTTCGTGGATCGGGGAGAGAACCTGCTGGCCTTCGGTCTACCAGGTCGTGGCAAGAGCCACCTGGTCTGCGCCCTGGGCGCCGAGTTGATCCAGCGTGGCTACACGGTGCATTTCACTCCGGCCTACGCTCTGGTCCAACGCCTACTGGCGGCCAGGAAAGCCCTGAACTTGGAGCGGGAGCTCCGTCGCCTGGATGCCTTTGCGGCCCTGATCATTGATGACATGGGCTACATCCAGCAGGAGCGGGATGAGACCGAAGTCCTGTTCACCCTGCTGGCGGATCGATATGAGCGAAGGAGCGTCATCCTCACCTCGAATCTGGTGTTCTCCCAGTGGGACAGGATTTTCAAGGACCCCATGACCACGGCGGCGGCCATCGACCGGCTCATCCACCACTGCGTCATCCTCGAACTCAACGGGTCCAGTTATCGGGCTGAAGCGGCAAAGGCCAGGATGCCGACGGAAGCGGAATCCACAACGGCCTGATCCCCCCCGGACCCCCCCTGCGTCGGTCCCTGCTCGGGCGCGGATTTCCCATGGGAAGCAGGGCCCCTCCCATGGAGATCCCCAAAAGGATCCCCACGGGTCCCTCCCTCCTTCCCACAGGAAACCCGCCTCCCTCGGCCTTCGGCTGGAAAACGCTGCGCGTTTCCCACAGGGCCCTCCGCCAAAGCGCAGCAGCAGCAGCAGCGTGGGGATTTCTAATTGTCGTTGTGCCGGTATTTCCTCAGCAGAGTTGACACCACGGGTCGTACAGCTGAGCCCACCGTCGACTGAAAAAAGGTAAGCCGGCAGCTACGCTGCGGCCCTCTGCCGATGGGGAGTTATAACTGTCGTCAGTGGGGAAAGTTGCTTGACGTCGCCCAGAGGATGGCGAAACGGGCCATCTCGGATTTGGAGAGCCCCATGGTCTGAAGCTCCGATGGTCCCATGGCGACCAGCCTGGCCATGCTCCCTGCCTGCTGGAGGATCTCATCGGCGCGCCCAGGGCGGACGCGATTCAGCATGGCCTCGACGATCTGTGCGTCAGACAGGGCCTCGGGGCCATAGAGCGC
>CAISFO010000042.1 GCA_903884655.1 uncultured Holophagaceae bacterium | reverse complement strand
GGACCAGTTGGGATCCGTGCTGTCCACGAGGTGGAGGGTGGTGGGGTTCAGGCTTGCGCCACCGACCAGGCGCGGGGTTTCGCCAGGGTACGCCGCCCATTGGACCGGATTCGAGGCCGTTCCCGAGTCGGCGGCGCCCAGGTTGAGCGTGGTGGTCCGGGGGTAGATGCCGCCACGGAGGAGAACACTCAGGGTTCCAGTACCGGCCTTGATGGCCTTCTGGATCAGGGCCTGGGCGCCCTCCAGGGTCGTCGGGGCCGCCAGCGTGCCGGGATTGCTCGCCATACCCGTTGGGGAAACAATGAATCCTGTCGTGGCAGGCGCAGCCAGGACCGTAACGACTGCTGAACTGCTCTTGCTGGTATCTGCGGCGGACAAAGCGGTCACGGTATGACTGCCCGCGGTGGCGGGAGCCGTGAACACTACCGCGTTGCCGCTGCCTGTAATTGTTCCTGTGGCGGCGCTGCCACCCAGGACGCCATCGACCTTCCAGGTGATGGCCGAATTGGTCGTACCTGTAACCGCAGCCGTGAAGGGAATGGTACCACCAGCGGTCAAGGCGGTCGCACTGGGACTTAGGGTGACACTGACCACCACGACTGTTGATTGGACTGTCACCGAGGCGGAGGCCTGCTTGGTACTATCGGCCACACTCGTGGCCGTCACGACATCACTGCCGCTGGAGAAGGGGGCTGTATAGACCCCCGCACTGGTGATGCTGCCCCGTTGAGTGGACCAGGTGACACTTGTGTTCGAAGCATTCAAGACGATGGCCGTAAAGAACTGATTCGCGCCCGTCAGGAGGGTGGTCGCCACCGGACTCAGCGCCACACTCACATCTTGACCAGGGGCCTGTACATCCAATGTGGACGAGGCGGACTTGTTTGGATCAGCCAGACTGACGACCGCGATGACATGGCTTCCCGGACTTCCCGGGGCCGTATAGGTGATGGTCCTTCCGGTCCCTGAGATGAACCCCACAGAAGCATTTCCGTTGGGAAGACCATCCACAGTCCAGGTCACGGATATGTTGGAGGTCCCAGAGACGGTGGCCGTAACAGCGACGCTATCGCCCGTGTTGACCGTGGTGAAGTTGGGGTTGACTACCACTGAAATATCCGGCGCTGCAATCGAGGCGGAATTGACCGTAGGTGAGGCGCCGCCGCCGCTGCAGGCGATCAATGAACAGACCATTCCTATGATCAGGAGGCCCAGCAATCGAACTTGAATACTCCCCGCATGCATGGGAGGCCCCTTCTGTTTCTGAATGTTCGGTCGGATTTGGGGGGTGATCTCAACTCATGATAATTTAGGGCCAATCCTTGCAAATATCCAGTGGAGGCTTAGCTTACTTAAAGGAATTGCACATGAGCACGTCAACCAACCAACGGACTTTCGAGCGCATCCCCTTCAGCCAGAGGGTCAAGGTGGTCTCCACTGGACGTATGGTCGCCTACACCTTGGCCATTAATATTGGGATGGGTGGGGTTCTTTTGAGTTCTGCATCTGCACCCCGCCTTCCGATTGGGAGTCAGTGCCAAGTGGCCATTCCCAGCGGAGAAGGAAGCCCGCGCCTTGTGGCCGATGGCATCGTCATCCGGAGCGACCTGGCCGGAACCGCCGTTCAGTTCCTGAAAACAATTGAATCTAATAACTTTGATAGCATATTTCAACCGACTCTCCATGCCTCATACAAGGCGATCAGGGCCAGTTACAAGGCCTATTTTCAGGTAAGCCGGAACCAGGAACTTGCTGGCTGCGAAGACCTGTTGGGTGTCAGCAAGCACGCCTTCCGGACAACTTTCTACATCTCATTCGTTTCCTGCATCTCGCTTGCCATCCTGCCCGTCTGGTTATTCCGGAGCAGCCTGCCGGCATTCCCCAACTGGACAAAGGTAGTGCTTTGCTTTGGTTACGGCACCATCTGGCTTGCGTTCATCCAGCCCGCCATTGATCTGGCCGTTTTTCGCTTCCTGCGGCAGCATCCTTCCTCTGGATAGAGGTCGGAAAGTGGAGCGAATCCAAACTCCAATGCGGCTGGCTCCTAGAACAAAGGAGCCGATTTAGTCCTGTCCGTATTTGTAGTGATAGGCATAGCGGTAGCGCTGATCGTAGTACCCCAGACCGATCGGTAAAATGTCATTGAAGACGCACCCTTTCAGGGGGATGCCGTTGGATTCCATGCGGTTCTGGCAGGTGCGGATCTCTTCCAGTGGATGCTGCCCGAATTTGGTCACGAGCAGCACGGTGCCGACCCTGGCGCCGATGATGGCGGCGTCCGTCACGGGCAAGAGTGGCGGGGCATCGATCACTACGTAGTCGTAGTGCTTTGATGCTTCCTCGATGAAGGCTCCGAAAGCGGGCGCCATGAGCAGCTCTGCGGGGTTCTTGGGAATGCGCCCTGAGCTCACGATGTGAAGCCCCGGCGTCTCCGTTTCATGGACCAGCGACTGCCAGCTCGACGCCCCGGTGAGCACATCAGAAAGGCCACCCATGCGGTTTGGCAGACCGAAATACCTGTGGAGGTTGCCTCGACGCATGTCCCCATCCACGACCAGCACTTGCGCGCCGGACTGTGCCAGAACCACAGAAAAATTGCTGCTGATGAAGGACTTGCCGACCTTGGGTGAAGGGCCGGTGATCATGATGGCGTGGTCGGCGGAGTCGCTCATGGAAAAATTGACCATGGTGCGGAGGCTCCGGAGGCTCTCGATTGCAAGGTCCTCCGGGTCATGGAGCGCCAGCAGGTGACTCCCCTGACGGCTTTCGCAGAGGGCCTTGTAGTGCTCCGCCTGGACCTTGCTGTGGGGCACTGTGACGAATACAGGAATTCCCAACTTGGACTCGATGACGCGATGATCCTCGACGCCCTGGAGGAGGGCTCGTTGCAGCAGGACCAGCCCCACACCGACGAACAGCCCCAGCATCAAAAAGACCGCCAGCAGCCGCTCTTTGTTGGGCTTGATCGGCTTCAAGCCTGGCATGGCGTAATCGATCACGCGGGCGTTGCCCATCCCGGCACCGGTGAGCTGGAGTTTCTGGATGTTGTTCAGGAGGGCCGTGTAGAGCTCGGTGCTCACTTGGACATCCCGGGACAGCCTGACCAGTTCCTGCTGGGTGGCTGGCAGGGACCGCACCTTCTGGCTCACTTGGGCGGACTCGCCCTCCAGCTTGGCGATTTGGGATTCCACCGTCTTGACCATGTCCGAATCTTCTTTGTAGATCCGGATTAGGTCCTGCTTCTTCTGCTTCAGGGCTGAGATCTGGGATGCCAGGTTTGATCCCTGACTGAGGGCCAAGTCGGCCTCCCTCGGGATGTCCACCGAACCTGTGCGGGCCCGGAACTGGTTCAGTCGGTTCTCGGCCTGTTCAAGCCGCGTATGGACCTCAGGGAGCTGATGCTCGTGAAGGTCGAGCATGCGGGTGATCTCTTCACGTTTCCGCTCGGTGTTCTGGCTGATGTATTGCCGCATAATCTCGTTCAGCACTTCCGCCACCTTAGCCGGGTTGGTGCCGCGGAAGGTAAGGACAAGCAGGTCGGTGGGCTTGGTCTGGTCGCCCCCCTTGCCGGCGGCCTCCAAATTTGTCCGCATGTCCGTGATGGTCCCCTGGAGGGTCCTGCGGACAAGCCGAAACCTCTGCCCTGGCTTGGCGACCATCTGGCGGAGTTTCAGCTTCAGTGTCTCCCCGCCATAGGATCCCTGGAGCAACTCGCCGGGCCGGCCCGTGGCCAGGACTTCGCCCTGGGGATAGGCCACATCCGGTTTCGCGCCGACCGTGGGTGGATCCTGCGGCGTCTTCCAGGCAAAGGTCCCGTTGCCTAGCGCCGTGATCTGGAACTCCAGGCCACGCATGTAGTCCGGAACCTGGAAAGCATCCACGTCCACTCTGGGCGCGTTCACCTTCCCCCTGGCCATCGCCTCCCCGAAGAGCGGGAAGTGCACTGGCTGAGCCACGACATCCAGGTTTAGGGATTCGATGGTTCGTCCAAGCAGCAGATTGCTGCCGATGATTTCGATCTCGGTCGAGACATCGCTGGGGGCGGAAAACAGGCTATCCATGCGGGTGAAGGTCGCCTCGGCGCCGCCCGAGGTCTTCGGGGGTTCAAGCTGCAGCAGGGCCTCAGCCTGGTAGACCGGGGGGGTCAGCCAGATGGTAAAGGCCCCAATGATGAGGAGGACCATCAGGCTGACCAGGATAATGTAGCGTCCGCTCCACAGGTTGATGAGCCATTCCTGGATGTCGATCTCGTGCGAGTCTTCACGTCCGCGCACCGGCCTGGCGGAAGCTCCACTGGTATTCGACTGGGTCGGACGCTGAAAAGGGGGTGGTGTGGATGTCATGCCGACCTTTGCTCTGAGAGGAGATGCGGCACCCAGGCCGAAACAGATTGCTGGATTTCCTCGAATGCCCGCCGGAAGGCGGCGGGCCCCTGGCTAAAAGGATCGCCGATTTCGCTTGGCGGCGTGGATAGCCATTGTCCCAAGAGGAAGATCCGTCCCCGAGTCGCGGGGGCAATCTGGGTGCACCACTCCTTCTGCTGGAGGTCCATGACCAGGATGATGTCGGCATCGCAGGCCATTTCAGGCGTCAATTGCCTGCCGCGATGAGTGGAAATGTCATGGCCCTGTTCTCTCATCAGGCGCTCAGCCTCGGGATGCGCAGGGGCATCCACCAGGGCCCGCAGTCCAGCCGAACTGACCCGGATGGAGGCGCCGATCGCCGCCCGGAGAAGACCTTCGGCGATGGGAGCGCGGCAATGGTTCCCCTCACACACAACGAGGACGGAACGAATCGGAGGAATCGAGATCAATGGCATGGCCTGAATGGTTGGAGTCCCGAGGGAAGGCCTTGTGTCGCAGCGAACGGAATCACTTCACCCGGTGAACGTAGTAGTAGGCCTCCCAGGCTGACAACGAAGAGGTGGCGACCGCCGTGACGGTCGGGAGCAGCAGGCCCATGACCCTGCTGAAGCGCACCAGGGTGCCGGCATCTACATAGACGATGTCTCGGGGGTTGAGGGCGAACCGGTCCGCCAGCACCATGGCCGTGGGATTGCGGGCATCCAGGTGGTAGACGTCGATCGCGCTGGCTGTGCCGCCTTGCCGAATGACATAGATGGAACGGGCATCGGCGCTTCCGCCCTGGATGCCGCCGGCATCCGAGAGGGCCTTGGCCAGCGAGAGGTTGCCGTGGACCATGGGCAGGGTGCCTGGACGCACCAGCTCTCCGAGCATGTAGACGGGATTCTCAGCGATGCTGGGTACCTGCAGCGAGTCGCCATCTTTCAGGAGGATCTGGCCAATGCGGTTGCCGGAGGTCAAGAGGGCCTGGAAGTTCAGGCGCCAGACCTGCTCCCCACGCGTCAGCAGCAGCTGACTGTCATCGGCAGTGGGGAGGAAGCCTCCTGCCCGGTTGATGGCTTCGACCAGCGTGAAGGGAATGTCGGTGACATTGTAGACGGCAGGGGTCTTGACCTCTCCCCCGATGTAGATCTTCTGGGATCGGAACGCGAGGATCTTCACGTCGATCTGGGGATTCTGCAGGATCCGGGAAAGACGGGTGATCAGGGCGTCCCGGACTTGCGTGGTGGTCATACCGGTCACCTTGATGGTCCCTACATGCGGGAAGTAGATCTGACCTTCCTCGTCCACCAGAATCCCCGAGGCCGAGTCCTGGCGGAACTGGCCCAGCGGCATGGTGATTTCAGGATGATCCCAGACCGTCACGACCAGAACATCCTGAGGGCCGATGCGGTAGGGCGGCGCTTTCTCAGTGAGCAACAGTTCTGCCGCGGTCGGCTCGAGCACAAGCGGCCGCTGGGCCTTGATGGTCTCGGAACGGAGCGGGCGCAGGGTGATCTTGAGGCCATCCATCTCCGTCACAGAGTCCTGGCGACCGGGCTTCACATCCAACTTCATGCCCGGTGCAGTGCAGGCGCCAAGAAGCAGTAGTGCCCCGAGCGCGGACCAAAGACCGACCCGCGTTCTCCGATTCGAGATTGCACATGGTTGGACTGGACCATAACAGGTGGACATTTAGACCTCCACAGATGACGCAGAAAGGCAGAGCATCATTCAACTGTACCGCCCAGAAGATATCGCAAATTACCAAGTTTTCGCAAGATGGCCACTCCTGGTTTTCTGTTCCCCCCTTCGACCAGCCCCTCCTGGAACCCCGCCTCCTGGTCCTGGATTAATGCCTGGTAATCTTCTCCGGGATCTCCAACATCCTTAAGTGATACCGTGGCAATTTGGCCGTTTTATCCTGCCGTAACGCTGGCAGCCCACTTGGTCGAGTCTGGTGTAACCAGCCATCAATCACCCCAGGCCCCATCCGTTTCTGAATCCCAACTATCCAAGAACCGCATCCCTGGAGAGGCCTGCCCTTGAATCCCTTCTCCTACGTCTCCATGCACACTTCCCTGGCGGAGGCATGAAGTCGAGCCACCTCGTCCTCATGCTGCTGGGAGTCGCGACGCAGGCTGTGGGTTGGATCTTTTTACCCCGGCGATGCAAGACGGCCTCTGCCCTGTTGGCGGTCGCGCTGGATGCGACCTGGATGGTTTGGTACGCCCTCGACAACCGAAGCCTGAGCGTGTCCGGCGTATGGTCTCTTTCCCCGGTGGCCACGTGGCTTAGCCTCCATCTGATCATGGGTCCTGTCGTCGGGATTGAAGTGATGGCCCGTTTGCTGCCCTGGCGTCGCCGGGTCAGGCTGGTCGGCCTCATCCTGATCCTGGGAGGTTACGGATGGGGCCTGGGTGAGGCCTACGGACCGCCAGTCGTGACGGAAGTGACTCTCTCCTTCCCAGACCTGCCCCCTGCTTTTGACGGTTATAGAATCGTCTTGTTCGGGGACATCCACGCGGGCCCCTATGCAGGGACGCGGACCGTCGGGCGTTGGGCCAGGGCTATTGGACAACTCCATGGAGATCTTCTGCTGGGAGCTGGTGATTTTGTGTCCGGAACCATTGAGGAGGCGGACCGGACAGTCGAGGCCTTCAAGTCAATCCACCCGAGGGATGGCCTGGTAGGTGTCCTCGGCAACCATGATCAGTATTCGCAGACGGAGGCCGTGGCCGAACGGCTGCACAGCCACGGATGGATGATTCTTCAGGACCAGAGCCTCACCATCGAGCACCAGGGCCAACGAATTGTGATCCTGGGCTCCAGATTTCCGACGGATAACCAGAGCTCTATTAGGCCCGAATGGCGCGGGAAGCCCTGGCCCTCTGGCTTCCGTATTGGGCTCTGCCATGACCCCCTGCAATGGCCCTTCCACCTCCAGGAGGGCGCTCGGCTGACCCTCGCAGCCCACACCCACGGCGGACAAGTTAACCTCAGCCCCTTCTACAACGCCGCATTAGAACGTTCCCCTTATATCGCCGGTCTCTACCAGAAGGGGCCCGATTCCCTCTTCGTCACCCGGGGACTGGGCTGCACCGGGCTCCCCTTCCGGTTCCGTTGCCGACCGGAAATCGTCCGGATTACTCTGCATCGAAGTATCTGAACCTTGCGATGAGCCCCGAAGGCAGCTAAAGGCTACGGGAGCCGACGGAGAACAGGTAACCTCAAGATGATCCCCTGATTTGGAGCATGTCGTGCGCATCGCCTTCCTGGGTCTCGGTCGCATGGGATTGCCCATGGTCCGGCATCTCCTGGAGCTGGGGCACACGGTCGCGGTTTTCGACCGGACTCCAGAGAAGGCCCACACCCTGATCGCCCAGGGGGCGGTGGCTTGCGGAACCGTGGCCGAGGCGGTGACGGACGCGGAAGTCGCCATCACCATGCTCCCTGACGATGCGGCTGTGACGCAGGTTGTCCAGGGTCCAGCGGGGATGCTCCAGAACCTGCCGGCCAAGGCCATTCACTTGTGCATGAGCACCATCAGCGTCGAGGCTTCCGCCATGCTGGCGTCGCAGCACGCACAGGCCAAACAGGGCTACGTGGCGGCCCCGGTCTTCGGCCAAACCGATACGGTCGAATCCCGCCACATCTGGTTCGTGGCCGGTGGACCTGAGCCGCAGGTCAATCGCTGCCGTCCGATCTTTGATGCCCTGGGACGTGGCTACACCCGGGTGGGTTCCCATGCACCCCTGGCCCATGCGGTGAAGCTGGGGGGCGACATGCTGACGATGGCCATGGAACTGGCCGTGTCCGAGCTCCTCATTTTTGCCAAGAAGGCCGGGCTCCCTCCAGCGGACTACCTGCGTTTCCTGAATACAGTCGTCTTCCGGGCTCACATGGTGGAAGGCTATGGAGGTGGCCCCACCCGCCCTTCCTTCGACCCTGAGGATCAGAGCCAGGATCTGGCGGCCAGCGAACTGGTGCTCCAGCAGGCCAGAGACATGGGCGCGGAGATTCCGGTGGCGGATCTCCTCCAGGCTCGTCTTCAGGCGGCCCGTGCCCGGGGTTGGGGAGAACAGGACCTCGACGAGCTGTCCGAGGCCTGCCGGCTGGAAACGGGTGTTGAAGCGAAAGACGTGGCCGGATCGAAAACCCCCACACCACCGTCGATCCTGAGGAAGGGCTTGAATCCTGCCCCTGTGGAAAAGGTCCCGGATCCACCCGCAACCTTCCCGGCCCCACCGTTGACCCACCCCAGGCCCCTGATCCCACCCGTCATCCAGGAACCCCATCCCCAACCCGCGCTCGCGAGGCTCACATCGCCCGGGTCGGTCGCGGCACCGGCGCAGATCAAGGCTGGCAATCCGGCCCCGCCGTTGATCGAAACCGAGGACTCAAAGGCGGCGAAGAGCCATGCGCATGGGAACCCAGCCTACCTCGTCCCCGTCCTGGAAGGCGATCGGACCTTGACCCTGGATTTGGCTGAAATCAGCCATTTCGAACTGATCCAGGGTCAGGTCTGGGCCTGGTCCGATGGGAATCGCTACCGGACCCCCTGGAGCACCTTCGGCGAAGTGGAGCAGAGGTTCAATCATGTGCTGTTCCTGCTGATCCAGCGCCGGCTGCTGCTGCAGCCCGATGCCGTCCTGGACCTTCGCCCTAAATTCGGTGGCGGTGCCAAGGCCCGTGTGAGGGGGGGGATCGAGCTGGATGTGAGCCGGGCGGCTGCTCCAAGGCTCAGGATGCTGTTGGGAATTTGACTCTGACCGGGTTGCGGGCAGCCCTGAAAAAGAATAGGCAAGTTCACCACTCGCACGGAAACCGCTGGTACACTGATTCAACATGCAACATCCGAATCCTGGGCGTTCCCAATCCATGAACGAATCAACAGCTCGCGATCCTGGATCTTCCGAGCGGGACGTACCCGCTGTCCCGCCCTCCCGTCCAGAGCTGGCCAAGCACCCTGTTGAAGCCCACGCCTTGCTGGCCCTGGTCGTCGAGGACGAACCGGTGGCCCGGCGCTTCATCCAGGCTTCCCTGGTCAAGGATGGGTTCAAGGTGATCGAGGCTGAATCCGGTGAGGAAGCCCTCAAACTGTTCGACCAGTCCCCGACCCCCAATATCGTCATCCTGGATATCGGGCTGCCTGGGCTGGATGGGTTCCAGGTCTGCAAGAGGATTCGGGAAAAACGGGCGGATATTGCCATCCTGATGCTCACCGCCCGAGCCGATCCGGAAGACAAGATCGCGGGGCTGGATCTCGGTGCTGACGACTACCTGGTCAAGCCCTTCAATCCGGGTGAACTGGTGGCCCGGATCCGGGCAGTGCTGAGGCGCGCGGCCCTCCGACCTGCCCTGGAGGAGCCGCTGGTCTTCGGGGACCTGACCCTGGATTTCCAGACGCAAAATGCCTTCAAGAACGGGGTGGACGTGAACCTCTCGCCCCGCGAGTTCTCCATTCTCGCAGCCCTGCTCCGGCACCCCGGCCAGATCATGTCCCGGGACCAGCTGGCCAAGGAAGTGTGGGGCGAACCCCGCAACGGAAATGCCCGGGCCCTGGATGTCTTCGTCTGCAAGCTGCGCGACAAGATCGAGGATGACCCCTCCTGCCCGCGGCTCATCAAGACGGTTCGGGGCGCGGGTTACACCTGCGGCTGAGCCCATCCCTTCGGCAGCGGCCCGGCGACTGTGAACGCGGGTTTCGGATTTTCCTGTCGATTGATTCTAAATTAGAGTTTAATGGTCCTTGAGGCCGCCATGCTGCTTGTTCCATCCCCCACGAGGCGCGCCATCGAGCGGTTGCCCGCCCATTTGCGGCGCTACGTGGCCAACCAGGACTACGAGGCCTATACGCCGCGGGATCAAGCCGTCTGGCGGCACATCCTGCGGCAGCTCACCCAGCGTCTGATGGACACTGCCCATGCCAGCTACCTGTCCGGTCTGGCGGCCACGGGCATCGGCCTCGAGCGCATCCCCAGCCTGGACGAGATGAACGAACGACTGGAGGCCCTGGGCTGGTCCGCGGTGGGCGTCCTGGGGTTCATCCCGCCCGCGGTGTTCACGGAGCTGCAATCCCTGGGCGTGCTGGCCATCGCCGCGGACATCCGCAGCCACGAGCACATCGAATACACGCCGGCTCCGGACATCGTCCATGAAAGTGCCGGCCATGCGCCCATCCTGGCGGACCGGCGCTATGCGGACTACCTGAAGCGATGTGGCCAGGTTGGCTTTCGCGCCATCGCCTCGGTGGAAGATCAGGCCGTCTATGAAGCCATTCGCAACCTCAGCGTGGTGAAGGAGGATCCCGTCGCGACCGCTGCGGAACTCCAGCTGGCCGAGGAACGCCTTCGCGCGGCCTCAGCCAGCCGACGCTACGTCAGCGAAAGCACCAAGGCCAGCCGGCTCTACTGGTGGACCGCAGAGTACGGCCTGGTGGGCGACCTGCAGCGCCCCAAGCTCTACGGCGCGGGCCTCCTCAGCAGCCTGGGCGAGGCCAGCCACTGCCTGACCCGCGAAGTCCAGAAGGTGCCCCTTGGGCTCATCTGCACGGAAACCGAGTACGACATCACCCGCATGCAGCCGCAGCTCTTCGTGGCCCGGGATTTCGACCACCTGTTCGAGGTCCTGGAGGCCTTCGAGGCCACCCTTGGCTGGCGCCGCGGTGGCGACCACGGCCTGGAGGAAGCCCGGCGCGCCCGCACCGTGAACCACCTGGTCCTGCAGGATGGCCTGGAACTCACCGGCAAAGTGGTGGCCCGGGTCCCTGCCCGGCACGCGCTGGTCCCGGGCCTGGCCACCGCCGTGGCGAGACTGGAGGGCCCCATCCAGATCGCCAAAAAGGGAAAGGCCCTCGGCCGCCCCTGGCCCGGCGAAGCCCTGGTGGCCTTCGGCGAGGGCTCCCTGCCCCAACGGGGAGCATTCAGCCTGGATCTGCCCTCGGGGCTCTTCCTCACCGGCTTCCGGGTAGGCGAGCACGAAGTGATCAACCTGCGAGGCCACCAGGATGGGCGACCCCTGGACCTGCCCAGCTGGGCCCTGCTCTTCTTGAGCGCGGGCCTGCCCTCAGTGGCCGGGGGACCGGCCGATCCTGGCGCCTGGGACGAATGGTTCGGCGATCCTTCGGCCCTCGCCGAAGGGGAGGCCGAAACCCAGGCCCGGGAGCGGAAGGCCTCTGCCCTACCCGGCGAAGTGGCCCTGCTCTACCGGGAAGTCCGCGCTCTGCGGGAGGCAGGAACCTTCGACAGTGAGCGCCTTGAGGCCTTGAAGGCCAAGGCCCTGCTCCATCCCTCCGAATGGCTGCTGCAGGCTGAATTGGATGAACTGGAGGCGCTCCGATGACCTGGATCGAACGAGGGGGGAAGCTCGAACGGAGCTTCCAGACACCGGATTTCCTGACCGCCTACAACCTGGTCAGCGCCATGGTGGGTCCGGCCGAGGGGCTCAACCATCACCCGGACATCAGCTTCGGCTGGGGCTATGTGCGGATAACCCTCACCACCCACGACGCGGGCGGCATCACAGAGCTGGATCATCGCCTGGCCGACGCCATCGACGTCGCGGTTAAACCTTTTGACCTATGAGCTTTGCCAAATTACGACCTACCCATCCCCTGAAAGCTCAGGTATTCTGGAATGTCCATCGAGGAGTCCCTTGCCGAACCCGTCCGCGCCCTTCCGTGAACACCCCTCCACACCCTTCCAAGCCGGCCTCCTGATTGCCGCCGGACTGCTCAGCCTGTCCATCGGCTGCCGCTCGGATGAGGTTGTCCACTTCAAGGTCCCGAAGGAAGCCGCCTTCGCCCCGTCCGGACCCAGGCCGGCCACGCCCCCTCAGCCCATGGGCGAGCGCACCGGTGACCCAGGTCCTGGCATGGGCACCCCCGACCTGCCCCCCCCGCCCTCGCCCAAAGGCGCCCTGAAATGGACCCTGCCCAAAGGCTGGAGCGAAGCCCAGGGTGGCGGCAGCATGCGCTTTGCCACCTTCAAGACTCCCTATGCCGGGAAACTGGAAGGCACCGTGGTAGTGCTGCCCGGCCCCGCCGGAGGCGAACTGGCCAATGTCAACCGTTGGCGAGGGCAGATCGCCCTGCCGGCTCTCGATGAGGCCGGACTTGCCAAGGCGCGCACGGTCCTCAAGACCAAAGCGGGACAACTCAACGTCTACGACTTCACCGGCGAGGGCCAGACCAAGAGCCGCATGGTGGCGGGCTACATCAGCACTCCCGACGGCAACACCTGGTTCCTGAAACTGACCGGGGATGCGGATTCCGTGGCCAAGGCCAAACCCGATTTCATCACCATCCTGGGGAGTGTCCGCCTTGATTAAGACCATCGCCTCCCGAGCCTGGGGATTCCTGAAGTCATTCCAGCTCACCATCGTCCTCCTTGCCCTCCTGATGTGCCTCGTGGTGCTCTGCACCCTGGCCCAGGTGGAAATGGGCACCCAGGGCGCCGTGAATGCCTACATGCGCAGCTTCATCGTCTGGAATCAGCCCCTGCTGCTGCACCTGCCCTTCCCCGGCGGCGCCCTGGTGGGTCTGCTGCTCACCATCAACCTGATCGGCAAGACACTCGACATCAAGCTCATCTGGTCCCGGGCCGGCATGTGGCTGGTCCACTGCGGGCTGGTGGTCCTCTTCGCTGGCGAATTCGTGGCCGGCATGATGCAGGTGGACACCAACATGTCCATCGAGGTGGGCCAGACCGTCAACTACGTGCAGAGCTACAAGAACACGGAGCTGGCACTCATCGATGTCACCGACCCCACCTGGGACGAAGTCTATTCCGTGCCCGACCATTTGCTGGCCAGGGGCGGATCCATCGCCATCCCGGGCACGCCCGTAACCTTGAATGTGAAGCGCTTCTTCCCCAATGCCGAATTGAGCAATCTGGCCCCGGGCGCCCCGCCTTCGATGGCCACCGCCGGCGTGGGTGCGCAGGTATCCGTGGTCGAGAGGCCACTGGTGGCCGGCGACAATGAGATGAACCAGACTTCAGTCTTCGTGGAGCCCATGGCCGGCGGCCGCAGCTATGGCACCTGGCTGGCCTCCCTGGCCCTGGGCGCACCCCAGTCCTTCATCCACGAAGGGCACACCTACGTTCTGTCCATGCGCCTGCGGCGCCAGTATCTGCCCTACGCTTTCACGCTGAAGCAGTTCCGGCACGACGTCTATCCCGGCACCGATATCCCCAAGAACTTCTCCAGCCTAGTGCAGGTGATCAATCCTTCGCGCAACGAGTCCCGCGAGGTGCTCATCTACATGAACCAGCCCCTGCGCTACGAAGGCAAGACCTTCTACCAGGCGAGCTTTGGCAAGAACGACACCCTGTCCGTCCTTTCCGTGGTTGAAAATCCCGGCTGGCTTCTCCCCTATGTGTCCTGCGTGCTGGTCTCCCTGGGCCTGCTCGTGCACTTCGCCATCGTCCTCCGCCGCTCCCTCAAGCGGCGCCAGGACCAGAAGGAGGGCTGAACCATGACCTTCGTGAAAAAATACCTCGCCTGGGGCGCTGGCGCCCTGGCCCTGCTCATCGCCTTCATCATCGCCCTGCCTGTCGGCAAGGCCCGGGGCTTCGACGTCAGCGGGTTCGGGAATCTGCCCATCCTGGAAGGCGGCCGTGTCAAGCCGCTGGATTCCCTGGCCCGCAACTCGCTGCTCCTGATCCACAGCCGCCAGGGGTTCCGGCACGACGGTCGCATGGTGGGCCCGGACGAATGGATTCTCGACACGGTGTTCCGCCCCCAGGTGGCGGACCAACAGCCCATTTTCGTGATCGACGACCCCGAAGTGATCAGCCTCATCGGCGGCAAGCAGACCAAGAACCGGAACTACTTCAGCTTCAACGAACTCGGTCCACACCTGGACGAGGTGCAGAAGCAGGCTGCCAACGCCCAGCCCATTGCCGCCCAGAAGCGCACCCGCTTCCAGAGCGCCGTCGTGAACCTCTTCGACCGGGTCTACCTCTACTACAAGCTGCGGAACACCCTCCAGCTGGCGGGTTCGCCGGGCCTGGGCTGGGAGATCCAGTCCCTCGGCACACCCGAAGCTGACGCTCGCCACAAGGACCTGATCCAGCTGTCCCATTTCCGGATCCTGCCGCCCTTGGCCGGGGGGAGTGCGGATGCCTGGCAGAGCGTGGGTCAGGCCCTTGAGGCGGGGCAGACCGGGGGGCCCCTCCATCCGGGCCTCGTGCCACTCGCGAAGCTGAATGCCGCCTATGTGGCCAACGATCCCGCAGCCTTCAACCAGGCCCTGGCCGACATGAAGGGCGTGGTGGCCACCCTGAAGCCGGGCGCCTTCGACCACGCGTCGAACGAGCTAGTATTCAACCGGGCCCAGCCCTTCTTCGTGGGCCTGTCCATCTACTTCGTCGCCTTCATCGTGCTGTGCATCTCCTGGCTCTACAAGCCTGAGCTGCTGCGCCCCACGGCGTACTCCCTCCTGTTCGCCGGCGCCATCGTGCACACCCTGGGCCTGGCCGCCCGCATCATCCTCCAGGGCCGCCCACCCGTCACGAACCTCTATTCCTCCGCCGTCTTCGTGGGCTGGGCCGCTGTGATCCTCGGCATCATCGTCGAACGGATGTACCGCAAGGGCTTCGGCACCGCCGTGGCCGCCGTGGCCGGTTTCGCCTCCCTGATCGTGGCCCAGAACCTGGGTGAGGGTGGCGACACCATGGAGATGATGCGCGCCGTGCTGGATTCCAATTTCTGGCTGGCCACCCATGTCACGACCATCACCATCGGCTATTCCGGAACCTTCCTCGCCGGGGCCATTGCGATCGCCTACACGCTCCGGAAGCACATCGTGGCCAAAGTGGATCCGGAAACCGACCGGGCCCTGGCGGACATGGCCTACGGCATCATCTGCTTCGCCCTGTTCTTCAGCTTCGTGGGCACCGTACTGGGCGGCATCTGGGCCGACCAGTCCTGGGGCCGCTTCTGGGGCTGGGACCCCAAAGAGAACGGGGCGCTGTTGATCGTGCTGTGGAATGCCATCATCCTCCACGCCCGCATGGCCGGTTATGTGCGGGAGCGGGGCACCATGGTGATGGCCATCTTCGGCAACATGATCACGGCCGCTTCCTGGTTCGGCGTGAACCTCCTAGGTGTGGGTCTCCACGCCTACGGGTTCACCGACAGCGGCTTCATGTACCTGGTGTCCTTCTGGATCACCCAGGTCGTATTCATGGGCCTCTGCTTTGCACCCGCACGATTCTGGGTGCAGCCTCCCCACGCCAAGGCTTAGGGTCGTTCCAACCATCCACGAAAACGCCCCCAGAAACGGGGGCGTTTTCGTGGATAGGAAAAGCCGGCTTGGATTCACTTCACCTTGCGCAGGGTGGCCTCGATGTAGGTGCGGAAGTTCATGGGGTTCAGGGCCGGGGCGACCTCGAAGCGGAGCGTCACACGGTCCTCCCTGCCACGCAGGTAGGTCATGCGGTAGCTGGGCCCGTCCCCGGGCTCGCTGATGAAGCAGGCGCCTTCAGGTGAGCCGGACACCAGGTACCGGATCACATGGCCTTCGTTGTCCAGGTAGAGGCCCTTGAGTGCGCCGTCCTCGACGAACACCGTCATCAGGTCCTCATGGTGGAAGGCGGGCTTCCCGCTCCCGGGTGCGGAAATCGCAAGGTTGCGGCGCACCAGGACCTTGCCTTCGACCTCGAAGCGGAAGGAAGCAGTACCAAGGGACTGGCCGGGCTTGCCATCACCTTCGCCCCTCCAATCGCCCTCGAGGAACCTCATGGTGGCCATGGGGTCCGCCACCGGGGCCGGCACCTGGGCTCCGAGGGAGCCCACGATCGCCAGGGTCAGGAAAAGTCGTCGCATGAGGCCTCCCTTGTCAGTCGAGCCGGGTGGTTCCAAGAATCCGGCCGGGATCGAGATGGGTCTTGAGGGCGCCACTCAGCCTGCGCAGGGCTTCCGGTGTGTAGGCGTCGTAAAAGCGCTGGTTGTGGGGCCCGACACCATGCTCGGCGCTGTAGCTGCCTTCGAAACCCTTCACCGCGAGCTCGTAGATGCGGGCCTGAAGGATGGGCACCAGGTCGGCCGAGGGAACCGGGGCCGTCGCCTCATCCCAGACCAGGTTCAGGTGGGTTCCCCCATCCCCCCAGTGGCCGAAGTCGCAGACCCGCACGAAGGGATACTCCGCCGCCAGAACTCCCACCGCGGCCGTCGTGAACGCCGCCATGCGGCTGCGGGGCACGCTGATGTCGAAGGCCAGCACCTTGCCTTCGTTCCGCAGCCCCTCGCTGATGTGGTGGCGGATGGACCAGAAGTCTTCGGGCTTGCCCATGAAGACATCCGTGATGCTTTCGCCAGCGTCGCTTTCCAGGAAGGCACCCAGGCGCTCTTCCAGAACCTCAGCCAGGTTCAGGGCCGCCCCCGGCAGGGTGGAGGACAGCTCCACCAGAGCCGTGTAGGCAGGCGGTTGGCTGGTGCCGAAGGGATTCCGGATGTCCGGGTGGTGGGCGAAGACCGGAATCAGGGCATTGGCGCTGATGACTTCGTAGGCGGTGAACACATCCGCCAGCTCCCGCTCCAGGGCCTGCAGCAGCGCGAGGACAGCCTCCCCCGAAGCACAGCCCACCAGGGCCGTGGCGTGCTGCCTGGGTACAGGCACCACCTGCAGCACGGCGCCGGTGACCACGCCGAAAAAGCCGCTGGTCCCCACGAAGAGCTGCTTGAGGTCCAGGCCGGTGTTGTTCTTCCGCAGGCGGTTCAGCCCATCGAGCACCGTGCCGTCCGCCAGCACCACCTCGACACCCTGCAGGTTGTGGCGCACATCGCCGTACTTCAACAGGCGGGTGCCACCCGTATTCGTCACGACCATGCCCCCGATGCTGGGATCCGCGCCCAGGTCGATGGGGAACATGAGCCCATGAGACGAAAGCGCCTCGTTCAGCGCGCTCAGGAGGACGCCGCCATCCACCAGGGCCGTGCGATTGACGGGATCGATCTCCAGGCGCTTGTTGAGGCGTTCCAGGCTCAGCACGAGCATATCGCCACTGGCATCGGGATTGGAGGCGCCCACCAGCCCCGTGTTGGCGCCCTGGGGCATCACACGGATGCCCTGCCCCTGGCAGTAGGCCAGGAGCCTCGACACCTCGGCCGTGGTGCCAGGACGGGCCGCCAGCAGGGCTTTGCCCTTCCCGTACCGCCACCCCGATTCATAGCGAACGAGATCCTCCGGGTCCGTCAGGACCGCGTCCGCGCCGAGCAGGGCGCGCAGCTCCGCGGCGATCCGGGTGGTGTCAAGCATGGGAATCCTCCTGGGTGCGGAGCCAGTCCGCCACGAGGGCCTCGAACCGCTCCCCCCGCTGCTCGAAATTGTCGAACTGGTCGAAGCTCGCGCAGGCGGGACTCAGCAGCACCTGGTCACCGGCCTGCGCCAGGCTGAGGGCGGCCCGCACGGCGTCATCGAACCCAGGCACCACCTCATGGGGCAGATCCCCGAGGTCGCGGATGAGCTGGGGAATGGCCTCGCCGAGGAAGACCAGGCGACGGAGCTTACCCCCCAGGACCTCCCGCAGGGGCCGGTAGCTGGTGCCCTTGTCCGTGCCGCCCAGCAGCAGCACCAGCGGACCTGGAAGGGCCTGGACGGCCGTCAGCGTGGCGTCCACGTTGGTCCCTTTGGAATCGTTGTAGGCGATGATGCCACCACTCTCGCCGCAGAAGGCGATGCGATGGGCCAGCCCAGGATAGCTGCATAGTCCCGCGCGGATGGTCTCCATGGAGGCCCCGGCATGCCGGGCCAGGAGGGTTGCCGCCAGAGCGTTCTCCACATTGTGATCGCCGGGGATGCGCAGCTCGGACCGGGACAACAGCCACTCACCGTGAATCCGCATCGCGCCGACCTCATCGCACCAGGCCTCGCAGTCGGACCACCCGAACCGGGCCAGGCGTCCCATTCCCGGAGCGCCCTCGCACCACTCCGGATGGGCCTGGGGCGCCACCTTCAGATCCTCGGCGCCCTGCCCCTCGAAGATCCGCAGCTTGGTCCGGCGGTAGGCGTCCATGGTGCCGTGGCGCGCCAGGTGGTCGGGCGTGAGGTTCAGGAAGGCCGCGCCTTCCGCGTGGAAGGACGAGATCGATTCAAGCTGGTAGCTGCTCAGTTCCACCGCAAAGACGGTGCCTGGTGCCGCGGCGTCGACGGCCTCGATCATGGGGGTGCCGAGGTTCCCGCAGGCCACAGATGGAATGCCGGAGGTCCGCAGCAGGTGAGCCAGCAGGTCCGTGGTAGTGCTCTTGCCATTGGTGCCCGTCAATGCAAGCACTCGGCTGCCGTCCCCACGCTCGCGCAGCAGTCGGTGCGCCAGCTCCACTTCGCCGATGACCGGGATGCCACGGGCGACTGCCTCCGCCACGAAGGGAATGGTGCGGGGGATGCCGGGGCTGATGATGAGCTCGGCACAATCTGCCAATAGTACGAAAGGATGATCTCCCCATACACCCGGGATGCCCGCAGTGGCCAGTCGCAGCTCGAGTTCGGATCCAGGCTCCGTGCGGCTGTCGGTCAGCAGGACAGAGCGTCCATGCGAGGCCAGAAACTGCGCTGCCGCGAGTCCCGACCGTCCCGCCCCCACGACCACCGTGTGCATGCCGCCTCCCCTTCCAGACTAGTTGGCCGACCCCTCGATGGGAATGCCTCCACTTGTCCGGACACGGATGTATTGACTCGCTACACTGGAAGCGGAACCCTTGACCGAGTTCGGAGTGAACATGCCCAAGGGCATTCTGGAAATCATGCTGAGTGGGGAAGGCAACCTTGTGCCCCACGTGCAGCCCATGTACCGGCTGAACGACAACCGGCTCATGGCCCTGGAATACCTCGCCCGCTACCTGGACGAAGGCGGTGAAGCCCATCCCGTGGGTCCCCTGCTCCAGGATCCTGCCCTTGGCGCGGCGGACCGGCTGCTGCTGGACTTGAAGTTCCTCGAATCCACCTTCGCCACCCTCGCCCGCACCGGCGCGGCGAGCCACCTGCATTTCGTGAACCTGGAGCCGGTGAGTCTAGAGGCCCCGGGCTTCTGGGAGTGCATGCCCCGCTGGCTGGAGGCCCTGCCCTTCGGTCCCGAACGGGTGGTGATGGAGTTCACCGAATCCCAGGGTGTGCATGACCTGCTGGCCCTCACGGGATACGCTAACCGCCTGCGGGACATGGGCCTGCGCGTGGCGGTGGACGACCTGGGCGCGGGTGTGGCGAGCCTCACCCACATGGCGCGCCTGGCCCCGGATTTCATCAAGGCCGACCGCAGCCTGGTGGAGCAGGTGCACCGCCGCCCCTACCAGGCGGCGCTCCTCAACGCGCTGGCCCATTTCGCCCAGCGAATGTGCATCGGCTTCATCGCCGAAGGCATCGAGACCCTGGAGGAGCTGGAGGCGGTCATCGATGCCGATGTTCCTTGGGGCCAGGGCTTCGTCCTGGGGCAGCCCTGGTCGACCCGGCCGAAGCCCATCATGGCCCCTATCGCAGCTTCAGGGAGCTGAGCGCCAGGATCGAGCACACGATGGCCGTGATCCACATGCGGATGACGACCTTCGTTTCCTGCAGTCCCCCCAGCTCGAGGTGATGGTGGAAGGGCGCCATGCGGAAGATGCGCTTCCCGCCGCGCAGCTTGAAGCTGCCCACCTGCAGGATCACGCTCACGGCCTCCAGCACGAAGAGCCCGCCGGCGATGACCAGGAGCACCTCCTGCTTGATGACCACCGCCACGGTGCCCAGGGCGCCGCCCAGGGCGAGGGAGCCCGTGTCGCCCATGAAGACCTCGGCGGGGTGGGCGTTGAACCAGAGGAAGCCCAGGCAGGCGCCAGCCATGGCGCCCATGAACACGGACAGTTCCGCGCCGCCCGGCACGTAGGGCACCACCAGATAGGCGGCGATCTTCGAATTGCCCACCACATAGGCCAGGATCGCGTAGGTGACCGACACGATGAGCGTACCTCCGATGGCCAGGCCATCCAGCCCGTCCGTGAGGTTCACCGCGTTGCTCGTGCCCACCATGACCAGCCAGATCCAGGGGATGAGCAGCACACCCACATCGGGCCGGAAGTTCTTGAAGAAGGGCACCGACAGCTTGCTGGTGGCCGCGCCTCGCAGGCCGAAATGCAGGATGAGGTAGGCGACGAGCAGCGAGATGCCCGTCAGCAGCGCCATCTTCTGCCAGCTGCTGAGGCCCAGGTTCTGTTTCTTGAGAAGCTTCTGGGCGTCATCGAAGGCCCCCACCGTGCCGAAGCCCAGCAGCGCCATGAGCGCCACCCAGATGGCGCCGTTCTTGAGATCGCACCAGAGCAGGGTGGACACCGTGATGACCATGAGGATGAGGATGCCGCCCATGGTGGGGGTGCCGGCCTTCTTCTGGTGGTTCTCGGGGCCCTCGTCGCGGATGTGCTGGCCCATCTTGAGGGCCGACAGGGTGCGGATGACCCAGGGCCCCAGGGCGAGGCTCAGCACCATGGCCGTGGCCGCCGCCATGGCCGTGCGGAAGGTGACATACCGGAAGACCGAGAAGCCCGGAATCAGGTCGCGGAATGGATGGAGAAGCCAAGGCAGCATGCAGAGTCCGGAAGCTGGTGGTCAGGGGGTGAGGAACCAATCCACGATGCGCTCAGCGCGCCAGTACCGGCTGCCCTTGACCAGGATACGGGCACCGGGCGGAATTGCAGAGAGTCCCGCCACATCATCGCGGAGGGTCTCGAAATCAGGGAAGGCCACGGATCGCAGGCCGAACCCCTCCACGTAATCCCCGGCGAATTCGCCGTAGGCCCAGAGGCGCGACAGGCCCAAAGCCTTCAGGGCGGCCCCCGTGTCGCGGTGGAGGCCAGCGGCCCCGGGGCCCAGTTCCCGCATGGACCCGAGCACGGCCACGGCCTCGCCACCGGGCAGGTGCAGCAGGGCGCTGGCGCAGGCGAGGATGGAATCCGGGCTGGCATTGTAGGTCTCATCCAGCAGGCAGCCCCCGCCCCGCAGATCATGGAGGCGGCCGCGCCCGGGTTCCGGGGTCACCTGACTCAGCCCCAGCGCCACTCGCTGCGCATCGAAGCCCAGGTGGATGGCCAGGGCCGCCGCCAGGGCGGCGTTGCGGACCTGATGCTCACCCGGCAGGGCCAGTCGAAGGGGAATCGCACCCGCGGGTGTGCGCAGGCGGAAGGCCTCGCCCGCGGCGCCGAGGGATTCCACCCCCTCATAGCTGTAGGGTTCGCCCTCCCCCACCGGCAGGGCCTCCGCGTGGCGGGCCCAGGGCTGCGCTGCGATCCAGCGGCACCAGGGATCCGCAGCAAGGTGGGCCCAGACGCCGCCACGCCGGAGCCCCGCCACCAGCTCGCCCTTGGCCGCGGCGACTCCGCGCTGGCCCTCGGTGAAATTCTCCATGTGGGCCGTTCCCACCAGGGTGATCAGGCCCGCATCCAGGGGGGCGATTTCCGTGAGCCGCCGGATCTCGCCGGGGGTACTCATGCCCATCTCCAGCACCGCCGCGCCGAGGCCTTCGGGCAAGGTGGCCAGGGCCTCCGGCAGGCCCAGGGTGTTGTTGCGATTCCCGGGGGTCTTCCAGCCGCCCACCGCCGCCGCCAGCAGCTCCTTGGTGCTGGTCTTCCCCACGCTGCCGGTGACTCCGAACACCTTCTTCGGCCGCACAGCCTCCAGGCGGGCCTGCCCCCAGCGCTGGAGGGCGGCCAGGGTATCGGGCACCACGAGCTGGGGGCAACCGCTCACCAGCGGATGATCCACCAGCAGGGCTGCGGCCCCCTTCTCCACCGCCTGGTGTGCGAAGTCGTGGCCGTCGCGCTCGGCCCGCAGGGCCACGAAGCAGGCACCGGGCTGGAGCGTCCTGGTATCCATGGACAGCGACGTGGGCACCACGGCACCTTCCCCGAGGATCGCCCCTCCCACTTGGGAAGCCGCCTGGAACAGGGACCAGAGGCTCATGCGGCACCTCCTGTGCCGCACCCTTCGGGCTTCAGCTGCGCCAAAGTGGCACTCCGCTCCTGCTTCGTGCTCATGCGGCACCTCCGCCGGACGCGCGCAGCGCGCGCTCCCGCTCGCTGCGCTCGCGGCGTCGGAGCCTCCCTGTGCCGCACCCAGGGACCCGCCTCTGCGAGGCAAGGCCGAGCAGGAGCACCTGGCTTGATGCCAGGTGCGGTAGGGGGGAGGGCTTCGGCCGAGCCAAAGTGGCACTCCATGTATCGGACAGCGCACTGCGCTGTCCTCCCACTCCCTTACGCTCGTGGACATGGAGCCTCTGCTCCGGCTTCGTGCTCATGCCTGCTCCTTGGTGGAAGCCCGCCGCAGACGGTCCCGGATCGCCAGCCAGGCCTCGCCTTCGGGCGGTCGTTCCATGACGATGCGCGCATAGCCCGCATCGTCCAGCTCATGGAGCAGGGCAAAGAGGCGTGCGCCCACGGCCTCCGGGTCCAGGGGCAGAAGAACCCCCCGCACGCCTTCAGGAAGGGCTGGCAGGGTTCCGAATCCCACGTAGGCCAGCGAACCCGCTGATGTGGAAAAACCATCACCAGGGACAACCACCTCCAGCCGCGCCCGGGGTGCATAGTGCCGCTCTGCCATGCCAGGAGCGTCCTGCCTCAGCCCGGCCTTCACGTCGCCTTCCCAGACCTCAAGTCCGCCGACGTATCCGGCCAGTTCCCCCGGCGCGATAGGGCCGGGGCGCAGGATCCGGGGCCGCTCACCACCCAGGTCCAGGATGGTCGATTCCAGTCCCGCTGAAGTGGGGCCACCGTCCAGGATCAAGTCGACAGCCTCGCCAAGGCTCGAGGCCACATGCTGGGCCAGGGTGGGGGACAGATGCTGGCTGCGGTTGGCGCTGGGTGCGGCCAGCGGTCGTCCCACCGCCCGGATCAGTGCCAGGGCCACGGGATGGGCCGGGCAGCGCAGGGCCACGGTAGAACCTCCGGCCCGAACGATGGAAGGCACGGCTTCTGCGGCGGGCAGTACCAGGGTCAGCGGGCCCGGCCAGTACCGTTCCACCAGGATGCGAGCCGTGTCTGGCCACTGGGATACCAGGGATTGAGCACTCACGGCATCGGCCACGTGCAGGATCACGGGATTGGTGGCGGGTCGGCCCTTGGCTGCGTAGATGCGAGCCACGGCCTCGGGATTCAGGCCGTCAGCGCCCAGACCATAGACCGTCTCCGTGGGGAAGGCCACCAGGCCGCCGGCCAGCAGGATGTCCGCCGCTTCAGAGATGGCAGGATCGTCCAGTCCATTGACCTTGCGAAGGAGCGTCACCATGGACCTCCTAAAAGCGGAACACAGAAGACACAGAGCCTCACAGAACCCACAGAAAACTGCGGCGAGAGGATTCCGGCCATGCTTCCGAAAATCCTCCCAGTGTCCTTACTGGTCGCGGAAGGCACGGAATCTCGCAGGATACGCGGAAGTGCTCCCGGGGGCGCCTGGACCGCGCTTTCGGGACGCGGATCAGGCGCCCCCGGGATGCAGCCCGCGCTCACAGAACGGACGCCCCTGCTTTTCTCTGTGTCTTCTGTGAATTTCTGTGTCTTCTGTGTTCCAGCTCCTTTTGTTTTTTCCATGGACCATAAGACGTCAGAAAAGAGCTTGCTTGAACCACCGATGAACCCCGATGAACACCGATGAAAGTCAGGCCACTTCTGTGGGCCGTTGCCTGGGGTGGTGGAGAGATTCATGCCTCTCCCTTTGTCTGACCACCCAGCACCGCCTCCACGGCGGCGCGATCACTGTAGGGATGCTTGACGCCGTGGATCTCCTGGTAGGGCTCGTGGCCCTTCCCTGCGAGCAACAGCAGGTCGCCGGGCCGGCAGTCGGCCAGGGCCTGGCGCACGGTTTCGCGGCGGTCGGCATTGCGGTGGTAGCGGGCCCCATTGGTGCGGATGGGTTCGGGAATGCCCGGGGCGGCATCGTCGAGGATGCGTTCTGGATCCTCGCTGCGGGGGTTGTCGCTGGTGTGCCAGAGCACGTCCGCCCCTGCAGCCACGGCCGCGGCCATGAGGGGCCGCTTGGTGCGGTCGCGGTCGCCGCCGCAGCCGAACAGCACGTGCAGGCGGCCCCCACTCGGAAGCAGACGCCGGCCTTCGGTGAGGAGCTTCTCCAGGGCATCGGGCGTGTGGGCATAGTCCACCATCACGCCGAAGGGCTGACCGCAGTCCACGCGCTCCAGCCGTCCGGGAGCGCCGGTCACCTTGGAAACCACCGGCAGAAGCCGGTCCAGCTTGAAGCCGGCCTCGGCGCAGGCCGCCAGGGCCGCCAGCAGGTTGTAGGCGTTGAAGCGCCCCAGCAGCGGGCTCTCCACGTCGAAGTCGCCCTGGAGGCCCTGCAGGCGGAACCGCGTGCCCGTGGGGCCCAGTTCCAGCTCCGTGGCCCGGTAGTCGGCCTCGCTGTCGATGGCGTAACCCCAGCACCGGCCCCCTTCCAGCAGGCGGCGACCGTAGGGGTCATCGACGTTCACCAGGAAGCGTTCGCTCTGGGTCTTGAGCCGGGCCTTGGCCTGGAAGTAATCCTCCAGGGTGCCGTGGTAGTCCAGGTGGTCCTGGGTGAGGTTGGTGAACACGCCCACCTTGAAGAGTGCCCCGTGGACCCGACCCAGGCAGAGGGCGTGGCTGCTCACCTCCACCGCCGAGGCCGCGTCGCCCGCCTCCACGCTGCGCCGCAGCCAGCGGTAGAACGAAGTGCTTTCCGGCGTGGTGCGCACGGCTTCCTCTTCCAGGTCACCCGCGGCATTCAGGACGGTCCCGATGAGGCCGCAGCCGATGCCGGCCCCGCGCAGGAGCTGCCGGATGAGGGTGGTGGTGGTGGTCTTGCCGTTGGTACCGGTCACACCGATCACAGCCAGCCGTTCGTCGGGCGTGCCGTGCAGCCGGCGGGCCATCTCCGCCATGCGCAGCCGCGGGTCCGCCAGGAAGGTGCAGGCCGCGACTTGCTCTGGCGTGTCCACGCCAGAGTGAGAAAGGATGGCGCAAGCGCCTTGGGCGAGAGCCTGGGGGATGAACGAATCCCCGTCGGCTTTCTCTCCCTTCAAGGCCAGGAAGGCCCAGCCGGGGCGCACCTCCCGGCTGTCACTGGTGAGGTCCAGCACCTCCACGTCCGGTCCGGAGTGGCGGATGGCGATGCCATCGATGAGGGAGTCGAGGTTCATGGCAGGCCCGCCTTGATCTTCACCACGGTGCCGGGTTCCAGCGGGGTGCCGGGGTCCGGGCTCTGGCCCAGCACCCGGGTGGCCGTGACGCCGGGCGCCGCTTCAACCTTCGGATGGCCACCCACCAGCACCACGCGGTGGATGGCGGCCTTGAGGCTGAGCCCTGTGAGATCAGGGACGCGACCACGCTCCACATGCACCGCGGCCTCGTCCGTTTCGCTCACGGGCCAGTCCCGGAGGGACAGCTTGAGGTCGGCCTCGCGGTCCGGGTCCGGCGAGGTTTCGCGGAACCGCAGGATGCCATCGCCGATGCGCTTGAAGAGGGGCGCCGCCACGTCGCCGCCGGTGGTGTCGCCCGCGGGATCGTCCAGCATCACCAGCACGCCGAACTGGGGCTTGTCCGCGGGGAAGAAGCCCATGAAGGAGGCGAAGTGGCGCTTGGGGTCGTACTTGCCATCGATGAGTTTGCGACTGGTGCCCGTCTTGCCGAAGGCCTCCACGCCGTTGTCGAGCTGGGCCCGCTTGCCCGTGCCCTGGGTGAGGACACCCTTGAGGGTCTCCTTCATGAGGTTCGCGGTTTCCTCGCTCAGGACCTGGCCGCGGATGGTGGGCTTGAACTCCTTCAGCAGCAGCCCCTTGTCGTTGTAGATGCGCTGCACGAGGATCGGCTGCATGAGCTTGCCGCCATTGGCCAGGGCGCAGCCGGCCATGAGGATCTGCAGGGGCGTGGTGCTGAGGCCGTAGCCGTAGGAGAAGGTGTACTGGGTAGGCACGCTCCAGCGGTCCGGGGCGATGAGGCGACCGGGGCTTTCGCCGGGGAAGTTCAGGCCCGTGGCGTCGCCGAAGCCGAACTTCCGCAGGTACTGGTAGTGGACGGCGGGATTCAGCCGGGTGCCCATCTTGGCGGCCCCCACGTTGGAGCTCTGCCAGAGGACTTCCTCGAAGCTGAGGACGCCGTGGTGATGGGTGTCCGTGATGGGCGGCACTTTGGGACTGTAGAGCCAGCGTCCACCCATGCAGTCGATCTTCTCGCCGAGGTGGACCTTGCGCTCTTCCAGCGCGATGGCGGCAGTGAAGATCTTCATGGTGGAACCGGGCTCGTAGACATCCTCGACGGGATGCACCTTGCGGGCTGCTTTCTGCCGCTCCAGCTCCCGGTGCAGCTCCTCCCGCTCCCCGGCGGACAGATCGGACTCCGTGCGGTTGTGGAACTTCTTCGGCAGGATGTGGTTGGGATCGAAGGTGGGGGTGCCCGCCATGGCCAGGATTTCGCCGGTCTGGGGATCCACCACCACCGCGTAGGCGGTGTGGGGCCGGGAGACCCGCATGCCTTCTTCGAGGGCGTTCTCCACGATGTGCTGGATGGAGGCGTCGATGCTGAGCTGCAGCGAGGCCCCGTTCACGGGCACCTGGCTGTAGTTCTCCTGGAGGATGAGCAGCTTGCCATGGGCGTCCCGGGGCGCGATGAGCTCACCCTTCACCCCCTTCAGCTGCTGGTCGTAGGTCTGCTCGATGCCCAGCTGGCCCAGCCCGTCGATGTTGGTGAAGCCGATGATCTGGGCCGCCAGACTGCCCCGGGGATAGAAGCGCTGGCTTTCGGGCTGGAACTCGATGCCGTCCAGGTCCAGGGCGCGGATGGCGGCCACCTTGGCGGGCGGCAGGTGGCGCTCCAGGTAGACGAAGGTCTTCTTCCGCAGGAGCTTGTCCAGCACCTGGGCCTTGGTCTGCTCGAGGATCGGGGCCAGCTTGGCCGCCACTTCGGAAGCGAACTTCCGGTCGGGGTTGCCCCACTGGCGGTCCTCCCCACGCCCCGATTTGTAGTCTGGATAAAAGCCGCGGGGATCCGCGAACAGGCTTTCCACCTTGATGGAGATGGCGAGGGGCTCACCGCGGCGGTCCCGCAGCTCGCCCCGGATGGGCGGTATCGGCACGAGGGTGGTGTGCTGCTGGTCAGCCTTGGCCTTGTAGCGCTTGTGCTCGACCCCCTGCAGCCAGAGCAGCCTCAGGAAGATGCAAAGGGCCCAGAAGGCCATGAAGCCCAGGATCCAGGGCATGCGGCGGCTCAGCAGGTCATCAGGGTCCTGGCGACCCAGGACGCGCCTGGAAACATGGGGTTCAGTGGCAAAGCGGAGGGACACGGGGGAGCCGGGGCTGGTTGTAGCGGTGATGGGGCCTCGCGGCCCGCGGCCTACAGGTTACCGCCTACAGCCCATCCGACGACACCGGCCGCAGCCGGGCGATGCGCTGATCCTCGACGGTGAAGGCGCGGCGGATCAGGTGCCCCTGCTTGCGGGGCTGCAGGCCCGCCTTCTGGGCATAGACCTGGACCTCCTCGTCCCGCTGGAAGCGGCTGCGCTCCAGCATGAGCTTGCGCTGCAGTTCCTCCTCCTTGTGGATGCGTTCCTTGATCTCGCCCATGGCGTAGCTCAGCCGGGTGCTCTGGATCTTCAGGTAGGCGAGGGTGGCCAGGGGCATGGCCAGGGCCAGCACCAGCAGGAGCATGCGCAGGATGCCCTCGCTCTCCACGGTGCGGACGGGAGAGGCGTGGCTTGGCAGGGTTCCAGCGACCATGGGGACCTCGTTCAGGGGAGCCGTTCCGCCACGCGCAGGCGGGCGGAACGGGAGGGGGGATTGACAGCGGCTTCGGCCTCGCTGGGCGCGATGCCACCGGCATGGATGAGCTTCACGACCTTGGGCAGTTCCATGGGCGCGGTGCGGCCCGGTCCGTCGTAGATGCCCGCGAGACGGCGCAGGGTCTGCTTGACGATGCGGTCCTCCAGGCTGTGGAAGCTGATGACGGCGAGACGGCCCCCGGGGCGCAGCTGGAACACGGCCGCTTCAAGGGAGGCCGCCAGGCGGTCCAGCTCGCCGTTCACGGCGATGCGGATGGCCTGGAAGGTGCGGGTGGCGGGATCGCTGTGCCCTTTCCGCTTGGCGGGCTCGCGGGGGATCACGGTGTAGACGGCCCGGGCCAGGTCGTGGGTGGTGTCCAGACGGCCTTCGTGGAGGGCCCGCAGGATGGCCCTGGCAATGGGACGGCTGGCCCGCTCCTCGCCGTACTGGTAGATGGCGTTGGCCAGGCTTTCATCGGTCTGCTCGGCGATCCAGGCGCGGGCGGAGAGGCCGTGCTCAGGATCCATGCGCATGTCCAGCGGACCGGCATCCCGGAAGCTGAACCCCCGCCCCGGGGTGCGCAGCTGCAGGGTGGAGACCCCAAGGTCCGCCAGGATGGCGTCGAAGCCCTCCGGGGCCTGGGCGGCCCGCCAGGCGAGGAAATGGGGCTCGTCCCAGAGCTCCTCGTAGGCGCAGCCCAGGATGCTGAGGCGGGCATCCGAAGCCAGCCGCTCCGCGGCCAGGGCCCTGGCTTCGGGATCCCGGTCCACGCCCAGGTAGCGGGTGTCGGCATCGGCGCTGCCCAGCAGAGCCGCCGCGTGGCCGCCGAGACCCAGGGTGAGGTCGAGGATCCGCGCGGCCGGGGGCAGCACGAGGTTGTCCAGCACTTCCTGGAGCAGGACAGGAACATGGACAGGGGCGGGGATCGTCATCATCAGATTCCCAGGTCCGCGAGCTGGGCCAGGTCCTCGGCGCCGAGGGGTTCGGCCGCGAGACGCCGCTCGAAGCCGGCCTTGTTCCACAGGGCCAAGTGGTCCATCTGGCCGAGGACGGCCACCTCGCCGGTGAGCTGGGCGGCTTCGCGCAGGATGGGCGGGATGACGAAGCGACCCTGGGCATCGGGCTCCACCTCGCTGCCGAAATAGGCGGTGGTCTCCAGGAACTTGCGCTTGGCGGGGCTGGTGGAAGGCAGGGCCGCCAGGCGGGCCTCGATGGCCTCCCAGACCGGCAAGGGATAGAGGCGGGCGGAACGGCCATCCAGGGAAGTGAGGTAGTGCCGCAGGGCTCCGCCCCCTTCGCCCTGGGCGAAGGTCTCCAGCTCGGCCTTGAAGGAGGTGGGGAGTTTGAGACGCCCCTTCTCATCCACTGTGGCCGGCGAATTCCCGCGAAGTCGCAGCACCGGTAAGCCTTTCAATCATCCATCCCGAAGAGAGTCCTGAACCGGCTTGGACCACTTTCATCCACTTCAGCCCACTTTTCTCCACTGAGAACCACTTCAAAGTGTAGAAAGCTGTCTGTTTTCAACAAGTGGAATTAAAAGCGAAAAAGATACGCAACCAAGGAGCGTTTTCGCCTTGGTCAGGTTGCGGAGGTTTGAAAGGGGAGCTCGATTTGTGATGCCTGCTTCGCACCGAGTGGTCGAGAATGGTTTCCATTCCGTTTGAAAAACCCACCGCCGCCGAGGCTGCTCCACCGAGAATCTTCGGCCGTACCCAAACAACAGACAGCATCCCGAGGGCCCCCATGGAACGCCGCACCATCGACGTCGAAGAACGCCTGCCCATCGCACAGACCGTGCCCCTCAGCCTTCAGCATCTGTTCGCCATGTTCGGCGCGACGGTGCTGGTGCCCTTCCTCTTCAAGGTGAATCCAGCCACCTGCCTGCTGATGAACGGCGTTGGCACGCTGATCTACCTCTTCGTGGCCAAGGGCCGCATCCCGGCCTACCTCGGCTCCAGTTTCGCCTTCCTCTCGCCGGTCTTCGCCGTCATGGCGGCGGGGCTGAGCTATTCCGCGGCCCAGGGCGGCTTCATCGTCTTCGGCCTTATCTTCATCCTGGTGTCCCAGGTGGTGCGCTTCGCCGGCACGGGCTGGATCGATGTCATCTTCCCGCCCGCGGCCATGGGCGCCATCGTGGCCATCATCGGCCTGGAGCTGGCCCCGGTGGCCACGAACATGGCGGGCCTCACGGCCGGCCCGGCGGTGCTGGGCATGTCCATCCCCACGGCCCTGCTGGTATCCCTGGGCACCCTCGCCATCACCATCCTGGCCTCGGTGCTGCTGCGCGGCTTCCTGGCGGTGATCCCGGTGCTGCTGGGCGTCATCGCCGGCTACCTCCTCTCCCTGGGCCTCGGCGTGGTGGACCTGCAGGCGGTCCGCATGGCCCCCTGGTTCCAGGTGCCGACCCTCTATGCGCCCACCTTCAACCTCCAGGCCATTCTCATCATCCTGCCCGCCTCCCTGGTGGTGCTGGCCGAACATGTGGGCCACCTGGTGGTCACCGGGAACATCGTGGGACGTGACCTGATGAAGGATCCCGGCCTGCACCGCTCCCTGCTGGGTGACGGCATCTCCAACGTGCTGTCGGGCCTGGTGGGCGCCACGCCCAACACCACCTACGGCGAGAACATCGGCGTCATGGCCATCACCAAGGTCTACAGCGTGTGGGTCATCCGCGGCACCGCCATCATCGCCATCCTGGTCTCCTTCTCCGGCAAGCTGGCGGCGATCATCCGCAGCATCCCCACGCCCGTCATGGGTGGCGTCTGCATCCTGCTCTTCGGCGTCATCGCCGCCGCGGGCATCCGCATGCTCATCGAGAAGAAGGTGGACTACACCCAGTCCCGCAACCTGATCCTCACCTCGGTGGTGCTCATCAGCGGCATCAGCGGCGCCGCCGTGAAGCTGGGCACCGTGGAGCTGAAGGGCATGGCCCTGGGCACCGTGGTGGCCATCTTCCTGAGCCTGGTGTTCTACGCCTTCGACCGCCTGGGCATCAGCAACGACGCCGAAGCCCAGCACTGATCAATTTCTTGCCGGGGGAACCATCGGAACGCCGCTGGATGGTATGATTTCCCATCAAAATGGCGAACGACAACCTCCCCCAGCCCATCCAGACGCGCCTCGCGGAAGCCTACCGGGACCTGCCGGAGGCCATGCGGCGCGTCGCGGATGCCCTCATGTCCGATCCGCTGCTGGGCGCCCTCTGGGGCATCGAGTCCATGGCGCAGCGGGCCGAAGTCAGTGTCGGCACCGTGGTGCGCTTCGCCCGGCGGCTCGGCTACGGGGGCTTCAGCGAGTTCCGGGACGCCCTCCGGGGCGCCTGCCACGCACGTTCGGGGGACTCGGATCTGGAGCTGATGGAATCCCCCACGGATGTCTTCGGAACCCTGGCGGAAGTAGCCCGCCGGGACGGAGAGAATCTGGCGCGCCTCATCCAGATGGTGGACCAGCCCACGCTAGAAGCAGCTGTGAAGATGCTGGTCAGGGCCCACCACCGCGTGATCCTGGGCCGCGGCGTCTCCCACGTCATGAGCCTCATCATGGGCTTCTACTTCACCCAGGCGGGCCTGCCCTGCATCGCGGCGATTCCCTCGGACTTCTCGAACCAGGTGGCCAACCTCGGCGCCGAGGATCTCCTGGTGGTCCTGAGCTTCGCCCCCTATAGCCGCGAGACCGTGGACTCCGCCATCTTCGCCAAGGAAAGCGGGATCCCGGTCATCGCCTTCTCGGACCGCATGGACTCGCCCTTGAAGCCCTTTTCGGATCTCCTCATTCCCGTGCCCAGCGAGGACCTGCTCTTCAGCTGCAGCATCACCACCTTCGCGGCCCTGGCCCACGCCTTCGCCATCGTGGTGGCCGCCCAGGACCACGCAGGCACCATCAAGCGCCTCAAGGCCGCGGACAAGGTGGCGCAGCCCCTTCTCGTGAACCACTGGCTGCCCATCCAACCCGGTGCCTTCAACGTGGGGAACGTGCGCAAGGCGTGAGGCCAAGGATCAAAGGGAGTACGCATGTCCGCGCCGACCTCTGAGCAGGTCATCCGACATCTTCGCCACGCCAACGCAGTGGCGAAGCGGGCCGCGGATGCCGGCCATCATCCCTTCGGGGCGATCCTCGTGGCGCCGGACCACGAAACGGTCCTGCTGGAGCAGGGGAACCTCAGCCGCGTCAACCACGCCGAAGCCGCGCTGGCCCGAACCGCCGAAGCCACCTACGCCGATGACTACCTTGCAGGCTGCACCCTCTACACGACGGTGGAACCCTGCGCCATGTGCGCCGGAGCCATGTACTGGGCCAATATCGGCCGTCTGGTGTACGGCATGGACGAGCGTCGCCTCCTCGCCTTCACCGGGGACAACCCCGAAAACCCCACCCTGGACCTGCCGTGCCGGGACCTGTTCGCCCGGGGGCAAAAGGAGATCCCTGTCATCGGCCCCGTCGAGGCCGTGGAAGCCGAGATCGCCGAGCTGCACTGGACGTTCTGGAAGCGCTGACTCTGGTTCCTTCGGCTCATCAAGGGAAAGAACGTCCACCGCGAAGTGCTATAGAAAAGCTCAACTGCATTTGAACCACCGATGAACACCGAAAAAAGCTGATATAGAAAGAAGAGGACCGAAGGAGATTGATGTTGCCCCTTTGATTGGCAGGCACTGATGCCATGCCTCTGGCTATGGATCAGTTGTCATTCTTTTATCGGTGTTCATCGGTGTTTATCGGTGGTTACCAGAATCTTTAGCACTCTGGATTGGCCGCGCTCACAGGTGATCGGCGAGCCTTCGGATAATCGTTCCAATGTCCTTGTCTTGGAATTCCTGGATGAATTCTAGAACTCCAAATTCTCGTAAGTGGGGAAGCCCACCTCCACCCACGCTTCCTTGCCGTAGCGAATGATGTTTCCGAAAATGAATATCAGAGGCGAGGATGAGGCGTTGCCTGGGAACACCCCGATGATCCAGGGATGCTCGGCGTTGAGTTCGAACCCCTCCGTGGCCTGGGCCCGCTCCGTCAGCCCGTTCATGTAGGCCTGAGCGTAGTCCAGGGCACCCTCCAGGGACACGATCTGCATGCCTTCGGCGGTGTAGCTGCGCCCCAGGTTGCTCCGGAGGAACATGGCCGGCTCGGGCAGCAGCCGCACATGGGACGTGGGATAGGCCTGGCGGAGGGCCTGGAGGAGGGTCTCGATGGGGAAGGTCATGGCATTGCCTCTTCGTTGTCTGGTGAAGATGCAGGGTGAATCAGAAGCGCATCTCGCGGTTGTAGGGCTTGCCCAGGTCCGTGGGGCCCAGCTGCCGGGCCTTCCGGGCCAGCGCGAGGACCACGATGACCAGGACGTAGGGCAGCATCACCGCGAACTCGTAGGGGAACTTGATGCCCCACACCTGCATGGAGAGCTGGAAGGACTGGGCGATGCTGAAGAGCAGCGCGCCGCCCAGGATGCCCAGCGGACTCCAGCGCCCAAAGTAGACCAGAGCCACCGCGATGAAGCCCCGGCCAGCCACCAGGTCATCGGAGAACATCTTGGCCTGGCAGAGCGACAGGTAGGCCCCCGCCAGCCCCGCCATCGCCCCGCCCAGCATGAGGGCCTGGTAGCGGGTGCGATCCACGCGGATGCCCATGGTGTCCGCGGCCCGGGGGTGGGTCCCCACCGCCCGGACCTTGAGCCCCCAGGGGGTCTTGTAGAGCAGGAACCAGCTGGCCGGCACCAGCAGGAACGCCACATAGGCGAGGGGGTTGTGGCTGAAGAGGACACCGCCCAGGAAGGGGATTTTCGACAGCCCCGGAATAGGCATGGACGCGATCCCTTCCACGCCGGTGACGCCTCCCACGAAATGGCGGAACAAGGTGCCGGAAAGGCCCCAGCCCAGCATCTGGAGGCCGATGCCGGCGATGCCCTGGGAGGCCCGGAAGGTCACCGTCACCAGGGCGAACAGGAGACCGAAAGCGGCCCCGACGGCCATGGCGCACGCCAACCCCAGGAGGTTGCCGTAGGGCGCCAGCGCGCCCGTCTTCACCGAGTAGGGCAGCATGAAGCCCAGGAAGGCCCCCATGCACATGATGCCGTCGCAGCCCAGGTTGAAGACTCCCGCCCGCTGGTTGAAGTTCTCCCCCAGGGCGGCCACCAGGATCGCCACGGAGAAGGGCACTGCCAGACAGAGGACATTGTAGATGCCGACGCCCATGTTCACGGCTGGCCTCCCTTCTGCTCACTGGAGGCTCCAGGCAGGAACCTCGCCAGCCACCGCAGCAACCGCTCCTGGGCGTACGGGTTCCGCAGGAAGCTCTGGGCGGACACGATGGAGAGGATGATCACGCCCTGCAGCACCAGCACCATGTTCGCGGGCACCGCAGTGGTGCGCTGGGTCATGTCGGCCCCGATGAGCAGGATGCCGAAGAAGACGGCGCTGGGCACGATGCCTCCGGGATGGAGGCCACCGAAGAGGGCCACGACGATGCCGGCAAACCCGTAGCCCGACGAAATGCCCTCGATGGCGCGGTGGTGGACGCCGGTCACTTCCACGGCCCCGGCCAGGCCCGCGAAGCCACCGGCCAGGAGCATGGCGATGATGAGGTAGCGCTCCACGGGAATGCCGGCGTAACGGGCGGCCTTGGCCCCTGCCCCCGCGGCGCGCATGCGGTAGCCGAGGGTGGTCTTCCACAGCAGTACCCAGACCAGGACCGCCGCCACCAGGGCCAGGATGAGGCCCGTGTGCAGGCGGGTGCCCGGCACCAGGTAGTCGAGGAAGGCGGCGTCCGGCAGGCGCATGGACTGCGGTGTGCCCGAGCCGGTCTCCAGCTCGTTGGGATCCAGCATGGGGCCCCGCAGCAGGAAGGTGTAGATCTGGGCGGCGATGTAGTTGAGCATCACCGTGCTGAGGATCTCGTTCACCTGGAGACGGGCCCGCAGCCAGCCGGCGATGCCGCCCCAGATGGCCCCGCCCAGGGCCCCCGCCAGCAGCGCCAGGGGCAGGAGGACCGCCTTGGGCTGCCCCGGCAGGGCCAGGGCCACCGCCGTGGCCGCGATGACCCCCATCTGGATCTGGCCTTCGGCGCCGATGTTGAGGATGCCGCTGCGGAAGGAGATGGCGATGCCCAGGCCCACCAGCATCAGCGGGACGGCGCGCACCATGACTTCGGTCACCCCGAACAGGTCGGAGAGAGGTCCGGTGAGGATGGTCTTGTAGGTCTCGAGGGGACTGGCCCCGATGGAGAGGAGCACCAGGGCCACGAGCAGCGCCGCGACCATGGCGACCACGAGAACGACCACTCCGGCGAACAGGGCCTTCTGCTTATTCATGGGCAGCTCCGGCCGCGGGGATGGAGGGTGCGTCAGCGGCCGGTGGGGGGTCCGGGTCCACCAGCCCGGCCATGAGGATGCCCAGGCGCTCCCTGGTGGCCTCCACCGCCGGGAGGACCTTGAGGATCCGGCCCTTGTAGATCACGGCGATGCGATCCGAAAGGTTCATGACCTCTTCCAGTTCTTCGGAGATCAGCACGATGCCGATCCCTTCCCGGCGGCGCTCCAGCAGCTGGGAGTGGATGAACTCCTGGGCGCCCATGTCGATGCCCCGGGTGGGGTAGACCGCCACCAGGGCCTTGGGTCCCCGGGAGATCTCCCGGGCCAGGATGACCTTCTGGATGTTGCCGCCGGACAGGGAGCCGGCGGCGGTGCTGGTGCCTGGGCAGCGGATATCGAACTGCTCCTTCAGCACCTCGGCGTTCCTGTCGATGGCCTTGCGGGCGAGGAAGGACCACCGGCTGAACTGCTTCGCGGCGAAGTCCTTGAGGATGAGGTTGTCCTTGATGGAGAAGGAGGGGACGATGCCTTCGGTCTGCCGGTCCTCAGGTACATAGCCCATGCCTGCGTCAATGATCTCGCGGGGCGAGCGGTTGGCGAGGTCTCGGCCGTTGAAGCGGATCTCGCCGGATTCCACGGGACGCAGCCCCGCCAGGGCGTCGGCGAGCTCCCGCTGGCCATTGCCCGAAACCCCGGCCAGGCCGAGGACTTCACCCTCCCGCAGTTCCAGATCGAGGCCATCGAGGGCCAGGTTGCCCCGGTCGCCGCGCACGCAAAGTTTCTTGACGGTCAGGAGGGGCTCACCTTGCAGTCCACTGCCTTCGTTGCGGGGGAGGGTCACTTCATGGCCCGTCATGAGCGCGGCCAGCTCCGCAGGCTCGTGGTTCGCCGTCTGCCCGTTGAAGACCACGGCCCCGTGCCGCAGGATCGATACTCGATCGGACAGGGCCTTCACTTCGTTAAGCTTGTGGCTGATGAAAATGATGGCGAGCTCGGAGGCCATGCGCTGGAGACGTTCGATGAGGTCGTCGGTCTCCTGGGGCGTGAGGGCGGAGGTGGGCTCGTCCAGGATGAGCAGCCGCGCGCCGAGGCACAGCGTCTTCACCAGCTCCACCCGCTGCTGCTCGCCCACGGACAGCTGCCAGATGTAGGCGTCAGGATTCACGGGAAGCTCGTAGCGTTCCGAGACCTCGCGGATCTTCTGGGCGGCACCCTTGAGGTCCAGGCGCAGGAAGTGGTGGAGGTTCTTCAAGCCCAGGGCCAGGTTCTCGGCCACGGTCATGTTGGGCACGAGCATGAAATGCTGGTGCACCATCCCGATGCCCCGGGCGTAGGCATCCCCGGGGGCCCGGAAATGGACTTCTTCGCCATTGACGCGGATGCTGCCGGAGTCCGGTCGGTAGAGCCCCATGATGATGTTCATGAGGGTGGTCTTCCCTGCCCCGTTCTCCCCCACCAGGGCCAGCACCTCGCCCCGCCGCACCTGGAGCGAGATGCCATCGCAGGCGAGCACCCCGGGACAGCGCTTGGTGATGCCTTCCAGCTGGAGGTCGGAGATGGGCTCAGGCACGGCAGTCATGGATCAATCCGGTCGGAGGGGCAGATCGATGGAAATCACGAATTCTCCGCCAAGACACCAAGAAATGCAGAAACTTGTGTTGCGGTTCTTCTCGGTATCACCTGAGGCGATACGCGAGACCAGCAGAAACCTGGTGTCTTGGCGGTGAGTTTTTTTAAAGCTTGATGGCCTTCCAGTCGAGCTTGAGCTTGCCGGAGGTCAGGTCAGCCTTGGCCTTCTCCACCGCCTTCTTGATGGCGGGGGTGAGGACCTTGGCATCCATCTTCGAATTGAATTCGAACCGGAAGCCGCCGTTCGAGAACTGGAGGGGCAGGCTTTCGCCACCCTTGACGCCGGCGGCGCGCTTGGCGATGAGGGCTTCCACCACCGCCGCGTAGTTGTAGCTGCAGGCGGCGAGGACCCGCGTGGCCTCAGGCATGCCCAGCTGCGCCGTATCCTGGCCCACCCAGTAGATGCCGGCGGGCGCCGCGGCCACGGCCCGCAGGGCCCCGATGGCCTGCTGGGCGGAACCGGTCAGGACGTCTGCGCCATCCTTCAGCTGAGTCTGGGCCAGCTCGCCGGCCTTGACGAAATCACCGAAGCTGCCGGTGAAGGCCACCCGGACCGAGGCACTGGGATTGGCCGCCTTCACGCCCAGCAGGAAGCCGCGGGTGTAGCGGGCGGAGTCGCCCCCGTCCACCGGACCCACGTTGCCGATCTTGTTGGTCTTGGTGACCATCCCGGCGATGATCCCGTTCAGGTAGCCGGTCTCTTCACTGAAGGGCGTGTAGGTGAAGACGTTCTTGGGGCCGATGTTGGCGCTGGTGCCATAGGCGAAGGTGGTGTTGGGGAAGACGCCGGACATCTCGGTGACCAGGTTGTTGTACTGGGCCCCGTGGCAGATGATGATGTCGAAACCCTTGGAGGCGTACTGGCGGGCGGCGGAACCGGCATCCACCGGCTTCATCTTCTCGCTGTGGCTGTATTCGATGTTGGCCACGCCGTGCTTCTTCTGCACCGCCAGGATGGCGTCGTGCATGGACTGGCACCAGCCCTTGTCATCCACCGTGGATTCCACGATGAGGGCGATCTTGACCTTGGCCGCAGGTGCCGCCTGGGCGTTGCCGCAGAGGAGGCCGAGGAAGACCGTGGCGGTGAGGGCAGTCTGGAGGGAGTTCTTCATGCTGTGCTCCTGTCTGGCCGGGACCGGAGTCCCGAGGGTGAAAGGTGACTGCTGGGGGGGAAGATCAAACGGTTCACGGGGTGCGGACGTTCCTCATTCTAGAACCTGTCCCACAGACGCTCGGCCAGGGCTCGGCTGCGGGCAGCCAGTTCGGCCTCGTCCAGATCGATGGCGAGGCGCTTGCCTTCCATCAGCACGCGGCCGGCGCAGATGGTGGTGTCCACGGTGGCCTGGGAGAGGCCGAAGATCAGGTGTCCCAGCACCGTGTCGCCATTCAGGGGCGTGGGCGGATGGTAGTCCACCAGAATGAGGTCGGCGGCGGCGCCCTCCTGGATAGTGCCCAAAGGGAAGCCCCAGAGCTGGCTGGCCAGTTCTGGATTGCGCACGAAGAGCGTGTTGGCGATCTCCATGAAGCCGCAGCTGGGGTTCTCCTGACGCAGGTGCTGGGCCCACAGGGCCACGCGGGCCTCTTCCAGCATGTTCACGGTCATGGCGTCCGTGCCGAGTCCGACTCGCACGCCCCGGGTGGTGAGCTTCAGCAGGTCGGCGATGCCCACGGCGTTGTTGAGATTGGACTGGGGATTGTGGGCCACGAAGGTATTCGAGGCGGCCAGCAGGTCGATGTCCGCATCGGTCATATGCACCGCGTGGGCCGCGATGCTGCCTGGGCCCAGCAGCCCATGGGCCTGCAGCCGCGCCGTGGGGGTGAGCCCGTGCTGCTGGAGGTTGACCGCCACATCCGAGGCCGCCTCGGCCACATGCACATGGAAACCGATGCCCAGGTCCCGGCCCAGGGCCGCGGCCCGGTCCAGGGTAGCGTCCGACAGGGTGAAGGCGGCATGGAGGCCGAAGAGGGCGCGGAGCTGGGGATCCCGGTCTGCGGCGCAGCGCTGGGCGAAACGGGTGTTCTCCTCCAGGCCTTCGGTGGCGATGGCCGCCCCGTCCCGGTCGGAGACCTCGTAGCAGAGGCAGGCCCGCAGGCCCGAGGCCTTGACCGCCTGGGCGATGCGGTCTAGCGAGCCGGTAATGGCGTGGGGGCTGGCGTGATGGTCCACCAGGGTGGTGGTGCCCTTGCGGATGGCCTCCAGCAGGATCACCTGGGCACTGACTTCCACATCGTCCAGGCTCAGCTGGCGGTCGAGGCGCCACCAGAGGTGGTCGAGCACTTCCTGGAAGTTGGCGCTGGGGGCCATCTTGCCCAGCCCCCGCACCAGCGTCGAATAGAAGTGCATGTGCGCATTCACCAGGCCCGGCATGAGCACCTGGCCACCCGCATCGATCACCTTGTCGAAGGGGCCAGGAATGGCCTCCCTTGACGCGATCCGGGCGATGCGGCCTGCTTCGATGAGCAGGGCCTGCCCCTCCAGCACCCGGCAGGGAGCGCCGAAGGTGAGGATCGTGCCGTTGTGGATGAGGATGCGGGTGGACATGGGCATCTGCGGCTAGGAAGCGGCGACCTCCGCGTTGAAGGCGGTGATCAGCTTGTCGAACTCGGCGGCTTCTTCGGTGAAGAGTCGGCGCCAGTATTCGGGATCCCACTGGGCGCAGATCTCCTCGTAAGTCTTCCCCTGCTGCTCGACCCAGGTGTAGTACTTCAGGTTGTGGATGGCTTTCTTCTCGGGGAAGGTCAATTCCTTGAAGTTGTCCGTGGCCTGGCGCTCCAGGCTGCCGATGTGGGCCTTGGCGGCGTCCACGGCCGTGAAGGCGCCGTGTTCGGTGGTCTGCTCGGCCAGCCGCGACCGGTACATCTCCACGCTGTCCGTGAAGATGGTGAAGATCACGTCGTTCTCGTCCATCTCGAAGTACTTGGCCGCCTTGATGGCCGCCAGCATGTTGCAGATGCCGCTGATGCCCAGCAGGCCCAGCTTGGCGATGGTGTCCTGGTCCACGCCCAGGCTGGCCAGGTAGCACTGCCCCTCGGGCTCGTTGAAGAGCCGCAAGATGCGCATGCAGTCCTCGTCATCGATGGCCGCCACAGCGTCGGTGTTGCGGACGTTATGGACCCAGGGCACGTGCTTGTCGCCGATGCCCTCGATGCGGTGGTCGCCGAAGCCGTTCATGAGCAGCGTGGGGCACTGGATCGCCTCGGTGGCGATGGTCTTGGCGCCGAGATGCAGGGTCTTGAGGTAGTCCCCGGCGGCGATGGTGCCCGCGCTGCCCGTGGCGCTCGCATAGGCGGCAAGGCGGGTCTTCTCGGTCTTGATGCTGTTGAAGACATCCTCGATGGCGGGGCCCGTGACGTTGTAGTGCCACACGGGATTCCCGAACTCCTCGAACTGGTTGAAGATCAGGTGCCGGGGATCCTTCTTCAGCTCCCAGCACTTGTCGTAGATCTCCTTCACGTTGCTTTCGCAGCCGGGGGTGGCGATCACTTCCGAGCCGATCTCCGCCAGCCTGGTGAAGCGCTCCTGGCTCATGTTCTCGGGCAGGATGGCGATGGCCG
>CAISFO010000041.1 GCA_903884655.1 uncultured Holophagaceae bacterium | reverse complement strand
GGCCGGAGCCACCGCATACACGGTCTTGAGCTGCTCGTGTCGCTTCTCCAGGTTGGGTTGGTACTTGTATTTGAGGAGTACCTCTTCAGCTGGAAGGTCGTCGCAGTTGGTGACCAGCGGGTACATCCCGTCGCTGCGGGCGTCGAAAGCGATGGCAGCGGGCTTTGGCTTCCAGGCCACCGCGAACCGGCTGCGTTCAACTTTTACGTAGCGTGTGTTGGCTCCTGGGTGGCCCCGGCTTTCCTGCCTGAACCGGGTGTCATTGGTTTCGGTCACCTCCGCCTCGGCCCAGCGCGAGACGCCCCCCTGGGCCAGGATGCGGGCGACAGCCTCCTCGACGGTCGCCCGGTCTCGGATACGGCAATGGGGGCCCTGGAGCTTGGCTTGGAGTTCCTGGATCCCGTCGAAAGCCTTCTGGAGCGCAGCGAGGCGCGACTGCTCATGCTGGTACGCCAGCGACTGGCTCCAGACCCAGATGATCCGATAGCCCTCGGCGGAACGATTGGGGGCGGGGACCACGCGCCAAAGGTCGTCGGGTCGGTCATCGCCATGCGGGCTGGGGCGACGGATGACCTCCTCCCATGGCAGGTCGTGGTCCTGGATGTAGCCCCGGAACCAGGCGTCCTCCTTGCGGCTGCCGGGGAGAACGGTGATGAACCGTCCTTTGCCGTGGGCAATGTGGTCCATGTTCGCCCGAGTGCAGAGTTTGCAGTCCGCCACGTACATGAAGTCGGTGCACCCCGTCAGCTTGCACAGGGCCTCCCAGGTCTGGATGTGGGTCGGGTCGTCGTTGGTGTTCCCATCGCACAGCCGATAATGCACTGGCACCGATCCGTCCGCGCTGACCGTGAGGATCCATAGGAGCTGCTTGAGGTCGGGGCGATGATCCTTGTTGTGGCCATAAGTGATGCTCACGGCCTGCCGGCCGCGGATCTTTCTGCCGGTGGCCTGGGCATACGCGCCGGAGAAGGTGATGGAGGTCGAATCGTTGTGGAACTGGTCGAGCTGAAGGCCGAAGGCCTGGATGGCGCGGACCACGATGGTCGTCATCAGGGAGGCCCGATCCGCGTTGAAAAGCCGGTCGAGGGCGCGGCCCACCCTATCGTCGTTAAGGCCGCCGACCTGGTCAGGTTCCAGCCCGAGCAGGGAGGGGAGGAAGGGCTGGGCCCATTCCTGGAGGCCATAGATGGGCCTGCGCCCGAGGAGGATGTTGCGCAGCAGGATGCCCAGGGCGGTGGCTGGGCGGATCCTGCACCGCCGGTCCACGTGGGGGACGTACTGCTCAAGGAGCCCGTCCAGGCCCAGGCGATCCAGAACCTGCTGGAGCACCGGCAGGGCACCGAGGGACTGCGAACGGAGGGTGAGGTCGGCGAGGTCGGTCATGGACACGCTCATTGGGGGGTTGACATGTCCCATTCTAACAGTATTATTACTGCTAGTCAAGGGAAGGCGCTCGAAAACCATGAAGCAGCAACCGAAACCAACAGCCGCCCTCCTGGCGGAGATCAAGCAACTCAAGGCAGCGCTCGGCGAGATCGGCATTGTTCTCCGGGGTTCCGTGACGGAGCGCTACATGCCGTGCGGCCGGACAGGTTGCCGATGCCAGGCGACCCCGCCGAGACTCCATGGCCCCTACTTCCAGTGGACGACCAAGGTTGAAGGGAAGACCAGGACCGTTCGCCTCCGGCCAGAGGACGTTCC
>CAISFO010000040.1 GCA_903884655.1 uncultured Holophagaceae bacterium | reverse complement strand
TCCTATCCGGCTCCGACGAGTTCAGGCTGATCGGGTCCCAAAGTTGGGCGCTTTGGGTTGAGTGGTGGACGCTCAAGTGGACCCCAAATTCGGATTTCAGCGCACAACGCTCAGATTAGACAGCGCTGCCGGAAAGACACGCAGCACCCGGCTCCGAAGCCTCGTCCAGAACCGAAGCTGCACCCAGCACCGCAACCAAAGCCGCAGCCCATGGCCCCCACCTTCGTGGAAATCGGCGGCGACAGCCTGCTCGGCAGGATCCAGGCCGGGCCGGTGCTAGAGGTCAGTACTCCGGATGGTGTGCGCGTGGTGCTTCGTCTTCCGGCTGGAAGTTCCGTGGACCTGGCGAGCCTGATGACCGCCTTCCTGGGATCCCGGGGATGATTCAAATCACACCAACGATGAGAATCCTTGTAGCCGTGGAGGCGGTCGATTTCCGCCGTGGGATCGATGGGTTGGCTCAACTCTGTCGCGTCACCCTGAGGGCCGACCCCTTCTCGGGCACGCTGTTCGTGTTTCGCAGCCGTTCGGGGACATCCCTGCGCGTATTGGCCCACGACGGCGGGGGGTACTGGCTCTGTCACAAGCGGCTCTCAAAAAATAGGTTCCGGTGGTGGCCCACCAACCAGGACGAGCCGTCCGCCCGGATCCTCGCTCATGAACTCCAGATCCTGATTTGTGGCGGTGATCCCAGCGGCACCAAGGTGCCTGCGGCGTGGCGATCCGTGGGGCCGCCCGCGTGATTCCATTAGAACTGTAAATAGTTGACATTATTCGTTTTTTACTCGCTTGTACTATTCCACGACTTCGGGCACATTCTGAACGATGGCACGCACCAAGCACCGAAAGAAAACCACACCACCTTCTCCGCGCCCAGACCTGCGGCACAAGGAGATCGGCGCCGAAGTACTTCACGGCCATTTGGACCGTGCGCGGGCAGTCCTTGGCGAGGAAGGCTATGAGGACCTTCGGACGGCAGTGGACACCCTGGCCTTCGTGAACCAGGAGTTGGAATCGAAGCGAACCTCCATCCAGCGTCTGAAGTTCATGCTGTTCGGTCCTGTCAACCGACAAAACTATTGACCCCCCTTAGCGACAAAACTACTGACCCCCTAGATGCGAGGCAGGCGGGTGTAGGGAGGGCGTAGCCCGACCGCAACCCGACTGCCTCGCATCGCGATTTCCGCCCTCATCTTCCCCACCTACACTTCAAACCCCGACGGGGCGGTGGCGGGGCAATGAAGGGGCAACTCGGTGACCGACGATGTAATACCAGCAAGGGTTTGATACGGCTACCGGCCTCTAATAGTGATTATCGAAATAGGTCCTGATCCCCCGGGTAGTTGCCCCACCACTGCCCCATAAACGCGCCATTTCTCGCGACAACCCAGCGGTCAGTCAACAACCTTTGTGGGCCGGAGCAGGCCAGCCGTGCGCTTCTCTCGCAGACGGTAGCTCTCCCCCTTGATGGTGATGACATGGCTGTGGTGCAGGAGCCGATCCAGGATAGCCGTGGCCAGCACCGCATCGCCGAATACCTCACCCCAGTTTCCCACCGGCTGATTGCTGGTGATGACCAGACTGCCCCTCTCGTATCTGCGATTCACCAGTTGGAAAAGCAGGTGGGCCGCCCTGCGTTCAAAGGGCAGGTAACCCAGCTCGTCGATGATCAGCAGCTTGGGCTTGGTCAGATGGGTCAGCCGTTCCTCCAGGTGGCCTTCGCTTTCGGCCCGCATCATCTGGGCCACCAGCCCCAGGGCCGGGACGAACAGGGCGCTGGCGCCGTGCTCGACGACCTTCCGGCCCAGGCCGATGGCCAGGTGTGTCTTTCCCACGCCCGGCGGCCCCAGCAGGAGCACGTTCTCTCCATTGGCGATGAACCGGCCCGTCTCCAGTTCCCGGATGAGCTTCTGATCGATGGAGGGCTGGAGGCTGAAGTCGAAGTCCTCCAGCCTGCGCACCACGGGGAAGTGGGCGATCTGGATGCCCATGCGGGTGCGTTTCAGATCCTTGGACTGGGCCTCCTCCGAGAGCACCAGGTCCAGGAAATCCATGTAGCCGAGTTCCTTCCGGGCAGCCTCCTGGAGCAGGGCATCCAACCGTTCTCGCGTGGCCACCAGCTTCAGCCGGGTCAGGTGGCGGGTCACCCGTTCCAACTGGGGATCTACCATCGCTCACCCCCGACCACGGCCTCGTAGTCCGAGAGGGGGCGCTGGAGCTCGCAGGGTTTCAGGGCCTTGTAGGTTCTCCGCACCAGCCCCTCCACATGGCCTGGATCCTGGGTGTCCCGGTAGCGGCCATCGGTGATGCGATGTTCGGCCACCACCTGCCCAGCCCAACGCACGATTAACTCGCCGCCCTCCACCTCCACATCTACCGTGCGGCCCACCAGGTGGTAGGGCACCGAGTAGCGGTTGGTCTCGAACTCCACCCGGCAGTCTCCGGTCACCTTCCGGGTGAACCGCCGGGCACGCAGGTAGCTCGGGTGGATGCCGATGGCGAGGAGGGCTTGCCGCTCCCGCTCGAACCGGTCCACAGGCCGCTCCCCGGTGGTGCCATGGGTGCGCACATCCGCGACCTCCCGCAGCCACCCGGTCAGGTGCCCATGCAGAGCCTCCCAGCTTGGCCAGGAGAGACGCCCCAGGGCGTTGCCTTTGACATAGCCCACGCCCCGTTCCACTTTGCCCTTCGTCCTGGGCCGGTAGGGCCGACAGGCCCGGGGTTTCATGCCCCAGTGTTGGCAGAAGGCTTCGAACTCGGGATGAAAGACCGGGCGGTCTCCCTGCCACCGGAGGACGAGGGCTTTGGCGTTATCCACCACGCAGGACTCGGGCACACCGCCAAAGTGGTGCAGCGCCGCCTCCAGGCCCTCCAGCCAATGTCGCTGGCGCAGGGTGGGATAGACCTGGGCGAAGGTGCTTCGGCTGTAGCCCAGCGTCGCCACGAACACAAACGCCTTCACCCGTTCCCCAGCCACCTCGATCCACTTCTCCCCAAAGTCGATCTGCATCTGCTGACCCGGTTCCGTCTCGAACCGCAGCGTGGCTCGCTCCTCGTTCACGACCTCTGCTCGGAGCGGAGACACGAACCGTTCCACCGTCCGGATGCTCACCAGCAGTCCCCGGTCTGCCAGTTCCTGCCTCAGCACATCGGCGTTCCTCACTCCGGCCAGGAACCTGGCTTTCAGCCAGTCCTCGTGGCCCACCAGGGCGAGAGGCCGACCTGTTCGAGGCCGCTCGGCATCCGGCCCCCGGCGCACCCAGGCCCGCACCGTGTTCCGAGCCATCCCCAGTTCCCGCGCAATGGCCCTTACCTGCCAACCCCGCCCCAACAGCCCAAAGATCCCCTGAACCTCGCGTGCGTCCAACACCTCGGCCCCCAGTTGTCTGGGGTCCAGCGTCCTCCACTCCCTATCCACGTCGCCTCCTCGGCGACTCAGGGGGTCAATAGTTCTGTCGCCAGGGGGTCAGTTTTGGCTGTCGCCCGATAG
>CAISFO010000039.1 GCA_903884655.1 uncultured Holophagaceae bacterium | reverse complement strand
TCACCCGGTAGTAGAGGTCGTCCCGGAATTTCTTGGTCCGCACGGCCTCCTCGAGATCCACGTTGGTGCTGGCGATGAGGCGGATGTCCACGTGGCGATCGCGAACATCCCCCAGGCGGCGGAAGGATTTCTCTTCCAGGGCTTTGAGCAGCTTGGGCTGGATGGCCGGATCCATGTCCCCGATCTCGTCCAGGAAGATCACGCCCCGATGGCCCACCTCCAGCAGGCCTTGCTTGGCGGCGATGGCGCCCGTGAAGGCGCCGCGCTCATGACCAAACAGCTCGGTCTCCAACAGCTCCCGGCTGAGGCCCGCGCAGTTGAGGTTGACGAAGGCCTCCTCCCGGCGTGGACCGTTGGTGTGGAGCCAGCGCGCCAGCACGCCCTTGCCCGCGCCGGTCTCACCCAGGATGAGGATGGGGCTGTCCCACTCGAGCATGAGCCGGGCCTGCTCCTCCAGGCGCCGGATGGTGGCGCTCAGGCCCTGGAAGGGATCCATGGGACTGGGCTGCTCGCGGGTGGCCACCTCCTGCCGTTTGCGGAGCCGCTGCTGCTGGAGGAGGCGCCGCACCAGCACCAGGAGCGTCTTGGATTCCACAGGCTTGGTGAGGAACTGCTCAGCCCCTTCCTTGATGGCCCGGACGGCCAAGTCGATGGAGCCATGGGCCGTGAGGATGATGAAGGGAGTGTCCTCGCTGAGACGCTTGAACTGGGGCAGCAGGTCCAGGGAGGTGCCGTCCGGCAGGCTGTAGTCCGCCACCACCACGTCGTAGCCACCGGCCTTGAACAGCTCCGTGGCCTTGGCGCAGGTCTCCGCCTCGTCCACGTCCAGGTCGCTGGCCCGCAGGAAGGCGGCCATGCCATGCCGCACCGCCGGATCGTCTTCCACCAGCAGGATCTTGGGCTTAGCCAAGGGGACCTCCGATCAGTTCCATGCGCCGGCGCGGTGCCGGCAGCCTCAGCGTCACCCGGGCCCCGGTCCCACTGCGGTTCTCCGCGTAAACGGTGCCACCGTGCTCCTCTACCACCCGCTTCACGATGGAAAGGCCCAGACCGGTGCCCCCCTTGCGCCGAGTAAAGAAGGGCTCAAAGGCCCGGGCTAGGTGTTCGGGCTCGAAGCCGGGGCCTTCGTCTTCCACGGTGAAGGTCCACCAGTCGTGGCCCTCGTCCCGCAGGTGCCGCCCCCGCACCGAGATGGTGCCTCGGGCTGGAGAATGATGGAGGGCGTTCTCGATGAGGTTGCGGAAGACCTGATGCATGCGACGCGCATTCAGGGGCAGGACCAGGGCCTCGTCTTCCAGAGCCAGGCGCACCTTGCATTCCTTTTCCACCGTCAGGGCGTCGCAGGTTCGCACTGCATCTTCCAACAGGCCTCGCACCCGGCAGGGCTCGGGATTGAGGGTCCGGGGCTCCCCGTAGTCGCGCAGATCGTTCATGAGGCTCTGGATGCGCTCGGCGCTTTCGCGCAGCGCCACCAGGTACGAGTGGTAGCGGGGCTCGTCGCCGAAGGTGGCCTCCAGCGCATCCAGGTTGATGGAGATGCCGTAAACCGGGTTGCGGATTTCGTGGACCACGCCCCCTACTAGGGCCCGCAGGGACTCCTCGGCCCGGCGTCGGTCGGTGATGTCCGTGCACATGCCCGCCATGCGGGCGGGTCGGCCCTCACTGTCCCATGCCACGACCTTGCCTGCGTCGAAGACCCAGAGCCAGTCGCCGCCGCTCGTTCGGAGTCGGTACTCTGCCTGCAGGCCCGGCAGACGGCCCTCCAGGTGCGCGTTCAGGGCGGCCTCAGTCTGGAGGCGGTCCTCGGGGTGGATCAGGTCCAGCCCGGCCTCCAGGGTGGGGGCGATGGCGGCGGGGTCGTAGCCCAGCATGTCGGCCCAACGGGGGCTGCGATACACGCCGCCCGTCTCCAGGTTCCAGTCCCAGAGGCCCTGCTGGGTGCCCTCCAGAGCGTAGTTCAGGCGCTCCTCGCTGGCCCGCAGTTCCGCCTGGGTGACCTTTAGGGCCGTGATGTCTCGGGAGATGCCCGCAATACGATGAATGCGACTCCACTTGTTCCGCACCGGCGTAAGGATGGTCTGGAAGGTGCGGATCTGGCCTGCGACCAGGTGCTCCTCCTCGAACTGGAGCGGCGTCCCCTCGTTGACCACCCGCTCGAAGTGGGGGATGAGCACCGAGGCGCTGGTCTCCGAGAGGCAGGACTCCGGCGTGCGGCCCGCGAAGTCTGGGTTCAGGAAGCTGCTCCCGGCATGGAGGGGAGGATTCACGGTCTCAAAGGTCATCTCCCCCTGTTCGGAGATGCCCAGCACATAAATCCAGTCGTAGAGGTTCTGGAAAAGCGCGTCGAAGCGGTAGCCCTCTTCAACCCGGGGCGCCGGGGGCGATGGGGGACGCTGGGCCTGGAGGCGGGCGCGGGCCCGCCGCAGGGCCATTGGAACCTGGGAGGCTCGGGTCCAGATCTCCTGAAAGCCCTCTGCCAGAAGGGTGAGTCCTTGGGTCGGATCCTTGCCAGCCACCCGTCCCAGGACAACAAGGTCCGGGTGCTGGGCGTGGAAAGTCTTGATCCGTGAGTGCCACTCGCTTGGCACCCTGGCGGACCCCATGAGGATCGCGTCGTTCGGGCCGCACACGAAGGCCTCCAACTGGGCCTCGCTCCAGGTCGAGATGTCCATACAGAGCGGGGGCACTCCCCCCTCCAGCGCCACGAATGAGCGCTCAATCTCGGATCGGGTGGGGGCCGCCACACCCACGGAAAGCAGGTGGATGGGACGGAAATTGGCGGGATCAGTCATGCCCACAGTCGGAAACCTCGTTTCGGGGGGCGATGATCGCACCATCCCGGCCTTCCCGTCTGTGACTGTTGAGGCATTGTGCCTGTAACGCTCCACTTCGGCCGCTTTTCGGGAGGTTGCAGGGATCAATCGGATGATCCACCCTTCCGCACCGGACAGCGTCGTTCTCACCCTCCACTTTCCAACCAAGGAGGCTCGAGCCTCATCGAGGGGCATGAAGAGGAGTATCGCCTCGAGAGGCGGGCAGCCAGGAGCGTGCATTCCTTCCCTGGGTACCTTTGGCAACTCGGCGCGCGCTGGGCGCTACAATGAGACACCCCACCGGAGTCCCCATGCGTCTGAAGCCCCTGGCCCTCCTTGCCTGTCTGCTGCCCCTGAGCCTTGGCGCCCAGGATCTGGTGCGCCTCGGCAACCTCAAATTCGCCCACTACGGCGCTGTCTCCTACATGAAGGAGCTGGCCCCCAAATACAAGCTGAAGATCGACGAGAAGATGTTCGCCAAGGGCATCGACATCAACCCGGCCATCGTGGCGGGGGAGATCGACGCCAGCGCCGCGGCGCTCGATGCCGCCATTGCCGGGCGTGCTGCCGGCGTGCCCATTTACGTGGTCGCGGGCTTCGCCAAGGGCGGTGCGCGAATGGTGGTGCGGCCCGATGCGGGCATCAAGTCCCTGAGAGATCTCAAAGGCAAGAAGGTGGGCGTGGCCCGGGGCGGCGCCCAGGAACTGCTGCTGCTGGCGGAGCTGGCCAAGGCGGGGCTCAGCTGGTCCGACAAGCCCGGCAAGGACGTGCTGGTGCTCTACCTCCCCTTCGCGGACCTGAACCAGACCCTCATGGCCAAGAACATCGACGCCATGTGCCAGAGCGAGCCCTACAGCTCCCAGGCCATCAACCGCAAGTTCGGCGTGGAGCTGCTCAAGCCCTACGACACGCCCCTGGGTGAGCCCATCCGCGCCCTGGTCATCACCGAAAAGCTCTACAGGGAACGGCGCGATGTGGCGCAGCGCTTCCTGGCCTGCTTCGTGGAGGCCACTAAGAAGTTCCTCGACGAGCCCAAGACCGCAGAGAAGTATGTCCGCGAAGTGATGTTCAAGAACCAGATCAGCGCCGAGGACTACCAGGACGCCATCGGCAACTCCCCCTTCACCTACGACATCAGCCAGGCCCACGTGCAGATCACCACGGACCTCATGGCCCAGTACGGCGTGGGCAAGATGACCAACCCTCCCAAGGCCGCGGACTGGGTGAAGCTGGACCTGCTCACCGAGGCCAAGAAGCAGCTCAAGATCGAGGCGCCCAAGACCGCCCCTGCGCCGATCAAGAAGGCGAAGAAGGGATGAAGTCCTACCGGCGCGCCGCCTCCGGCATCCTCGTACCCCTGGTCGCCCTGGCCTTCTGGCAGCTCATTTCCAGCATGGGCTGGGTGAACGCCACCATCCTGCCCTCCCCCATGCGCGTGCTGGTGAAGTGGTGGGCCTACCTGCGGCCCCTGGAGGCCTATGATCCAGCTCAGATGTCGCACCTGAAGTGGGTTGTCTCCGGTGAGCTCATCCAGGACGCCATGGGCAGCCTCTACCGCGTGCTGGTGGGCTTCTTCATCGGAGCCGGCCTGGCCCTGCCCCTGGGCCTGGCCATGGGCTACAGCAAGCTGGTCTATGGCCTCTTCAACCCGCTCATCCAGGTGCTGCGGCCTATCCCACCCATCGCCTATATCCCGCTCTCGATCCTCTGGTTCGGTCTGGGTAACCCCCCGGCCATCTTCCTCATCAGCATCGGCGCCTTCTTCCCGGTGCTCATGAACACCGTCACGGGTGTGCAGAACGTCGACAGCATCTACCTCCGCGTGGGTCGCAACCTGGGCGCTTCGCGGCTGACCCAGTTCACCCGCATCATCCTGCCCGCGGCCACGCCCTACATCTTCACCGGAGCCCGCATCGGCATGGGCACAGCCTTCATCGTGGTGATCGTCTCGGAGATGATCGCCGTGAACAACGGCCTGGGTTACCGCATCCTGGAGGCCCGGGAATACCTCTGGTCCGACAAGATCATCGCGGGCATGTTCACCATCGGCCTCCTGGGCCTGGGCATCGACACGCTCATGAGCCGCCTCAGCTCCCACCTGCTGAAGTGGCACCGCGGCCTGGAGCAGGCATGAGCGACAGCCACATCTCCGTCCAGGGCGTGCACAAGGTCTTCCAGAGCGGGGGCCAGGACGTCCACGCCCTCAAGGCCATCAACCTGGAGGTGAAGCAGGGCGAGTTCGTCTGCCTGCTGGGCCCCTCGGGTTGCGGCAAGTCCACCCTGCTGAACGCCGTGGCGGGCTTCAGCCTGCCCAGCTCCGGCACCATCACCGTGGATGGGCTGTCCATCACGGATCCGGGCCCCGACCGGGGCATGGTCTTCCAGGAATACGCCCTCTTCCCCTGGATGACCGTGGAGCAGAACATCACCTTCGGGCTCCAGATCAAGGGCACGGCCAAGCCGGCCATCCAGGCCAAGGTGAATGAGCTGCTGGAACTCCTGCACCTCGCGGATTTCAGGAAGCGCTTCCCCAAGGACCTCAGCGGCGGCATGCGCCAGCGCGTGGCCATCGCCCGGGTGCTGGCTCTGGACTCGCCCATCCTGCTCATGGACGAGCCCTTCGGCGCCCTGGACGCCCTCACCCGCCGGAACCTGCAGGACGAGCTGCTGCGCCTCTGGACCGAGCTGAGGAAGACCATCCTTTTCGTCACCCACAGCATCGAGGAGGCCCTCTACCTAGCGGACCGGACGGTGGTCATGACCTACCGCCCCGGCACCATCAAACGGGATCTGGTCATCGACCTGCCCCGCCCCCGGGATGTCGCCAGCCCCGCCTTCAACGCCCTCAAGAAGGACCTGGGCCAGCTTCTCATGGAAGAGCAGAGCCGCCTCAACCAGGACGAGTTCAGAGCTGCGGCCGTGGACTGAAGTCCCCGCAAGTTCTAGTGCGCTGGACACGGATGCAAAAGCAACTGATCCACCACGAAGCCACAAAGACGCGAAGAGTCAGGTTCATCAGGGATTAGCGTGTTGAACCTGAAATTTCACAAGAAAGAAATATCAGCCACAAAGAACACAAAGGTCACAAAGCAGGAACCTCGACCATCAGGCACAGTAGGCCAAGGTGCATGGCTTCTGCCGGGAGGTTGGGGGCACCACCCCCGGCATCTCCATGGGGGCGGTGGTTGGCTACGGTCCGAAAAGCCCCTTCCTTCTCCTTTCCTTCGCGCCTTCGAGTCTTCGTGGTGGATCAGTTTCTCAAAAATAAATCAGGTTCATCGCGCTTTACCGGGGAAGGCGGCCTTGATCTTGAGGAAGAAGTAGTCGTCATCGCGGAAGCCGTAGGCCATGCGTTTGAGAACTTTGACCTTGTTGTTCATGCCCTCCAGGACTGAAGTGT
>CAISFO010000038.1 GCA_903884655.1 uncultured Holophagaceae bacterium | reverse complement strand
GTTCGCGGACATCCTGGCGTTCACGGAGTTCGCCGAAGGATCCAGCGCAGAAGTCTTGTCGGGGGTGCTTGATGAATTGTCCACTCACCTCGATGTCCCAGCCGAGGAGCCAAGGCTGGGCTCCGCTACTTTCCCTACTCCAACCCTGCATCAAGTCAACGGCGATCCAGGCCAATCCGTCATCCGGCAGACCTGGATGGTCCAGGTCCCTGGTCCCCTGGAGCCCAAACCGCCAATCCAGGGGAAGGTCCGCCCTAGGAGGCGGCGTGTGGATGATGGAAAGATCCACTTCGTTCAGAACTTGGCGAAGCATCCCGAGACTGGCGTCTTCCTGTATCGGTTCTCGCATCGGGGTCAGATCCATGCAGGTTCTACGGGTTGCTACCGACTCAACGAGGCCAGAGATTTCATCAATGCTTTGAAGGGAAAGCTCTCTCTGGAGGGCGTTGGCATCAAGCAGCCCCAGATCTTGACCTTCCGGCAGTGCTTCGACGCTTGGATGAAGGAGCGAGCTCCCCAGCGGACCGAGAAGTATGTTCGGACCCTCCGGGGCCTCGTGACCCGCCATGCCCTGCCTCTGATTGGCGGGCTCCAAATTGCCCGGGTGGACGCCACGGCCATCAGCACGGTCCTGAACCGCTATCTCGAGACCCATGCCCGCAGCGGGACCAATACCCTCGCCCTGCACATCGGCGCCCTCCTGGCCTTCGCAGTGGAGAAGGGCTGGATCGACGAAAAGCCATCGATCCCCATCATCCCGGTCCAACGGAAGCATCGTCCAGTGGTCTCCGGCGACCTATTGGACCAGTTCCTGGAGGCCGTAGATGCCCTGGGAAGCCTCCACGCCAGTTTCCTCGTCCGTGCCCAGATCCTTATGGGCATGCGAAATCATGAGGCCCGGTTGATGCGCTGGTCTGGCCTTCGGTTGGACGAGAAGGTGTTCATCCCCGACAAGACGAAGAACGGTGATGCCCCGGTGATGCCCATTCCGGAGGTGATGCTGCCTTGGTTTGAAAAGCTGAAGACCGAGGGTGGGACCTTCGGCCTGATCTGCCCCGGGGAGAAGGAGGGGAAACCTCGCGCCCACGATTTCACGGCCCGTTACATCCGAGCGGCGGCAAAATCGGTTGGGCTGCCCTCGAACCTGACCGACCACCGCCTCCGGGCTTCATTCGCGAACATTCTCAACAAGCGTGGCGTCCCGCTCCCAACGATCCAAAAGCTCATGCGGCACTCGAAAGTGGAGACCACCATGATCTACATCGAGACCCGTGAGGATGAGATGCGTACTGCCATCAATCTGGTTGGTTGATTGACAGGATTGCCACGACTAGCAATTCCGGCCACGTAAGCGGAGCTACTCGACAAGTTTTGACGACATTTGGTGTTCGCCACCTTCAAAGCCCTCACCAGCCAGACAAGTTTTCCTGTCAGTGGTACCAGCCTTCTCTCCAAGGTGCTCGAAGTGATCCATCTTCGAGTTGTGGCCGCGTCCCTGGAATGCCAAGCGAATAGGACCGTGGCAATAGGGGCAACGAACATCTTTTGGCTTACCAGGAATGTCCGAGATTCGCTTTAGAGTCCATTGATACTCATACTTGTCTGTCTTTACCCCATCCACCAATTTGATGCGTTTGATTTTCACTTCGCAACTGACCTTGGTGGGCTTCTGATCAAGATTCTCTCGGGACTCAGGTTCTTGGCTCATCAATTCTCCTGAGAGCAAGGCTACCAAGGCGAAGCCGGGTTGTATGTCACTCTTGGTCCCATAGTCGAGACCAGTGAAGACGAGATGCGGGCAGCCATCAACCTCGTGGAGTAACTGGTGCCTTCCAAGCCGAAAAGAAAAAGGTAGGGGAAGCCTCGGCTTTTGTTTGGCAACAGTTTGGATCTATTCAACTGACCTGATCGACATCTGGTGCTCACCACCCTCAAAGGCTTCACCAGCCTTACAGGTGGCCCTATCAGTGGCTCCGACCTTTTTCCCCAAGTGCTCGAAGTGGTCTTCCTTCCACTTTTTCCCCGTCCCCTTGAAGTGCAATTTGATGGGGCCGTGGCAATGAGGACAACGAATCTCTGGGGGCCTATTCTTCGCCTTAGAGATCTTTTTTTCCTTCAGGTCTGAGACCTTCCAAATATCCCACTGGTACCAACATTTCCCCGAAGCTTTACCATCAACTATGACGTAATGCTTATTCTTGAAGTGGCAACTGGTCTTGGTGATGTCCTCGACAATACACTCTTGAGACTCGGGTTCTTGGTTCATCTCAGCTCCTAAGGGCAAAGGCTACCAAAGCTAGGCCACGTTGTATCCCCTCTTGAGCCCTGGGTTGGGATCGTCACGATGAAGTTAGGCTTGATGGCGTCGTTCGGTAGGACCCGGCTAAGGAACATCTCGTCGACTGTGGGGGTCCACACCCAGCTTGCGGGGAGGGCAGCGGAAGGTACCCCCGGGGACTCGATGACAGGTCATTCTGTTGGTAATTCCAGTCTTCTTAGCTCACAATTACCGAGTAGGTATTCGCTTCAAATTCTCAGCAGTCGGGACCGCTTGGCTTCGTATGCCATATGTCGCCAAGCCCAGCCAAATTGCAGGACGTAGCAAAAATTGTTGGAAAATTAGTTCAATGGGCCGTATCTTTTCTCTGTCCTCCGTTCATCCCTGAATACCTTGCGAGGCCTTCGGTTTGGACCTTGAAAATCGACAAGTGGTGGGGCCGCCGGGAATTGCACCCGGGACTTACTCTTCGCAACGGAGTGGCTTTATCTACTAAGCTACGGCCCCATTACTTGCCGACCGCCCCCGATGAATCTCCGGCCCTGACAAGCAGGATTCATCGGGGGCATACCTTTTACTTCATCATCTCTTCCTCCTCGAACCTGGATCGAAGGCCCCAAGTGTTCTTTCCGTAGTTGTGGAAGATCTCCGGCTTCAGGCCAAGGGTGCTGGCGATGTTGCGAATGTCCTTCGGGTCGTCGCCAGACCCAGGCCAACCCTTCTCGCGGAGAGAGACCAAGATCTCTGAGGCGTGAAGCTTGTCCTGGCTCTGGAGGATGTCCTGGGCAAGCACAGCTAGAGACGGCTTTGGTCCGGCCGGGACTCTGAGGAGAGGGGGCGTGGTCATGCCAGAGATGGCCTTCGCTTCGGCAGGCCCCGAAGGACCCCCAAAATCCACGTCCTTGAAGAGGTCAGGGAAGAGGCGACGCAACTTCTCAATCGTGGCTTCCAGGTCCTGGAACTCATTGATGACCTCGTAAAACTTGTCCACATGGGCCTTCAATTCAGCATGTCTGCTGACCAGCTTGTCGATCAAAGGGTCTTTGGGCATGGGTTTCCTTCCTTGACTACTCATTGTGAGCTTGCGCAAGGATGTGTCAAGGCCATAATTTGGCTTCTTTGGCGTCAATCAGATCAACAAAAATTGTTGTTTCATGGCTATGAAGATTGATAAATAATGACTTATGAAAGTGAATCTGTAAAAATCTAGATTTCTCGGACACTTGAATGTGAGCAACTTGCTATCAGATTAACGGTTGATGATTGTTCTAATGACACAAGCTCAGCCGCTCTACTGTTCAACGTGAGTAATGGTAATCAACAACAAATCCAGTAACCAATTCGCCTATTGTCGTTCTCACTGGGATGCGACTACCGTCCGCGCGAAGGTATTTTTATGCCCATGGTCCAAATAAGTTCTACCGACCAACAACGCAACGCATGACGACTTCGTTTAGGAGCCCCTCGTCATCAGTGAGGTCCACCACCTCGCCGGGGAGGCTCACGGCAACCCCTCCCGAGGCCTCGATGACAGATTCGATTACAGGCTCACATCACGACACATTCCCCCGGCCGTGACCCTTTTCGTCCGGATTCACCCCAAAATCAAAGGATGCTCCTCACCCTCCGCCATAAGGCCCAGGCCATCCTCCGCGAAGCTAGGTGGGACATCGCCCCGCCGCCGGTGATCTGGTCGCCGCGCATGGCGCGGTGCGCAGGGCTCTTCGTGATCGAGAAGGATTCACGCGGCAAGTGGCACCCGGAAATCCGCCTAAGCATTCCGCTCCTGCGCCGCCGCGACTGGCCCTGGCCCCAGCAGGTGTGCGGGATGAACTGCCACGCGCCGGAGGAAGTCCAGCAGCGCATTCTCGAGCACGAGCTCATCCACTACAAGCTCTGGATGGACCACGACAAGAACTGGGGGCACAGCGACCGCTTCCGCCAGCTGGCCTTCGAGGTGTTCGGGCACCAGAGCATCACCCATGGGATCGGCACCGAGCCGGACTGACGGCCTTGGCTCCACCATCCCAGGTTGCTTGGTTCACCACGACGCATGAAAGCCAGAACAATTTGAACCACCGATGCACACCGATGAACACCGATAAAAGAATGAGAACTGCAGGAAGGTCTGAAGGAATTCTCACCGCCCTTGAGGGTTCCAGAAGGTACGAATGGCGTGGATACGCTGGGACGCTTGTTTGCTTCTATCTTGTCTTGATCAGCTTTTCATCGGTGTTCATCGGTGGTTACAAGATCTCTTCAACTCAGGACTGGCAAACATCCGTGAACTGGCTGGCCCCCGTCGGTGACCTCGTTCCGGCTGCCATTCTCCGAGCAAGCCAGTGCAGCTGGGAACAGGATCCTCTCGGCATTCTCCAGGGTCCTTGTTTCAAATGGTGCCGAGACAGGACTGATCCAGGGGGCCTGACCTGCCGAGTACACTGCTGCCATGACCGCCTGGGACTCAGCCTTCCTGGATACGCCGCCCCTCATGGAGGAGGATGACCGGCTGCCGCCGGCGCACAAGCTCTATGCCCTGCGCACGCTGCCCCTGGGCGACATCAAGGCCGTGGGCTTCGATATGGACCATACCCTGGCCCGGTACCGGTCGCCGGAGATCGACGAGCTGGCCTTCAAGAAGGCGGCGCGCCTGCTGGTGCGGGACCGGGGCTACTCCCCCTGGCTGCTGGAGATCGACTACGATCCGGCCTTCTCCGTGCGCGGCCTGGTGCTGGATGGGCTGCGGGGCAACCTGCTGAAACTGAACCGGGAACGCCAGGTGGTGCGGGCCACCCATGGCAGCCAGGCCCTGACCCGGGCGGGCATGGAGTCCGTCTACGGTCGGCGGCGCCTGTCCACGGCCGCCAAAGGCTTCCGCAACATCGACACCCTGTTCGAGATTCCCGAGAGCCACCTCTACGCCCGACTGGTGGACGGCCTGGACCAGGGCATCCTGAAGGCCGAGAACTACCTGCAGCTCTTCAAGGATGTGCGCTGGGCCATCGACACCACCCACCGCAATGGCGAGATGAAGGCGGAGATCCTCCAGCACCGCGACTTCTTCATCCCCCAGCGCCCCCAGCTGGCCCTGGCCCTGGACCGCCTGAAACGCGCCGGCAAGAAGCTCTTCCTGCTCACCAACAGCGAGTGGACTTTCACGGACGGCGTGCTGGGGCACCTGTTCAACGGGCTGGACGAGGCCCGCCCCCACTGGACGGACTACTTCGACCTCATCGTCGTGAGCAGCCGCAAGCCCCTGTTCTTCACGGACTCACTCGAGGCCGAGCCCATCTCCGGTCATCCCCGCGCCTTCACGGGGGGCAGCACCGCCTGGCTGGAGGCCCAGCTGCAGGCCCAGGGCGAGCAGATCCTCTATGTGGGGGACCACATCTACGGCGATGTGCTGCGCTCCAAGAAGAACGCCTCCTGGCGCACTCTGCTGCTGGTCCCTGAGCTGGAACGGGAGCTGAAGCTGCTGGAAGCCAAGGGCCACGACCTCCGGGAGCTGTTCCGGCTGGAGACCGCCCGGCGCCGGACCCTGCGCCGGGCCTCGGTGGTCCAGGACCAGTGGAAGCGGAACCGGGGCCGCCGCCACCTGCTGGGCCCCCGCCTCAGCACCGAAGCCATGGCGGCCCTGGATCACGAGGCCACCCACCTGGCGAGCAGCGCCCAGGCCCTGCAGCAGCGGGTGGACCTGCTGAACCTGGAGATCCAGGGCCTGCTGAGCGCCGTGGAGGCCGCCTTCAATCCCATGTGGGGGCCCATCTTCCGGAACCGGGACGAGCAGACCCGGTTCGCCGACCAGATCCAGCAGTTCGCCTGCGCCTACACGGGCCGGGTCGAGAACCTCTACATGGTGGATCCGGAGTCCACGCTCTACGCCCCGTTGCCGACCCTCCCCCACGAGCGGCGGGAGATGGTCAGAGGCTGACCTGCAGGCGAGTTTTCGCGGTGGCCACCACCTGGCGGATGGCCGCCACCACCTGGTCCTGGTCGGCTTCGGTGAGGCCCGGCCAGAGGGGCAGGCTCAGCAGCCGCTCGCCGCTCCACTCGCTGTGGGGCAGGCCATCCTTGGGCAGGTGCTGCGGATGCGCCGCGTAGAAGTCCCGGTACCAGGGATGGACGTGGGCCGGACGGTAGTGGATGCCCGTGCCGATGTTCTCCTCTTTGAGAGCGGCCACGAAGGCGTCCCGGTCCAGGCCCAGCTTCTCGGGATGGATGCGCAGCACGAAGAGGTGGAAGCAGTGGCCGTGGTCGGCATCGCCGGGCCAGGGCAGCTGCACCTCGTCCATGTCCTTCATCAAGTCCAGGTAGCGCCGGAACAGCACCCCACGGCGGGCATTGAAGCCATCCAGCTTCTTGATCTGGTGCAGGCCCATGGCCGCCTGCAGGTCCATGAAGTTGGCTTTGCGGCCCGGCTCGAAGACCTCCGTGTGCGGGCTGCCTTCCTTGGCGAAGCGCTTCCAGGCGTCCCGGTCGATGCCGTGGAAGCGCAGGCGCTTGATGCGGCTTTCGTACTCGTCGTTGAAGAAGGCGATGGCGCCGCCTTCGCCGGTGGTCATGTTCTTGTTGGGGTGGAAGCTGTAGACGCTCATCACCGAGCGGGGATCGCCACCAATCTTCGTGCCCTTGTAGCGGGCGCCCATTGCCTGGGCGGCGTCCTCGATGACCCAGAGGCCGTGCTTCTCGGCGACGGCCCAGATGGCGTCCATGGGACAGGGCAGGCCCGTGAGGTGCACGGGGATGATGCCCTTGGTGCGGGGCGTGATGGCCGCCTCGAGCTTCGCCGGGTCGAGGTTCAGGGTGACGGGGTCGATGTCCACCAGCACGGGCACGCCGCCCTGGAGCACCACGGTGCTGAGGGTGCTCACCCAAGTGAGGGAGGTGGTGATCACCTCGTCGCCGGGCTGCAGGCCCAGCACCTGCATTGTGATCTCCTGGGCCGTGGTGGCGCTGTTCATGGCCAGGCAGTGGGGTACGCCGTTGTAGGCCTGCAGTGCCTCCTCGAACTTCGCGGACTTGGGGCCTGTGGTGATCCAGCCGCTGTGGATGGTGTCGATGATCTCGGCGATCTCCTCCTCGCCCACCATGGGGCGGGTGAAGGGCAGGAATTCCGCGCGGCGGACATAGGACATGGAGGCTCCGCATAAACGCCCAGTGTACCCCGCCGGAACCTGAATCACCCTGCCCAGACAGACCACAGGCGGGCCCGGGGGCCCGCCTGTGGGGGAAACCGGGAGCCGTCTACTGCATCTGGCAGTACTGGTTGCTGCCGACAAACTTCACGTTGCGCTGGATGAGGTAGTTGCGGGAACCCAGGGTCACGTTGGAGTAGGCCCCGTTGGAACCCAGAGTGCTGGTGCCGAAGGTCCAGGCGCAGTCGTCGCCGTTCTCGTAGCCCGTGCGGGCATACCAGGTGACGCCATCGGGATCGGTGGTGGCCTCCTCCAGCTCGTGGGCAATGACGGAGACCATGCCGTCCACGCCGGCATTGCCGTTGGGCCCCACACTCTGGGCTGCGCAGCTTGTGAGGCAGCGTGCCGCGTTGCCCACGAAGGAGAAGCGGTGGTTGGAGCCGTTGATGGTGCCCCAGGAGTGCCACCCGCAGTACTGGGTGCAGAAGCCCGAGGAGGCCGTCACGTCAGAGGAGGTCAGCACGAAGTAGATGCCGGTGGCGTCATTGGGGAGGTGCCCGCCGGTGATGGCGTTGGACACGACGGTCTGGATGGCGGCATCCGACAGACTGGCACCCTGGGGATATCCGGTGACGGTGTAGGACCCGCCGTAGGTCACGTTGCCCGTGATGCCCGAACCCGTGTAGGTGGCATTCATCTTGAAGTAGGGCGAGCCGCCGATGGCGTGGAAGAAGTCGGTGACGATCTGCTGGCCGGACGCCGTGTCCGAGCCGGAGGCGTTGGCCCAGTTCCCGTACCAGATCACGTAGGCTGTGGGCGTGGTGATCACCTGGCCGCCATGGTTGGTGAGCTTGCTCCGGCTCGACAGGGCCGAGGTGGAGCCGACCGTGGGCGCCGCGAGGTAGCTGGCGTGACCCTGGTCGTTGAGGCGGTGATGGATGATCTCGCTGCCATTCTCGGCGAAGTGGGAGCTGCGGGCCTCCTGGGCGAAGGCGGGCGCGGCGCTGGTGACCGCGAGCAGGAGGGCCGCGAGGGGGAGCCTGGCGCAAAGGTTCATGGTGCTCCTTGGGATGAGAGGGTCCTCGACAGGGAGGAGGCCGGGTGGGTTTGCCCGGAAGTGTAATGATTGAGACAGAGTTTCACAAATGTTAAATTCATTAAAATGGCAACCAAGGCATCCTTTTATGTATTAAATTATCGATCAATGAACATGTTTCAAAATCAATAAACCCTGGAAATGGACGAACTAGCCCTTCCCTTTCGGGATTGGCAGCGATCCCATCCCGGCGTCTCATGGTCAGAAAGGAATCCTTCATGAAGCTGCTTCGCCTTGTTCCAGCGTTCGTCCTGCTCCTGCTCCTGTCGCCCCGGGGCATCCAGGCCCGCCAGGCCCCCGAAGGTCCTTCCCTGCAGGTCCAGATCGACCGCCTCCGCGAAGGGCAGGAGCGTCTGCAGCGGGACCTGGACGAGATCAGGGCCCTGCTGAAAGAACGCCCGGCTCGGGCGGAAACACCAGCGGCCAACCGGCCAACGGACACCCTCACCATGAATGTGTTCGGGGAGCCCTTCCGGGGCTCTGCCGCGGCCCGGGTGGCCATCCTGGAATACTCCGACTTCGATTGCACCTTCTGCGCCAAGTACGCCAAGGACATCTACCCCCTGATCGACCACGCCTACATCCAGGCGGGCCTGGTGAAGTACTTCTTCCGGGACCTGCCGGGCCCCGAGCATCCCAACGCGATGTTCAAGGCACGGGTGGGCCGCTGCGCCGGCGAGCAAGAGAAATTCTGGGAAGCCCACGACCGGCTCTTCCAGGACCAGCGGCCCTTCGACGGCCCGGGCCTGCTCGCGTTCAGCGAGGCCCTGGGCCTGGACCAGGCGCGTTTCGACACGTGCATCACCAGCGACCGGTACCTGGAGGCCATCCGCCGCAGCGCGGCTGGCGCCGAGCGCCTGCGCATCAACGGGACTCCGGCCTTCCTCATCGGCGCCCTCAGCGAGGATGGCAGCGTGCTGAGGGCCAGCAAGGTCTTCCTGGGTGCCGAGTCCTTCCAGGCCTTCCGCACAGTCCTGGACGACCTGCTGAAGCCCGCCAGGCCCTAGGGCCATTCATTCGCGGATCGCCAGCTCTGCGTCCGGTCCACCTGGTTCAGGCGATGGGCATGGTGATCCGCAGGGTACTGCCCAGGCCCAGTCCCTCGCTGCTCAGGCTGATGGTGCCGCCCATCATCTCCATCAAGTGCTTGCAGATGACCAGGCCAAGGCCCGTGCCACCGAACTCGCGGCTGTGGCCACCGTCCGCCTGGGCGAACTTCTGGAAGAGTCGAGTCTGGGCCTCGAGGCTCACACCGATGCCAGTGTCCACCACCAGCAGGGTGATATAGCCCGGATGGCGCTCCACCTGGACGCCGACGGTGCCTTCCTTGGTGAACTTGAGGGCGTTGGACAGGAGGTTCAGCAGCACCTGCTTGAGGCGGCTCGGGTCGACCAGCACTTCGGGCAGTTCGCTGAGATCGGGCCAGACGAGCTCCACATTCGGCTTGCGGGGATAGGCCTCGGCGATGGGCTTCACCTCTTCGACCAGGACCGGGAGGTTGAAGGGCTCGGAGTGGACCTCCAGCTTGCCGGATTCGATCTTGGCCAGGTCGAGGATGTCGTTCAGGAGCCCCAGCAGGTGCTGGCCTGAGGAGTAGCTGTCCTGGAGCATGGACCGCATCTCCTCGGCATCGTCGTAGAGGCCGTCCATGACGAGGCGGGTGAAGCCCAGGATGCCCGTCAGGGGGTGCGGAGTTCATGGCTGGTGAGGGCCAGGAACTCGCTCTTGAGCTGATCGGCTTCCCGCAGTGCGTCGTTGACCCGCTCCAGCTCCAGGGCCTGGCGCTGGAGGGCATCCCGCTGTTCCGAAAGGTCCCGGAACAGCCAGGCGTTGTAGAGGGAGATGGCCGCCTGTCGCTGCAGGATGGTGATGGAATCGAGATCCTCCTCCTCCCACCGCCGGTCCACGGGCAGGGCCAGGATGGCGAAGCCCAGCAGCAGCAGCTGGTGTTCGAAGGGGATGAAATACAGCTGCGCGCCATCCGTGCCCCGCAGCGCGGCGAGGCCGTTCCCTTCGCTGCCGGGCTCCAGCCACTGGCTCTGGAAGATCACGAGGGGCGTGCCGGGGAAGGGGTTCGGCGCCGGCAGCTTCATGCTGGACCACTGGGGCCGTGTCAGTCCCGTGCCCTCCTTGGGCAGGTAGCCCACGCCGCCATCCTCCAGGGTCCAGACCACGGCGCGCTGGCAGTGGAACTCCTGGGCCAGCACGTCGAGCACCACACTGACCACCTGGCCACTCTTGGAGGTGGCGGCGAGGATCTCCGACACCTGCTGCAGCACCTGCATCTGGTGGGACCGCCGGCTCAGCTTGGACCGCAGCTCCCGGGACTCGTGCATGGCCTGGGTGAGCTGGCGCTGGGCCTGCATGAGCTCCACCAGGGTCTCGGCCCCCTGGGTGCGCTGGCCCTGGGGCGGCTGCACCGGCTTGGGCCCGGAGCTGGCCTTCGAGGGCGGCTGGGTCGGCTTGGGACCACTGGACTGGATCGGGTTGGACACCCTCCTAGCATGGCCCTGCCCACCCTTGGTGCCAAGGGGGCCGTCACACAACGGCACCGCTTTGCCCCAAGATAGGGACATGGCGAACCGCGCCCCGACCTTCTCGACCCAGCGCATCATCTTCCTGGCCGTCTCGCTGCTCCTCAGCATCCAGGTGGGCTGGTGGATCAATGTGCAGATCCGGGAATCGGGCCGCCTGCTGCAGGCCCGGGCCGAGGCCCTGAATGCGAGTCGCGCCGAGGCCTGGCAGCTGGACAGCCTCGGCATGCTCGCCTTCATCCACGGCAGGCCGGATCCCTCCTCGCGCTCCGGCGCGGTGGAGGGACGGTTCGCGACCCTGCCCAGCCTGGAGCAGCGGCGGGAGGCCATCCACCGGCGCTTCCCGCACGTACTGGTGGTGACCACGCCCTCCACCCCCGATGACATCGCGCTGCTGGACGGCGCCGCCTTCCTGGCCCTGCGCCCTGAGCCCATGCTGGAGCTCCGGAACCAGCGCTGGCACTCGGTCTTCCGGGTGGCCACCGAGGGCGCCTTCATGGTGGCGGCCGTCCTGTTCGGCTTTGTGATGATCTACCGGAAGCTGTCCGAGGAGCTGGACCTCAAGCTGCGTCAGCGGAACTTCACCTCCGCCGTGACCCATGAGCTGAAGACCCCCATCGCCTCCCTGCGGGTGTGGACCGAGACCCTCTTCACGCGCACCCTCGCCGACGAGCAGCGGGAGCGCATCCGCAGCCTCATGGAGAAAGACCTCGATCGGCTCAACGAGCTGGTGGGCAACCTGCTCGATGTGGCCCGGGCGGAATCCGGCAGCCTGGTGCTGCACCTGGAACCGCTGGAGCTGGAACCCTGGCTGCGGGGCGTCTGCGACGCCATGGATCATCGCCTGGGGGCCGGTGCCCTGGGCCTGCGGTTGGACTTCACCACGGAACCCCTCTGGGTGAACGCCGATCCCAAGGCCCTGGGGGTGGTGGTCGAGAACCTGCTGTCCAACGCCTACAAGTACGCCGCCGAACCCCGCCAGACGACCGTTACCCTGGACGGCGACGGGGAGGACGTGCTCCTGGTGGTCAGCGACCTGGGCCATGGCCTTGCCCACAAGGACCTGCCCCGGGTCTTCCACCGGTTCTTCCGGGTGGGAGATGAGATGACCCGCCAGGTGGCGGGCACGGGCCTGGGCCTGTTTCTCGTGAAAGAGATCACCACCCGGCACGGCGGCGAGGTGCGGGCCAGCAGCCGGGGGGCAGGGCTCGGCTCGGCCTTCACGGTGCGCCTCCCGCGGATCCCCAGGCCCGAAGATGCCTGAGCCCAGCCTGGCCCAGGAGGCCCAGCCCGAAAGCGCCCTCGTCCAGGCGGCCGCCCAGGGGGACCCCGCCGCCTTCGAGGCCCTGATCAGGCCCCACCTAGGCATGCTATTCCGGGTCATCGACCGCATCCTTGGCAACGAGGCCGAAAGCCAGGATGCCCTGCAGGATGCCCTCCTGACGATCCACCGGGAACTCACCGGTTTCCAGGGCGCGAGCAAGTTCAGTACCTGGGCGTACCGGATCTGCGTCAATCAGGCCCTCATGGCCCGCCGGAAGCGGGTCCGCCGCCGGGAGGACACCATCGAGGATCTGATGCCACGTTTTGGCGACGAGGGGCATCACATGAGCGTGGACACGATCCTCGACTGGAGCGAGGACGCGGAGGCGCTGATGAAAGTCGAGCAGGAGGAGTTGCAGGCCAAGGTCCGGGCGGGCCTGGACCGGCTATCCGACGACCAACGAGCCGTCTTCGTCCTGCGCGACCTGGAAGGCTGGAATACCGACGAGGTCGCCAGCCACCTGGGTCTGACCCGGGAGCTGGTCCGCCAGCGCGTCCACCGGGCCCGCCTGGCCATGCGCGCCCTGCTGCCCGAGTTCAACCCCAGTCTGGAGGGACGATGACCTTCCTGATGCCCACCTGCGAGCAGGTCGTGAGCCTGCTGACGGACTACGAGGAGGGCGCCCTTGGGCCCTTCGACTGGTTCGGGCTGAGGCTGCACCTGGCCCTCTGCCCGCCCTGCAAGACCTTTCTTGAGGCCTTTGAGCGGACACCGGCCCTGCTGCGCCGGGCCTGGGAGTCAGAAGCCCCGGCCGTCGGCCCCACGCCCGCCGATCGGGCCCTGGCGGGCGTCCTGGCCGCACTGCGCGAGGGTCGCGTGCCCAGGGGCCCCCAGCATCACCCCGAGCCGGAGGCATGGGCTGCCTTGCGGTCCAGTGCAGATCCCCTGCGGTCGGTCCTGCTGCGCGTGCACCTGGGCCACTGCGAAGCCTGCCGTGAAAGCCAGGGCCAGGACCTGGCCATTCAGCCCTCCACGGATCCCCTGGAGGCCCTGCGTCCCCACCTGCCCCCGGAAGGCCAGTGGCGCTGGATCAAACGCGGTCTCGGCGGGGGACGCGTGGCGGTGGTGCAGGAGGATGCCGCCACCGGCGCGAGCCTCAACCTGGCCTGCCTCCCGGGGGGGCGCAGCACCCCTGTGCACCAGCATCAGGGCCTGGAGTGCGCCCTGATTCTCTGCGGCGCCCTGCAGGACGGGCCCGCCCACCTGCACCCCGGAGACTGGATCGCCCACGATCCCGGCACGGTCCACGGCCCCACCGCCGATCCCGGTGCGGACTGCTGGGCCCTGGTCGCACTGGAACGGCCGGTGCAGTTCACCGGGTGGCGGGGATGGGTCTCGGCGCATTGATGAATTCAAGGACACGAAGGCTTCACCATCCCTTGCCTTCCCTCCATCCCTGTTAGCCGACGCTTTTTTCATTCACGGAAATGAAAGGGCTCTGCAGCTGGCTAGCAGATCCTCGGCAGCTGCTCTCCGCTGAGCAGATCCAGCAGGCGCAGGGTGCCCAGGGAGGTTTTCACGGTGACCCGCCCGGACGGGCCCTGGGTCACGCGGCCAATGTTCGCGGCCCCGCTCCCCTCGGGGATGGAGCGGAGCACTGCCAGGGCCCGATCCGCCTGGGCCCCCGGCAGGAAGACCACCAGGCGCCCCTCGCAGGCCACGTAGAGGGGATCCAGCCCCAGAATCTCGCAGGCGGTAGCCACCGCCTCGTCCACGGGCACGGCCGCCTCCACGGCTTCAATGGCCACGCCTGCGGAAGTGGCAATCTCGTTGAGCACGGAGGCCAGGCCGCCCCGCGTGGGATCCCGGAGGCAGTGGAGGTCCAGCCCGGCGTCCTGCAGGGCCCGGACGAGGTGGTGCACGGGACCGCAGTCACTGGCCACGGGTGATTCGAAGGCCAGCCCCTCCCGCACGGACATCACGGCGATGCCATGGCGGCCCAGGTCGCCGCTCACCAGCACCGCGTCGCCGGGCTGAACCCGCCGGGGATGGACGTCGACACCGGCCGAGATCAGGCCGATGCCCGCCGTGGTGATGAAGACGCCATCGGCCTTGCCCCGGTCCACCACCTTGGTGTCGCCGGTGACGAGCCGCACACCGCAGCGATCGGCGGCGGTCTTCATGGAGGCCGCGAGCTTCGCCAGCTCCTCGAGGGGCAGGCCCTCTTCGAGGATGAAGGCCGTCGAGAGAGCCAGGGGCGTGGCCCCCGCCATGGCCAGGTCGTTCACCGTGCCGTACACCGCCAGCTCGCCCAGATCGCCGCCGGGAAACACGCGGGGTTGCACCACGAAACCATCGGTGGTGAAGGCCAACCGGGCCCCGCCCGCCTCCACCACGGCGCTGTCGTGCTGGCCCGCGGGATCCGTGCCCAGGGCTGGCATGAAGAGCCCCTCGATGAGCTCCTTCATGAGCCGCCCGCCCCCGCCGTGGGCCATCTGGACCGAGCCGTGACGCAGCGGCCGTGGGCAGGCGAGGGAGAAGGGGTCGGCGGTCATGGGGCCATTATGGACTGGTATCAACCGCCCATCAGTTCCTGCCGAATCCGCTCGGCCACGAGCGGCACGGCGGCGGCGACACCGGGGCTGAGGCTGTAGTTGATCTCCTGGGGGAACTCGATGGAGATGGCGTAGAGCACCACCTCAGGGGTCTCGCCAAGCAGATAGAAGGTGTCCAGCAGGTCCCTGAGGCCAATGTCGTGGGCGGTGAGGCTGGGCGGGAAGTCCGTGGAGAACCTCGGCACCAGCCGCTGGATGCTCCCAGGTGGCGCGCCATCGGCGGTGGCGTCCACGAGAATCATGCGGCGGGCCTCCCGCATGGGCTCCAGCAGCACCATGCTGCCGGTGCCGCCATCCAGGAAGTCCACATTGGCGGGCAGGTCCCCCATGGCCTGCAGGTGATCGATGACGGCCACGCCCACCCCTTCGTCGCCGAGGAGGGTGTTGCCGATGCCTAGGACCAGGGTTCGCTTGGCAGTGCGGTCAGTGGTCAAGCAGGTCTTCCCGCTCGAACTTCCAGCCGCCCACCATGGAGGAGGTGGTGCCGCGGCCTTCCACGTAGTCGTGGTAGAAGACCAGGTAGATGTGGACCATGGTGAACAGGACGTAGAACCAGAGCATGGCGTGATGCCACTGGCGCACGGCCATCTCGCTGCCCATGAGGGGGACAATCCAGGCCGCCAGCTTGCCGAAGATCGACTTGCTCATGGGACCGTAGAGGGCGAAGCCGGTCAGAGCCTGGAAGAAGAAGATGAAGGTGGTGATGAAGTAGATCAGGCCCGCCAGCCGGTTGTGGCCGATGTGGATGAGCCCCTTCACCCGCATCTGGAGAATGTCGATCTTCAGCACCTCGACAATCTCTTTGTAGGCGGCCTTCGTGGTCGGGATGAAGGTGTCCCACCGGGCGTACTTGTTGCCCACGAAGCCCCAATAGGTGCGGACGATCATGTTGAACAGGAAGACATAGCCGGCGGTGAAGTGGATGAACCGCACGGTGCCGAACCAGTACTGGAAGGAGGCCTCCTGGGCGTTGGCCACGGAGAACGGCTTGCCGATGAGCAGTCCGCTGACGCCCAGGGTGACGATGGCCAGGGCGTTGATCCAGTGGAAGGCCCGGACGGGCAGCTCCCAGACGTAGATGCGGCGATAGGCATGAGGTGATGGCATGGCGTCTCCCCTCAGTTGAACTGGACCTGGTGGACGTGCTTTCCCTCGGGGTCATAGATGTGGACGGCGCAGGCGAGGCAGGGATCGAAGGAGTGGATGGTCCGGAGGATCTCCACCGGCTGCTCGACGTTCGCCACGGGCGTGCCGATGAGGGACTCTTCGTAGGCCGATCGCTGGCCCTTGGCGTCCCTGGGTGAGGCGTTCCAGGTGCTCGGCACCACCAGCTGGTAGTTGTCGATCACGCGATCCTTGATGCTGATCCAGTGGGCGAGGGCTCCCCGGGGCGCCTCGGTCATGCCCACGCCCTCGGCCGTGGCGGGCCAGGTTTCCGGCTCCCAGCGGATGGGGTTGAAGGTCTTGGTATCGCCGTTCTTCAGGTTGGTGATGAGGTCATCGTAGAACCCCTTCATCCAGTGGGCGACCACCTGGGTCTCCACGCCCCGGGCGGCGGTGCGGCCCAGGGTCGAGAAGAGGGCGGTGATGGGCACGTCGAGCTTCTTGAGCACCACGCCCACCAACTCCTTCACATCCGTGTTGCCCTTGGCGTAGGCCACCAGCATGCGGGAGAGGGGCCCCACTTCCATGGCGTGGTCCTTCCACCGCGGCGTCTTCAGCCAGGAGTACTTGCCTTCCACATCCAGGTGCTCGTAGGGGGGCTTGGGCCCGGTGTAGTTGAACTCGGTCTCGCCCTTGAAGGGGTGGAGCCCTACGCCGTCGCCGCCGCCGTACTGGTACCAGGAGTGGCTGATGTACTCCTTGATCTCGTTGGCGTCCTTGCCGTTCACCTCGTGGATCTCGTTGAGGTTCCGGTTCAGGATGGCACCCCTGGGCAGCAGGAAGGAAGAGGGGTCCCCATAGCTCTTGGTGGGCAGGTCGCCGTAGGCCAGGTAGTTCTGCAGGCCGCCGCCGATGGCGCCCCAGTCCTTGTAGAAGCTGGCGATGGCCAGCAGATCCGGGATGTAGACCTGCTCGACGAAGGTGATGGCATCGTTGATGAGGCTGCCGATATGGGTGAGCCGCTCGGTGTTGATGGCGTTCAGCTCCTCCAGGTTGAAGGAGCAGGGCACGCCGCCCACCAGGTAGTTGGGATGGGGGTTCTTGCCACCGAAGATGGCGTGGATCTTCACCAGCTCCTTCTGCCACTCAAGGGCGTCCAGGTAGTGGGAAACCGCCAGCAGGTTCACTTCCGGCGGCAGCTTGTAGGCCTTGTGCCCCCAGTAGCCGTTGGCGAAGATGCCCAGCTGGCCGCTTTCCACGAAGCCCTTCAAGCGCTTCTGCACCGCGGCGAAGTGGCCGGGATTGGACTTGGGCCAGGGCGACAGGGACTGGGCCAGCTTGGAGGTGGCGACGGGGTCCGCCTTCAGCATGCTCACCACGTCCACCCAGTCCAGGGCATGCAGATGGTAGAAATGCACCACGTGGTCCTGCACGTACTGGGCGCAGAACATGAGGTTGCGCACCAGCTCGGCGTTCTTGGGGACCGTGATGCCCAGGGCATCCTCGACGCTGCGGCAGCTGGCCAGGGCGTGCACGGTGGTGCAGACGCCGCAGACCCGTTCCGTGAAGGCCCAGGCATCCCTGGGGTCGCGGCCCTTGAGGATCTTCTCGATGCCCCGGACCATGGTGCCGGCGCTGAAGGCATCCTTGACGACACCGTTTTCGACCACCGCCTCGATCCGGAGGTGGCCTTCGATGCGGGTGACGGGATCAATGACGATGCGGTTGCTCATCAGTCCACCTTCTCGCTCTTGGGTGCGTTCTTGACGTCTTCGACCACCTGGTCATGGATGACCTGGCGCTTGCGGATGTTCGTGGAGACGGCGTGGGCAGCGATGCCCACGGCCGCGGCGGCACCAAGACCGAGACCCACCGAATCCGCCGTGGACTCGATGCCGAAGCCCGGGAAGGCGGGCAGGTGCCGGTAGAAGGGGCCGTTGTCCCAGAATCCGTTCTCGCTGCAGCCCAGGCAGCCATGGCCGGACTGGATCGGGTAGCTGGTCCCCTCGTTCCATTTCACGACGGAACAGGCGTTGTAGGTGAGCGGCCCGCGGCAGCCCATCTTGTAGAGGCAGTAGCCCTTCCTGGCGTGGTCGTCATCGAAGGACTCCACGAACATGCCGGCGTCGAAGTAGGGCCGCCGGTAGCAGGTGTCGTGGACCCGCCGGGAGTAGAACTCCTTGGGCCGGCCCTGGGCGTCGAGTTCCGGCGCCCGGCCGAACATGAGGAGGTGCGTGACGAGGGCCACCATCACGTCGGCGATGGGCGGGCAGCCCGGCACGTTGATGACCGGCTTGTTCACCAGCTTCTGGATGGGGGTGGCCCCGGTGGGATTGGGCTTGGCGGCCTGCACGCAGCCGTAGGAGGCGCAGTTGCCCCAGGCCACCACGGCCGCGGCACCCGCCGCCGCCTCCTGGAGGATGTCTTCCGCGGTGCGCCCGCCGATGGTGCAGTAGATCCCGTGCTCCTTGGTGGGGACGGAGCCTTCCACCAGCAGGATGTACTTCCCGGCGTAGGCCTTCATCGTGTCGCTCTTGCACTTCTCGGCCTGGTGGCCCGCAGCGGCCTGCAGGGTCTCCGAATAGTCGAGCGAAATGGCGTCCAGCAGCACATCCGCCACGATCGGGTGCGAGGCCCGGATGAAGGACTCGCTGCAGCAGGTGCACTCCTGGAAGTGCAGCCACAGCACCGGCGGCCGTGCCTTCTTTTCGAAGGCCTTGGCCACGGCGGCCGAGGCATCGGGACCCAGCCCCGCGGCCGCGGCCGCGAAGGTGCAGAACTGCATGAAGTCCCGCCGGCTGTAGCCCTTCTCCTGCATCACCTGCCACAGGGTGTGCTTCCCACCTGACATGCTCCCTCCTTGGCCATGTAGACCTTGGTTGAGACTGCGTCTTAAAAAAGACTCTTAGGGGTTTAATTAACCTCAGGCTACGGGGCGTCCCTGCCCTGTCAAGCGGCTTTCCAGGGGCTCGCAATCTGGATCCCCGCATCGCCTTCCCGAAACACGGATCTGCGCTGAGACTGGGGGCAATAATTGTAAAAACAGCCTTGTGACTTAATGCACGTGGTCGAACCGCCGGTAGCGGTAGTAGGCGGCGCAGGCGCCTTCCGAAGACACCATGGTCGCGCCGAGGGGATGGTCCGGTGTGCAGCGGTTCCCGAAGGCGGGGCACTCGACCGGCTTCAGGAGCCCCTGGAGCACCAGTCCGCTCTGGCAGTCCGGCGATTCGGGACCCCCAATGTCTTCCACATGAAAGCGATGGCTGGCGTCGTAGTCGGCGTATTCGTCCCGGAGCCCGAAGCCGCTGTCGGGAATGCCCCCGATGCCCCGCCACGTGCGATCCACCACCTGGAAGACTTCCTGGATCAGCGCCTGGGCGGGCCGGTTGCCGCCGGCCTTCACCAGGCGGGCGTACTGGTTCTCCACTTCCGCGCGGCCCTCCTCCAGCTGGGACACGGCCATGAGGATGCCCTGGAGCAGGTCCACGGGCTCGAAGGCCGTGACCACGATGGGTACGTGGTGCCTGGCGGCCAGGGGAAGGTACTCTTCCATGCCCATGATGCTGCAGACGTGACCCGCAGCCAGGAAGGCGTCCACGCGCCGCAGGGGTGAGGCGAGAATCGCCTCGAGGGCGGGCGGCACCCGCACGTGGGACACCAGGATGGAGAAGTTCTTCAGGTTCTCCTTCTTCGCCTGGGACACCGCCAGGGCATTGGCGGGGGCCGTGGTTTCGAATCCCACCGCGAAGAAGACGACCTCGCGCTCCGGCAGCTCCCGGGCCAGGGCCAGCGCGTCAAGAGGCGAGTAGACGATGCGCACATCGCCGCCCCGGCTCTTCACCGAGAACAGATCCTCCGCGCTGCCCGGCACCCGCAGCATGTCGCCGAAGGAACAGAAGGTGACGCCGGGCCGGGCCGCGATGGCCAGGGCCTGGTCGATGAGGGCCACGGGCGTGACGCAGACTGGGCAGCCGGGGCCGTGGATGAGACTGATCCCCTTCGGCAACAGCTCATCCAGACCGAAGCGGACGATGGCGTGGGTCTGCCCGCCACAGACTTCCATCAGGGTCCAGGGCCGGGTGACTTTGCGGTGGATGGCCTCCGCCAGGGTCTTCGCGGCCTGTCCGTCCCGGAACTCGTCGACGAACTTCACAGGCCCTCCTTCTCAGCCCAGCCCGGCTCCAGCTGCTCGATGCACTCGAGCATGTACTTGGCTTCGGCCTCGTCCAGCACATCCAGGGCAAGGCCCGCGTGCACCACCACCCAGGCGCCGGGCATGGCATCGGGCACACAGGCGAGGCTCACTTCCTTGATGGTGGGACCGAAGGCGACCCGGCCCAGCCTCAGGGGGGATTCCACCACATCAAGAATCTGGCCGGGCACGCCGAGGCACATGGGCTGGCTCCTTGGGGAATCGTGGCCCAAGGATAATTCGGAATGGTCGGCCCGGAATAGCATTCGCTTCGTGATCCAATGAAACGATGACGCGCAACGACCATACGACCCGGGGCACCCTCATGGTCGCCTTTGGGGCCCTGCTCTGGAGTTCCAGCGGCCTCTTCATCAAGGTGCTGCCCCTGGGCGCCCTGCAGATCGCCTGCGTCCGCAGCCTGGTGGCGGCCCTCACCATCGCCACGGTGGTGAAGCTCCGGGGCGGCAGACCCTTTCCCCGGCCGGACGCCCTCTCCCTGGGTTGCGCCTTCGCCTACGTTGGCGTGCTGGTCTTCTTCGTGGCCGCCACCAAGCTCACCACCGCCGCCAACGCCATTTTTCTGCAGTTCTCCGCTCCCATCTACCTGGTGTTCCTGGAGCCCTGGGTGACCGGACGGTCCATCCGCGGGCGCGATCTGGTGGCCGTGGGCCTTTGCATCAGCGCCATGAGCCTCTTTTTTGTGGGGCGACTCGGCGCGGGCACCCTTGCGGGCAACCTGCTCGGCGTGGCCACGGGCATCTGCCTGGCGGTGTTCTCGCTGACCCTCAAGCTGCAGCGGGCCCGCCGCCCCGACGTGGACCCCATCGGCGCCATCATCCTCGGCAACCTGCTGGTGGCGGTCATCTGCGCGCCCCTGGCCCTGCCGGGTTTCCACCCCACCCTGCCCCAGACAGGCATCCTGCTCTACCTTGGGGTATTCCAGATCGGCATCGCCTATGTCTTTTTCAACGCCGGAATGCGCCACCTCTCCGCCACCGCGGCCGTGGTCACCGGCATGCTGGAAGCCGTGCTCAACCCGGTCTGGGTGTTCCTGGGCATGGGGGAGCGCCCCTCCGCCCTGGCGCTCGTGGGGGGCCTGATGATCCTGGGAACCATCTGTTGGTACACCTGGAGGCCCAAAATCGTGGTCTGACCACTTGTGACCTAGGTCCCATCAAAGGTCTGGCCTAAAGACTACCCAAGGGTTATGTTTGGCCTGTGGCACTCCCATGGAGGTCTAACCCATGATCGGTCTGACCGAAGCCTTCCCCTTGAATGAAGCGTCCATCCATCAAGTCCTGGCAGCTCCCCCCGCCGAGGATGCCGTCCGGATCCGCGAGCTCCTGGCCAAGGCCCGGGAGATGAAGGGCCTGGACGACGGGGACCTGCCATCCCTGATGACGATCCAGGATCCCGGCCTGCTCCAGGAGCTGTTCGACACGGCCCGCTGGGTGAAGGACCAGATCTACGGCAACCGCATCGTGATGTTCGCCCCCCTGTACGTGTCGAACCAGTGCGGGAACGAGTGCCTCTACTGCGCCTTCCGGGCCTCGAACCTCGAGCTGCCCAGGCGGACGCTGGGCATGGAGGAGATCGCCAACGAAGTGCGCTGCTTGCTGGCCCAGGGCCAGAAGCGGCTGGTGCTGGTCGCCGGTGAGGACTATCCAGGCGAGGGTCTCGACTACCTGATCTCGGCCATCCGCACCGTCTACGAGGTGCGCCACGGGAAAGACAACATCCGCCGAGTGAACATCAACATCGCGCCCCTGGATGTGGACGGCTTCCGCCGCCTGAAGGACGCAGAGATCGGCACCTACCAGCTCTTCCAGGAGACCTACCACCGGGAGACCTACCACAGGATGCACACCCGTGGCACCAAGGCAGACTACGACTGGCGCCTGGGTTGCATGGACCGGGCGATGATGGCTGGGATCGACGATGTGGGGATCGGCCCCCTCTTCGGCCTCTACGACTGGCGCTTCGAGCTGCTCGCCACCATGCAGCACGCCCGGCACCTGGAGGAGCGTTTCGGCTGCGGGCCTCACACCATCAGCATGCCGCGCATCGAGCCGGCTGCGGGCTCGTCCACCAGCGAAGCCCCGCCCTATGCGGTCTCCGACGAGGACTTCAAGAAGATCATCGCCATCATCCGCCTGGCCGTCCCCTACACGGGCATGATCCTCAGCACCCGCGAGCGGCCCGAGGTGCGCCGCGAGGCCATGCACCTGGGCATCAGCCAGATCAGTGCCGGCAGCCGGACCAATCCCGGTGGCTACCTGGATGATTCCATCAACGGCGGCACCCAGTTCTCCCTGGGCGACCACCGCAACCTCGACGAAGTCGTGCGCGACCTGGCTGAGATGGGCTTCCTGCCCAGCTTCTGCACCAGCTGCTACCGCATGGGCCGGACTGGCGCCGATTTCATGGACCTGGCCAAGCCGGGCGAGATCAAGGCCCATTGCAACCCCAACGCCCTGGCCACCCTGCAGGAGTACCTGGAGGACCATGCCAGCCCGCTCACCCGGTGTGTTTCGGAGCAGATGATGGCGCGGTGTTTCCGCGACCTCGACGCACCGACCCGCGAGAAGGCCGAGCACATGGTGGCGCAGGTCAAGCGAGGCCAGCGCGATGTGTTCTGCTGAACTGACCACCGGGTCAGCCGGTTCCGCCGCCGGCCCAGGCTTCCGCCTGGACCATGCGGCCGTGAAGGCTTGGCTGAGCGAAAAGGATCCGGACGCCTTGGAGGCGCTCTGGCAGGAAGCCGACCGCGTGAGGAAGGCTCATGTCGGCGACGACGTCCACCTCCGCGGCCTGGTCGAGATCTCCAGCCACTGCGTCCGCAACTGCCTCTACTGCGGCCTGCGGGCGCCCTCCCGGGACCTGGACCGCTACCGCATGGAGGCGGAAGAGATTCTCGCCAGTGCGTGGGAAGCCCACCGGCTGGGCTACGGCAGCGTCGTCCTCCAGGCTGGCGAGGATCCCGGACTGACGAAGGAGTTCATCGCCCAGATCATCCGCGCCATCAAGCGGGCAACCCCCCTCGCCATCACCCTGTCCCTGGGCGAGCGCAGTGACGACGAGCTGCGGGCCTGGCGCGCCGCCGGCGCGGACCGCTACCTGCTCCGGTTCGAAACGAGCGATCCGGTCCTCTACCGGCGCATCCATCCCGATCTGCCGGGCATTCCCAGTGACCGCTTCGCCCAGCTCCACCGCATGCGGGCCATGGGCTACGAGATCGGCACGGGGGTGATGGTGGGCATCCCGGGACAGACCTGGGACACGCTGGCCGCGGACATCCTCCGCTTCCATGAGTTCGATATGGACATGATCGGCGTGGGGCCCTTCCTCCCCAGCCCGCGCACGCCCCTGGGTGGACCAGGTGCCGTGGCCTTCTTCGCGGACCCGGAGCACCAGGTGCCCAACGATGAGTTGACGACCCTGAAGGCGGTGGCGCTCACGCGCCTGGTCTGCCCTGACGCGAATATCCCAAGCACCACGGCCCTCGCCACCCTCGACCGCGCGCAGGGCCGCGAGCTCGGCCTCATGCGCGGCGCGAACGTGGTGATGCCCAACGTGACGCCCGTGGCCTACCGCGTCCGCTACGAAATCTACCCGGGCAAAGCCTGCGTGAACGAGACCGCAACCGCCTGCCAGGGCTGCCTCGAAGGGCGCATCCGGTCGCTGCGGCGACGGCTCGGAAAAGGCCCTGGCGGCCGTTACTCAAATGCTATGTAAGGATTTGATCTTATGTGATTTCCATCACTGACCTTTCGGTCATCAATGAACAAACTTTTCATGCACCCGCACTCCGGCTCGCGGGGTTCCACCACCCAGAAACCGCCGTTGTAACACCTTCTCCTCCGCCCGCCTCCATCTGGTTGGCAGGAGAGTCTCTGTCCTGATTCCGGGCGAGGTCCACCGGTCTCCGGAAGACCCAGCTCCAGCAGCCCCGCAGCCTCCCTTTCCACCCCTCCCTACCACGCCATTTCGTCAAAGGAGAAACGGCATGCCGACCGTTAAGAGCGTTGAGACCATCTTGATGGACCACCCAGCCGCTGGCCGGGATCACCTGATCCCGATCCTCCAGGAGGTCCAGGAGTCCGAAGGGTACCTGTCCCAGGAATCCATCACCAAGGTCGGGAAGGCCTTGGACATGCCTTCCAGCAAGATCTTTGGTGTCGCCACCTTCTTCAACATGTTCCGCTTCCAGGCCAAGGGGAAGTACCACGTCATGGTCTGTCGCGGCACCGCCTGCCACGTGAAGGGCTCGGGCCGAGCCCTGGACCTGGTCACCAAGGCCCTCAAGATCCAGCCCGGCGAAACCACCCGGGACAAGCTGTTCAGCCTTGAGGTCGTGGCCTGCATGGGTGCCTGCGGACTGGCCCCGGTGGTCAACATCAACGGCCAGTTCTACGCCAAGGTCACGCCGATGAAGCTGCAGCGAATCATCGAGGAATGCCGAGAAAAGGAGCAGACTCATGCCATCGCCTAGTGTCGAACTCGAGCACGGCTTCTGCTGGGATGCTCCCGCTCAGCCTGCACCCGAACTCCTGAAAGCCCTCAAGAGCGGCCCGTTCAAGTCCGTCTCCCCCTACAAGCTCGACGAGCTGATCATGTCTCTGCGGCGCGAGATCGTCACCCGCCCCGTGATCTATGTGGGCGCGGGAACCTGCGGCCTGGGCGCCGGCGCCGACAAGACCCTGGAGCAGATCCGGGCCTACTGCGCCGCCCACCACCTCGATGCGGAAGTGAATGAAGTCGGCTGCGTGGGCCTCTGCTCGGAAGAGCCGGTGGTGGACATCCAGCTGCCCGGCATGGCCCGCGTCTCCTTCGGGAGCGTCTCCGCCGAGAAGGTGGACGGCCTGCTGGACCAGGTGCTCACCGGCACCATCCCCGGCGACATGCTGCTGGGGCAGTTCCGCAGCGACCACCTCAAGCCCTACGAGAACGTGCCCTACCTGGACCAGCACCCCTTCCTGGCCCTGCAGAAGCGCTGGGTGCTGGCCAATTCGGGCCTCGTGGACTTCAACTCCATCGACGAATACATCGCCCGGGGTGGCTACTCGGCCCTCTACAAGCTCCTGCATGGCAAGACCCGCGAGGAGGTGGTGGAGGACATGATCGCCAGCGGCCTGCGGGGCCGGGGCGGCGGCGGCTTCCCCACGGGCAAGAAGTGGCAGATGGCCCTCAACACGCCCGGTGATCAGAAGTACATGATCTGCAATGCCGACGAGGGCGATCCCGGCGCCTTCATGGACCGCGCCGTCTGCGAATCCGATCCCCACCGCCTGCTGGAGGGCATGGTCACCGGCTGCTTCGCCATCGGCGCCTCCAATGCCTACATCTATATCCGCGCCGAGTACCCCCTCGCCATCCAGAACCTCAAGACCGCCATCGCCAAGGCCAAGGAATACGGCCTGCTGGGCGAGAACATCCTGGGCAGCGGGTTCAGCCTCGACATCATCATCAAGATGGGCGCCGGCGCCTTCGTCTGCGGCGAAGAGACGGCCCTGATGCACAGCATCGAAGGCAAGCGCGGCATGCCCCGGCCCCGCCCGCCCTATCCCATCCAGTCGGGCCTGTTCGGGAAGCCCACGGTCATCAACAACGTGGAGACCTTCTCCAACGTGCCCACCATCATGCAGAACGGACCTGCGGCCTTCGCCGCCATGGGCACCGCCGGCTCCAAGGGCACCAAGGTCTTTGCCATGTCGGGCATGGTTCGCCGCACCGGCCTGGTGGAAGTGCCCATGGGCACGTCGATCCGCAGCGTGGTCTTCAGCGTGGGTGGCGGGATCCCCAACGGCAAGAAGTGCAAGGCGGTCCAGATCGGCGGCCCCTCGGGCGGCTGCATCCCCGAGCCGCAGATGGACCTCGCCTGTGACTATGAGGACCTGAAGAACTTCGGCGCCATCATGGGTTCCGGTGGCCTGGTGGTCCTGGACGAGAACACCTGCATGGTGGATCTCGCCAAGTACTTCATGGAGTTCATCCAGTCCGAGAGCTGCGGCAAGTGCATCCCCTGCCGGGAGGGCACCCGCCGCATGCTGGACATCCTCAAGTCCATCACCCAGAACCGCAAGAACGAACAGGGCGTCGATACCCTGCTCCGCATGAAGGGCGTCATGCTCCTGCAGGAACTGGGCGAGAGCATCCGCCGCAGCTCCCTGTGCGGCCTGGGGCAGACGGCCCCGAATCCGGTCCTTTCCACCCTCAAGTGGTTCCGAGACGAGTACGAGGCCCATATCTATGAGCGCCGCTGCCCCTCCGGCACCTGCCGCGAGCTGGTGGGCGCCCCCTGCCAGTCCGGCTGCCCCGTGGGCACCGAGGTCTGGCGCTATGTGGCCCACATCGGCGCGGGCGAGTACGAAGAGGCCTACCGGGCCATCCGCAGCGCAAACCCCTTCCCGTCGGTCTGCTCCCGCGTCTGCAACCACCCCTGCGAAAGCGCCTGCCGCTGCGGCACCACGGGCGGCGAGTCCATCGCCATCCGGGACCTCAAGCGCTTCGTGGTGGATCGGGTCGCTCCCGGCAGCTACAGCTATGCCATCCGCACCCGGCCGGACGCCCCGCGCATCGCCGTCATCGGCGCCGGCCCCGCGGGCCTCACGGCCGCCCACAGCCTCTCGCTCCTGGGCTACAAGGTCACGGTGTTCGAGAAGGAGGCCAAGGCCGGCGGCATGCTGGTGTCGGCCATCCCGGAATACCGGCTCCCCCGCCCGGCCCTCGAGAAGGAGATCGACTCGCTCCTGAACGTGAACCTCGAGGTCAAGTACCGCCAGACCCTGGGCCAGGACTTCACCATCGACAGCCTCAAGCGGGACGGTTTCAGCGCGGTCTACGTCGCCATCGGCGCGCACCGCAGCAAGAAGCTCGGCCTGCCGGGGGATGACGCCGAGGGGATCCTGCCGGGCATCCTGTTCCTCAAGGCCTACAACCTGCACGGCCAGGAGACCGCGAAGGGCCGCGTGGGCATCATCGGCGGCGGCAACAGCGCCCTCGACGCCGCCCGCGTCGCCATCCGCCAGAAGGCGGTGGACGAGGTCACGGTGTTCTACCGCCGGACCCGGGGTGAAATGCCCGCCTATGCCGAGGAGATCGAGGCGGCCCTCGAGGAGGGCATCAAGATCGAGACCCTGGTGGCCCCCGTGGGCGTCAAGTCCGTCAACGGGAAGCTCACCGGCATCGAGTTCCAGCGCAACGAGCTGGGCGAGCGGGATGACAGTGGCCGGGCCAGGCCTGTGCCTCTCCCCGGCAGCGAGTTCGTCGCCGACCTGGACACCCTGGTGGTGGCCATCAGCGAAGAGCCCGAAACGGAAGCCCTGGACGGCCTCAAGACCTCCCGTTGGGGATCCCTGGTCATTAACCCCGAGTCCTACATCACCAATGAAACGGGCGTGTTTGGCGGCGGCGACGTCGTCACCGGCCCCAGCACCGTCATCGAAGCCATCGCCGCAGGCAAGAACGCCGCGGTGATGATGGACCGCCACCTGTCAGGCAAGCTGCTCAAGAAGCTGAACACCGTCGTCCTGCCCTCGGTGTATGTCCCGCCGGTCAGCGATGAAGAGGAAGGTGAGGCCCATGGCCGCATCCATCCCGAACACATCCCCGTCGAAGCACGCGTGAAGAACTTCAAGGAAGTGGACCTTGCCCCCTCCGAGAACCACGCGCTGTGCGAAGCGCGGCGCTGCCTGCGCTGCGACATCGAATTCACCCAACCGGCTACGAATTGAGGTGCAGCCATGTTTGCCATTGAAGCGAACGGCCAGACGATCGAGGCCAAGAAGGGCGAGACCATCCTGCAGTCCCTCAAGCGGGCCGGGATCAATGTGCCCACGATCTGCCACATGGAGGGCCTGCTGCCTTCCGGAACCTGTCGCATGTGCGTCGTCGAAGTCGAAGGCTTCGGCGGCCTGGTGCCCTCCTGCTCCCACCCCGTCGCCGAGGGCATGAAGATCCGCACCAACACGCCGGATGTCATGCAGACCAGGAAGACCCTCATCGACCTGCTCCTCAGCAACCACCCGGATGACTGCCTCTACTGCGCCCGGAACGGCAACTGCGACCTGGCCAAGCTGGCCGCCGACAACGGCGTCCGGGACCGCGCCTACCAGGGCGCGCGCAGCCACCGACCCAAGGACATCTCCAGCCCGTCCATCATCCGGGACCCGGACAAGTGCATCCTCTGCGGCAAGTGCGTCCGCATGTGCGACGAGATCCAGGGCGTCTCCGCCATCGACTTCGTCAACCGCGGGTCCAAGGCCTACGTCGGCACCGCTTTCAACCAGGGGCTGAACGTCTCCAGCTGCATCAACTGCGGCCAGTGCATCCTGGTCTGCCCCACCGCCGCCCTCTCCGAGCACAAGTACATCAGTGAAGTACTCCAGGCTTTGGCCGATCCCACCAAGACCGTGGTCGTCCAGCACGCTCCGGCCGTCTCCGTTTCCATCGCCGAGGAGTTCGGATTCGCCCCCGGCACGGACTTTGACGGGAAGATGACCGCCGCCCTGCGCCGGGTGGGCTTTGACCGGGTCTTCGACACCTCCTTCACCGCCGATCTCACCATCATGGAAGAGGGCTCGGAGCTGGTGCACCGCGTCCAGAATGGCGGCGCCCTGCCCATGTTCACCAGTTGCTCACCGGGCTGGGTGAAGTTCGTCGAGGAGTTCTACCCGGAGCTCCTGCCCAACGTCTCCACCTGCAAGAGCCCCCAGCAGATGATGGGCGCCATCATCAAGTCCTACTTCGCCCAGAAGGAGAACCTCGATCCCAAGAACATCGTGAGCGTCTCCCTCATGCCCTGCACCGCCAAGAAGTTCGAATGCGGGCGCCCGGAAATGGCCCAGGACTATGTGGCCGATGTGGACTACGTGCTGACCACCCGCGAGCTGGCCGAGCTGTTCCGGATCACGGGCGTCAACCCCGCGGCCATCGAACCCGAGGCTCCGGACACGCCCTTCGGGGAGCGCTCCAGCGCCGGCAAGCTCTTCGGGGCCTCCGGCGGCGTCATGGAGGCCGCCCTGCGCAGCGCGGTCTTCCTGCTCACCGGCGAGGAGATGAAGGACTACACGATCCAGGCCCTGCGGGGCATGGAAGGCTCCAAGGAGCTGCGAGTCAAGGTGGGTGATCTCGAAGTGGGCGCGGCGGTTGTCTCCAGCCTCGGCCAGGCCCGCAAGCTCATGAACGAGATCAAGGCGGGCCGCAAGGACCTCCACTTCATCGAGGTGATGACCTGCCCCGGCGGCTGCATCAACGGCGGCGGCCAGCCCATCGGCGCCGACAAGGAGGCGATCAAGGCCCGCATGGCCGCCCTCTACCAGATCGACAGCGGTGACAAGCTGCGGGTCAGCCACAAGAACGAATGGGTGCAGCGGCTCTACACCGAGTTCCTGGGCAAGCCCCTGGGCCACAAGAGCCACGAGCTGCTCCACACGCACTACGACAAGCGCGAAGTCCTCCTGTGATCCCCTGCGAGGTGAGGCCATGACCACGAAGAAGAAGATCCTGATCGTTGAAGACGACATCGACCAACTGGACCATCTCGCGATGATCCTGAAGGCCGATGGCTACGAGGTGATTTCGGCCCAGGGCCAGACCGAGGGCGAGGAGGCCATCCTCACCGCCATTCCGGACCTGGCCATCCTCGACCTCATGATGGAGAACATGGATTCCGGGTTCGTGCTCTGCCACCAGATCAAGCACCTCTACCCGGAAACACCGGTCATCCTCCTGACGGCTGTCCGCTCCGAGACCGGCGTGGACTTTTCGCCCAAGTCCAAGGGCTCGGCCAGCTGGATCAAGGCCGACGTGATGCTCGACAAGCCGATCCGGCCCGAGCAGTTGCGGGTTGAAGTCCGACGCCTGATGGCGTGAACTGTCACCAGGGGGTCGCCTATGCGGCCCCCTGGTGGAGAGGACCCCGATGAAAACACGCAGGATCGCCCCGGCGGGTTCAGTGCCCCAGTCCCTCTGCTTCGTCAAGGAGGTGAAGAACCGGTGCCGCATCTGCTATACCTGCGTCCGGGAATGCCCCGCCAAGGCCATCCGCATCTCCAAGAGCCAGGCCATCGTCGTGCCCGAACGCTGCATCGGCTGCGGGAACTGCATCAGCGTCTGCAGCCAACAGGCCAAGGAGATGGTCTCCTCGGTCGACCAGGTGGAGGCCCTGCTCAAGAGCGGGGCCCAGGTCGCCGCCTGCATCGCGCCCAGCTTCTCGGTGGAGTTCCAGGCAGAGTTCGACTTCCGGGTCATGGTGGGCATGACCCGGGCCCTGGGCTTCGACCTGGTCACCGAAGTGGCCTTCGGGGCCGACCTGGTGGCGGACCGCTACCGGGAGACCCTGATCCTCAACAAGGGCCGCCACTACATCGCCACGGCCTGCCCGGCGGTGGTGGGCTTCGTGGAGCGCTACCAGCCCGACCTGGTGCCCTACCTGTCGCCCATCGTCTCCCCCATGGTGGCCATGGCCCGGGTCCTGCACTCCCTGCACGGCCCCGAGCTGAAGGTCGTCTTCATCGGCCCCTGTGTGGCCAAGAAGGCCGAGGCGGTGGATCCGGACGTGGTGGGCGGTCCGGACGCGGTGCTGACCTTCCCGGAGCTGCGGGAGCTGTTCCAACGGGCGGGGGTCACCTCCGCCACGGCTGAGCCCAGCGATTTCGACCCGCCCAGGCCCTGGCTCGGCTCGCTGTTCCCCATCAGCTCGGGGCTGCTGCAGGCGGCCGGCATCAAGGAGGATCTGCTGGCCAATGACGTGGTGGCGACGGATGGCCACCACAACTTCATGAACGCCCTCAACGAGTTCGCCGAAGGCGGCATGGAGGCCAACCTGGTGGAGCTGCTCTCCTGCAAGGGCTGCATCTCGGGACCGGGCCTCAGCAGCAAGGAGAACCTCTTCCAGCGCCGCTCCCGCGTGAGCCACTACACCCGCTACCGGGAACGCACCCACAACCCGGAAGCCTGGCAGAAATCCATCGACCACTTCGCCAACCTCGACCTCACCCGGACATACCGATCCCTGGACCAGCGGATTACGGACATTGACGAAGTGGAGATCATCGAGATCCTGCAGCGCATGGGGAAGCAGTCCGAGGAGGACGAGCTCAACTGCGGCGCCTGCGGCTATGCCTCCTGCCGCGACCACGCCATCGCCGTGGAGAAGGGCCTGGCGGAAAGCGAGATGTGCCTGCCCTACGTCATCAGCCAGCACCTCAGCACCATCCTGGAGCTCTCCAGCCTCAACGACCGCCTTGCGACCACCCAGGAGACGCTCATGCACTCGGAGCGACTGGCCAGCATGGGCCAGCTGGCTGCTGGCGTGGCCCATGAAATCAACAACCCCCTCGGCGTGGTGATCATGTACACCAACCTGCTGCTGGAGGAATGCGGCAAGAACATGGAGTTCCGGGGCGACCTGCAGATGATCGCGGAGCAGGCCAACCGCTGCAAACGAATCGTGGCCGGCCTGCTCGACTTCGCCCGGCAGAACAAGGTGGCCCATCAGGCTGTGGACATCCGCGAGCTGGTGGCGGCGACGCTGTCGAGCCTGCAGCACCCGGAGGGCATCGAGATCCGCGTCCTCCACGAGGAATCGGACCCCATTGCGGAAGTGGACCGGGACCAGATGATCCAGGTACTCCTGAATCTGGTGGTGAATGCCTGTGATGCCATGCCCCTGGGCGGCGAGCTCGTCCTCCGCACGCGGGGCGACGAGTCCTCTGTCGTCTTCGAGGTCGAGGACAAGGGCACGGGCATTCCCAAGGAGAACTTGAAGAAGCTCTTCGAGCCCTTCTTCACCACCAAGACCATGGGCAAAGGCACCGGCCTGGGCCTGCCGGTGGTCTACGGGATCGTCAAGCTGCATCGGGGCGACATCACCGTGGACTCCAACGCCGACCCCAGCTTTGGCCCCACGGGCAGCACCTTCCGCGTGACCCTGCCCCGGCAGGCTCTGGCCCATGCCGGAAAGGCCGAGCCATGAACGAGACCCTGCACCTCCTGGTGGTGGACGATGAAGTGGGCATGCGCCTCGCGGTGGAGCGGGCCCTGCGGCATCTCACGGTGAGCCTGCCGGACCTGCCAAACGACATCGACTTCCGCGTGAGTCAGGCCGAGTCGGGCGAGGCTGCGCTGGCGCTCATCGAGAGTGACCCACCCGATCTCATCCTGCTGGACTACAAGCTGCCTGGGATCTCCGGACTCGATGTGCTCACGGCCCTGCAGGCAAGGAAACTGGACACCCTCGTGGTGATGATCACGGCCTATGCCTCCCTGGAGACAGCGGTGCAGGCCACGAAGAGCGGCGCCTTCGACTTCCTGGCCAAGCCCTTCACCCCCGATGAGCTTCGGGCCACCGTCCAGAAGATCACCCAGCACTGCATGCTCCAGCGGGAAGCCTCCAAGCTCGCGGAGGAGCGGCGCCAGATCCGGTTCGAGTTCCTGTCCGTCCTGGCCCACGAGCTGAAGTCGCCCTTGGCGGCGGTGGAAGGCAATCTCTTCATCTTGCGTGACCACATGGCGGGTGACGCGATCCAGGACTACGACCACTTGGTGAACCGCTCCATCCTCCGGCTGGAGGGCATGAAGAAGCTCATCTTCGATCTGCTGGACCTCACCCGCATCGAATCCGGTCAGAAGAAGCGGACCCTGCAGGAAGTGGACCTCTGCGCAGCCGCTCGGCAGGCCATCGAGACGCACGGTGCCATGGCTGCCGAGAAGGGCGTCGCCATTGCTTTCGAGGGCCCCGAGTCCCTGAGGATGCAGGCTGACGCCGGCGAGCTGGAGATGATCTTCAACAACCTGATCTCCAACGCCGTGAAATACAACAAGGACGATGGGAAGGTGACCGTGGCCCTCAGCGACTTGGGTCCGGTGGTGGCCATTGCCGTCCGCGACACCGGCATCGGCATGACCCAGGCGGAGGTCGCCAGGCTCTTCAGCGAGTTCACCCGCATCAAGAACCGGAAGACCATCAACATCCTCGGCAGCGGCCTGGGACTCTCCATCCTCAAGCGCGTATCGCACTTCTACGGGGGCCAGGTCCAGGTCGAAAGCGAACCCGATCAGGGCAGCACCTTCACCATCACCCTGCAGAAGGAACCCGCACCTCTGCTCCCGGCCACTGAACACGTCGCCACGGTCGTGCAGACGTCCTAGACGAAATGCGATTGCAGAACTGCATTCAGCCGGTGATTCATGGTGATTCCAGTGATGGGGCCGTTGGACCTGCCTCGGCTCAACCACCGAAAGCGCTGGAATCACAGGCAATGGCTTTTCAGGGGTGCCATCGCCCCGCCCGCATCTCCAAAATGCCGGTGCTCAAGGGCACCAGGAGGGCCACCCCGGCCAGGGCCACCACGCCGTGCCAGCCACCGGCCTGGTAGGCGTGGCCGCTGAGGGTGATGCCCGCGGCACCCCCCAGGTAGTAGAAGAGCACGTAGAAGGCGTTGGCCCGGCCCCGCCCCGCGCTGAGCTTGCGGTTGAGGGCGCCCGCCGCAGAGGCGTGCAGGGTGAAGAAGCCCGTGCAGACCAGCGCCAGTGCCAAGGCCATGGCCCAGCCTTGCGGCACCAGCGTCACCGCCAGGCCCGCCCCGAACACCAGCGCACCCAGCACCATGGCGGTGCCGTTGCCGACCCGGTTGCTCAGCTTCCCGGCCAGGGGGCCGACGACAATGCCCATGACGTAGGACAGGTAGAGTAGCGTGACGGCCCGGGTGGACCAGTGAAAGGGCGCGCCATGCAGGTAGAAGGGCATGTAGTTGAACACGGAGGAGAACACAAAGAAGGAGCCGCCCCCCACACAGTAGAGGCGGAAGAGATCGTGGCGGAACAGCACGTCCCGGAACCGCGTCGCGTCCCGGGTGGCGTGGGGCCGGGCCAAGTCCCGCGGCAGCCCCACGGCGGCGGCCAGGGTGGCGGCCAGCAGGAGGAGGGCCGCCACCAGGAAGGCCCAGCGCCAGTGCGCAGCGGGAAGGATGAAGCCGCCGATGAGCCGCCCGGCGAGACCGCCCACCACCGTGGCCGACACATAGGAGCCCATCACCACGTTCAGGCGTTCCGCAGGCATCACCCGCGCCAGGTAGGCCACAAGGCAGGTGGTGAGCGCCGGGATGAAGAGCCCCTGGATGAAGCGGGCCGCCACCAGCAGGGGCAGCGTGGGTGCCAGGGCCGACGCCAGGCCGGCGGCCGCGATGACCAGACCACCGGTGAGCAGGATGGGCCGGATGGGCAGCCGGTCAGCCAGGGCCCCGAACGGCAGGTTGGCCAGCGCCATCCCCAGCACCACCGCCGACACCGTCCAGGACGCCGCCCCCTCGCCCACCCCGAACTGCTGGCGCAGCATCGGCAGTACCGGCTGGGGGATGTACACCGTCGTGAATACCGCGCTGGCCAGCGCAAAGACCAGCCACTGCAGGCGGAAAAGGGGGTCGTGGGCCATCGGTATCAGAATCGGCAGGCGAGCACAGCGGCTCCGGGTGACCGTTCAGAATACCGGGCCCGTGATCCTCCGACGTCGGAGGTTGGCCATTGACCAAAGACACCCGCTCCATTCAAAACCGCTCTTCTTTATCAGCCTTTAATCGGTGTTCATCGGTGGTTAAAAAAGGCTTTTGCCCTTTTCAGTCACTCTCCGTGTTTCGGCCCTTTGACTTTCGGACCGGCCCTCGGAACAGGAAGCAGGCTCGTGGCTCATAGGGCCGCTTGAATGTGCTGGAACCTCTCTCAGTGCGAGGACTCGACGGCTTGTTGCGCTAGAGAAATTGGAACCACTGATGAACACCGATGACCACCGATAAAAGAAGGAAAACGGCAAGACGCCCATCGCGTTCGGCCTGTCCTCTGCTTCGCGAAGGATCGTCGTTCAAGGGCATACACCCAGGCAGAGACGCTGAAACCGCTGGGCCGTGCCGGGGTTGGAGCGAAAAAGCAGAACTGCATCTCGCCGGTGATCCACGGTGATTACAGTGATAGGGCCGTTTGCCATGCAGCATGGGCCCCACCCAGGGGCGTCGCCTCCGAGCCATTTGGGAGCGCTGTGGCTGGCCCCTGTGGAGCCTGCCACAGCTCATTCGCAGGCGGCACGTTTGCGATCATGATCCAATTCCTATCGAGGATGTCGTTACCCGATGGGAGGATGCCCACGACATTTGCTGTATCACACCGTACTTCCCTGCAGGCATGAGGGGCGTTCGAAGTGCCTCCAGTGCACTCAGTTCAGGCATATCGATGTTGGGTCATCAATAAAATTCATATCGAATTCAGTCTGGGGGATGGGTGGAAATTCTCAATTAGTCTCTGACGGCACTTTCATCTGTGGTTGCCTGGAGTAAAGTCCGACCGGGTACCCTGCCGGATCGATGACAAGGCTGATGGCACCGCTACCGTCAGGCAGGTCGAAGGGGAATCCGGGCACGACTGTTCCGCTCAGAGCCTCGACGAACTGACGCCGGTTGAACGCCTGCTTTCCAGGGTTGCGAATGGTTGTTTAAATCGTTTTTTGGTTTGCCAACAAGACGTCCAGTGCCATGCATACCGATTCTTTTATGGCTTCGACCTCAATGGGTCCTTCACGAATCTGGTTCTGCTGACTGACAATGAATGAAATGTAATTATTCAATTTTGAAGATAAACCACTTTGCATGGTTTGTTGATCGTCCAGAAACAGATGATTCGAATGGCCCAGGCAAGCGAGCATGACCCATTCGATCTGAGCGGTGATTCTCACGGTTCCTGTCCGTTGATCCTGACCTGAGTGCAATCTGAAATAGCTCAGCTTATCCGTAAGGTAGACGCAGTCCTTGTGCGCCAGCAGAGACAACCAGGTGGCGACATCGGAAAGCGTCGAGAACTGGCGTCCGCAGAACCAGCCGAACCCCTGGGCGATGTCTGATCTTCGAAGCAGCACGGTGGTTGATTCACCAATCAGGTTCATGCCCTTGGACAGGATCAAATCGCCGAGGGACTTGCCACCGATGCGTGTGTCCTGTGGGAAAAGGGGTTCGGTTCCCGGGAGCGGGGCAAGGAAATGGCCATCCCCATCGATCAATTGGCGGCAGGAGGTGACCATGCCGATCTCAGGTTGACCGAGATAGCAGGCCACCATCCGCTGGATTTTCTCGGGATGAAACACATCGTCATCCATCAAGAAATTCACGTACTCACCCGCCGCTTGCTCCAGACACGTGCTGAAATTCTGATCAGCGTTGGTGCCATGGCTGCGCAGGTACTTGATATGGCTGTGCTCGATGAGGAAAGGAGCCATTCGCGCCTGGCTGGCATCATCGTCACTGTTGTCGCTGACGATGATTTCAATGTTCTTATAGGTTTGTGCAAGTGCGCTTCTCAGCGCGATTTCCAGGTAGTCCGGCCGGTTGTGCGTGGGAATCAGGATGCTGACAAGCGGCAGGGCGGGCCTGTTCGAAACAGCTTCAGTCATGGGTTATCCCGGTTGTTGACCTTGGCGTACGCCGCCGTGCAGCCTTCCTGCAGCGCTTGATACCGCCGACCGATCAGATAGGGCACCAGAAGCTGGAATTTCCCCAGGTCCTCAGGGTCATCCTTCACACCGTCCAGGACAATGAGCGCATCCGAGGAAAGACGGGACTCGACATCCAGGAAAGTGTTCAGGGCCTCGCGTTCCGCCTGAGCCAGGTCCCGGTCGTCTCCCATGTAGTCGCTGGAATTCATCAGGAGCAGGTTGATGGCAGCAGCCCCGAAAGCGCTCCCCGGGGATCCAGCCGCATCCACCAGCTGCAGCCGACTTCCCATCAGCCGCCGCCTGTCGAGTTCCCGGGCGGCATGCCGTTGAATCAGAGGATCTGTGGCCACGGAACAGAATCGACCACCGAAGCTGTGCACGTACCAGGCGAAGAGTTCCGTGGAACCACAATCGGCCGCGGCGCCGAAACCTCTGGTGGTGCCATATTCGAGAATGCAGGCATCCCGGTCCATGGCCACCAGTCGCTGCAGCACCGCATCGAAGGCTTCACGCTGCAGGGTCGGCCGCAGCCTTGGATGCACCACGTTGTAGGCCGTCTGGAACATCTTGTTGTAGTCTGCCTGGCTCATCTCCGCGTTGAGGCGATAGTGGAATCCCGCATTCGTCTCCTTGTTCCAGTCACTCAGCCTGGCTGCCGCGCGACGTGATTTCGCCACGAAATGCCCGTAGGACAACATGCGGTAGTGCAGGTTCTTGAAGACGAATCCTTCGCTTCGCTTCACCGGTCCAGTGGGCTCACAGGCGTGGCAGCCAAGCTTGTAGTTGATGTCGATCTTCGGATCAAAGATGAGGTTCTTGTTGTAGTACTGCGGATTGGGAACACCGGTCTGGATGTCCTGCCAGATGAAGTGGCCCTGCCTGTACTCCGGCTGTGTTTTCGACAACATCTCGAAGCCCTCCACCATGGGCAGAGTGACCCTCTGCCCTTTGAACTCCAGCAGGAGAGCTCGGATCTCGGGGTGGTATAGGAACTCATCGACGTCGCACACGACCATCCAGTCGAACTGGTCACGCTGGACCTTCCACGCTTCGTTGCGGATTCGCATCAGGTCCCGGTCGTCCAGCTTCTCGCTGGGGCTGACGATCAGTTCAACCTGAGGAAAGCTTCCGGCTATCGCGGCCGTTGCGTCGGTGCTTCCCCCGTCATAGAGGATGACCTTGGTGGCGCCGATGAAGTTGATGTAGTGGTCCAGGAAGAAGGGCAGGATGGTGGCCTCGTTGAAGCAGACGGCGATCACGCAGATGGACGGGCGCACCACTTCGGGCCCACCGGGGCCTGGCACAGCAGGTGTCGCGCCGTCTGGCTGATGGGCAGGCTTGCCCTGCCCCTCGCTCAGTTGGCCCAGTTCGCGGATGAGCGCTGGCTGGTCCGGATCCAGCTCCAGACTCAGTGCGATATATCGCTGCAGGGACCTGCCGCTCCCCAATCGGCGCGAGACGCGGATCATGGCATGGATGGCCATCCCGTACAACGGGGAGCCGGAGGTCACCTTGCTCAACAAACGACGCCATTGCTCCATTGCTTCCTCCAAACGGCCGGATTTCTCTAACAGAAGACCAAGGTTGTGGCGGGCCTCAGGCAGGTCGAACTGGCTCAGCACGGCCCGATACTGGGCCGCAGCGGCTTCCGGCCGCCCAGACCGCTGGTGGAGAGTCCCCAGGTTGAACCGTGCCATGTAGGACTCGGCCCCACCCACCAGGCGCAACCAGTCCTCATACAAGGCAATGACAGCCTCGCTGCTCAGGTCCTGCTGGTGCGTTTCCATGTGCTGCATCAGCGTCAGGAGCGTATAGGTCGACAGGATCTCGGCCGGGGGGTGGAGGGGCGGGTCAGCACCAGGTTGATTGGAAGACATGGCGGCACTCCTCTAAGGGGGCATTCATCCAATCGATTCATCGGACTGCTGTTTGATTAAAGATACCTGATTATCGGCCAGTCTCAGCCTGAAAGGCCAGGGTCATCGGCTACCCAAACTCCATTATTCTGTTGCGCTAAGCGTGATTTGACAAAATGTGTCATACCTCTTGAGCGATCATGAAGGCGGGAGGGAGACGGGAGTCTCCGCGTGACCAGTTATGACGTTCAGTTCCAGAAGGGACTCAGCCTTCGGGACTTTCTTGAGGACTACGGCAGCGAGGACGCCTGTCGGGATGCCCTGATTCGTGCCCGCTGGCCGGAGGGGTTCATCTGCCCCGAGTGCGGATCCACCCGGCACTGTTGCCTCGCCCGTGGCCTGTTCCAATGCCAGGACTGCCGTAAGCAGACCAGCCCGACCGCAGGGACCATCTTCGAGGGCACCAAGCTACCGCTGACAGTCTGGTTCCAGGCCATGCACCTGCTGACCCAGGGTAAGCATTCGATCTCGGCGCTGGAATTGAAGCGCCAGCTTGGGGTCCACTACGAAACGGCCTGGATGATGAAGCAGAAGCTCCTCCAGGTAATGATCGAAAGGGAGGAACGGACCACCCTGAGTGGCCGGGTGGAGGTGGACGACGCCTACATGGGCGGCGAGCGCCACGGCGGCAGGCGAGGACGCGGAGCCGAAGGAAAAACGCCCTTCGTCGTGGCCGTCCAAACGGACGTGGAGCATCCGGAGAAGGTGCTGTTCATGAAGATGAAGGCGCTGGAGGCGGTCTCGACCAAGGAACTGGAGCCCTGGTTCCGGAGGTCCATCGAGCCGGGCACCCTGGTCCTGACGGATGGGTGGAGGGCCTACAACTTCCTGGAGCCGGACTATGACCACGATGCCCAGAAGGCTCCGGGTGGCTGGCAGAGCGCCCAAGTCCCGGCCTTCCGCTGGGTGAACACGGTCCTGGGCAACCTGAAGGGCAACATCCAGGGTGTGACCCGCTGGGTGAGCCGGGTCCACCTGGACCGCTACTTGGCGGAGTTCCAATACCGCTTCAACCGACGGTTCGACATGAAGTCGATCCTGCCCCGGCTGCTGACCGCTGCGGCAAAGACTCCGGCCATGCCTCAAAGGCTGCTGATCCTGCCCTGGATGGACAAGGCGGCGTAAAGGGGTAGAACTATGCCACTTTCCAAAAAGGAAGGCACCTCTCGCCCATCCAGGGCAGGGACAATGCTCATGGAGGTGGTCCATGGACAAACACGGTCCCAAGGTTGGCAAGGATAGGCCGGAACCAGAAAACAAGGTACTTGCGAAGGTTTTAACCGAGGGCGGCTCATGCAACCCGTCGTTGGATGTGAGTCTGGAAACCACTTCGACCAATGTGAAGGCCGAAATCACCATGGACCAGCACACGCCCGGACCATGGTTTCAAAACATCAATGCGAGGTATCCCATCTACGCCGGGGAAGCCCCGAACCACTGTTACATTGCAGGCATCATGGGCGGTTCTGGCGCTGTCCCTGAACTCGAACGGGAGGCGAATCTGCGGCTCATTACCGCAGCCCCAGACCTCTATGCTGCTTGCAGGGAACTAATCCATGGAGATGGCACAGACGCCAGCCTCCAACGTGCCATAGACCTCGCTAGGATCGCTCTGGGGCTAGAAAAGCGCGACTACCAAGCCTCTGTTTGATTTCCGTTCTCACGGAAGGTCGTTCAATGGGCGTCCCATCGTGCGAATTCTAGGCTGAGCCTTGCCGATAATCAGGTAAAGATAATTTCATAAAGTTCAATCATCCATTCGAAGGATTTTCCAGGAGAGAGCGGTCAGGGGACGGGGTGGGTGGCGGGTTCGGATCGCACCCCCACTACATCTGAGCTTCCTCGCGAGGAATCTCCCTCCTGCGTCCCCTGGCCCGAACCCTTGCCCGATGCCACCCCTTCCCGGCCTTGACGTCTGCTGGGATCCCTGGGAGCGAAGGCTCGCTTCAGGGAGGTGATCTGCCGGGGAGGTCCACCGGTCCGTCGGTCGGCCGATTGAATGATCGATTGATACAATATATTATGTTAATAACTAAACGCTGTATACATTGACGTTTTAGTATTATCGAAATTAATTATTAATGTTTGGTCTGCGCCGGCCCGATGACGAAGTTTCCGGTATGCCTTTTGGCCATTCGGGCAATTAGATCAGTAGGAATCTCCAAAATCCCACGGAGGGGAAAATGGTTTCCATCGTGACAGGGATGTCCAATGCTCAGATCCAGATGCTCACCACCGGGCAGGTCAAGGCGCTCACCACGAGCGATTTCCAGGCCCTGAGCACCAGCCAAATCAGCGCTCTGACGACCAATCAGATCCAGGCGGCCGATACCGTGGATTTGAGCGTCCTGTCCACCAACCAGGTGCAGGCTCTGACCACCGATCAATTGCAGTATGGCCTCACCAACGCACAGCTATTGGCATTCAAGGCCTCGGAGATGAGGGCCTTGACCGCCACTCAACTCCAGGCCTTCAGCACCGCCCAGGTCGCGATACTGTCGACGGCTGAGATCTCCGTTCTGAGCACGGACCAGATTCAAGCGCTCACCACGAACCAGGTGGCCGGACTGACAACCGCAGAAGCCAAGGCCTTGACGACGGCCCAGATGCGCGCGTTGACCACGGATCAGGTCGTGGTCCTGGCCACGGAGGACATCCGCGGGTTGGCGACCAACCAGATCCAGGCCATAACGACGGACCAGGTCCAGGCCATGGCCACCAACCAGATCGGTGCGCTGACGGCGGGCCGTCCCACCGTGTTGACGACCACGCAGGTTAGCTCGTTGACCACCGACCAGGTGCATTCCCTGGCGACTGCCGATCTCGCCGGATTGGCTTCGAACCAGGTCCAGGCCCTGGGCACCAGCCAGATCCAGGCCCTCGCCACCAGCCAGGTCGCCGCCTTGACCCAAGCCGAAACCAAGGCCCTGCTGACCACCCAGATCCAGGCGTTGAGCTCGGACCAGGTCCAGGCCATGGCCACCGCTGACATCGCCGCCCTGACGACCAACCAGGTCCAGGCCCTCTCCACGGACCAGATCCAGGCCCTGGGCAGCGGCAAAATTGGCGCCATGTCCGCCTTGATCCAATCCCTCACCACGGCGCAGGTCCAGGCCCTGACCACGGACCAGGTCAAGACGCTCAGCACCAGCGCCATCGCCGCCTTGAAGACGGACCAGTTCCAGGCCCTGACGACCGACCAGATCCAGGCTCTGGGCACCAACCAGATCACCGGGCTGACCGCGGGCGAAGCCAAGGCCCTGACCACGGCTCAAGTCCAGGCCCTGACCACTGATCAGATTCAGGCTCTGTCCCTCAACAACATCGCCGCACTTGCCACCACCCAGATCCAGGCCCTGACCACCGACCAGATCGCAGTGCTATCCACGGCCGAAGCCAAGGCCCTGACCACGGCGCAGATCCAGGCGCTCACCACGGACCAGATCCAGGCCCTGGTCACAGCCGATGTCGCCGGGTTGGCGACCAACCAGGTCCAGGCGATGACCACAAGCCAGGTCCAGGCCCTGACCAGCGGCCAGACCTCGGCCTTGACCACCGCGGAAGCCAGGGCCCTGACCACGGCCCAGGTCGGTGCGCTGACCACCGACCAGATCTCAGCCTTGACCACTCGGGACATCGCCGCGCTGGCGACCAACCAGGTCCAGGCCTTCACCACTGACCAGATCCAGGCGATGGGTACGAGCAAGATCAACGCCCTGACGGGCGGTCGGGCCAGTTCCCTGACCACGGCCCAGATCCAGGCGTTGACGACGGATCAGATCCAGGTTCTCGCCAGCGTGGATATCGCCGCGCTGTCCACGAACCAGGTGCGGGCTCTGACCACGGACCAGATCCAGGGTCTGTCCACTGCGGATGTCGCAGGGCTGACAAAGACCCAAGCCCAGGCCCTGACCACCAACCAGGTCCAGGCCCTGACCACGAGCCAGGTCCAGGTCCTGTCGACTTCCGACATCTCCGGGCTGGCGACGAACCAGGCCCAGGCTTTGACCACCAACCAGGTCCAGGCCCTGGGAACCGCGAGTATCAACTCGCTGACCACCGCCGCGATGGCATCGCTGGGCACGGACCAGATCCAGGCACTCACCACCGATCAGGTCAAGGTGCTGCTCACGGCGGATGTCGCCGCCCTGACGACAAGCCAGGCCCAAGCCCTGACCACAGACCAGGTCCAGGCTCTGGGCGCCACCCGGATCACCGCGCTGTCCACGGCCGCTGTGGCCGCGCTGGGCACCGACCAGGTGCAGGCCCTGCTCACAGCCCAGGTCAACGCTCTGACCACCGCTGAAACCAAGGCCCTGACGACCGCCCAGGTCCAGGCCCTGACCACCGACCAGATCAAAGCACTGGCCACCGCGGATGTCGCCCAGCTTTCCTCGAGCCAAGTCCAGGCACTGACCACCGACCAGATCTCGGCTCTGACCACGGGTGCCGCCAAGGCCCTGAACACGCTCCAGATGCATGTGCTGGGCACCGACCAGGTGCAGGCACTGGCCACCGCTGATGTCGCCGCGCTGTCGGCAACCCAACTCCAGAGCCTGAACACGGTTCAGGTGCAGGCGCTGACCACAGATCAGGTGAAGGCCCTCACCACGACTGAGGCCAGAGCCCTGACCACGAACCAGATCAACGCCATGACCACCGACCAGGTGCAGGCGCTCGCCAGCACCGATGTCGCCGCCCTGACCACG
>CAISFO010000037.1 GCA_903884655.1 uncultured Holophagaceae bacterium | reverse complement strand
GATGGCCGTCTGGATCATTTGGGTCTGCCGGGGTGGATCCGGGTCCCAAGAAGCACCCTCAGATCGGTCCAGAAGCTCCTGCCATCGAGCAAATCAGCACCCAATTGCTCAGGCTCCTCAAAACCTCACGGATCCAGGGGACCAATGGCTCTGCTTGAAATCGCTTGGGGCGCCAGAGGGCACACCACCCAAGGTGGGCTTGATGGTCGTCTTCGATTCCGGCTGGTAGCCAGCCGTGATCTGGAACAAGGCAGGGCCGATGTCCACTACCGAGTAGCCCAAGCGGACCGCGTAGATGGTCTTGCTGTCCAGATTGAGCTGACCGGTGACGCCGGGCGTCACATCCGTGTGAGGCGAAGGGTACTGCTGCTGGCCAAGGAACACACCGGCTTCCCAGGACTGGGCCGCAAGAGGAACTCCCAGCAGGAGCGAAAATGCGAGAGTGGCTTTTTTCATAACCGCCTCCAGATTTGCCAGTGAATTGGCGAGTCATATTTCCACTGGGGAATCGGGACTGTTAAGAAGATTCAATGGTCATCAATGATGAGACATCATCTCAGTCGACATCGGTTTTTTCCACCACGATCACCATGCGGGTGGCGACGGCGGCCAGGGCGCCCACGGCAGCGAAGACCGGCAGCAGGGCTGCGCCCACCAGACCCAGAGTGAGCGGAATCTCGATGAGGGTCCTGCCGTCCTCATTCTTCAGGATGATCCGCCGGATGTTGCCCTGGTGGATGAGGTCCTTGATGGTGTCCAGCACCTTGCCGCCGTCGAGCCTGAAGGTTTTGGTGCGGGTGCGGTCCTGCGTGTCAGTGCTCATGGGGTCTCCCGACTGCTCTCAGGCTATGGGGCGAGGCACCACCACAGCGGCAAGTACCGGCGAACGACGGGAGGGAGTCGACGAAGGACCGGCTGGTCGCGGTCGGCGCGGGAACCCTCGGAAACGGGGGAAGGAATCAGTGGTTCTGAATCCTGTCCAGGGGAACTCAATGGGCCCATGGCCTCCTCGTGGAAGACCGCAGGAGGTTCCGGTGTCCGCACTTTCCGAGTTTCGTTCTGTGTCTTCCGCGACCAGCCAGTCTGGGTAATCAACCCAGGGCTGGTACCCGCCAGAGCGGCAGTTCCTCGCCCAGCTTGGGCGTCGGCAGCAGCCCGTTCTCCACGGCGCCATCGTCGCTCTCGGGTTCGCACAGGTAGACGGCGATGGCCCCCAGGGGCTGGTCGGTGGGAACCAGAGCCCAGCCTGGGGGCACGGTCCGGGCTTCGCGGTGCCACGACACGGACAGCTCGCCCACGGAGGCGGCCTCCAGGATGGCCCGGCCCCCTTCGGAGCCGAGCCCCTCGACGGTAGGCACCTCCACCTCGAAGGTACCCATGGCAGCCTGCAGGTTGAGCCCATGCAGACGGAGGTGGGTGGCCATCCTGGGGGGCACCAGGTAGGCCTCCGGACGATCCACCACCGTGGTACCCACGAAACGGCCCAGGTACGGCAGCGACACTGTGCTGGGTGCGCCCTCCAGCGTGCGAGGTGTGCGGGTGAGGATCTCGACGGGGGGCCCGAAGCGCTCCAGGCCGTAGCGCACCGCGATGCGGTCCCTGGGCGCCTGGCTCCCGGCCACGGTCTGTACCACCTCGTCCCGGTGGGCCGCCACGTGTTTCAGCGTCTCCAGCATGAAGGCGTAGGCGGTGCGCACCCGCTCTTCGAACGTGATGTAGGAATAGCACTCCAGCAGCAGGTCCATGCGGCTGGTGAGGCCCCGGTAGTTGCCGCCGAAGCGGGGGTGGTGCGGGTAGGTCATCCAGCCCTCGCGGACGGGGATACCGGGCTCGGCGTCGACATTGGCGTCCAGGGCCCGCTCGTCTTCCACGAAGTTGCCGTACCAGCCCGCGTCCAGGCCGTGGTTGGCCTTGAGGGCGGCGGTGACTGGTGGCAGCAGGCGCCGGCGCATGTACTCGATGGGCTCGCTCCGCCCACTTTCCACGGTGTGAGGGATGTCGTAGGTCATAGAGAAGCGGTGCACCGACCCGTTAGTGGCATGGTTGTCGATGGTGAGGTCCGGCGCCCAGGGCTGGCAGACCCGGGTCTGCAGCAGGCGCATCTCCTCGCCCTGCATGCGCAGGTAGTCGCGATTGAGATTGATGCCGGCGGCATTGACCCGCGTGCCCACGCCGCTGTCGGGACCCAGCTGGCCTTCCAGTTTCGGCAGGTGCAGGCGCCGGTTGCCGGGGTCGATGGCGTCGTTGCCATCGGGGTTGAAGAGGGGCGCCACCACCAGGGTGAGGTCTGCCAGGATCGCGCCCGCATCAAGCCCGGGCTTGTCCTCCAGCAGATCCCGCACGAGCATCAAGCAGCCTTCCTTGCCTTCCACTTCACCCGCGTGGATGCCGCTGATGATGAGCACCACGGGCCGCCCCAGGCTGCGCGCCTCCTCGGGAGTCTTGACCCCCTGGGCCGACAGCACCAGCAGGGGCAGGTCCCGGCCCTGGGGGCTTAGGCCAAAGCTGGTGACGTGGAGGCGCTTGTCCGCCTTGGCCTGGAGCCCCGCGATGAAGGTCATCACATCCGCATGGCGGCTGGTCTCCTCGTAGCGGGTGGCTTCGGCGCGGGTGAGCAGGGACATGAAGACTCCAGGGCGGATGGCATTCTCCCGCCCTGGAGCCCCTGCGTCCATGTGCCTTTCTTCAGCCCTCAGGCAGCGACAGCAGGTTGTCCGCCTTCGAGTTGTCCGCCACGGTGGCAATGTAGCGGATGCCCTGCCGGTTCCAGGGCGGGAAGTGGATGAAGACCTTGACCTCGGCCCGGCTGCCGTCGGCGCCGATCACGAAGAACTTGTTGCCTCTGTCGATGGAGGCGATGCACTCCTTCTGGGACATGCGGAAGGGGATGTTCTGGGTCAGGTTCATCCCACCCACCGCCTGGATGGGATGGAAGGCGTCGTTCCTGGGGTCCTTGTGGATGAAGGTGATCTGCATCTCCAGCTTGAGGTTCACGGGAATCACGCAGGCCCGGTCGCTCTGGGACCAGTAGGACTGGACGGTAACGCCGTTGACGAGGCCCGTGGACTGGCAGGCATCCCCGATTTCGTTCCAGTTGCTGCCGTTCGTGGGGTTCACCTGGATGCCGTCCCCTTCCGGATCGCTGAGGGCTTCGACCAGCTCGTGGGAGAAGACGGAGGATATGAACGCCCGACTGCCGAAGGCCACCCAGGCCATGTGCGACCGGTCCAGGATGTCGATGTCGAATGGGATGAGGCTGACCTCCGACCAATTCGCATAGGTGTGCAGACCCCCGACGTTCGGTGGGGCGTTGGTCCCCGGTGGCATGAAGACCACATGGACGACGTCGTTGGTCTCCTCATCGGGTTCCGGCAGAGCGCCCCCGCCGATGGCATTGGTGATGAGGTTCTGCACATCCGAGGTCTGGTAGTTCGTGGGGGGGTTGTTGCCGGGCACAGATACGAAGATGCCCCCGAGTCGCGCCGGGGTTGCGCCGTACTGGGAGATCCTGGTCTGGTAGGGACCGGCCAGGATGCTGGCCGCATCGTTCACCACTTCCGAGAGGGAGGGCGAAGGCGCTGGATTCGCGGTCCAGGCATCGCCCCAGAAGATCAGGTTGATGGTGGCGTTCCGGAGCTTCTTGCCGCCGCCGTCGCTCACGGTGGTGGTGGCAGGCGCGTCGCCGGCGTTCTTGAAGGTCTCGATGACGAGATCCTTGCCCCCCGGGAAGGCCTTGGCGGACGGGGCCTTGGCGTCCAGGTGCTTGGCCTTGCCGAAATGGGTGGGCACGACGCCATGGCCTTTGGCGGCTTCCCACTTCAGCTTCCTGCGGCTGCGGGTCTGAAGGGGTTCTTCCAGTGTGGTTTTCATCGCTTGCTCCCATAAACGTGACCATGCGTGGATCTTCCATTCCGGTTCAGGCATGGGCGGCTGAAGGGAATGACTGCCTCGATGAGTTGCTCCTATTGCGACCGCCGAGGCGAATTTGAGATCAAAGAACCAGGGCAGCCATCATGCACCCATGAATTGGCGCAATACAAGTAAGTAAAAAGTAAAAAAAACGCAAAAACAGTTTTATAAATGTTTATGAAATGACCCCGACCGGCCCGGTGGCTCCTGCCAGGGGAAGCCTGCATCGGGTCCTCCGGCCAACCCGGCGGCAACCCGGACAAGGCTTGGCTCAGGCCTGTACGTGGACCGGAACCCTGACTGCTCCCCCCTACAGGCTCCGCTTCAGGACTTCCTGCCCCATGTGGGTCACGCGGTACCTGCCGATGGCCCGCTCCCGGATGAGGTCATGCCGTTCCAGGTAGGCCAGGTCCGCATCCGTGGCCCCGGCTTTCACGAGATGATCCCGAACCACATCCGGATGCTTGGCCACCACCTGGAGCAGGGTGAGCTGGCGGGATGTGATGGGTTCGGCCATGGTGGCTTCAGGATGACAGCTGCCGCCGGTAGCTGGGGCGGTGGATGTCAGTCACCTGGACCGTGAGGCTGCACGTCATGGCCGCCAGGGTGCGCGGGAAGGCCCCAGCCAGCAGCGGCAGCAGGGCCTCGCTGAGCCCGGCCTTCACGTCGTCTGTCCGGCCCCCGAGGATCTGGACATTGAGGGTGACGAAGGCCTGGCCAGGTGCGCCATCGCCGATGGCGAAGGTGCTGTGGCGGACGTACCGGCTCTTGATGTCCGCCACCTTGAACAGACCCGTTTCGCCGAGGGTCCGGTTGATGGCAAGCAGCAGGGTCGCCCAATCGGGCTGGTCGAGCAGGTTGTCCGAGGCTTCAAGGATGCAGTGGGGCATGGTGAACCTGTCCTGGATCGGGTGGGCGGGCGGCGGATGCTACCGCCGATGGCTGGGCTTGCGCTGGATCCCCTTCGCCGTGGCCTTGCCCCAGTAGCTGGTCTCCTCGGCGAAGCAGATGTTCTCCAGGTCCGTCACCCGCTCCTGCAGGCAGGCCTGGGCGTCGCTGATGGCCTGGTTGTAGATGGCCGGGCCGAGCTCCTTCAGGCAGAAAGTCAGGAAGGTCCCGGCCCCCAGCTCGCCCAGGCTCTCGCCGTACTCCTCCGCCACGAAGCGTTGGATCGCGATATGCAGCCGCTTTTCAGTGTCAGGGGAGAGCTTGATGTCCATGGTCCTATCCGTGCTGATCCGGGTTCATCCGCGGTGGATCTTCCTTTGTTTCGGTTTCCGGCTTGGCGAAGCGCTGGGCCCGCAGGTGGAAATCATCGGTGAAGGTGCGGCGGATGGGCGGGGGCGGGGCGTCCTCGACCGCCTGGCGAATCTTCTTCAGCCGCCAGAGGGCCCAGGCCGCAGGCAGGAGCAGGAGGAAGGGATACTCGAGCAGGAGGCGGTGGGGCGTCAAGCGGTACTGGGTGGGGCGCAGGCCATCGGAGTACCAGGCGTTGAGGATCCACACCTCGTCAGCCTCCCGCAATTCCTCCGCCTCGCCCTTGAGCATCCGGAGCATCCGTTCGTCCTCGCCCTGCTTCACTGTCACGTAGTCCGTGATCGCGCTGTTGGGATCCCGGTCCACGCTCTTCACCACGACCTGGGCGGCGCTGGGCCGCTGCAGGTGGCAGAAGGGGTTCATGACCAGCAGGAACACCTGGACCAGGAGGATCCACAGCACCGCGCCCACCAGGACCCAGAGGGCAACAAGGGCGGTCCACCGGACGGCGGGACGGGAAAGCACAGACATGATTGGAGTATGGCCTATCCGGACCCGTTCCGGATGCAACCGGGTCGCCGGTTCTCCAGGATTCCGGCCCTCCGTCGAAAAGGTACTGGGACAACCCCAGCCTGCCATGTCCAATCCAGATCCAACCCAACCTCCCGCCCGTCATGGCCAGCCTTCCGGGCTGGACAGCCTGTCTCTGGACGCGCTGCCCGTGCCGGCGGCCCTCAGCAGGCAGGGCGCCTATTTGCGGGCCAATGAGGCGTTCCTGGCCATGTTCGGCCTGGGCTCCGAGGCGGAACTCCTTGGACGGCCCCTGGTGAACCTGATCGCCCCAGCAGAGCGGGAGGCCATCCACAGGATCAACCAGGAACGGGAGCACACCGGTGTGGGTCCCGTCGACTACGAAACCTTGGGGCTGCGCCGGGACGGCCAGACCTTCCCCATGCACGTGCGGGTCTCCAGGATTCCCCTCGAGGGCGGGGAGGCGACCCTGGCCTGCATCACGGACATCTCCGGACGAAAGGAGGCCGAAGATCGTCTCCGCAGAAGCGAGGAGACCTTCCGCACCTACATCGAGCAGTCCCTGGACGTGATCTTCACCGTGGACACCGAGGGCCGCTTCCTGTTCGTGTCCCCGGCCTGGGAGCAGCACTTCGGCTTCCCGGGGAGCGAGGTCCTGGGCAAGCCCTTCACGCCCTTCATCCACCCGGACGATGTGGAGCCCTGCCTTCACTACCTGGGCCGAGTGCTGGCAAGCGGGCAGTCCGAGACCAGCCCCCAGTACCGGGTCCGCCATGCGGATGGTTCCTGGCGCTGGTTCGTGGCGAACGGCTCCGTCATCGAGGCGCCCGATGGCGGACGGCAGTTCCTGGGGATCGGCCGGGACATCTCCCAGGTGTACGCCGCCGAGGAGGCCTTGCGGGAAGCGGTCCGGTTCAATGAGCAGATCATCCTTGGCGCCAGCGAAGGCATCATCGTCTATGGGGCCGACCTGCGCTACCGGGTCTGGAACCCCTTCATGGAGAGGCTTTCGGGCCTGTCCGCGAGCCAGGTGCTCGGAAGGCAGCCCCTGGAGCTCTTCCCTTTCCTGAAGGAGGCCAATGTCATCCAGCGGCTCGAGCGGGTCCTGGCCGGGGAGATCGTGGCACCTGTGGAATTCCCCTTCCTGGTGCCCGGTTCCGGAAAGAGAGGCTGGTGCCTCGATACCACGGCCCCCCTGCTGGATACCCGGGGCGAGATCATCGGCGTCATCGCCACTGTCACTGACATCACCGAGCGGAAGCGGTCAGAGGAATCCCTGGTGCAGGAGCGTCAGAACGCGGAGCGCTACCTTGAGGTGGCCCAGGTCATCCTGGTGGCCTTCGACGCCGAGGCCCGCATCACCCTGCTCAACCCCAAGGGCTGCGAGGTGCTGGGCTACAAACCCGGCGAGCTGACGGGTCAGGATTGGTTCAGCATCTGCCTGCCGCATGAGGAACAGGCAGCGGTGCGGGCCGTGTACGAGCGAATCCTGGACGGGGACCTGGCGCCGGTGAAGTACTTCGAGAATCACATCGTCCGGAAGGACGGAGCGCGCCGGCTCATCGCCTGGAACAACGCCATGATCAGGGATGAGGAGGGCCGCATCATCGGCACCCTGAGTTCCGGCGAGGATATCACCGACCGCCGGGCGGCGGAAGAAGACCTCGCCCGGGCCAACGTGCTCCTGGAGCAGTCCCAGATCCTCACCAAGATGGGGGCCTGGTCGCTGGATGTGCGCAGTGGGCAGCTCATCTGGACGCCGGAGACCTACCGCCTGCACGATGTGGATCCAGGGGGGTACGTCCCCACCATGGACTCGGCCCTGGCTTTCTATGAGCCCGAGAGCCAACCCCTGATCGTCCGGGCCGTGGAGGAGGCCCTGGCGAACGGCAAGGGCTACAACCTTGAGCTTCGGCTGCGGACCGCCAAGGGCAAGGTCCTCTGGATACGCACCATCGGCACCGCTGTGTTCGAGGAGGGCCGCTGCATCCGGCTGCTGGGCACCATCCAGAACATCACCCAGCGCAAGGAAGCAGAAGCGGCCCTGCGGGACTACGAAGAACAGACCCGGGTGATCTTCGAGGCCTCGGAAGCCGGCATCATCCTCGTCTCACCCACCGGTCACATCACCTTCGCCAACCAGCGCATGGCCGAGTTGTTCGGCATGCCCCTGCCAGAGCTGATTGGAACCACGTACCCGGATCATCTGCATCCTTCCGAGAAGAAAACCGGCGATGAGCGGATGCGGATGATCATTTCCGGCGAGATCATGTCGGTCTCCGTGGAACGGAAGTTCCTCCGGGCGGATGGAGCGTTCTTCTGGGGCCATCTTTCCGGGCGTAGGATCGAGAATCCGGACGGAAGCCTCCGCTCCCTCCTCGGCATCATCACGGACGTGACTGAACGTCGGCAGGCCGAGGATCTCCTTCGGCTCAGCGAGGATCGGCTTCGCCTGACCCTGGCAGCCAGCCGCATCGGCAGCTGGGACTGGGACCTGAAGCTCGACACCTGGTTCGCCTCCCCCTACTACTACGAGATGCTCGGCTATGCACCCGAAAGCAGGGGTTCGGATCGGACGACGTGGTTTGAGCGGGTGCATCCGGAGGACAGAGATCACGTTCGGGCCAAGATCCAGGCCGTCCTGTCCGGCGAGGCGACGGAATACTTTTATGAAGCCAGGATGCGGCATGCGGATGGCAGCCACCGGTGGATCCAGACCGTCGGGTTCGTTGTCGAGTCCGATCAATTCGGCAACCCTTCCCGCATGGTGGGCATCCGCAAGGACGTCACCGACCTGAAGCAGGCCGAGGAGGAGAGCGCCCACCTCATGTCCCAGTTGCACCAGGCCCAGAAGATGGAAAGCCTGGGCGCCCTGGCGGGTGGGGTGGCCCACGACATGAACAATGTGTTGGGGGCCATCCTCGGTCTGGCTTCGGCCCACATCGAGACCCAGCCCGCCGGAAGCCCGGTGCAGAAGGCCCTCGGGACCATCATCAAGGCCGCAGAACGGGGCGGCAACATGCTCAAGAGTCTGCTCAACTTCTCTCGCCAGAGTTCCGCCGACGAGCGCGACCTGGACCTCAACGCCATTCTCCGCGAGGAGGTGCGCCTGCTGGAACGCACCACCCTGGCCAAGGTGCGCCTTGTCATGGAGCTGGACCCCTCGCTGCGGCTCATCCGGGCCGATGCAGGGGCTTTGACCCATGCCCTGATGAACCTCTGTGTCAATGCCGTGGACGCCATGCCCGAGAACGGCACGCTCACCCTGCGGACCCTGAACCGGGGGCGGGAATGGGTGGAAGTGCAGGTGCAGGACACGGGTATCGGCATGCCCAAGGAAGTCCTGGAGAAGGCCCTGGATCCCTTCTTCACGACCAAGGAAGTGGGGAAGGGGACCGGTCTCGGACTGTCCATCGTCTACAGCACGGTGAAGGCCCACCGAGGGGAGATGACCCTGCAGAGCGAGCCTGGCCGGGGCACCTGCGTGACCCTGCGCTTCCCCGCCTGCGCGGGGCCCGTTGCCCCCCTTGAACCATCGGGTGCCTACCAGACCATGCCCTGGCTGGGCACCCTCAGCGTGCTCCTGGTGGACGACGATGAACTCATCCAGAGCTCCATGCTGGGGATGCTCGAGCAGATGGGGCACCGGGCCAACCTGGCCAGGAGTGGCGAGGAGGCTCTGGCGCAGTTGGAGGAAGGCCTCAGGCCGGACGTGGTCATCCTCGACATGAACATGCCCGGGCTGGGCGGAGCCGGTACCCTGCCGCGCCTGCGGGCCCTCCAACCCAGACTGCCGGTGCTGCTGGCCACGGGCCGGGCGGACCAGGCCGCCCAGGACCTGATCAGGGCTCATCCCTTCGTCACGCTCCTGCCCAAACCCTTCGGCATGAAGGAACTGCAGGCCCAGCTGGACCCGTACGTTCGGTGAACCCTGTGTGAGGGCACCAGGGCTACCATGGGGCCCATGGCATCGACGACGGTTCTGTCCGCGCCCCTCGGCCCCGATGGCCGGCTGCTCTTTGTGACCCGGGCGGCACGGATGTTCTCCTACGGTTTCCTGTCCGTGGTGCTGGTGCTCTACCTGGCGGGGCTGGGCTTCAGCGAGGGGCGCATCGGCTGGCTGTTGACCCTGACCTTGGCAGGTGATGTGCTCGTGTCGCTCTGGATCACCCTCCATGCCGACCGCCTGGGCCGCAAGCGCATGCTGGTGCTGGGCGCGGGACTCATGGTGATGGCAGGCGTTCCCTTCGCCCTGAGCGGAGATTTCACCGTGCTGGTGCTGGCTGCCACCTTCGGCGTCATCAGCCCCTCGGGCAACGAGGTGGGTCCCTTCCTGGCCATCGAGCAGGCGGCCCTCTCCCAGGTGCTGCCCGAGGAGCGGCGCACAGGGGTTTTCGCCTGGTACCACTTGACGGGTGCCTTCGCCACCGCCCTGGGTGCCCTGGCAGGTGGCTGGACGGCGCAGGCACTCCAGGCTTCCGGGATGGCGCCGGTGGCCAGCTACCGGGTGCTGGTTTTCGCCTACGCGGCCATGGGGATCCTCCTGGCGGTGCTCTTTACCAAGGTCTCTGGCGCCGTGGAGGCACCGCCCTCGAAGGCGGTCACAGGGAGCCTGGGCCTGCACCGCTCCAGGGGGGTGGTGCTGAAGCTCTCCGCCCTCTTCTCCCTGGACGCCTTCGCCGGCGGCTTCGTCATCCAGAGTCTGGTGGCCTACTGGTTCCACAAGAAATTCGGTGTCGAGCCGGGGGTGCTGGGTACGATCTTCTTCGTGGCCAACCTGCTGGCCGGCCTCTCGGCCCTTTACGCCGTGCGTCTGGCGCGGCAGATCGGGATGGTCCGCACCATGGTCTATACCCACATGCCCTCGAACCTGCTGCTGATCCTGGTGCCCCTCATGCCGAACCTGCCCCTGGCCATCGGCGTGCTCCTGCTGCGCTTCAGCATCTCCCAGATGGACGTGCCCACCCGCCAGGCCTACACCATGCAGGTGGTGGCGCCGGACGAGCGCTCCGCCGCCGCTGGCGTCACCGGCATCGCCCGCACCACCGGCGCCGCCATCTCGCCGGTGCTGGCCGGGCCCCTGCTGGCCGTGCCCGCCCTCGCCGGGCTGCCCTTCTTCATCGCCGGGGGCCTCAAGCTCATCTACGACCTGCTGCTGTACCGGAGCTTCAAGGCCTCTGAGGCAGGGCCTTCCGAAAAGTGACCGGAACCCTTCCCTGGAATGGCACAATCGGGTCATCAATTCACCACTTCGAGGAGGACCGCGCATGAACACCCGTGATCTCGTTCGCAGCACCTTCGGGACCTTGGCCCTGCTGGCGGCCACGGCTCTCCCCGCCGCCCCACCCCAGGAACCGGCCAAGGTGGGTTTCGTCTATGTGGGCCCCGTGGGCGATTCCGGCTGGACCTTCCAGCACGACCTGGGCCGCAGGCAGATGGAGGCCGCCCTCAAGGGCAAGGTGGTCACCCGCTTCGTGGAGAATGTGCCCGAGGGCGCCGACTCCGAGCGTGTCATCCGCGAGATGGCCCAGAACGGCACCAAGGTCATCTTCGCCACCTCCTTCGGCTACATGAATCCGGCCCTGAACGTGGCCAAGAGCTTCCCCAACACCGTCTTCATGCACGCCACCGGCTACAAGACCGCCGCCAACCTGGGCCAGTACAACGGCCGCTTCTACGAGGGCCGCTACCTCAATGGCGTGGTGGCCGGCAAGCTGACCAAGTCCAACGTCGTGGGCTATGTGGGCTCGTACCCCATCCCCGAGGTGGTCATGGCCATCAACGCCTTCACCCAGGGCATGCGCAGCGTGAACCCCAAGGCCGAGATGCGCGTGGTGTGGGTGAACTCCTGGTTCGACCCCGGCAAGGAGCGCGAGGCGGCCCTCAGCCTCATCGCCCAGGGCGCGGACGTCCTCAGCCACGAGACCGATTCCGCCGCCACCAACCAGGCCGCGGAGGAGAAGGGCGCGAAGGTGTTCTGCTACAACAGCGACGAGCTGAAGTACGCGCCCAAGTCCCAGATCGGCGGGATCATCATCACCTGGGGCGACTACTACACCAAGGTGGTGAGCGACGTGCTGGCCGGCAAGTGGAAGACCGGTAGCGTCTGGGGCGGCCTCAAGGACGGCTTCATCAAGATGGCCCCCATGGGCGCCTCCGTGCCCAAGGAGGTGCAGGACCTGGCCAAGAAGCTGGAGGCCCAGATCGTGGCCGGCAAGCTGCATCCCTTCACGGGCCCCGTGGCGGACCAGGACGGCAAGGTGCGCGTGCCCGCCGGCCAGACCATCTCGGACCACGACCTGGAAAAGATGGATTACTTCGTGCAGGGCGTGGCCTCCAAGATGCCCGGCAAGTAAGCGTCAGGCCTGTCCTGGAGATCCAGGAGGGAGCTGTCATGGACTTGATGACGTTCATCCGTCGGTTGCCCAAGGCCGAGTTGCACATCCACATCGAGGGTTCCCTTGAGCCCGAGATGATGTTCGACCTGGCCCGCCGCAACGGTGTGGCCCTGCCGTACGCCAGCGTCGAAGCGGCCCGGGCGGCCTATGCCTTCGAGGATCTGCAGTCCTTCCTGGACCTCTACTACGCTGGCGCCGGGGCCCTGCTCCACGGGCAGGACTTCTACGAGCTGGCCATGGCCTATTTCCGCCGGGCCCACGAGGACGGAGTGGTGCATGCGGAGCTGTTCTTTGATCCCCAGACCCACACCGCCCGGGGGGTTGCCTTCGAAACCGTGCTGGACGGGCTGGAGCAGGCCGCCACGGAGGCCAAGGCGCAACTGGGCGTCAGCTCCCGGCTCATCCTCTGCTTCCTCCGCCACCTCAGCGAAGCCGATGCCTTCGCCACGCTGGAGCACGCCCGTCCCCACCTCCATCGCATCCACGCCGTGGGCCTGGACTCGTCCGAACTGGGCCACCCACCCGCCGAGTTCGAGCGGGTCTTTGCCTGTTGCCGCGACCTGGGCCTGAGGCTGGTGGCCCACGCGGGCGAGGAAGGTCCGCCGGAGTACGTGCGGGAAGCCTTGGACCGCCTCGGCATCGAGCGGGTCGACCACGGGGTGCGGGCCATGGAGGACCCGGTCCTGGTGGACAAGCTCGTCCGCGAGCGAGTGCCCCTGACGGTGTGCCCGTTGTCCAATGTGCGGCTCCGCGTCTTCCCTGATCTCGCGCGGCACAACCTGAAGCGGATGCTGGCCCGTGGTCTGTGCGTCACCGTCAATTCCGATGACCCCGCCTATTTCGGCGGCTACATCGCCCAGAACTTCCTGGAGATCGCTCTGGCGTTGAACCTGGACCGCAGCGATCTGGTCACCCTGGCGCGGAACAGCCTCCAGGCCAGCTTCACCACCCGCGCCGAGCAGGCCCCCTGGCTGGCCCAACTCGAGGCCGTGGCCGAAGCCTAGGTGTTGCTTCATTGGTCCCTAGAACGAATCCAGGCATGGCTGAACCCTGATAACCGCGGACAAGGAGACCTGATGTCCTTTGTCTGGGTTCATCCGTGTTCATCTGTGGCAAGCCAAGTTTTTCGCGTGCGGAAGCTGTCCCAGCGGGTCCTGGATTGATGCGAAAATTAGGATTAATTCGATCACGAGTAGATGTTCCAACAATTTTTACGCTTCATTCCATCGGTTCCCGCGACTAGCATCAGGTCCGCCCTCATGGAGGTGGGCCAGCATGATCCAAGACCATTTCCGCGCACTCTGTTCCAAGCTGGTGTTCCTCATGGCCCCGATGCTGCTGGCCCAGAGCGGCCCCATGCCGCCGCCGCCGCTGATGATGTTCGTCCGCGAGGAGGTCAAGCCCGGCCACGGGGCGGGCCACGCGGCCACTGAATCCGCCTGGACCAGGGCCCTCACCAAGGGCAAGTCCACGGACCACTACATCGGCATGAGCGCCATGACAGGTCCTTCCGAGGCCTGGTTCATCATGGGCTACGGCAGCTACGCAGAGTGGGAAGCCAAGCAGAACGAATTCGAGCACAATGCCGCCCTCCGGAAGGAGATCGACAAGATCGCCCTGGATGATGGCGAACACCTCACGGGCACCCGCACCATGCTGGGAACCCTCCGCAAGGACTTGAGCTTTGGCACCTCGGTGGAGATCGGCAAGATGCGCTACATGCGAATCCGGGTCTTCCGCATCAAGCAGGGGCAGAACAAGGCTTTCGAAGAAGGCGTGAAGGTGGCCCTGGCGGCCTACGAAAAGAGCCATTACCCCGCCTCTTTCGCCTTCTATGAAGTGGCGGCCGGAACCAGCTCCCCCACCTTCATCGTGCTGCGGCCCATGAAGTCCCTGGCGGAGCTGGATGCCACCGCCGCCGCGGAAGGGGCCTTCCTGGACGCCCTGGGCGAAGACGGCCGCAAGGCGATGCAGAAGGTCTTCGCCGACACGGTGAACAACGTGGAGAACCAGATCTTCTCCTTCAATCCGAAGCTGAGTTTCGTCGGCCCCACGACCATGGCCAGTGATCCCGCCTTCTGGACGCCAAAGAACGACTAGCGAAGGGCCGAAGAAAAGGAAATGGCAGCGCCGGGACGCAGGGAGCGGTACGCGGGATGGCCGCTCCCTGCGAGGGCCCGGCGGGCCATCATGCGCCTTGGCGTTGCACCTTACGCCTCGGGCGGACTGATCCGGTCAAGGAAGGAACGGATGGCCTGGGCGCAGGCCTCGGGGCGGGTCTGGAGCAGCCAGTGGGGGCCCTGGAGAGTCGTGATGTCGAGGCTGGACAGGTGGGCCTGAACCCAGTCCGTGGCCGCCCTGGGGACCAGCCGATCCTGGCTGGCGCGGAGGGCGAGGATCGGCACCTGGACCTGGCGGAGCAGGTCCGTATGATCCACCGCCATCACGGCCAGCAGCCGGGCCTTCAAGGTGGCGCTGGGCACCTGGGGCAGCATGGTGCGGGCGAGGGCAGACAGGGATTCCGTCACCCAGGGGCCGAACAGCAGGTTGCGCAGCAGCGCCTGGGGCAGCTGCCGCGGCGGCAGGATCCTCAGCAGTGGCGCCGTCCAGGCCAGGGCCGGCCGGGGATTCCGGGCGAAGGTGACGCAGAGCACCAGACCCAGCAGGCCTGCGGGCCGCTTGGCCGCCAGCGCGATGGCCACGGGGCCCGAGAAGGATTCCCCCAGCAGGAGGAAGGGGCGATCCACCGGCAGGAAGGACCGGGCGAAGCCCTCGCAGTCAGCGTAGGAGGTCAACCCGATCGGGTAGCGGACCACCCGCGTCTCGAAGCCCTCCAGGGCCTGCACGAACGGGTCGAACATGATGCCGGTTCCGTCCAGGCCGGGAAGCAGGACCAGGATGGGAAGCGGCGCGGCAGGCATGGATCGAGTATCCCAGGAAGTGTTCCCGGTGGTCTGCTCACTCGGCGGACGCGAATCGTCCGCCGAACACATGCACGGCTAGTCCCCCCAGGATCAACCCGGCGGCGGCCAGGTGGCTGGGGGTCAGTGTCTCACCCAGAAGCAGCCAGGCTGAGCTGATGCCAAAGACCGGCACCAGCAGCGAGAAGGGGGCCACCGCCGAGGCGCCCTTCTTCACGATGAGCCAGTTCCACAGGCCGTAGCCCACCAGCGTGGACAGGAAGGCCAGATAGGCGATGGAGCCCAGGCTGAGCCAGCTCCGGTGAAGCAGGGCAGTCCTGACCGCGCCGCCCCCCTCGAGCCACCAGGACAGGGCCAGCAGGGGCAGGGGCGGCACCAGGCTGGACCAGACCATGAGGCCCAGGGTGTCCACCCGGCCCATTTTCTTGGTGAGCAGGTTGGCCGAGGCCCACATGAGGGCCGCCAGGATCAGCATGACCAGGGAGGGCCAGGGCACGGTGAGCGCCCCGTTTGCGGACTTGGTCCAGCCCATGAGGGCCAGGCCCAAACCCGCCACCACCAGGCCCAGGCCGTTGTGCCAGCGGAAGCGCTCCCCGAAGAAGGCCACCGCCAGCAGGGCTGTGAAGAAGGCCTGGGCCTGCAGTATCACCGAGGAGAGGCCCGCCGGGGCGCCCCAGCGGATGGCCGTGAACAGCAGGCCGAACTGGCCCACGCCCAGGAAGAGCCCGTAGGCCACCAGCAGCCGCCAGCCCACCTTCGGACGCCTCACGAAGAACACCGCCGGCAGGGCCGCCAGCACGAAGCGCAGGCAGGCCAGCAGCAGGGGCGGGACCTCCCGCACACCCACGGCGATGATCACGAAGTTGAAGCCCCAGAGCGCAGTGACAAGCAGGGCCGTGCCAACCAGAACCGGGAGCGAGAGCGTGTCCCTCATGAGGAGGTGCTGGCAGCCCGCGATCTCGCCGCGAGCTCTTCTTCGGTGAGCCCGAACAGCGGTGCCACCGTGCGGCCGCGCAGGCTGGCCATGAGGTAGAGCTGGCCGCGGTGGTGGGCTTCGTGTTCGCTCATGGCCCGCAGCCATTTCCAGGTGGCCATCTCCGCGCCCGCCGGGTTCTGGCAGGGGGCCAGCAGATCGGTGTCCGTGAGGCGTCCGAAGATGGCCAGGGCTTCCTCATGGCAGCGGTCCAGGTAGGCGCCGAGTCCATCCAGGCCCGGGGCGAGTTCGACCCCGTGGCCCGGGTAGGTGCTGGGACGGCCCTGCACGTTCTCCGCGAACATGAACCGCTCCAGGCCCGCCAGATGCCGGAACAGATCGCCGAAAGTGAACGACCCGGGCATCGGCGCCCATTCCAGGTCTTCGGGCTCGAGCGCCGCCAGCACCCGCACCGTACGGGACCGGGCGTTCCGCCAGTAGGAAAGGAAGGAGGTGGTGTCCTGGATCATTGAGCGAGTATCCCAGGAACTGGCGAAGATGTTCACGGCTGCGATGCGCCAACGACTAACAAGAGCGTAAGATGCGAGACCGGAGGCTGCCGAGCGCCCGGGCATGCGGCACGGCGACCTTCATTCCAGAAGAAGGAGGAAGCCATGGCGACCACCCAGGTTCAGGACGGAACGACCACCGCCTATCGGAAGCGCGTGTTGGGGTTCCTGGGCAACCATGATCCTCTCGAAGTGCTGGGCGGGACCGGCGACGTGCTGGGCGGCGTCGTCCGCGACCACGACCGGAAGTGCATGCAGGTCCGGCCCATCGAAGGGAAGTGGACGCCCTGCGAGGTCCTCGGTCACCTCTGTGACTGCGAGTGGGTCTACGGCTACCGCGCTCGGCTCATCCTGTGCGAGGAAAACCCGCCCATCCTGGGCATGGACCAGGACCTGTGGGTGGCGGGGCAGCACTACAACGAGCGCGAGCCCCGGGAGCTGGTCGAGGAGTTCCGCCGTCTGCGTGCCTACAACCTGCGGATGTGGCAGGGCATGACGCCGCAGGACCTCGAGCGCACCGGCCTGCACAGCGAACGGGGACCCGAATCCCTGGGCCTGATCCTGAAACTCCTCGCCGGCCACGACCTGCTGCACCTCGATCAGCTCAAGCGGCTGCTCATGGCGATCGTGTAGCCCAGACCTCCCCCTCCACCTGAAGGTTCGGACCAGCAAGGGCCCGGGGGGAGCTTCCAGGTCCCACTGGCTGAAGCCATGGGGATCCGCGCCCGGGGTGCGTGCCTGGATCCCCATGGTGGCATTTAGGCTGCCTGCCTCCCCTCCTCTGGGGCGATTGGCAGGGCGGTTCCATGAGTTTCCCGAGAGGGAACACCGGAGGCAGGCAGCAGGTTTGGAACCGCCCAGGGGGGACGAATTGGGCTCCTTTTCTGCCTTCTTCCCACTGTGAATGAAGGCGGCGAGGAAGTCATGCAAGGATTGAATGGTGTTGGGTGAAACCCTTCAAAAGGCTGGATGAACCGTGTAAATAAAAGGCTCGGCCTGGGCCTTCACGTGTCAAGAATTGTTAGCCAAATTAATGCACCGCACCGGCGCAGGCCCCTCATCCACAAGGCTGGTCCAGGGGCAGACCCCGCTCGGACGTTTCACCGGTACCACACCAGAGAGAAGAACATTTAACCGCCGATGAACACCGGTGAACACCGATAAAAGCATGAGTGAAAAATCTCAGCCGGAAGTCGATCGGACCGGTGCGCCGCCGCCCTCGCCGCACTCTCCAATTCCAGCTTTTGACAGGTGCTCTTGCTCTTAATCAGCTCTTGAGTTGGTGTTCATCGGTGCCCCGCTTTTGGTTTGCCAGCATCCGCGCCGTGCGGGATCAGGCATGGACTGTGCTGAAAAGCAGGACTTCATTCGGGAAACCGTCCGGGCTCATAGGGTGGTGCTGTGGCCGCCATCGACAGTGAGGCACTGGCCCGTGAGGTGGCGGGAAGCTTCGGAGGCCAGGAAGACCGCAGTGCCCATTAGATCTTCGTCGCCACCCAGGCGGCCCAGGGGCGTGCCCGCGATGACCTGGGCCTCGATGAGCTTCAGCAAGCCCGCTGACATCTTGGAGGGGAAGAAGCCTGGGCAGATGGCGTTCACGTTGATGTGGTACCGGCCCCACTCCGAGGCCAGGGCGCGGGTGAAATTGACCACGGCGCCCTTGCTGGTGTTGTAGGCGATGGTCGTCATGGTCCCCGGATTGCCGGCCAGGCCGGCGATGGAGGCCACGTTGATGACCTTGCCGGAGCGCCGGGGGATGAGGCAGCGCCGCCCCACCTCCCTCGTGAGCAGGAACATGGCGTCGATGTTGAGGGCCATGACCTTGCGCCAGGCCTCGGTGGGGTAGTCCTCAGCGGGGGCGCTCCAGGTGGTGCCGGCGTTGTTGAGCAGGATGTCGATGGTGCCGTAGGCCGCCAGCATCTCGTCCACCAGGCCCGGGATGGTGTCAGGTTTCGACAAGTCGTGGGCGAAGGTGCGCACCTCGCAGCCCAGGCCCCGCAGGTGCGCCTCGGCGGCCGCCAACTCGTCGGCCTTGCGGGCGGTGAGGGCCAGCTTCGCCCCCATCTCGCCGAGCCCCGTGGCCATCTGCAGGCCCAGCCCCCGGGAGCCACCGGTCACCAGGGCCACCTTGCCCGTCAGGTCGAAGAGCTGCTTCACGGTCATGGGACATCCTCAAGCTCAGACCGCCCCGGGCGCGCAGGGTGCGGGGAGGAAGGCTGGAAACGAAAGACCGAAGTAGGCGGACAGTGCGTTCCTCAGCCCATCGGCTCTTCATGCTTGCAGTTGGGGCAGACAAGCACCTGGATGGGGTCCTTGCCCCGGGGTTTCTTGGTCTTCTCGCCCATGATGGGGCTCTTGCAGTTGGGGCAAGTGACGGGCACGGGCTTGTCCCAGGCGGTGAAGTCGCATTTGGGATAGTTGGTGCAGCCGTAGAAGATCTTGCCGAAGCGGGTCTTCCGGGGGCTGAGGCCGCCGCCGCACTTGGGGCAGGGCACCGCCAGGATCTCCTTCTTCACCGTCTTGCAGGTGGGGTAGTCGATGCAGCAGACAAACTCGCCGTAGCGGCCGTGCCGCTTCACGAAGCCCTTGCCGCAGTTGGGGCACTTCTCCCCCGTGGGCTCGTCCGCAGGCACGGGGATGCCCTTGGGATCGGCCTTCACGATGCCCTTGCACTTGGGGTAGTTGGGGCAGGCCCAGAAGGGGCCCCACTGACCCTTCCGCAGGTTCATGGGAGTGGTGCCACAGAGCGGGCACTCCGGCGCGTCCTCGGGCTCCTCCATCTTTTCCAGGTCCGCCGTGTAGTCGCACTTGTCCTTCTCGGCTTCGGCGCTGTAGTTGGTACAGCCCACGAAGAGGCCGTTGCGGCCGATGCGCTTAAGCAGGGTGCCGCCCCCCTTCTTCCGGTCTCCGCACTTGGGGCACTTTTCCCCGGTGGGCACGCCGGCCTTCAGGTTCTGCATGTCCTGGCCCGCGGCGGCAAGGGACTGCTCGAAGGGGCCGTAGAAGTCCGTCATGGCCTTCTTGAAGGTGAGCTTGCCCTCCTCGATGCGGTCGAGGTTGGCCTCCATGCCCGAGGTGTACTTGGGATCCATGAGGTCATGGAAGCCCTGCAGCAGCAGCTCGGTGACCGTCATGCCCAGGTCCGTGGGCTTGAATCGGCCCTCGTGCTTCTTGACGTAATCACGGTCCTGGATGGTGCTGATGATGCTGGCGTAGGTGGAAGGCCGACCGATGCCATCCTCTTCCAGCTCCTTCACCAGGGTGGCCTCATTGAAGCGGGCGGGGGGCTTGGTGAACTGCTGGTCCGTTTCCAGCTGCTCGAGTCTCAGCGCTTCACCCAGCTTCATGGCGGGCAGCAGCTCCTCGTCCTCCTCCTCTTCTTCAGGGCCCTTGGTGGCGTCCGCGATGGCTTCCGCATCCACTTCGGTCTTGTCGGCACGGTAGACCGCCAGCCAGCCCGCGAAGCGCTCGATCTCACCCTTGGCCTCGAAGACGGCCGTGTCCTTGCCCACTTCAGCCTCAGTCTGGACCACCGTCTCGTCGAAGCGGGCGGCCTCCATCTGGGAGGCCATGGTGCGCCGCCAGATGAGGGCGTAGAGGCGGAACTGGTCCGGCTCCAGGTGCCCCCGCAGGCTTTCCGGAGTGCGGGTGATGTCCGTGGGCCGGATGGCTTCATGGGCGTCCTGGGCCCCGGCCTTGCCCACGTACACCCGGGCCTTGGCGGGCAGGAACTCCTTGCCGTACTTCGAGGCGATGAACTCCCGGGTGGCCTCCACAGCCTCCGGGGCCATGCGGGGCGAATCGGTCCTCATGTAGGTGATGAGGCCCACGGGTCCCTCGCCGAAATCGGCGCCTTCGTAGAGCCGCTGGGCGTTCTGCATGGTGCGGCTGACACTCATCTTCAGCTTCTGCGCCGATTCCTGCTGCAGCTTGGCCGTGGTGAAGGGGGCGGCGGGGTTGCGCTTCTTTTCCTTGGTCTCCAGGCCCGTGACCTTGTATTCAGCCTTTTCCAGCTTGGCCTTCAGGTCCTTGGCCTGCTTGGCATCCGCGACCCGGCGCTTGGTCTCCTTGTTACCGAGTTGTAACGGCTGGCCCCCCAGCTTCACCAGCTTCATCCAGAACGAGGGCGGCAGCTTGGCGGCGAACCGGCCCTTCAGCACCCAGTACTCGACGGGGTTGAAGGCCTGGATCTCCAGCTCCCGGTCCACGATGATGCGCACGGCCACGCTCTGCACCCGCCCGGCGCTGAGGCCCCGACGCACCTTGTCCCAGAGCACCTGGCTCACCTTGTAGCCCACCAGCCGGTCCAGGACCCGCCGGGCCCGCTGGGCGTCCACCAGCTTCTTATTAATGACGGTGGGAGCGGCCATGGCCTTCTGGATGCCGGCGGGGGTGATCTCGTTGAAGAGGACCCGGCTCACCGGCAGGGTCTTGGGGGGCTTGATGGCCTCCAGCAGGTGCCAGCTGATGGCCTCCCCCTCGCGGTCCGGGTCAGTGGCGAGGATCAGCTCGTCGGCGGTCTTGGCGGCGGCCCGCAACTCCTTGACCACCTTCTCCTTGGCCGGACTGATCTCGTATTCCTCCTGGAAGCCGTTCTCAATGTCGACACCCAGCTTCCGGGGCAGGTCCCGAATGTGGCCCACGGAGGCCATGACCTTGTACCCCTTGCCGAGGTACTTGGTGATGGTCTTCGCCTTGGAAGGGCTTTCGACGATCACGAGCTTGGTCACTGGACATCTCCCATGGGGGCTGAGCCACCCTTCCTTGATTCCCTCTTCGACGCGAAAGTGAGGGCGGCAGGCGGCACCAAAACGGGGCTGCCAGAAAAACGCTGCCAGCCCTGAACGGCCCCTAAGGATGGAACCTAGGGGCGGAGGCCTGTCAAGCCCCCGGCCCTTCCCAGAGGGGAGAAATCCGGTCCCGGAGTCATGATCAGGGCTGCAAATACTGGTAGTTATGTTTTTTTATGACTGGTCGAACCACGCCTGCCGGCGGCGGCGTCCTTCCCGTACCCACCAAGTGGCTCCCGCCAGGCCATGAAAACTGTCAGGACAATTGGGAAAAACATTGAAGCGAGGGGTCCTTACCGCCATGCTTCCCTAGGCCAATTGCAGCGAGGTGGGCTTGCACCAGGGTCCCGTCACGAACCCAGCCTCCTCCCGGAACTTCGGGGAGCTCTGGTGACCGTGGCCCAGAGGATCGCCGAAGAGGTGAGGCCCTTCCTTGAGCAGCTGGAGGCCTCGCCGGACGCTGTCTTCGTGACGGACCGCCACAACCGCCTGGTGGCCTGGAATCGCAGCGTCGAACGGCTCCTGGGCTATGGTCCCAACGAAGCGATCGGCATGTCCTGCTCAGCCCTGATGGAAGGCTGCGACGGGTCCGGCAACCGGTACTGCTCCGAGCACTGCCCCCTGGTGGACATGGCGGGCCGGGGCGAAGTGGTTCGCCATTTCGACCTGCGGCTCCGACCAAAGGACAGCCCGCCCTTCTTCGTGGACGTCAACATCCTCCAGCTTGCGGCGCCACCCCCCCATCATTTCTATCTGGTGCACATCCTCAAGCCCTCGGACCGCGAGCTCCGCCCCCAGGTGGTCCGGGAGGAGCCTGAGGCCCCCCCGCGTTCGGCCATTCAGAGTTCCCGGGAATCCCCGGACGCCCGTATCCGGAAGCTTACCCAGCGGGAGGTGGAGATTCTGGGTCTGGTCGCGGCCGGCCGCACCTCGGCCGAGATCGCGACCCTGCTGCACATCTCCACCCTCACCGTGCGCAATCACACGCAGAACATCCTGGACAAACTGGAGCTCCACTCCAAGGCGGAGGCCGTTGCCTTCGCCTTCCAGAAGCACCTCATCTAGCGATGTAACTAGTGCGGGTTGAGCAGACAGATTGGTGCGTTTGGCGGGTAGAAGCTGGACCGCGCCGGAGGCTACCTTCTTCGGGTCCCCTACCCCCCACCCCGGAGAACGCCCATGACACCCGTACCCAACCCGAGGCGCTGGACCATCCTGCGCAACCTCGTCCTGCTGGCCCTGTTCCTGGGCCTGGCGGCCCCCGCCAGCGCCTTTCCCATCTTCGCGCGGAAGTACCAGACCTCCTGCGTGACCTGCCACACGGTCTATCCCAAGCTCAACGCGTTCGGGGAGGCCTTCCGGCTCAACGGCTACCGCATGCCCAAGGAGACCGAAGAGCAGATCAAGCAGAAGCCCGTGTCTCTGGGCTCCGAGGCCTACAAGAAGGTGTGGCCCGATGCCGTCTGGCCCAACGAACTGCCCGGCAACGCCCCCCTGGCCATGAACGTCAAGATGGCCAGCATCTACAACTCCTTCACCGATGCCAGCGGCGCGAAGACCGTCGTCCATAACGATTTCCAGTTCCCCCAGGAAGTGAACCTCTTCGCCGCGGGCACCCTGGGCGAGAACATGAGCTTCATGGCCGAGCTGACGCACGCGGAGAATTCCGACGGCAGCTCCGGCACAGAGATCGAGCATGCCCGCCTGGGCTTCGAAAACCTCCTCGGGCCCGAACACGCCTTCAACATCCGCCTGGGCAAGTTCGCGCCGAATCTCTATGCCGGCTTCCAGGAAATGTGGCTCATGACCGACAACGGTGTGGACACGATGTTCAACTACAATCCCGTGGGCTACAAGGGCGGTGTGGGCATCCTCGATGACGCCGCCGGCGTGGTTTCCATGCCGGCCCGGGTGCGCGGCATCGAGGCTTACGGCGTCCTGAACCACCGGTTCTTCTACACCTTCGGCGTGTCCACCAAGATCGCGCCGGGCGCCAACGATCCGGTTTCCGGGACCAACGCCTTGAACTCGACCGGCAGCCCCAATGGCAACTTCAACAACAGCACCCACAAGGATTTCTATGTGCGCTTCGACTACAAGTTCGGCGGCATGGGCCTGGATGGCGACACCGAGGGTGTGACGCTGCCCCCCGAGAACTGGCGCGAGAAGTCGTTCCGCGTGGGCATCCTCGCCCTCAAGGGCAATGCCACCGGCGTCGACTTCCTGGCGGCGAATGTCAACGGCCTGGTCCCGGACCCCAATGACGAAGGCGGCAACCCCTATCACCTGCAGGACACCAGCTATACCCGGACCGGCCTCTTCGCTTCCTGGACTTTTTCGGACCTGAACGTGTTCGGCGTCTACCTGAACGGCAAGGACACCCTGGAGCTGCGCACCGCGGACAACCTGACGGTGGTCAGCACGGATGACCGCACCTACAAGGCCTACTTCGTCCAGGCCGACTATGTCATCGCGCCGCCCTTCCACGTGTCGGCCCGCTATGAGCGGCTCACCCCCGGCGACACCAGCGTGCAGCCCCTGAAGGTCGCCAACTTTAACTTCACCTACCTGGCGGCCGCCAACCTCAAGTTCATGGTCGAGTACCAGAAGACTGACCAGTCCGGTGTCGGCACCAACAAGGCCCTCAACACCATCCTCCGGGCCGCCTTCTAATCCCATTTCCAAGGAGCGAGACATGTCGAATTCCATTCTCCTCACCACCCTCAGCCTGGGCGCAGCGCTTTGCGCCCAGGCCGGGGACATCCACGGCAAGGTCACCTGCAAGGGCGTGCGGGACAGCGCCAACGCGGTGGTCTACGTGGCCGCCATCCCCGGCAAGACCTTCGCGGCCCCTGCGGCCCACGCCAAGATGGACCAGAAGAACCTGGTCTTCATCCCCCATGTGATGCCCGTGCTGGTGGGCACCACCGTGGACTACCTGAACTCGGACGCCGTGCTGCACAACGTCTTCTCCCCCGACGCCTGCTGCGACAAGTTCAACCTGGGTACCTGGCCCCAGGGCCAGTCCAAGAGCTTCACCTTCAAGAAGGAGTGCGCGGCCACTCTGCTGTGCAAGGTCCATCCCGAGATGGAGGGCTTCGTGGTGGCCTGCCCCACGCCCTACTACGCCGTCACCAAGGCCGACGGCAGCTTCACCATCGCGAATGTCCCGGACGGGGCCTACACGGTGAAGGTGTGGCATCCCAAGCTGAAGGCCGCGTCCAAGCCCGTGACCGTCGCCGGCGGCACCCAGGCCGCCTTCGAGATCGCGAAGTAGTCCCATGGAAAAGGTCAGCCAGGAATGGCTTGAACGGAACTTCCCCTGCAAGTGGGCATGCCCGGTTCATACGGAATCCGGCAAGTACGTGACGCTCATCGCCCAGGGGAAGTTCCGGGAGGCCTACGCCGTGGCCCGCCGCCCGAATCCGCTCGCCTCCATCTGCGGGCGGATTTGCGCGGCCCCCTGCGAGCCCGCCTGCCGCCGGGGCGAGATCGATTCCCCCGTGTCCATCCGGGCCCTGAAGCGCTTCGTCACCGAGAAATTCGGCGTCGAAAGCATGATGGACTTCTCGGTGCTGTCCGAGATCTACGGCCACCGCAAGGACCGCTACCAGGAGAAGGTGGCGGTCATCGGTTCCGGTCCCGCGGGCCTGGCCTGCGCCCACGACCTGGCCCTCCTGGGCTATTCCGTCACCATCTTCGAATCGGCACCGGTGGCCGGCGGCATGCTGCGCCTGGGTGTGCCCGAGTACCGGCTGCCCCGGGCCCTCATCCAGCTCGAAGTGAACGCCATCCTTTCCCTCGGGGTGGAACTGCACTGCAACCAGCGCCTGGGCCGGGACTTCACCCTGTCGGACCTGCGGGCCAAGGGCTATTCCGCCATCTTCCTGGGCGTGGGCGCCATGCAGAGCCGCACCCTGGGCATCCCCGGCATCGAGCTGGACGGTGTGCTGCGGGGCATCGACTACCTGCTGAACCTGAACCTGGGCTACAAGGTCGAGATGGGCAAGCGCGTGGTGGTCATCGGCGGCGGCAACGTGGCCCTGGACGTGGCCCGCACCGCCGCCCGCGGCGGCGACCAGGCCAACACCGAACGCAGCCTGTCCATCGTCCAGGCCCTGGACGTGGCCCGCAGCGCCATCCGCTTCGGCGGCCGCGAGGTCACGGTCTGCTGCCTGGAATCCGAGGCCGAGATGCCGGCGGCCGTGGAAGAAGTCGAAGAGGCCCTGCACGAGGGCATCAAGTTCTGCTACCGCCTGGGGCCCAAGCAGATCCTGGGCAAGGACGGCTCGGCCACGGGCATCGAGTTCACCGCGGTGGCACGGGTCTTCGACGAGAACGGGCGCTTCGCGCCGCAATTCATCGAAGGGTCGGAGACGGTCATCGAGGCGGACACGGTCATCGTGGCCATCGGCCAGACCGGCGACTTCTCCTTCCTCCGCCCCGAGGATGGGGTGGAAACCCGCCAGGGCCGGATCCTCATCGATCCCGACACTCTGGCCACCAGCGCCAGGGATGTCTTCACCGGCGGGGACGCCGCCTTCGGGCCGCGCATCGCCATCAGTGCCGTGGCCGACGGCAAGAAGGCCGCCCGCTCCATCGACGAGTTCCTGAGGGGCCGGCCCACGCCCGAGATGGAGATCAGCGTCGAGATCGACGTGGAGGAGCGCTACGAGCGCACCTGGGACTTCGAGGGCATCCCGCGCCAGAAGCCGCCCATGCGACCCACCCTCCGCCGCGTAGGGTTCGCCGAGGTCGAGGAATGCTACGACGAAAAGGCGGCCCGGCTCGAGGGCGCCCGCTGCCTCCACTGCTGGACCAATACGATCTTCACCCAGAACGCCGAGGAGGGCACCGAGTGCATCCTCTGCGGAGGCTGCCAGGATGTGTGCCCCGAGGACTGCATCGAGATCGTGCCTTCGGCGCGGTTCCTGAACATTCCGGCTTCGGCAGACGAGCTGGTGCCGCTGCTGGGCAAGGAGGGCCTCCGGGGTTCGGTCTTCCTCAAGGACGAGGAGGCCTGCATCCGCTGCGGCCTCTGCGCCCTGCGGTGCCCGGTGGGGACGATCACCATGCAGAGTTTTGAGACCAAGGAGAATCCCTGTGCGTGACGAGACCGCAGACAACCTGCCGGGGCTGGGCGATCCCGAGGAGACCCGGCGCCAGTTCCTGACCAAGCTGGGCTTCGGCGCCTGCGCCGTGACGGGCCTCGGGGCCGCCCTCACCGTGGCGGATTTCCTGGAACCCAAGGTGCTCTTCGAGCCGCCCACCAGCTTCCGGGCCGGGAATGTCACCGACTTTCCCGAAGGCACGGTCCGCTTCAACGAGGAACAGAAGGTCTACATCATCGGGGGCGCCGCGGGCATCTTCGCCATGTCGGCAGTCTGCACGCACCTGGGCTGCATCACGCGGCCCTCCGGCGAGGGGGGCATCGCCTGCCCCTGTCACGGCAGCAAGTTCGATCTGGAAGGGAACGTGACCCATGGACCCGCGCCCCACCCGCTGCCCTGGTTCGAAGTGAAGGCCGATGCCACGGGGAACCTGATCGTGGACACCAGTGTGGTGATCCCGCACGGAAAGGCGCTGAAGGCATGAGCACATTCCAGCTGTCCACCCTCACCACCTGGATCCGCAGCTCCGCGGTCTACCGCTCCATCGTGCGCCACGGCGTGGCGGACACCAACCGCAACCGCTCGCTCATCATCTTCGAGAACCTGTTCCTCCACGTCCACCCGGTCAAGGTGCGCGAGAAGACCCTCAAGTTCTCGCACACCTACTGGCTGGGGGGCATCACCCTGGTCGCCAGCTTCGTGCTCATCGCCACGGGCATCCTGCTGATGTTCTACTACCACCCTTCCGTACCCCAGGCCTACCGGGACATGAAGGAGCTGATGTTCGTGGTGGACAACGGCGTGTTCTACCGGAACATGCACCGCTGGGCCGCGCATCTGATGGTGCTGGGGGCCATGCTGCACATGCTGCGGGTCTTCTACCACCGGGCCTACCAGCCGCCCCGCCAGTTCAACTGGGTGGTGGGCGTCATCCTGCTGCTCATCACACTGCTGCTGTCCTACACGGGCTACCTGCTGCCCTGGGACCAGCTGGCCTTCTGGGGTGTCTCCGTGGGCACCAACATGGCCAAGGAAGCGCCACTGATCGGCAAACCCCTGCGCTTCCTCCTGCTGGGCGGCAACATCGTGTCCGAGAACGCGCTCCTGCGGTTCTACGTGCTGCACTGCGTGGTGCTGCCCACCGCCCTCCTGCTCTTCCTGTCGGTGCACATCTGGCGCATCCGGAAGGACGGGGGCGTCCAGGGGCCACCGGAGAAGGCTTCCAGCGACGAGGTTGAATCATGAGCCAGGCCCAGCAGCCCCTCACGCCCGTGGAAAGCAACGACCCCATCATGGTCCCCAAGCGCGTGGCCATGGTGCGCCCTGAGACCCGCCCGACCCTGCGTCGGCGCGAGGAGAAGTGGGTCATGACCTTCCCGCACCTCATCGTCCGCGAGGCGATCATGTTCATGATGGTGGTCATTGGCCTCGCCGTGATCGCCCTGCTGTTCAACGCGCCCCTGGAGGGCCTGGCCAATCCCCTGGAGACGCCCAATCCCTCGAAGGCTCCCTGGTACTTCCTGGGCCTGCAGGAGCTGCTGCACTACTTCCCGCCTGTGGTGGCCGGCGTGGTGATCCCGGGCCTGGTGGTGACGGCGCTGGTGGTGATCCCCTACGCCCGCATCAACCTCGTGGCCGGCCCGCTCTGGTCCGGTGACAAGAAGCGCCTCACCACCGCCATCGCTGCCGTGACCGTCCTCCTGGTGATCCTCTTTTCCGCCTTCCAGTGCTGGGCCATCGTGGTGCCTTCGGTGATCGTGGCCGCGGCCATGTTCCTGGCCCAGAGCGAGGGGAAGGGGACGCCGTTCCGGCGCTTCCTCACGCTGGTCACGCTGCCCGAATGGATCATGACCTGGTTCGTACTCGTGGCCGCCATCCTGACCATCATCGGCACTTTCTTCCGTGGCCCAGGCTGGTCCCTGGTCTGGCCCTGGAACATGTATCCCCCCGCCTGATGGAGATTCCAGTGCCTTTGCGACGCCTCTTCGCCATCACCAGCATCCTGTTCTTCGTGGTCCTGGCGATCTCGCCCCTGAAGAACGCCCTGCGACCCTACCGGTCCATCCAGCGGGAGTACGCCAGGCTGGGTGCCGCCCGTGCCAAGAGCCAGAAGGTGGCCCAGACCTACCAGTCCCGGTCCGTGGCCATCCAGCAGATCTGGCTGCCGGGGCTCCAGAACCGGGTGGATCGCTGCACCACCTGCCACTTGGGCGTTCAGGACGAGAACATGGCCGGGGCTCCCGGCGTGTTCCGCCTCCATTCCCGCAGCTTCCACACCCCCAAGGACTTCGACCGCTTCGGCTGCACCTCCTGCCATGGGGGCCAGGGCCTGGCCACCCTCGAGGAGGACGCCCACGGCCACGCCGAGAATGCGGGCTCGCCCATGACGCCGCTGCCCTTCATCGAATCCGGCTGCGGGCGCTGCCATACGGGTGAGCAGGTGGCGGGCGCCGCCATCCTGTCCAAGGGCCGGAAGCTCATGGAAAAGGCCGGCTGCTTCTCCTGCCACCTGGTGAAGGGCCACGAGGGCTTCCGCTCCGAGGCGCCACCGCTGGAATCCATCGCCCTCAAGACCGGCGGCGAGGCCCTCAAGCGCTGGCTCAAGGACCCGAAGGGCCTGGACCCCAATGCGTCCATGCCCAACTTCCGCCTGGCGGATGCGGACATCGAGGCGCTGACCCATTTCATCTTCAACACGAAGCCTTCGCGCCTGCTGTCCGAGAAGGTGAGTTCGGCCGGGGCGGAGAAGCTGGGCGATGCGGTCAACGGCAAGAAGATCTTTGCCGAGGCCCGCTGCATCTCCTGCCACACCCTGGAGGGCAAGGGCAACGGCTCCGCGCCCGAGCTGTCCAAGGTCGCCTCCCGGGCCACCCAGCCCTGGCTGCTGGCGTTCATCCGTGATCCCCAGGCCTTCAACCCCCGCACCCGCATGCCCCGCTTCGGCTTCAGCGAGGCGGACACTCGCGACGTGGTGGCCTACATCGTGTCCGAGTTCAAGGATTTCGAAGCTCCGCCGGACATGCTGAACCCGGTCCATGTGAACCAGACCCTGGCCGAGAAGGGCCAGAAGCTCTTCCGCCAGTTCGGCTGCACAGCCTGCCATACCTCGGATGCCGCGGACCGCATCGGGCCCGAGCTCAATCGCATCGGCGACAAGCGGGCGGCCTCCCTGGACTTCGGCAAGCGGAAGGACGTGAAGCACACCCTGCCGGCCTGGCTCCAGGCCAAGCTTGAGGACCCCCGCTCCCTGGGCCAGGGCCTCAAGATGCCGGCCTACGGCTTCTCCCCCGAGGAGAACCGGGCCGTGGTCACGGCCCTGCTGTCCCTGGGCGCGGAACCCGTGCCCGACCGCTACCAGCACCAGCCGGCCACCCGCGCCTCCCTGGTGCCCGGCGGTGCCGTGGGTGCCCTGTTCGAGCGCTACCGCTGCCTCTCCTGCCACCAGATCGGCGACAAGGGCGGCGACATCTCCACCGCGCCGCTGACCGCCGAAGGCAGCAAGGTGAAGAAGGACTGGGTGGCCGAGTACCTGCTGCTGTCCTACACCATCCGGCCCATCCTCACGGACCGTATGCCCGTGTTCCGCATGACCAAGGAGGAGGCCGCCCTGCTGGCCAATGCCTTCGAGACCTTCTACCTGGATCCCAGCATCCCCGAGGATCCGTTCGCAGGCCAGCCCGCCAGCAGCCGCGATCCGGCCGAAGGCAAGCACATCTTCGACACCCTGGGCTGCAAGGCCTGCCACATCCAGGGCGAGAAGGGCGGCTACTACGGCCCGCCCCTCAATGAGGCAGGACGGCGCCTGAAACCCGGCTGGACCTACAGCTGGCTGAAGAGCCCCCAGCGCTGGCGCGCCGATGTGCGCTGCCCCAACTATGGGCTCACGGACGCCGATGCCCTGAAGCTCACCTCGTTCCTGCAGACCCTGGTCCAGAAACCCAACTCGGCCAAGGGAGGTGGACGATGAGGCCCCTGATGCGTTCCCGCCTCGCCTGGAGCCTGTCCCTGGTCCTGGTGGCCGCCAACGGCTGCTCCCGCCACAAGGAACCTGCGGCGGCCGCGGCCCCACCCGCGGTTGCCGCACCGGCCGCCGAGGCCACTCCGGCCGCCGCACCAGCAGCCGAAGCCGCGGCTCCGGCTGCCCCGGTGGAACCGCCGCTCTCCTATGAGCTGCGGTTGGGGAAGCAGGTCTTCCAGCACTACTGTCTGATCTGTCACGGCGAGACTGGGGCCGGGGATGGCTTCAACGCCTTCAACGTCGAGCCCCATCCCCGGGACATCGGCGACCCGGCTTTCCAGAAGGCCAAGGCCGACCCGGACCTCAAGGACACCATCCGCCGGGGCGGCGTAGGCGTGGGCCTGTCGCCCATGATGCCCCCCTGGGGCAAGACCCTCACCACTGACCAGATCGATCAGGTGGTGGGGTACCTGCGCACGCTGAAGCGCCCCGACGCGCCGCCAGCTTCATAGAGCACGGGGGTCGATTCCGTTCACCCTGCGAGAAGGTCGCCCACCTCGGTACACGGGTGGGCGGCGCCTTCGTCCAGGAGGGCGTCGGTGCCTTCGGAGCCGGGGACGACATAGAGTTCCTTCCCCAGGTCCAGAGCCAGCTTGGCGGTCACCAGGCTGCCGGAGGCCCGGGCAGCCTCCATCACCAGCACCGCGTCCACCCAGGCCGCCAGCAGCCAGTTCCGCCTCGGGAAGTGCCATTTCAGGGGCAGGGCTTCGGGCGGGAACGGCGTGAGGACGCCACCTCCAGCCTGCACCATGCGGTCCATGAGGGGCTTGTGCTCGGGCGGGTAGGGGTGGTCCAGTCCTGAGCCCAGGACCCCCCAGGTGGCCGCCTTTCCTGTGGCTCCGCCATGGGCCTCCAGGGCCCCTTCGTGGGCGGCGCCATCGATGCCGCGGGCCAGCCCAGAGAGGACCGCCACCCCTGCTTCTGCGAGGGTTTTGGCCCAGGCCCTGGTGCGGGCCTTTCCCCCGGAGCTGGCCCGGCGGCTGCCCACCACCGCGATGCGGGGGCCCACCGGTGGCAGGGTGCCTCGCACCCACAGGGCCACCGGATAGGGCAGGGGCGCCAGCAGAGCGTCCACCCCTGGGTCTCCCGGCAGCAGTAGCCGGGCACCCCGGTCCCGGGCCGCCTGGTGGTGAAGAAACTGGTCGGCTTGAAGGCGGGCCACCTCCTCGGCGGCCTCTGGGGGGAGAATGGGTTGGAATCCGGCTTCCAGGGCGGCCCAGCAATCGGCCTTCTGGCGCTCGGGCCAGTCCAGCAGGGTGAAGGCGAGCGCCCAGGGGCGGAGGTCCACGGCGGTTCCGGGGGGAATGCAGCTATCCTGGACGGGACAAATGGCGCAGCGCAAGGCCTTTCCCCTTGCGGAATGGCCCTGCCTGGCTAAACTGATTCTCTTGGCTGTTTTCACCTTGGCTTGTGAGGTTCCCATGTCCCGTCAGTGCGAAATTTGCGGCAAGAAGCCCCAGTTCGGCAACAACGTCTCCCATTCGAACAACGTCACCAAGCGCCGCTGGAACCCGAACATCCAGCGCGTCCGCGCCCTGGTGGGCGGCGCTCCCAAGCGCATGCGTGTCTGCACCTCCTGCATCCAGGCGGGCAAAGTTCTCAAGGCCTGCTAGGCCGGGCTTGATTTCAAGACGGCGGCCCAGTCGGGCCGCCGTTTTGCGTTCGTCAGACCTCGGGATCGAGAGGCTGCTTCCCGTGGCGGCCCTCCGGTCTGAATTCAGGCTTGCCTTTGGGCCGGGCCAGGAGGGGTGCCGAGTCCCAGCTTGCCCTGGAGCCCAGAGCCCGGACCCTGCCGCAGACTCATGGCCCCGGGCTCTGGACCCGATCAGCAGGAGGTCTTCGTATCGGACCGAGCGACCGGGAGCCACCCAATACAATTGCAGTCGACCACGCCTGCCCAATCCGGCCACCTGCGTCAGGATCGGGGGGCCCGGGTCCTGGTGGTCGAGGACGATCCGGTTTCCATCAAGTTCCTGTGCGGGGTGCTGGAGTGCAACGAGTACCAGCTGACCCTGGCGACCACCGCCCAGGAAGCCATGGCCGCCCTGGACCGGGAGCTTCCCGATCTGCTGATCCTGGATCTCTACCTGCCTGATGTGTACGGCCTGTCAGTCTGCAGACACCTTCGCCAGCTGCTGGGCGGTGAGGACATTCCCGTGCTGGTGGTGACCGTCGAGGACGGGCGGGAGGGACACGCGGAGGCGGTGCGGGCCGGTGTCGACGACTTCCTGCGGAAGCCCATCCTGCCCGTGGAGCTCAGCACCCGCGCCCGGAGCCTCATCCGCCTGCGGCACCTGCGGCATGAGCTGCGGGCGGATCGCGAGTCCATCCTGGATCTGCACGCCCAGAAGGAGAACCTGCTGCAGTACGTCGCCCATGACATGAAGAACCTGCTGGCCGCCACCCAGGCCACCCTCGAGTTGATGAGGGAGGGCTGCGGGGCAAACCCTTGCACGCGGTACCAGGATCGACTGAATGGCTCCGTGCGCGCGATGCACGCCATGGTCACGGATCTGCTGGACCTCTCCCTCGGCGATCAGGTGGACCTGGTCGCCGATCTGAAGAAGATTGACATCGGCCCCTGGCTGGAAAAGGTGATTCAGGAATTCGAGTCCCTGGCCACCCGCAACAAGGGCTGGTTCCACCTGGAATTTCCCCCTGGGCTTGCGGTGGAGGCCGATCCCCACCTCCTCCACAGGGTCATGTCCAACCTGCTGGAGAATGCCATCCGCTATGCGCCCGAGGGCTCCCAGATCGACGTGCGGGTCGTGCCTGGGTCTGGCGGTCATGGCGCCCAGATCTGGGTCTGCGACCAGGGAATCGGCGTGCCCGCGGAATTGAAAGGCGAGATCTTCGATCGGTTCGTGCGCGTGAAGCACCCCGAGGAAGACCACCTGGGACGTGGGCTGGGCCTGGCCTTCTGCCGATCGGTGATGAACCTGCACCAGGGGCGCATCTGGGTGGAGGACAACCAGCCGCGAGGCAGCCGGTTCATCCTTGAGCTGCCTGAACAGGCCCGGTCCGGCCGAAGGGAAAGCGCGGATCCGTCCGGTGTCTGAGATCGAAGGCAATGACCTGCCACCAGGGATCCACGCCTGACGCCTCCGCCCCCGGTACACTGACACCATGCTCCTCGCCCTCGACACCACCACGGAAATCCTGCACCTGGCGCTGATTCGCGGGGATCGGGTGTGGGCCCGGCGGGTTCTTTCAGGCCCGGGCCGGGGGCACAGCGAGCGGCTGATTCCGACCCTGGACGAGCTGATGGTGGAAGCCGGAGCGGGGCCGGAGGCACTCTCCGGCGTGGCCGCCTGCCTGGGCCCCGGCGGTTTCACCAGTCTGCGCATCGGTGTGGCCACAGCGGAAGGATTCGGGCTCACGGGTCTGCCCACCTGGGGGTTCTCTGCGTTCGCCTTGAGGGCCGAGGCCCTGCGGCAGGCTGGCGTGGCCGGACCCTGCTGGATCCTCCTGGACGGCCAGCGCGGTGAGGCCTTCCATCAGCGCTGGGACGAGGGTCCCACTGAGGCGGCCGCCAAGCACCCGCTGAACACCTTGCCGGATCGCGTGGGAGCGGATCCCTGGTGGGCGCCAGAGGCTTTTGCGTCCAAGCTGGATTCACTGCTGCCCGCGAACCGCGTGTCGCTGGCCGATGAGGGCGAGGCTACCCTGGCGGGCCTGGTGGCCCTGGCGCGCCGGGCCTCCCAGAGGCCTCCCGAGGCGCCCCTGGTACCCTTCTACCTGCGGGAGACCGATGCGGAAGTGAACTTCCCCCTGGCCGCGGCCCATCTGTCCGAGGCCCTGAGAAAGGGTGTGGCGAGGTGACCGGGCCGCAGGATTCAGGTGTCCAGCGTCTGCGGGAAGGCGAGGCACTGCCGGAGTGGGTATCCCGGCTGGACCGGACGGCCTTCGGCGTGGCCTGGAAGGCTCCCGCGGAGCACGAGGCGGTGTGGGTCATCCCCGAGGTGGCCTTCGCCCGCTGGGCTGTGGTTCCCGCGGCGGGAGAGGCCGAACTGCTGCGCATCGCCGTGGATCCTGCCCACCGGGAAGGGGGCCTGGGCCGGGTCCTGCTGGAGGCCTGCCAGGGAGACCTGGAAGGCCAGGGGATGAACCACCTCTTCCTGGAAGTGCGTCCCTCCAACGCGGCCGCCATACGGCTCTACCGGACCTGCGGCTGGGAGCCCTGTGGCCAGCGATCGGGCTACTACCCGGATGGCGAAGATGCGGCCCTATTCCGTTGGTCGAAGTCATAGGTGACCTGGTCATCTTGACCAATAGGAGTGATCGGGTCATATTTGATCCTTCCTGGTGGTGGCCCATGCTTGGCATCTCGCGACAGACGGATTACGCGGCCCGCGTGGTGCTGCACTTGGCCTGTCTGGCCCCCGGCGCCAAGGTGCCTATAGCGGACATCGCCAAGCACCGCATGCTGCCCCTGGACTTCGTCCGCCGCATCGTGGGGGACCTGGTGAAGGCAGGCATCCTGGCGACCTCGCGGGGGTCCGGCGGCGGGGTAAGTCTGGCTCGGCCCGCCGAGGAGATCTCCCTGGGGGAGGTGGTCCGCGCGATGGAGGGTGGCATCGCACTCAACCACTGCGTGAGTGACCGCCGGGTTTGTCCCCTTGCGGCCGGCTGTCCCGTCCAGTCCGTGTGGGTGGATGCCACCCTGGTTCTGGACGACTACCTGGCCACCGTACGCTTCAGCGCCCTGGCGCAGCGCAGCGCGTCCCACCAGCCCGCCCACCTGCGGGTGCAGGCCATCGGGCGGGTGCGGGGCGCACACCAGGACGGGCTCCCGAAGACCGGCCACGCCTGAGCGACGGAAACCCCAGGGAAGACCGCAACACCCACCATCGTGCAGGCCACTGTGGCGGATCGCAGAGTCATTCGTGAAGGTAAACCTGACGCGAAAAAGCGTCGTTTATCGAGGCGCCTGCTGCGGGGGCATTTCACACCCTCATGGTGGTTTAATTTGATGACATAAGGGTCTTGACCAAGGTTACGAATTAGGTAATGTTGTGGTGCAAGTCACCCTCGGGGAACCATGATCGGCATCTCTCGGCAGTCGGATTACGCAGCACGCCTGGTGCTGCACCTCGCCTGCCTGGAGCCCGGCACCTGGGTCTCCATTCCCGAGATCTCGAAGGCCCGTTTGTTGCCAGCACCCTTCACCCGCCGCATCGTGAGCTGCCTCGTCAAAGCGGGCATCCTCCGGACCCTGCGCGGGACCGGTGGCGGGATCAGCCTTGCCCGTTCCGCCTCCCGGATCTCCCTTCTCGACATCCTGGAGGCCGTGGAGGGTGGTGTGGTCCTGAATGCCTGCCTCGAAGGTGGCAGGCCCTGCGTCTTCTCCGGTGGCTGCCAAGTGCAGCGGGCCTGGGACAACGCGACGGCCCTGCTGCAACGGCACCTCGCCACCGTGACCTTCGACACCCTGGTGCTTGAGTCCCCAACCCACCAGGCCGCACACATTCAGCGGGCTGAAGCAGTTCTGAAGCCTGCCCTTTCCTAGGTTCCTCCTCCCCGAGTCGGCATTGCCGGCCCCCAACGTCCCTCCCCGACCCCTGGCGCAGAGCCAGCGGGCTGGCTCTGCCCTGCACCCTCCCTTTTGCCGCGCCTGGCCCTGCCAGAGCTTCCTACTCCCCATGAAACCGGACATGCCGGTGGGGGTTGACCTGCCTTCTCACCCGCTCCCGGGAGATCCCGGGGGCTCTTTCTGGATGCCTCATGAACAAGATCGCCACCCTCACTCTGCTGGCCGCCGCCCTCGCGGCCCCATGCCTCCAGGCCGAAGACGGCCCCTGGATGATCCGCCTGCGGGCGGTCCAGATCCAGCCGGCCAACAAGTCCGACGCGGTCCCCGGCATTCCTGCCGATGCCATCCACGTCAGCAGCAAGACCATTCCCGAAGTGGACTTCACCTATTTCTTCACCAAGAACTTTTCGGCCGAGCTGGTCCTCACCGTGCCCCAGGAACATGACGTCACGGTGGAAGGGGTCGGCAAGGTCGGCACCTTCAAGCACCTGCCCCCGACCCTCACGGCGCAGTGGCATTTCCTTCCTGGCCAGGCCATCGACCCCTATGTGGGCCTGGGCCTCAACTACACCCTCATCTCCGACGTCAAGATTTCCAATGGCGCTCTGGATCTCGGCAAGAGCAGCACGGGCCTGGCCGCCCAGGTGGGCGTGGACTTCAAGGTGGCGAAGAACTGCTTCATCAACCTCGACGTGAAGTACGTGCAGCTGCAGACGGACCTGACGGTGGCCTCCACCGGCGCCAAGGTCACGACGGTGAAGCTCGATCCCATGCTCTACGGCGTGGGCATCGGGTACCGGTTTTAATATCCTCCGGGGGTTCCTCGCTGCGCGAATACCCCCGGACCCCCGCGGTGAAGTCCGGCAGAGCCGGGCTTCACCTTTCTATCCTCCGGGGGTTCCTCGCTGCGCGCCTCCGCCTGACGCACGCTTTGCGTGCTCCGGCTCGCAAGCTTGCAGAGGCGGAGCCTCCCCCCGAACTCCCGCGTCAAGGCCCGGCAAAGCCGGGCCTTGACTTGTTCACCACCGCCAGCGACCGAACCCAGGTGCGCTTGACGGATCCACGGTGGTTCTGTGGGGGACTTGGGTGCAAGTCCGGAAGCCCGTGGGCACTACTCCGGATTCAGCACGACCGGGATCTCGACGACTTCATCGACCGGGATCTTGTTCGCGGTCGCGGCATCCCTGATCGCTTGTTCGTTGGGCCCCTCATAGATGCAGAAGGTCTTGGTCTTGTCCGCATTGGCGTAGGAGTGCACCCAGCGCACACCCTTCGTGGAGTTGCACGCGTTGACTGATTTCTTGGCCGTCGCATCCAGGCCAGCCAGGGCTCCAGCGGGGAAGGTCCGCACGACCATGAAGCGGTGCAGGCCTGACGGGGGCACTGCCACCGCGGGCGCAGGATCGGCAGGCCCGGCCTTGGCCACCTCGCCGGCCAGCAGGCTGGAAGGGAGCAGGGCGAGGGTCGTCAGCACGGACAACCCACAGTTTCGGAATGTCATTCAAGCCTCCTCTAGGATGGGTTGATAGGTTCACGAACCCCCACCCGAGGCCTCAGAATGGACCGTTTCGAATGAGAGTCAATAGAGTCAAATAAAAAATTTAATGGCTTATTTTTACCAACATCGCTGGGCTGTCCAGGAAAAGGAAAGCATCCGTTCCGACCGGTGGCTCAATACCGCTCAAACAGGACCACCCGGTTGCTGTTGGTGCCCTTGTCGTTGTTGCCCACGCCCCAGATGTGGGCGGTCTTGGTGAAGGTCTGGCTGTTCACGAGGACACCGTGGGCCTTGAAGCCCGCCTGGAGGCCCAGGGGCAGCACCACCTCGTCCAGCCGCACCTTGCCGCGGCGAATCTCGCCCACTTCGAAGGCCACGAAACCCCCGGGGCGGGTGAGGCGGTGCAGTTCCTCGAAGACGGCGTCCATGGTTTTGGACCAGGCCTCCACCGTGCGGGGCGTGCTGATGCCGCGGCCAATGGCCTCGGCGTCCAGGCCAGTGAACCAGCAGCGCAGCCAGTTGTCCCCCACATAGTCCACCACGTCCAGGAAGGGGGGCGAAGTGACCGTGAGGGTCATGCAGCCATCCAGCAGGGAGGTCGTTTCCCGGGCGTCGCCGGTGAGGAAGCGGGCATCCTGGGCCGCGAAGGCCAGGTTGCGCCGCTGCTCTGGTTCCAGACCGGAGAGCAGCTGCCGGGTCTTCTTCAGGATCAGCGCGTGCGTGTCCCGGTAGGTGGGCACCTGCTCCCGCTGGATATTGATCTGCTTCTGCTTCTCGGCGCTGAGCGCCTGGTTGGGAGGCAGGGTGTAGACCGAAAAGAAGCCGGGGCTGTGGCCCGTGAGGCGATTGGTGGCCACCATGCGGATCCAGGTGTCCAGGTCGTCCAACTCGCCGGAGGCCGCCCGGCTCAGGCACCAGTCCCGGAGGCCGCGGATCTCGGCTTCCGTGTCGGGATGGTAGAACATGCTGAGGTCCAGGCCATCACCAGAACCGCTGCGGGGAATCTCTCCCAGGCGCTGCTGCACGGCGGCGGGATCCGGTGGTGTCAGGCGTGGTTCCGCCAGCATCCTGGCGAGGGGGTTCACGTCATTGGCGGCCACGCGGCGCCCCAGCAGGGCTGCTTCGAGGGCTGTGGTGCCGCGGCCGCTGAAGGGGTCGTAGACCCGCTCACCGGGCCGGGTCAGGCGCTCGATGAAGTGGCGGGGCAACTGGGGCTTGTAGCAGGCCCGGTAGGAGATCTCATGCAGGTTCGCGGCCTGGCGCTGCTTCGATGTCCAGAACTCCAGGGAGAGGCGAGGATAGCTGGCGCCCGCCACCTCCAGGGTGTCCCAGGCCTCCCCGGGGGGCGGGGGATCGGGCAGGGGACCGCCACTGGCGGGAACGAAGCCTGCGAGGAAGGTCTGCCGCACCGCTTCCGCACCGCCCGTCGTCATCCGTTTCTGCCCTTCCGCAAGGTTCCAGGATAGCCTGCTGAGCATGGCTTCCCCTCACCCGAAAAGGCATCCCGAGCTGACTCGCCTCTACGCGGCCGTGGGCTTGGCGGTCCTGATCATCATGATCATTCTGGCCTACAAGGCTGTGGGCAACCGCGTGGCGGAAGGCGGCCTCGACGCACCTTCCCGCTGGGCCCTGGTGGCCCTGGGTCTGGCCAATGTTCTGGCCATCGGCAGCCTGCTGTTCATCGTGGCCCGGAGCATCGCCAAGCTCTACTTCGAGCGCAAGAGCGGCATTCTGGGTTCGCGGCTGCGCACCCGCATGGTGCTGACCCTGTTCATCGTGGGCATCGTCCCCAGCCTGATCCTCTTCATGGTGGGCCGGAACTTCATCAACAAGAATGTGGAGCGCTGGTTCAGCCCTGAAACCGAAGTGGCCATCCGTGATGGCCAGAAGATGGCCGAGGACCTGCGCGCCGCCGCCAAAACCCGCCTGGATTTCGGGGCGGGCCGGCTGGCGGTGTCGGCTTCCGCCGAGCCCCAGTCGATTCGCGCCGCCGCAGGCCTGGATCTCGTCGCCTTCCTCGGGAAGCAGGGCGACAAGGGCGTCAAGGGCCTGGACATGGGTACCAGCCTTCCGCCGCCGGGGCTGGACATCGTGTTCGGGGAAAGCACCCAGGAATCCAAGGACGGTCTGTGGATGCTGCGGGAGGTGCCCCGGGGCGATGGCGTCTGGGTCGTGGGCGTCTTCATGCCCCGGGAGAAGCTGGACCGGTTGCTGGCACTGGAACAACGGTTCAAGGAAAGCCAGCAGATCCGCGCGGCCAAGGACACCCTCCAGACCCTGCCCCAGAGCACCTTCCTCTTCCTGACCCTGCTGACGCTCTTCTTCGCGGTGTGGTCGGGACTGGCGCTGGCGAAGTCCTTGAGCGAACCCATCCGCGCCCTGGCCAAGGCCGCCCAGCGCGTGGGTGGCGGGGACCTGGACGTGCAGCTGCCAGAGATGGGCGAGGACGAGCTGGCCTTCCTTGCCCGCACCTTCAATGCCATGACCCGGGACCTGAAGACCAACCGGGAGGCCATCGAGGCCCAGGCCAGCCGCCTGGAGCAGCAGCGCGCCTACCTGGACCAGTTGCTGGCGGCGCTGCCCGTGGGCGTCATGAGCTGGCGGGCGGATGGGGAATTGCGCCTCTTCAACGCCGCCGCGCGAACCTGGCTGGGCCTGGAATCCTTTGATCCCAACGAGGCCCGCTGGGCATCGGTGGTCTCCCTTCCCCGCCTGGGTCGCCTGCCCGCGCTGCTGGCGGCCGTCCAGGACGCCAAGCGGGGGGTTCAGGAGGAACTGCGGCTGGGAGGCGAGGGGGAGGGCCGGCCCGTGCGGGCCATCCTGGAACCCATCCAGGGCGGCGGCGTGCTGGCGGTGCTGGAGGATCTTTCCCTGCTGGCCCAGGCCGAGAAGCGGGCCGCCTGGCAGGAAGTGGCGCGGCGCATGGCCCATGAAGTGAAGAATCCGCTGACCCCCATCCAGCTCACCGCCCAGCGCCTGCTGCGCCGCACCCGCGAAGGCAAGCTGGATCTCGCCGCCGTGCAGGAAGGCGCGGAGACCATTCTGGGCGAGGTGGCCAGCCTGTCCCGGCTGGTGGACAGCTTCAGCCGCTTTGCCCGCCTGCCCTCGCCCCAGTTCTCGCCCTGCGATCCCGCGGACATTCTGCGTCAGGTGGCAGCCCTGTACGGGCCGAACCATCCCGACATCACGTGGGACCTGCAGCTGCCCGGGGAGCCGGTCTCGGCCCTGTGGGATGTCGACATGGTCAAGCGAGCCCTCATCAACTGCGTGGACAACGCGGTGGCGGCGGTGGAGGGGAAGGGCTCCATCGGCCTGTCGCTTTCGGTGGTCGGTGAGGCGCTGCAGTTCGATGTGGCCGACGATGGCATGGGCGTGCCGGAGTCCGATCGGGAACGCCTGTTCGAACCCTACTTCTCCACCAAGCGGAAAGGCACCGGACTTGGCCTCGCCATCGTCCGCCGCATCGCCCAGGACCACGGCGGCGACGCCCGCTACCAGCCGCTGGCACCCGGGAGCCGCTTCAGCCTGGTGCTGCCGAGAGCGGGCAAGGGTTGATCAGGTTCTGCGGTTCCGGCGCCAGCGCCGCAGCCAGATACCCACCGGGCCCAGCACCAGCCAGACCAGCAGCACGATCTTGACGAGTGGGGTCACTAGTAGCGAAGGACGCTGAAGACGGGCAGCCCCTCGACCTTCTCCCGCCCAGGCAGCTGGGTCAGTTCGATGAAGACCGTGAGGGCCACGGCCTGGGCGCCGGTGCGCTGCACCAGGCGCTGGGCGGCGGCGGCGGTGCCGCCGGTGGCCATGACGTCATCCACGATGAGGACCCGGTCGCCGGCCTTGAAGGCGTCAGTGTGGATCTCCAGGGCGTCCGCCCCATATTCCAGGCCGTAGGCCTCCTGGTGGGTGGCCATGGGCAGCTTGCCGGGTTTGCGGGCGGGCACGAAGCCTATGCCCAGCTTCTGGGCCAGGGCGCTGCCGAAGATGAAGCCCCGGGACTCCAGGCCCAGCACGTGCGTGGGCTGGAGGGTGAGCACCGGCTGGGCCATGGCTTCCACGGCCTCGCCGAAGGCCTCGGCATTGGCCAGGAGGGGTGTGATGTCCCGGAAGAGGATCCCGGCTTTCGGGAAGTCCGGCACGTCGCGGACGAAGGAGCTGAGGGTCGCATTCATGGGCATGGCTACCTGTGAATCTCGAATGGAAGGGGAAGGGAGGATCGCATATCCAGGTGCTCCCAGTCCAGTCGAGAGACCAGGGCGAAGGTGGGGCCCTGGGCCAGCCTCGCATGGAATGCCATCAATGCAGCCTCCGGTCCTTCCGCCTCCCCGCGCACCGTGCCATCGGGCTCGTTGCCCGCCCAGCCCGCGAGGCCCAGCGCCTGGGCCTCACGGGCCGCGAAGCGCCGGTACCCGACCCCCTGGACCGCCCCGTGGACCCGGAAGGCGATGCGCATGGTTCTACCTGTTGAAAGTGGCGTCGAAGTCGGCCTGCCGGGCCAGGGTCTCGGGACAGCCCAGGTCCAGGCGCAGGGGTGTGACGCTGGCGAAGCCGTGGAAGACTGCCTCGGCATCGCTGCCCGGGGCCTTGGCGTAGGTGGGGCCTGCATCACCGCCGATCCAGAAATAGGGGGTGCCGCGGGGATCCATGCGGCGCTCCACCAGGTCGTGGTAGGCGCGGCTGTCCTGGCCCGTGAGGTGGAAGCCCTTGGGCTCGCCCTTGGGGAAGTTCAGGTTCCAGATGCGGTTGGAGGGCAGGTCCATGGTCTCCCAGCGGGCGAGGAACCGGGTGATCCAGGGCTCGACCAGGTCCAGGGAACCACCCGGCTGCAGGGAAAAGGCCGCGGCCCGGCAGCCCTGGAGGCGGCCCTCGAAGGCGGCGCCGACGGTGCCCGAATAGAACACATCCTCGCCCAGGTTGAAGCCCTGGTTGACACCCGAAAGCACCCAGTCGGGCCGGCGGTCCAGCACCTCGCAGATGCCCAGCAGCACGCAGTCCACGGGCGTGCCGTCGCAGGCGAAGCGATCGGGACCCACCTCGTTCAGCCGCAGGATGTTGTGGAGGCTCAGGGCCGAGGAAATGGCCGAGCGGTTGCGGTCCGGGGCCACGGTGACCACCCGCCCGAAGGCGGAGGCCGCCCGGGCCAGGGCCGCCAGCCCCGGCGCCCACAGGCCGTCGTCATTGGTGAGCAGGATCAGGCGTTCGGACATGACCCCAGTGTACCTGGGCGGCCCTGCGGGTTCAGTGACTTCCCAGGAACTTGAAGAACCGTCGGTCCCAGCCCAGCAGATGGCCCTTCACGAGGTCGAGGGCCAGGAAGCTGAGCAGAAAGGGGAGGTCGGCCGCCGCTCCCCCCATTTCCTGCTGGAGGGACTTGGCCTTGGTGATGAGGCGCCGATGTTCCTTGGCATGACTCTCCAGGTCGGGGAAGCCGGCCCGGGCGAGGATGGCTTCTTCGTCGTGGAAGTGCTGGGCCACATGGGCCAGCAGCAACTGCATCTGGAGCTTGGCGTCCTCGGGATAGCGGCCGCTCGTGATGGAGGCCAGCAGGTTGTTGGACAACTGGTAGAGCACCTGGTGCTGATGGTCGATCTCCGCGTTCCCGCTCTCCAGGGCGGGGTCCCATACCAGGGCCAGGATGGAGGGGGCCTCATCGCCGTGGGATTCCACCATCTCCAGGGAGGCTTCGGTGCGGTTCCTGCCCCGCTCCTTGGCCCGGTAGAGGGCCCCGTCCGCCCGGGCGAGCCAGACGTCCAGGTCCTCGCCGGCCATGCGCTGGGCCACGCCCAGGCTGATGGTCAACATGCCCACCTGGGGCATGGCTTGGGCTTCCACCGTCCGGCGGATCTTGTCGGCCAGGATGGTCGCGCCGGCCAGGGTCGTGGCAGGGCAGAGCACGATGAACTCTTCGCCGCCCCAGCGCACCAGGGCGTCGGAAACCCGGAGCTGGTCGCGCACGGTGCTGCACACCGACTTCAGGACCGCATCCCCCACCCCATGGCCGAAGGTGTCATTGACCCGCTTGAAGTGATCGAGGTCGAAGATAAAGAGGCTGAGAGGGTCCCCCCGGCGCTTGGCCAGAGCCATGTGTTGAATCACCCCATCTTCGAAACGGCGGCGATTCCAGGCACCGGTCAGTCGATCCGTGCCCGCCGCCTCTTGCATCTGGTCCAAAGCCTGCTTCAGCTCGGAATTGGCCTGTTCGCTGGCTTTCTGGGCGCGGGCCAGGGTCTCCAGCCTGGATTGGTAGTCGACTTCCGTCGGGACCAGGCTCAGGGTCCGCCGGCCCCACCAGCCTCCCAGGACGGCGCCGGCTGCCAGGCCCGTGGCCAGGGAGGCGAGAAGACCGGAATCGACTGGGATGTCCAGGAACATGGAGGACCTCCCTATCCCTGTCGGCAAGCCTTGTTGGAAGGCTTTGGAATGGAGGGGGTCGTTCCTGGATCTGCCAGGATGAAGGCTGCCCCTGTTCGTTCATGGACCCCGAGCTCGAGATGACATCCCCCCTGCCGATTCCCGCAAGGGAAGCTGCCCAGGCCCAGCCCGCTGGCGGCCAGGAGGAGATCCTGTCCAGGCTGCGTGAAAGGATCGTGGCCTTCGCGGCATCCCGGTACGCAGGCGCCCATGCGGAGGACCTGGCGCAGGAGGTGCTGGTGTTGCTCCATGAGAAATATGGTCACCTCGACCGCATAGAGGATCTGCTGCCCCTGGCCTTCCAGATCCTGCGCTTCAAACTGGCGGCCTACCGCCGCAAGGCCGCGCGCCGGGGCGAGTACGACGCCGTGGATGTGGACCTGTTCCCCCCGGCCTCGGACGCGCCGGACCCGGCCACGGTGCTGGAGCGCAAGGAGCTGCTGGCGAAGCTCATGGGTGGCATCGCCCGCATGGGGGACCGCTGCCGGGAGCTGTTCCGCCTCAAGCTGCTGGGCCACAGCTTCCCTGAAATCCAGAGCCTGATGCAAGCCGCGAGCCTCAACACCATCTACACCTGGGATCACCGCTGCCGAAAGCAGCTGCTGGAAACCCTGGGTGGGGCCTGGGAAGGAAGGGGGGTCACATGAAACCCCTCGACGCCGAAAAGCTGCTGGGCGGCCACGCCACGGGCACCCTCACCGGAGAGGAGCGCAGCGCCCTCTTCGCGGCCGCCTTGGACCACCAGGAGGTTTTCGATGCCCTCATGGACGAGGAGGCCCTGCGGGAGCTGCTGGCGGATCCGGTACTGAAGGCCCAGCTCCTGGCGGCCCTGGCCCCTGCCACGGCGCCCAAGGTCGTGCCCTTCTGGCGCCGGACGGGCGTGCTGGGTGCGGCGGCCGGCCTGCTCATGGCCGCCACGGCAGGTCTGGTGGTCCTGCGCAGCCCCGAGAAGACGCCGCCGCCCCTGGAGCGGGCGACCCCCAAGGCGCCCGAGGCCAAGGCTGTCGAAGACAAGCCTGTGGCCCCGAGGCTCGATGCCCCGGCCAGGAAGAACGTCCCTGCTCCAGCCGTAGCACTCCCCCCGCCCGCGCCTGCCTTCGCGGTTCCGGCGCCCCCGCCTCCAGCTCCGCCGTCCCGCCGGTTGGAGGCTGCCCTGGCAACCGCGCCGGCCTCCGGCGAAGCAGAGGCACACCGGGCCGATGCCGAAGCCCAGGACAAGGTCGCCAAGAAGGCCAAGGCGCCGCGGTCCTCGACGGCCCTGCTGGAGGTGGCGGGCGCCGCGAAGGAGGAGTCCCTGCTGGGAAGGACCACCCCCCGGAATCAGGCGGCGGACCACGCACCCGGCGGTACACGGGGAGGTGCCACGGGCGCCGTGGCCACCCAAGCGCCGTCCACCGAACCGGCCAGGAAGGCGCAGGTGGATGCAGTCCCCGCGCCGGCGGCGCCTGCTGCCAAGTCCGCCAAGCGGCCCGAGTGGAAAGCAGCGGCTGCCTTTGCGCCGGGCTGGAAGCTGGAACCCCAGGCGGATGGGTCGACCCGCGTCCTGGTGAAGGGACCCGTGGGCGCCCAGGCCGTGGTCCTCCGGCGCGGCGCTGCCGGGGTCCAGGTTCTGGCGCTACGGCTCATCGACCCCGGCGGTGACATGGCCTGGTGGCAGGGCGAGACGCGCCTCCTGGAGGGCGATGTGCTGGACCTCTACTTCCTGAACGCCCCCGTGCCCGAGCCCGCCAAGCTGCCCGCGACCGGGCCTGTGGATGGTTATCGAGTACGGATTCATCCGGCCGGGAAAAATTAGGCCCACTGTCCGTCCCTTCGAAGGTGCGCCCCGGCATCCCGGAAGAACTTTTCAGAGGCGCGAAAGGATCCGGCCTCCCGCGACATTCCCTCCTGAACCGCGCCATGCCGGCGCGGGCCATCCGGGAGAAACCCATGTCACTGCGCCGGTCCACCACCGCCCTCTTCGCCTGCTGTGCCGGGCTCACTCTCTCCATCCAGGGGGATGCCCAGGCCCGGGTCCAGCCCACGTCGGTGCGCCACAGCCCGACCGCCGAAGGCGGGGACACCGACACCACCCTGTCGCCCTACTTCTTCGTACCGGGGGGGGACAGCACTCTCGACCAGCTGCCGCTGAAGGCCACCTCGGCCAGGGTGGCCATCTCGGGCGTCATCGCCGATGTGAAGGTCACCCAGGTCTACGTGGATAGCAGGCCCTCGTGCAGGGCCTCCGCCGCCTCCCGGAAGGCCTCTTCCAGATGCACGGCGTGGCGCAGGGGCTCCCGCTCCGCCTTGAGCTGGGCCCACTCGCCCGGTTTGGGGGCCAGCTTCTCGAGATCCGCCAGGGCCTCGGCGAGCTGCTCCAGGCGCTGCTCCCGCTGGGCCTCGCTGCGGCGCCGGGCCTTCAGGGCGGCCAGGGCCTCCCGCACGGCTGTGGCCTGGCCTTCCAGGCAGGGTTCGAGGCCCAACACCTCATCGACGAGGGTCAGGTGGCGTTCCTCCCCCAGCAGGGACTGGTGGTCGTGTTGGCTGGTGAGGCGCATCCAGAGGCGGCCCGCCTCGCGCAGGTCCACCAGGGCGCAACTGGCGCCGTTGATCCAGGCCCGGCTGCGGCCAGAACCCACCTCCCGGCGCAGCACCACCGGCTGTTCCTCGGGCAGGCCCCGCTCGGCCAGGAAGGCCCGCCAGGCCTCGAAGCGGCCTTCCACCACGGCCTCCACCGTGGCCCGCTCGGCCCCGTGGCGCACCAGCTCGGCATCGCCCCGGGCTCCCACCAGCAGGGAGAGGGCGTCCACCAGCAGGGACTTGCCCGCGCCGGTCTCGCCCGTGAGCACCGTGAAGCCCGGCCCCCAGTCCAGGGACAGGTCTTCGACGAGGGCGAGGTTCTGGATCCTCAGGGAAGAGAGCATCCGATCAGTCTAGCGGGGCGCTGTCCTCAGGGAGCGACCCTTGACACGGGCCGTTGTCCGCGTCTCAATAGCGCGGAGGTGCGGGATGCGAATCCTTCGAGGCCCTTGTCTGATTTTCGCGCTGTGCTTCACGCCGCTTGAACTGGTCGCGGGACCGGCCCAGAGCGGCACGCCGGTTCCCATCACGTCCCTTGACACCAATCATCCGCTTCAAGCATCAGGCACCCTGTACCTGCCCGCGAAAGCGGTCGGACCTGCTCCGGCCATCGTGCTGGTACATGGCACCATGGGCATCGATGCACGGGGCGCCTTTTACCGAGAAGCGATCCTTGACGAGGGCATTGCCATTCTCGAAGTGGATTTCAAGACCGGCATCTACCACTCACCCCAGGACCGTCCGGCCATCGATAGCTACTTGCCTCTGGCCTTCGCCGCGCTCAAGGACCTGCGCAAGCGCGCCGGCATCGATCCGAGCCGCATCGGCATCATGGGCTTTTCCATGGGAGGTGGCATCACGGTGCGCGCCGCCCTGGAAAACCATCGCAAGGCCTGGATGAGGGATGAGAAGGGCTTCGCGGCCCACGCGGCTTTCTACCCTGTGTGCCGTTACATCAATCCCAAGGTTGAGCAGAGCGGCGGGTTGAGCGGCGCGCCCATGATCATATTCTACGGCACGGAGGATTCCTACGGTGAGGGCAATTACGTCCCGGAATTCAAAAAACTGCTATTGAAGAAATTCAGCTTCGATGTGACCACGGTTGAATATCCTGGCGCCGCCCACGGATTCAACCGCGACGCGGCTCCGCTCAGCTATTCGGATCCGGCTGCCATGGGTGGAAAGGGCTTCATGGCCTGGAATCCCGAAGCGGCAAGCGATTCCCGCACCCGCGTGGTGGCGTTCTTGCGCGAGAAGCTCGCAGGGAAATGAAACGAGGCATTCTACCTTTCTAGATCAGTAGCGCCCGGAAAGCAGCGCCCCCGCGCCGGGCACCCGGGTTTCGAGGCCCAGCGCCTTCAACATCTGGTGCGTGGTACAGACCGCGGCGGACACCACCGGGACACCCACTTCGGCCTCGACGAGGGGGATGGCAGCAAGGGATGGCATCTGGACGCATGCCGAAAGCACAAGCGCGTCGATGCCCTTCAGGTCGAGGCGCCGATAGGTGTCGACCAGCGCTAGCGGATCGCGCGCCCCGACCTCAAGGTTGTCGGCGATCTCCAGCGCCAGCCAGTCGGCGACCGCGATCTCCTCACTTTCTATGTAATCCACCACGAGCCGGGCGAGCGGTTTCATGTACGGGCACACCAGGGCGATCCGCTTGGCGCCCAGGAGCCGCAGCCCATCGACCAGGGCGCCAGCGCTGGTGACGACCGGAGCGGGCGCTCCGTTTTCGGCGGTCCGCTGATGGAGCCGGGCCTCAGAAACCCGGTGGTAGCCCTTCCCCATGCTCATGATGGCCACGAGACAGGCGTAGCCGAGGACATCGACGCGCGCGTCGGACAGCTCGAGGGCGCAGCGGTCAGAGTCGCAATCCATCGCCTTCAGCTCTTCCTTGGTCACCTTCTTCATGCGCATGCGGCTTGAGTGGAACGTGAAGCGCTCGGGAAGGATCGCCTCTCGCGCCCGGAGCATGGCCGGGATCTCGGTCTCCATGGTGGTGTTCGAACTGGGGACGATCTGTCCGATACGGAACGTGCGGGTCATGCGTGTCTCCTGCGGGCGGAGGTAGAGCTACCGGGGGTGGCGGGTGGCCACTCCCGGCGCGAGTCGATGGGCGCGTTGGTTATTCCGGCAGCGGTTTACCGGTGGTCTCCGGCATGAACCATGGGACGACGAGGCCAAGCAGGTAGATGCACCCCAAGGTCATGGCGGCTTTGGGAATCCCCCCGAAGGAGCTGATGAGGATGCCCGCGATGAGCGGGAACACAAAGGCGATAAGCCGCGCCGCGTTGAAGATGAAGGAAGCCGCGGTGGCGCGGACGGTGGAGGTGAACAGCTCCACGGGGTAGATGGCCATCCACGAGTAGGCGCAGCCGAGCGTGAAGAACCCGTTCACGAACGCGACACACATCAGGAGCGGGAGGGAGTGCGTCCAGAGATAGGTGATGGGGGTCATGACGAAGCACCCCAGGAACGTGAAGAACAGGTACTTCCGGCGCCCCATCGCATCCGCCAGAAAGCCCGAGAGCAAATACGCGACCACAGCCCCGGCCGTGTAGACGAGGGCGGCGCGGGTGCCCCAGTCCGCGGGGTTGGCATAGCCCCCCGCCTTGGCGATGCGGCCCGCATGCGCGGGGAGCCAGCTTGAGATCGCCCACCAGCCGACCGTCGTGGCGACGGACAGAAGGAAAGCGAGCATAGTGCGCCGCCGGCTCTCCTTCTCGCGGAACACCTCGGTCAGGGTGAAGGGACGCTTCGATGCGGTTTGGCCCGAGCCGGCCTGTGGACTGCCCGTCCCCGTGGCGGACCAGCGCTTCGCCTTCACCGCCTGGATCCACTTCTCCGACTCGCCGATGGAACGCCGGATGTAGAGGCAGAAGAAGGCGGGGAGCGCGCCCACGACGAACATGAGGCGCCAGGTGTTGGGGCCCAGCGGGTTCCAGTAACTGAGGATCAGCCAGGTCGCGGCCGCGAGGAAGGTGCCGACGCCGAAGCCCGATTGCAGGAACCCAGCCCCCTTTGGCCGCGCCTGGTTCGGCCATGTCTCCGCGAGAAGTGCGACGCCCGTGCTCCACTCGCTACCCATGGCGAGCCCGGTCACGAAGCGGAGTCCGACCAGCATCCAGAAACAGGTCGAGAACGCCGTGGCCCCGCTCAGGACCGCGTACAGGAACACCGACCAGAGCATCATCCGCTTGCGCCCCACATAGTCCGCGAGCACGCCGCCGACGATGCCCCCGATGCCCCAGCCCAGGAGGGTCGCGCTGATGGCGATCCCCGCCCAGACCGCCGGCGTGGCGAGTTGCTGGGCCGTCAACAGCGTCTTCAGCATGAACGGCATCACGATGAAGAGCGCGTAGGCCTCGTACCCGTCGAAGACCCAGCCGAGAAAGCTCGCGGCCAGGATGGTCCAATGCTTCCTCTCCACCCCGGTGTGCCACGGTTTCGTGGCCTCGCCTGGCACTGCAAGCGCCGTCTGCATGTCACCCTCCTGCCTTCGATTCATGACTGTGTTGTCTGATGGGTTATCCCGGTGGATGATGCCAGTTCGCGAAGCGCCGCGCAGCAGTATGTGGCGAGGCCGCCATCGCCAAATCCGATGGCAGGTCAACCCATCCATGGAACGAATCAGACGAGGTGGCCGGGCTAGGGCCGGACACCTCGTGGGGGTGCACGAGGGGGGACATTCGCAAGCGAATGCGAGCAGGCGGTCCCCCCTCGTTGATGTCAGCGGGCCAGCTTCTCGACGTGGCTCACGAAGAGCTTGGCGGCCATGGGCAGCGCCTCGAAGGACCGGGCGCACATGCCCAGCTGCCGGTCCGCCCAAGCCTCCTTAAGGGAAATGACCCGGATGCCGAGCACCCTGGCATAGGGATCGGCGACCGACCTTGGCAACAGGCCGATGCCGAGGCCTGCGCCCACCATCTGGCACAGGGCGTCATAGCTCGATACCTGAATCCGCAGTTTGAGCGTGCGATGCAGCTCGCAGGCGGACCTGGCCAGTTGCAGATTGATGGCCGTGCCCGCGTGCAGCCCCACGTATTCGTAATCAAGTGTTTCAGCGAAGACGACTGCGCGCCGGTGCGCGAGCGGATGGCGCTTGGGCGTGATCACCACGAGCTGATCCGTGTGGTAGACCCGTGTTTCCAGATCCTCGCCATAGGGCCCGAGCGTCACGAAGCCGAGATCAGCCGCGTTCTCGGCGACGGCCCGCGCCACCACCGAACTGGCCCTCTCCTCCAAGTGGATCTGCACTTTGGGATACTCGGCGAGGAATGACTGGATCTCGCGCGGAAGGAATTCCGTGATGGACGAGATGTTCGCGAAGACTCGGACATGTCCGCGGACGCCGGTGGCGTACTCCCGCATTTGCAGGAAGACTTCATCCATGCTGTGCAGGACGCCGCGCGCGAGGCTGACCAGTGCCAGGCCAGCGGCGGTGGGCACGATGCCCCGGTTGGTGCGCTTGAGCAGCACGGTCTGCAGAGCCTCCTCCAGCGCGTTCACGCGGCTGCTGACCGCGGCGGCGGCGATGTGCTCGCGCCCGGCGGCCGCCGCGATGGAGCCCTCCTCCACCACGCTGACGAAGAGTTCCAGGGACGTGGGATCGAGTCTCATGGCGTCCGGCCTCCCGGGGAAGGGGATGGTGCTTGCGTGGACAGTGGATAGGAGAAATAAAGGGGCAAAACGCTGGATGGCGAGGGAATCAAAGGGGGGCCTCCAGGCACCGGGAGGGTGGGTTGGGGGCCTGAAACCTGGTCAGTTTGGCAAAGATCAGAGCGTTTCGACCAGGATCTCACCGTTTCGTGTCGGGTCAAGCAGTCCTGGGTCATGGCGATGCCCACCATCGGGTCTCGGTGGCGGTCGGGGACCCTGGGATCGGCCCCGAGGGGTACTCCATTCCTAGGGTGGCTCCCGTCTGGAAATGGCGTCCAGGAACCGGCGGATCACCCGTGGCTGGGTGAGGAAGGCGATCCGCTGCATCCTACTGGAGCACTTGGGGCACTGAAGGACATCAATCCCGAACACCATTTGGAGCAATTGCGCCCACGGGGTTCGGCGGCCGTAGCGGCTTTTCTCGGTATCGTCGCTCAGGATGCAGCATGCGGGTGAGGGCTTGGGTTTCAATGGTTTCGGCACCACCAGGGGCCGCAGCTTGGCATTCGGTGCAAAGATGCCGAAGTAGCGTACGGCGTGCAGCTTGGGCGGCGGAACGAGCGCCGCGAGACGACCGATGAGTTCGACCCCATTGAAAACCAGGACCGACGTGCCATCCGGCCAGGGACTCTTCATCTGGAAGGCGTAGCGCCCGTCGTTGCGCTCCACCAGCCGCCCCTGCGCCAGCGGGGGGCGCAGCAGGTACCTGCACAATCGCTCCCGGTGGAAGCGGTCGTCTGCGGCCACGCGCACCGCCGCGTCCAGGTTGAATCCCGACGCATGCCCTGCCCGACCTTTGGAGGGCCGTGCGGCTGCTGGGCTCCCCAGCGTCACCACCCGGGATCCGGCGGGACCAAAGGCCAGCGTCCCGGTCATGGAAGCACGGGCCAACTGGCCCAGCAACGGATCCACCGGATCCTCGTTCTCATCGCTATCCGACCAGATGCCGCGCCGACGCAGGAGGTCCAGGACCTCCTCGCAGATCCGGGCCGCAAGCGTGTCGAGTTCCTCGCGGGTCGGCTCCGGCAGCGCCCAGAACACCGGGCGGCCTTCCTCGTCCAGCACGTAGACCCCGTCGGTTCCCAGGGCGTGCAGATGCACATTGAGGTTCAGCCCCGAGCCGAACCGCTGGATCACCACCAGCAGGCCGGGGTTGGCCAACGCCACGGACTTCAGCTTGAGGAACACCTTGGCCTGGCGCCGCAGGAAGCGAAAGACCACCCGGGAAAGAATCCGTGTGATGTCGCGGCAGATGGCCGGATTGTAGGCCATGAGGTAGCGCAGGGGCCGTGGGAAGCTCAGCACCCACTGGCGGTAGGGGATCAGGGGCGGCAGGACCTCGTTGCAGAGATGGGCGGCCCCGTCCTCCATCCGGCGGGCACCACAGCTCGGGCAGAATCCCCGTCCCTTGCAGGAGAAGGCCACCAGCCGGTCGTAGCTGCACTCCGGGCAGTGAACGCGGGCGAAGCCGTAGTCCAGGATGCCGCAGCGCAGGAACCCCTCGAATTCGCGTTGGACGAACCGGGGCACGTAGCGGTCGAGGTCCTCGCAGTGCAACAGGAACCGTGGCAAGTGCTCGGTCACACACATATGGAGGACCAAGTGCTCGGGTTTCCGGCGTTGGTAGGTGGCAAGGCAGGACATTTAACCATATTCGCCTTTTTTTCGCTCATGACAAGTTCTCCGGGGATCCTTCTCGTGGCCAGCCTTTCAGGAGCCAGGGCGCTGCCCACCCTCGGCTTCCAGGTGATCTCCCCCATGTGGCCTACCCCGCCAGGCCGATCCCAGCCAGGGTGTCCGCGTAGTTCCAGGGCATCCACTCCTCAGGGTTCTCCTCAACCAGGGCGTGGTAACGCTGGAGGGCGACGAGGTACTCGAAGGGGTTGACCTTGTTGAGCTCGGCGCTGTGGATGAGGCTCATGAACACATCCCCGACGTGGGCGCCCGTCAATGTCTTGTAGAACAGGCTGTTCTTCCTGTGCAGGATGGCCCGCTTCAGGGATGCCTCGACCTTGTTGGTATCGAGTGGGGCCGCGGGCTCCCGGAGGAAAAGGGTCAGCCGCTCCCAGTGCTTGAGCATGTAGGTGATGGCTGAACCCAGGCCGGAATTCGGCTCCACCCGTTTCTGGTCGAACTGCTCCTGGAGCCAGGCCCGAAGCCGTTCCATCACAGGTCTACTGTGCTCCTGATGGAACCGCAGGCGCTCTGGAGGGGACATACCCTTGGTCTCGGCATCATTCCGGTAGACCTCCCGTAGGCTTTCCAGTAGATGGAAGCACTCCTCGGGGAAATCCTCCGCCACGTCCACGAACCGCCGCCGGGCGTGCGCCAGGCAATGGGCCACGATGGTATCCAGGTCCCCCGCCGTGTTGGCTGCGGCGGCGTCGCACATCTGGATCGGCCTACCCAGTTCCGCCTTCCGACGGCGGAGAACTTCGGCCAGGTTCTCCCCGGCGTGGTTCATGCCCGTGAGGAACAGAGCCACCCAGTTCTCGCCTGCCTTCGAGATGAGGCCGGAGGTGTAGACCCCCTTGCGCTGCTTCGTGCCCCTGGTCATGAGGTCAGGTCGGGACAGCACCTTCATGGTGGTGTCGTCCTGGTAGATCACGTCTCCTTGGGCGGCCCAGGTGATCAGTTCCTGGAAGGCCGGTTCCAGGAGGCCCGCCGCCTCCAGGGCCAGCTTCCATTGCGTTCCCGCTGGAAGAGGAATTCCCAGGCCCGCTTGCAGCTTGGCTAGGCGGTAGAAGGGCGTGCCTGCGCCGTACCGCAGCATGGCGATCATGCTCGTGGCCGTCTCGTCGTACTTCTCCTCTCCCATCCCCTCCGGGGCCGGAGCCTTGAACACCTCACCGCAGCAGTTGCAGCGAAGGCGGTCCAGTTCCACGACCTTGGCCGAGAGCGGCGACATGCCCACCACCCGCACCAGCACGGCAGGCTCGGCCAGGGGATAGACCTTCCCTTTGGGGCACTCTGGACATGAGCCCCCCGCCGACAGCTCCGGGTGTGGTACCTGGATCTGCTCCGCGCCGTGGTAGCAGGAGGCAGGATTACGGCCGTGGCCCTTGACCTTCGGCTTCTCGTCAGCCTTTTCCCCGGCTGGTTCCGGAGCGACCGGGGCATCCGGCTCAGTGGCATTCTCCGGTGCTGGAGACTCAGGTGCTGCGGAGGGAAACACGTTGTCCATTTTCTCTGAACTGGATCCGAACAGCATGGCCTGGAGGCGCCGGAGAGAAGCGCGCTTCCGTTTCAGTTCTTCCATGATGATGCTCACCGTCGTGACCGTGGCTCGCAGCGCCTGGGCCTCGATGGCATTCAACGTTTCCCTTTCGGCCTTGGCGACATAGCCGTAGAGGGTGGCCAGTTCCATTTCCTGGACTTCGATGGGAACCGAGCCAATCGGCGCCCTGTTTGGTTGTGGTTTCCGCTGCCTCGAACGTCCCATGTCCTCGACTTTGCCATGCGAGTTGAAAAAGTACAACTGGCTTATACAAAGGGCTTGCGCACAAATCATTTGAAGGCTCGCCAAGCGGCTGGAACGCCGGTCGTTGCTGGGTTCCCGGCGCAGATCAAAACCTGGAGTTCATGGGCCAGAAGCTCTGCCGATTCCCCATTTCCCTCCGGCCAATGCCGGAATCGCCCTTCTGATAGGCGCTTCGTACAGAGCCAGAATCCCAGTTGGTCGTGAACCAGGACCTTGATGGAACGGCCTGTCCGGCTGCGAAAGACGAACACCCAGCCGGAGAAGGGATCGCTCCTAAGGCGCTCACGACAAAGCTGCGCCAAGCCGTCGATCCCGTTCCGAAAGTCAACCGGCTCCACCGCGACCATGACCCGCATCTGCGGGGTGACCTGAATCAAAGCCCGCCCCCGACGAACGCCGCGACGATCCCGGCAGCGTCCAGGTCGGTGCCTGGTTTCAGGCTGATCCTCATCCGAGCACCATCGGGCCGGGAGATGTCGATCACCAGGCCGGATTCCGGAGCGGGATTCTGACGGTGCTCAGATGCGGGATGCTCCGTCGCTGCCATCCCAGAGGCTGGGATCTCCACAAAGGTGATCGAGGGTTCAGGGCACGGCTTTCCCGCCAGTGCAGCCACCCGTTTCCGCAGGCCGCCGTAATCCAGTTCCACAGCGCGAGCGATTCTGCACACCCCGTACTTCAACGCGAGCGGGACTGCGGCGTTCCATAACTCGCCAGGCGTGAGCGAGAATTGACCTTCCTTCGCCTCCCGCCATCTCTGGACCTGCTGCTTGAGCCGATTCACCGCTGGTGGCAGAGGTTCCTGTTCCTGAAGTGCCATGGGTCCTCCTTGGGACCCATGAGGCTACCGGCCATCAGCCAGGGGTTTCACGCACGCTTGCCGTCACCTCACATTTCAGCTGAGGTGGGTCCGCCCCTTCACCCGCTTCTTGTGGCTCAGTTGGAGCGCCGCCTCTGGGGCCAGTTTCTCCCCATTTGACCCGGTCATTTCCGTGACCTGGAATTCAGAGAGCGGGTGGAATCTTTTAGATATGTCAACAAGCTCAGCTAATCGGCCTGAGCAGGCAGCCTGCTGAGGCTCAGATGCCGATTCAAGATCAGTCCGCAGGAGTTCTGCCACCCGGAGCGTGCGCAAAACCCACGGATGGACATCGATGGATTTTTGGTAGGAATTTCGGTAATCACGCAGATGTCCATCGATAGCAGTATATGCCTGTGAAACCCCTGTTGCGGACTCGTAGACTTTTACGGCAAAGGCACGAAGTTTCGGATGAGTCTGCCAGTTAGCCTTTTTCTGTCTCAGAGATTCATAAAGAGCTGTTGGCTCCATTCCCTCAACAGCGGTGAGGATCGCATCGCATTCCCGGATCAAAAGGTGAGTAGGGTGCATATGGGATTCCCTATAACCCTTCTCGGCAGTGCCATCCTCTTTTGCTTGCTGATTGAGTGAGCTTGCCCGATACAGGACGGCGGCGAGAGCTTGGAGTTCCGAGACCAAGGGAGTGGCTGCTAAGGGTGTTGAACAGAATGAAGGCACCAGATAGTAGGCTCTGGACTGAATAAAATCCTCGTCATCAGAAGAGAGTCCTGAGCCCAGGTCATCAGCAAGTTGTCGAGCTTTCTCCAGTCCGAGTGGGAGTAGGTAGGGCCACTTGAGCTTGGTTTGACTCAGATCCTGTGGCCACAAGTGGTCAGAGGGAATTCTGGATAACCTGGCCTGGGCCTCGGGGTTCAATGCGGCGAGTTTCCCTGCGAGTGACGCGATATCTTTGGACAACTGCTCCAGATTTTGACTGAGGATCGAGGAATTGGTTGAAGCCTCATAATCGGCCATTTCCTTTTTATAGGCTTCGGCTGCACGGACGATGGCACCCCAAGCTCCTTTGCGGCTCAGCCTCACTCCGTCAGCCATTTCATCGAGCTTTTTAAGGATTTTCAGCGCCTTCTGAATCCCTTTGTCGTCAAGGGGGTCAGGTGACTGCTGGCTGTTTTCGACGGACACGAACTCTCCCGATAAGTCACACATTTGAAGGGGAGGTTATCACTGGAGAGGAGAGCCATTCAAAAACCCACGGCGCTCCGGATGGAAATGCACAAATCCCTGCTCGGTGAAAAGAATTCAGGCTTCCAGCCAGTTCGAGCCGGGGCCGTTCCTTTGGCCACCTGCCCTCTAAGCGTTTAGGTCGTCCGAAGCTATGGCGGACACGAGAGTGGAGGAATGGGGGCAGGAGGCTTTGACCCTCATCGTCCCTGCGAAGCCGCCACTTTCCGAGACAATCCGGGGATGGGTTTTGGACAGGTAGTGGACATGGAGCCAAAAGGCAAAGGGCCAAGACTTGTAAGTCTTGGCCCTTCTAGGTGTTTTTGGTCGGCGCGAGAGGATTCGAACCTCCGACCCCTACCACCCCAAGGTAGTGCGCTACCAGGCTGCGCCACGCGCCGTGAACCTTTGACTGTAGAACGGCTTGGGCCTGGGGTCAAGGTTTGGGTGTGGTGGACAGGCGTTCGTAGAGCGCTCGCATGGATTTGAGGATGGGCTGGAGGTCGGTGCTGGTGCGGAGGAGCCGGGGGAAGGCGGGCTTCGGTTTCTGGGCCGGGGCCGCAGGCAGTTCGTCTTCTTCAAGGCCGAGATCCAGGCGTTGCACCAGATGGCCGTGGGCCAGCAGTTCGGCACAGTCGGCCACGGTAAGCCCTTCGCTCAGCCAGGCCTTGATGCGCTTCAGGCGGGGCAGCTCGTCCAGGTGGTAGTAGCGGAGGTTGCCCTTGCTGCGTCGCGGCTTGATGTCGGCAATGACGTCTTCCCAGTAGCGGAGGTCCTTGGGGCCGACGCCGACGAGCTTGGCTGCCTCTCCGATCTTGAACCACTTCTTGTCACTCACGGCCCACCCGCCTAGCTCTCCCTGGGCTCGATGCCCAGGGCCTTGAGGCGCTTGTAGAGGTTGGAGCGGTCCATGCCCACGCGCTCGGCGACCCGGGTCATGTTGCCGTTCTGGAAGCGCATCTCGCGCTGGAGGTACTGGGTCTCGAACCAGTCCTTGCCCTCCTTGAGGCTGCCGAATTCCGGGAAAGAGAAGGGATCCTGCTCGGCGATGTTCCGGGCGGCCAGGGGCCCCAGGTCCCGGGGGCCGATCTCGCTGCCGCGGCCCAGGATGACGGCCCGCTCCATTAGGTTCTTCAGCTCGCGCACATTGCCGGGCCAGTCGTGGCGCAACAGCGTGTCCTTGGCCTCGGGCCCCAGGTGCCGGGGCGGGCGCCCATACTGGCGGGCGATCCTGGAGATGAAGGCCTCCGCCAGGGGCAGAATGTCCTCGGGGCGCTCCCGGAGGGCGGGAATGCGGAGAGGCACCACCGCCAGGCGGAAGTAGAGGTCCTCGCGGAAGCGGCCCCGGGTGATCTCCCCGGCCAGGTCCTTGTTGGTGGCGGTGATGACGCGCACGTCCACGCCCACCGTGCCGCCCCCGCCCACGGGCTCCACGCGGCCTTCCTGGAGGGCCCGGAGCACCTTGGCCTGGGTCTTGAGCGACATGTCGCCCACCTCGTCCAGGAAGAGGGTGCCGCCGTCGGCCTCGCGGAACTTGCCCTTCTGGTCCCGGACGGCGCCGGTGAAGGCCCCCTTCTGGTGACCAAACAGCTCACTTTCGATCAATTCCTCGGGAATGGCCGCGCAGTTCACCTCGATGAAGGGGGCGTCCCTGCGGGGGCTTTGCAGGTGGATGAGCCGGGCCACCTCCTCCTTGCCGCTGCCATTCTCGCCCGTGAGCAGAACGCGGCCCTCCGTGGGCGCCACCAGGGCCACGTCGGCCATGAGCCGTTTCATGGCGGGGCTGTCCGCCAGGAAGAAGCGGCCGCCCTCCACTTCGGCCAGCAGCCGCTGGTTCTCCTGCTCCAGCCGCGACTGGCGCAGGGCGTTGCTCACCACCAGGAGCAGGCGGTCCAGATCGATTGGTTTTTCCAGGAAGTCGAAGGCGCCCAGCTTGGTGGCCTGCATGGCCGTATCGATGCTGGCGTGGCCCGAGATCATCACCACCGGCAGATCCGGCCGCAGCTGCTTGGCCTGCTTCAGCGTCTCGAGGCCATCCTGCCCCGGCAGCCAGACATCCAGCAGCATCAGCTGCAGGCCCTCGCCATCGGGGTTCTGCAGCAGGTCGATGGCATGCTCGCCCCGCTCGGCCTTCACCACATGGTACCCCTCGTCCTTCAGGGCTTCGCCCAGGGACCGCCGGATACCCGGCTCGTCATCCACCAGGAGGATGGTTGTGGGAGCGCGCATGACTCCATGCTGGGCGCGGGTCAAGCCTTTGTCCAGCAGCCGGTTGGGCCTTGTTCTTCAAAGGGTGTGTCCGTTTCTGGACCCACCCAGGCAAGGGTCGAGCCTGATCCGGTTATTTTATAATGAATTAATAACCAAGTGATTATACTTGTGCGAACGTTGGGGATTGACTTGCCTCCCCTCGAAAGGAAGGCCATGTCGGGTGTCCCTCGAATCGTGATCATCGGCGGCGTCGCAGGCGGCGCCAGTGCCGCCGCCAGGGCCCGTCGGCTCTCGGAGAATGCCAGCATCGTGCTGCTCGAGAGGGGTCCTCATGTCTCCTTCGCCAACTGCGGACTGCCGTACCACATCGGCGGCCTGATCGCCGACCGGGCGAAGCTGCTGCTGCAGACGCCCCAGAGCCTGAAGGCCCGGTTCGGGATCGACGTGCGGGTCCGCAACGAGGCCATCGCCATCGATGTGGCCGCCCGCCAGGTGGTGGCCCGGAACCTGGTGACCGGCGAGGAAGTCCGGGAACCCTATGACGCCCTGATCCTCAGCCCGGGTGCCGCACCCATTCGTCCGCCAGTGCCTGGTGTGGATCTGGAGGGGATCTTCACTTTGCGCAATCTGGAAGACATGGACTCCATCCTCGCTCGGGCCGCTCACCATCCTGAAGGACGGGCCTTGGTGGTGGGTGCCGGCTACATCGGCCTCGAAATGGCGGAGCAGCTGCGCCATCGAGGCTTGGCCGTGACCCTGGTGGAACGGCTGCCCCAGGTGCTGGCCGTGGCCGATGCGGAGATGGCCTTTCCCCTGCAGGAGGAGTTGGCGCGGCAGGGCGTGGACCTGCATCTGGGGCGCTCGGTCGCGGCCTTCGAGGGGGCCGGGGCAGGACTTGTGGCGGTGCTGGACGACGGGATGCGGATCGCCTGCGAACTGGCAGTGCTCAGCGTAGGCGTGCGCCCGGAAACTCGCCTCGCGCAGACCGCGGGACTGGCGCTGGGCTCCATCGGCGGCATCCTGGTGGACGACAGCATGCGCACCAGCGACCCACACATCTACGCCGTGGGTGATGCCGTGGAAGTCCGTGAATTCGTGAGCGGCGAACCCGCCCTCATCCCCTTGGCCGGCCCAGCAAACCGTCAGGGCCGCATCGCCGCGGAGGTCATCCTGGGCCGGAACAGCCGCTACAAGGCCACCCAGGGCACAGCCATCTGCAAGGTGTTCGGCCTCACTTTCGCCATGACGGGGTTGAGCGAATCAGCCCTCCAGCGCAAGGGGATCGCCTACAAGCGCATCTATGTGCATCCTGCCGACCACGCCACCTACTACCCAGGGGCCTGCTCCATCACCTTGAAGCTGCTCTTCGCCCCGGGGGACGGCCGGATCCTGGGGGCCCAGGCCGTGGGCGCCACCGGGGTGGACAAGCGCATCGACGTGCTGGCGGTGGCCCTGCGGGCGGGTCTCACGGTCTATGATCTGGAGGATCTGGAGCTCTGCTACGCGCCGCCCTACGGCAGTGCCAAGGACCCGGTGAACATGGCGGGTTTCGTGGCCGCGAACGTGTTGCGGGGCGATGTGGAGCTCTGGGAGCCGGAGGAACTGGCCGGGCTCGGACCGGACCAGGTTCTGGTGGACGTGCGGAGCCCCCAAGAGCATGCCAATGGCGCCATCCCCGGTTCCCGCCTCCTGCCGGTGGATGACCTGCGGGGCCTGCTGCCGGGTCTGCCGGTGGACAAGGAGTACCTGGTCTACTGCCAGGTGGGACTGCGGGGCTACCTCGCCGCCCGGATCCTGGCCCAGCGCGGGTTCAGAGTCCGCAACCTCTCAGGCGGTTACCGCCGCTACGCCCTGTGGAAGGGCACCCACACCACGGCCGCCTCCTGTGGCTGCGCCCAGCCCATGGACGCCACATGAGCGGACCCGCTTTCCAGGACTTCTATCCCGAGAACGTGGCCCACTGCCACGGCTGCGGCCGGTTGAACGAGCATGGCCTGAAGATCCGCACCTTCTGGGAGGGCGAGGAATCCGTGACCCGGTTCCGCCCCTGGCCCGAGCACACGGCCAGCCCGGGCTATGTCTACGGCGGCCTCATCGCCTCCCTCATCGACTGCCACAGCACCGGCACCGCGGCGGCGGCCATGTACCGCCAGGAGGGGCGCCCCATGGACAGCCTGCCGGCCTTCCGCTTCGTGACAGCCAGTCTGCATGTGGACTACCTGGCGCCCACGCCTCTTGATGGCGAGTTGGAGATCCGGGGCAGGGTGAAGGAGATCCGGGGCCGGAAGGTGGTAATCGAGGCCACGGTGTCGGCCTTTGGCAAGCTCACCGCCCGCGGCGAGGTGGTCGCAGCCCAGATGCCGGAGAACTTTGGTGCCAAGGCTTGAAGCCATGTCTTCCCCGGAACCGGGAGCGCTGGCCGGTGCCGCCCCACGGATGGCAACAGCCTGCCTCCTGGTGGGTGCTGCCCTCACCCTCGCCCCGTGGACTCCGGCCGCCGCAGCCCTGGTGGGCGGGGCTGTTCTGGCCGTGACGGTGGGAAATCCCTCGCGGCGGTTGACTCAGGCCTGGATCCACCATCTACTGCCCCTCGCGGTAGTGGGACTGGGGGCGGAGATGAACCTGCTGGCCGTGGCGAAGGCCGGGCTGCAAGGGCTCGGCTACACCGCCATCAGCATCCTGCTGGTGCTGCTCCTGGGCTGGTGGTTGGCTCGGCTGCTCAAGGTCGAACGGGACGCGGGGGTGCTGATCTCCGTGGGCACGGCCATCTGCGGGGGCAGCGCCATCGCCGCCGTGGCGCCGGTGCTGCGAGCGAAGGAGCAGGAGACCTCCGTAGCCCTGGCGACGGTATTCCTGCTCAACGCGGTGGCCCTGGTGGTCTTTCCGCCCATTGGCCATGCGGCGGGTCTGGGCCAGGAGGCCTTCGGCCTCTGGTCGGCCCTGGCCATCCACGATACGAGTTCTGTGGTGGGCGCGGGCCTGGCCTACGGGCCCAGGGCCCTGGAAGTGGCCACCACCGTCAAATTGGCCAGGGCCCTCTGGATCGTGCCCCTCACATTCGGCGTGGGCTGGCTCGTCTCGCGGCGGAGCCCGGCCTCCCCGGAGGCCCCGTTGAAGAAGCCCTGGTTCATCGTGGGGTTCCTGGGCATGGCCGCCCTCGTCACCTTTGTTCCGGGCCTGCAGTTGCCTGGCCATCTGCTCGCCCTGGTGGCCCGCCGGGTGCTGGTCCTGACCCTGTTCCTCATCGGGGCAGGGCTCAGCCGGGAAGCCCTTCGTGAAGTCGGGCTCCGGCCCTTCCTGCAGGGTCTGGTGCTCTGGCTGCTCGTGGGCGCTTTGGGCCTGTTTGTCGTGAAACTGGGCCTGCTGAAGGCTGGATGACCCGCGGCCAGTCGACCTGATTGTTCTTCGCAACCTCGACGGCCCGCGCCGTCCCTCACCTGGAGCCACCATGGCCAACCTCCTGCCCACCAATGAACATCCCGTGGAGCGCGTACTGCGTGTCGCCGTGGGCCTCGGCGTGCTGTCGCTGGTCTTCCTGGGGCCCATGACCCCCTGGGGCTATCTGGGCCTGGTGCCATTGGCCACCGGCCTCCTGGGCTCCTGCCCGCTCTACACCCTGTTCGGTTGGAGCACCTGCTCGGTGAAGGCCCGCTGAACCCGGAACCCAATGGTGCTCCGGCAGCCCGGGGCCCAGCATCAAACCAGAGGGAGGCCGCATGACAGGGACCGAACGATTTGACCGGGCGGCGGCCACCTGGGATCTCACGGAGCGGCGAGTGCTGTTGGCGCAGGCCGTAGTGCGCGCCATCGCATCCCGGCTGACCCTCTCCCAGGACCAGGCGGTCCTGGATTTCGGTTGCGGCACGGGCCTGATAACCCTGGAATTGGCTCCTTCGGTCGGTTCCATCACCGGCGCCGACACCTCAGCGGGCATGCTCCGCTCCCTGGCGGAGAAGGCTCAGGCCAAGGGGATCTCCGTTCCCTTAATCCAGTTGGATGAAGCGGTCAACGGGGATCTCCGCGGTCCCTATGACCTCATCTTGAGCAGCATGACCCTCCACCACGTTGCCGATGTGCCGGCGTTGTTCAGCCGGTTCGCGCATGGCCTCAGCTCGGGTGGAAGGGTGGCCCTGGCTGACCTCGACGAGGAGGATGGCAGCTTCCATGAGGACGTCACGGGCGTCCATCACCGGGGATTTTCACGAAAACTCATCGAAGGCTGGCTGAAGGATGCTGGCTTCAGGCAGATTCAGCTGGGGACCGCCACCGTTACCTCCAAAGAGAGCCGGGACTACCCTGTGTTCCTGGCCACGGCGCAGAGAGACTGAAGGGCAACCGGTGTGATTTCAGCCCTGGAGCAGGGCCAGGATCTCATCTGAGCTGGCCACCCTGCCCTGAAACTTGAGCCGGCCATCCAGGGCAAGGGCCGGGGTGCTGAGGATGCCGCGGCTGGCCATGGCGGCGTAGTCGGAGATCTTCACCACCTGATGCTCCCCGCCGGACTTTTCGACAGCCTCCTTGGCGTGCTTTTCCATGGTCTGGCACTTCATGCAGCCGGGACCGAAGACTTCGATGAGCATGGGAACTCCTAGAGGATGGCATTGAAGAGGTAGCCCACCAGCAGGATGCCGAGAGCCACAACACCGATGAAGGTGGCGATGAGCGGCTGGCGCATGACCTTGCGCAGGATAATGGTTTCAGGCAGGGACAACCCGATCACGGCCATCATGAAGGCCAGGGTGGAACCCAAGGCCGCGCCCTTGCTGAGCAGAGCCTCAACGATGGGCATGACCCCCGCGGCATTCGAGTAGAGGGGTACGCCGATGAGTACAGCCACGGGCACGCTGTACCAGTGGTTATTGCCAAGCAGGCTCGCCATGAAGATGGCGGGCACATAGCCGTGGATGAAGGCCCCCACGGCGATACCGGCCAGGATGTAGGGCCAGACTTTGCCCACGATCTCCATCACCCCTTGAACCGCCAGATCAATCCGGACGGGCAGGGTGACCTTTTCGTCCTCCAGCTCACCCAGGGAGGGGGCATTCAAGGCGTCTTGGACCCAGCTCTCCAGGTGACGTTCCATGCGAAGCTGGCCCAGGATGAGGCCGGACGTAAAGGCGATGGCCACGCCGGTCCCGGCGTAGATGGCAGCGATCTTCCAGCCGAACATGGCGAAGAGCATCCCCAGGGCGACCTCATTGATCATGGGCGCGGCCACCAGAAAGCTGAAGGTTACGCCGAGGGGCACCCCCGCCCGCAGGAATCCGATGAACAGGGGGACCGCCGAACAGGAGCAGAAGGGCGTGACGATCCCGAAGACCGAGGCCAGGGCATTGCCCAGGCCCGGACGGCGCTTCGAAAGGGCCTCCCGCACCTTGTTTGGGCTCACGAAGGTCTGGATGAAGGTGACGATGAAGACCACCAGCGTCAGGAGCAGCAACACCTTGGGAGTGTCATAGGCCAGGAAGGCGACCGCATCACCCAGGTGTGACTTGGGGGTGAGCCCCAGCAGGTGGAAGGCCAACCATTCCGATACCCCTTGGATCACGGCGTAGAGGAACACCCACAACGGGAGTGCCAACAGGAGCCAGCCACCACGCCTGAAGATGGACGGTCGTGCGTGCCCATCAGACACGAGCAGCCTCACGGTCTGCTGAGGTGCCCTTCTGGACCTTGGAGCACACCACAGGAATGGCAATCTCCTGCACCGCTTGGGCTCGAATTCTATCCTGCTGGACTTCAGGAAGTGTTCCGGCCTCGGCCAGGAGGCCCTTGAGCAGAGGTGTGACCTGTTTCTTGGGCACCACGGACATGAAGACCCAGCGGCCTTCCTTCCGCTCCACCACGAACCCGGCCCGTCGCAGTTCCCGCAGGGCCTCAGAGACCGAGGACTGAGGCACCTGAAGCGTTTCGGCCACCTGGCACACACACATCTCCCCAGCTTCCAGGAGCGCCAGCACCCGCAGGCGCAGTGGGTGGGAAAGCGCTTTCAATTGTTCGACCAGCGTTCGCAACTCGTCCGTCATTTCGATGGCCTCTTCCTGAAGCTCCAACTCAGGGTATTTCCGGAGTTGAAGCTGCCAGGCAAGTATACCTCATGAAATATCGGAAAATATCGAATTATCAATCGAGTTGATTCGTTGTCCCCACCAGTGCCTGCTCGACTGCAGGCAACAGGGACACGGCGAGGTCCAAGGCCGCCAGGTAGTAGGGAAGACCGGCGACCTCCTGAAGCTGTTCTGCCACGGCAGTAGTGAAAGGCCGGAGATGCCCCTGGACCAACCGCTGCGCCAGCGTTAGGCACCGGGCGCTCTCTGCGGAATCTCCATCGATGACCTGGCCCAGCAGGAAGCTCAGGCAGGCGAGTTCCAGACCCAGGTGATCCGGCGGGATGGTCAGGTCCTCCTGGAGGCTGATGTCCGCCTCGTCGTAGATGGCCTGGAGGGGGGCGAGCACCTCCGGTGCCATCAGGTGCCCCCGGGCATGGGCCGATTCGAACAAGTGGACGACATCCGTGTCCTTGGCCTGAAGGAAGAGGCGGGTGTACTCGACGGCTTGTTCCTGGGGCTGGAGGGTGTGCTCCACCATGCGGTGAAGGGGTTCCGCCAGGGCTGGTTCTGGGCCCTCCGCCAGCAGTTCCTCCAGCCCTTCCTTCAGCGCGGCATCGGGTTCAAGAAACACCTCGGCCAGGACCTGGGCGAGGTCTGCCAGCAGGGCAAGCGTCATGGGGCCATCCTCAACGCAGCATCCCCATCCGGTGGAAGCTGCTCAGCTGGCCCGCGTAGACGAAGATGTAGCGCAGCAGGAAGCCGCCGAAGAGGACCAGGGCCGAGGCGGCCAGGGCGAGGTTGCGGTCGCCGTGGAAGGCTTTCCCCTTGAGCAGGCTCGGCGCAAGTTCATAGACCTCGATGCCCAGGGGCACCAGCAGCCCGAAGCCCAAGAAGAAGACCCAGAACACCAGGGTGTAAGGGCCGCCCAGAATGAGCCAGAGGGCCTGTTTCACGGCCAGGACGGAGAGTGACCCGTGGATGAGGTAGGGCAGGATGATGAAGAGCTCCAGGGAGATGAAGATCACGTCCAGCCACACCAGGAACTTCAGGTCTCGCTGCTCGACGGGGTTCCTGCGGTCCAGCACCAGGGCCAGCAGCAGGGCGGCGGTGCCGCTGGAGAGGGCGGAGAACAGGAACATCTGAGCCACCAGGTTGGTGTTCCAAAAGGGCCGGGCGGAGACGGCACCCAACAGCACACCGGTGTAGATACCCACGCCGATGGAAAGGGGGAAGCCGATCATGGCGAAGGTCTTGCGGTAGGCGGAGAGGTCCACGTTCAGGTGATGGATCAGCTTCCAGGTGGTCGGTAACCTGCTGAACAGCTTCTGACGCCAGTCTTCCGGCAGCCAGGCGTAGCAGTAAACGAAGGCGAGGGCCGTGAACAGCGTGAGGAGCCAGGTGCCGATGGACATGGGGCTCTCCCACCGGAAATGAAGGAACAGCTTGTAGAAGCGATGCATGGTCCCGAGGTCCAGGATGAGCAGCGCCGAGCCGAAAGCCACGGGCCAGGGTGCCAGGAGGGCACCCATGCGGGCAATGCGCGGATAGGCGGGCTGGCCGTCCACTTCCAGGTAGTTGGCCAGGCCCGCAGCGAAGAAGAGCCCGGCGGACAGGCCGCCCAGGAAGAGGTAGATGACGATGAGGAGGCCCCAGTTGAACTCGTGCATGGTGTGCTCCTAGACCAGGTAGTAGAGCTGGGGGCCGTTGCCCGTTTGGGGTTCCTTGACGTGGTAACGCCGCGTGGCCAGCAGTTCGTGGATTCTGCTTGTGGGGTCGTCCAGGTCGCCGAAGACGCGAACCTTGGAAGGGCAGGTCTCCACGCAGGCGGGAATCCCGCCCTTGTCCACGCGGTGGCTGCAGAGGGTGCACTTTCCGACCGTGCTGCTCTCTTCGTCGAAATAGCGGGCGTCATAGGGGCAGGCGATCATGCAGTAGCGGCAGCCGATGCAATCGTCGGCGTAGACCAGCACGATGCCGTCCTTGCGCTGCCAGGAGGCGCCTGTGGGGCAGACCCGCACGCAGGAGGGATGCTCGCAGTGGTGGCACTGCTCCGGCTCGAAATCGATGCGGAGCTTGGGGTACTCGCCCTGCCGCTCCTCGTTGATCCAGTTGCGGAAGTCGCCGATGGGGACCCGGTTCTCGGCCTTGCAGGCAACCACACAGGCCTTGCAGTTGATGCACTTCCTGGAATCGATGACGAGGGCGTAGCGCCGCTTGCGGATGTCCATGGGTCACCTCCTCAGGCGGTCGCGACGTTGACGAAGGTTTCGTGGAAAGCGGCGTTGCCCGACACCTGGTCCCAGGCGGTCTCGAGGAGCACCGCGTCGCTGGCGCCCACGTTGTAGACCAGGCTCTGCATCTTGGACTTCTTGCCGAAGCCGTGGAGCATGAACACGCAGTCAGGGCGGATCTCCTCGGTGACCCGGGCCCTCAGCTTGACGGCGCCCACGCTGCTGGTGACGGTTACATAGGAACCGTCCTTGATGTTCATCCGGGCCGCTGGCTTCGGATTGATCCAGAGGTCGTTCTCCTTCATGAATTCGTTCAGCCACACGTTGTTGGACTGGTTGGCGTGGGTGAAGTAGCCCACCCGGCCCAGGATGAGGCGGAACCGGTTCTCCGGCGGTTGCTTCGGCGCGCTGTAGACGGGCAGCGGATCGTAGCCCGCCTCTTGCAGCCGTTCGGAGAAGATCTCGATCTTGCCGGTCTTGGTGACGAAGCGGTGATCGGGGGTCAGGGTCTTCCCGTAGCTGGGCTGGCCGCTGGCGGCCCAGACGCCATGCTTCTTCATGTGCTCGGCGGCGAGGGGGATGGGCAATTCCTTGAACTCCGCATCCACCCACTGCTCGATGGTGAAGTCGAAGTAGTCCGAGAGGCCCAGGCGCTTGGCCAGACCCTGGACAATCTCCAGGTTCGGTTTCGTATCGTGGATGGGCTTGACCACCTGCTGGCGGTAGACCACGGCGGGCCATATGCCCGGCATCACTTCCACAGGATCCGTGCGCTCCAGGTAGACGCTCTCGGGGAAGACCACATCGGCATACCAGGCCATGTCGCTCATCTGCACATCGATGACGGCGATGAAGTCCATGCCCTCGATCATCTTAAGGGTCTTGGCCTGGTCGGGCATGGCGTTCATGGGGTCCTGCTTGTAGACCATCCAGGCCTTGACGGGATAGGGCTTCCCGGAGAGCACATTCTCCCGCAGCTTGAGGTACACGCCGTCACCCTTGGCGGCCAGGGGGAAGTGCTTGTCGATCTCGTCCACCCGGGGGGCCTTGGGCTCGTCCCAGGGCATGAACAGGAACTCCCCCTTGGGCAGCTTGGCGTTGGGTACCATGCCGCCGAGCTGGTCCCAGTTGCCCACGATGGCATTCAGGATGGCCTGGGCGCGGCGCATCTGGAAGTCGTTCTGGTACCAGGAGGAGCGCCGACCGGCGTAGTAGAGCGACCGCGGCGCAGCGTCCGAGAACTCCCGGGCGATGCGGATGATGTCCCTGGCGGGGATTTCGGTTTCCCTTTCGGCCCACTCGGGGGTGTACTGCTTTACATGTTCCACGAGCTGATCGAAGCCCGTGGTGTAGGCGGCCACGAACTCCTTGCTGTGGCGGTTCTCCGCGATGATCACGTGGATCATCGCGAGGATGAAGGCCAGGTCGGTGCCCGGCTTGACCGGGTACCACTCGTCGGCCTTGGAAGCCGTCACGGTGAAGCGGGGGTCGAGGTAGATGAGCTTGGCTTTCCGCTCCATCACGCCGCCGATGAGGTCCATGGTGTCGGGCGTGATGATGCTTTCGAAGCGATTGGCGCCGGACATGATCACGTACCGGCTGTTCAGCAGGTCGAAGCTGGGGACGGTGCCGAAGGTGGCGCTGTAGGCCAGGTTCACCGAGGCCAGGCACAGCGTCGGATGTCTTACCAGATTGGGCGATCCGAAGGCCAGCCCAAGGTTCTTGAAGAATACCTCCTGGAAACCCTCGGTGGAGGACCATAGCGTGCCTTCCGGGCCGTACTTCGCCTTTACCTCGGCGAGTTTTTTCGCGGCGAAGTCGAAGGCCTCGTCCCAGCTCACGGGCTTCCACTTGCCCTCGCCCCGGGCCCCCACGCGGATCATGGGTTGCTTCAGTCGGTCGGGATCATAGACCTGCTTGATGGCTGCGTTGCCCCGGGCGCACAGCATATCCCGGGACTTGGGGTTCTCCGGATTGGGGTTCAACTTCTTCACGAGGCCACCTTCGACCACCGCGATGGCCGAGCACTTGTTGGGGCACAGCTCGCAGGTGGTGGGGACCTCACGCCGGTCCGCGCTCGCGCTCCGACCCTTCTTGAAGTAGGTGAGACAGCCCACCTGGACCGTGGCGGCCGATCCGGCCGCAGCGCCTGCAGTCTTCAGGAAGAAGCGGCGATCCATGCGCGTGGTTCCCATCAGGGTCTCCCGGTGATGCGGCAAAGGCCTTTGAAACAGGGCCGGAGGGTCGCCCCTCCGGCCCGGGGTGCTTCAGGTGCTAGAAGCGCACTTCGAGGGAAGCGTAGAAGTTCTTGACCGTGGCGGGATAGGAGTACTGAAGCTGGGGGTTGTTCCCAAGGTTCATGGCGGACTCCCAGTTCTGGCCGGGCTGCGCGGAAGGACCGATCTGCCAGCCGCTCATCGCCGTGGAGTACTTGTAGTCGATGTAGCCCACCCGAAGGGCGGCGTTGTGCGCGAATCGCCACTGGAGGTAGCCCTCCCACACGTCGCCGCGGGCGCCGAGCTTGTCGGTGTACTCGCCGGTGGCCGGGGTGTAGGTCCACCAGCGGGGCGACCCGTGGTTGAACTCAAGGCCCATGCCCAAGGTCGGAGTGGGGTCATAGCGCACGCCGACGTAGTAGGCCGTGGCCGTCTGGCTCTTGGTGGGATCGCCCATCAGACCCCCAAAGCCGGACAGTTGCGTGAGGCCGGTGGGGTAGCCGGGAGGCATGACGGAGGGGAAGGTCCAGTAGGCGCCGTACTGGGAGACATTTCCGTTCGGATGGCTCTTGAGGTAGCCACCGCTCACGAAGTAGGTGAAGGTGTCGCCGATCTTGTGCTTCCAGGTGGCAGTCATCTGGTCCATGTCGCCGAGGTTGGCGGTGGCGGTGACGTACTGGGTCGAGGGGGTCTGGCCGGGAATCGGGAAATTGATGGTGTTGCCGAAGGGGATGTCGGTCATGTTCCCCATGCGGTTGTAGCCCAGGTAGAAGTTCGCGCTGTGCACGGATTCGCCGAGCTGGAAGAGCAGGGGCATGTCGTACATGACGCCCAGCACGGTGGTGTCCTTCAGGGGGCCGATGTTGCCCACGACGGGCGTGATGGCCGATGGATTCGTCCCGTTGAAGGTGGTGAAGTTCATGCCGACGATGGTCTGGTTCTGCTTGACGGCGCCGCCGCCGCCGAAGCCGCTCTCATAGCCCACGCCGTAGCAGAAGCCGAGCAGGGTGCCTTCGGGGAAGCCGAGTTTCTCGAGCTCGAACTTCCAGCCGATGCCATCGATGCTGGCATTCACGGCCAGGGCCTGCGGCGTGCCTTGGCGCTCGCCGCCCTCACGGACCTCGAAGGGCGGCCCGTCGGAGGTGTTCTGGCGGCCGATGGACAGGATGCTGGCGGCCGAAGGGAAGTGGTAGACCAGGCTGGCCCGCTCCACCAGGAGGGCGTCCGTGGCGGGGGTCTGGCCGGCGGTGAAGGAGGTGCTGATCGTGTTGGGCGAACCGTTGAAGGTGGGCACCTCCGCGCCGCCGTGGATCTTGTACATCGCGAGCCGGCCCATGATCTTGGCGTTCTCGTTGATGGTCATGCCCATGTTCAGACGGAGCCGGGTGGACCACTGGACCGAGTTGGTCCAGTCCTGCGCACCTACAGGCTGGAAGATGGGCGCGAAGGGATACGGGTTGGAAGGGCTGGGGGTGTTCTGCATGAACCCCATGAACTGCTGGAAGGGCTTGAAGTGCTCCTGGGCGCTGTCGAAGCGGGTGCGGAGTTCGCCACCCCACTGGATGTTGAGACCCGAGAGCTTGGTCTCGGCCTTCACCAGCCGGGGCTCCAGTTCCTGCGCGGTGTTGGCTTTCTCCTCCACGGCCTTCAACTGCACTTTCAGCTGCTCGATCTGCTTCTGCAGGTCCTCGTTCGACTGGGCGCTCAGGGCCGCAGGCGTCAGCATGGCGACAAGGGCGAGCGTGATGCGGGCGTTCATGATCATTCTCCTCGTGTGGGGGTTGGGAGTCGGAGTTTCAGCGCGAAGGCTTAGCCGCCGCAGGTTTCGGGTTGCGGAGAATCGGAAGCGTGGTTGGTCAGGAAGGTCTGGATGTCCTTGATCTGCTCGGGTTTGACGACACCATCGAGTTTTTCAGCGCCCTTCTTGTGCTTGCCGGCAGCGAAGTAGGCTTTCCATTGGGCCTGGGTCTTGGAGAGCGGAGTGATCTCCTTGGCGCTGCCGCCGGCGGCGTGGCAGGCCTTGCAGGATTTCTTGAAGAAGAACTTGCCCTTGGTGTCACTGCCGCCCTGGGCGGCCAAAGACACCGATAGCGCGAGCAGCATGGCGAGGAGCTTGGTGGTGTTCTGCATGGAGAAATTCCTTTCTGGGAGGGGGTGGGTGTAGGCAGGGCGGGGCCATCCCGGGGGCGGGAGGCAATTGCGTCTCTGGGCTCGCAGGTTTAATGACAAGAGAACCTGAGAGCAGTCTCGCCATTGAGGATGGCTAGGTATCAATGGTGGTCAAGTCGTACGTGACTATGATCACTAATAATTAAATAACTAGATAGGAATAAAAATAAAAAAACACATGAGAGTGGATTGAAATTTTGAATCGCTTACACCAGCAGGACAGCCGCAGGTTGTCAGACAGTTGTCGCCTTGACGCTGCGGATCGACACGGGCCCGGAGTGCCTTGATCCTGGACACCCGCTCACCGGAAGAGACGGGGAAGGGATCTCTCGAGCGCCCCGGTGAACCTCGGGGAAGGTTCCGTGCAAGCCTTGCCAGTTTTTCCAAAGGATCAGCAGATCCTTTGTTGGCACATCCCTCGGCATCCAGGTCGATCGGGCTTGCCCCTGGCCATGGCGACAAGGCCTGTCACCCAGTCATGAATTCGGGAACCACTCCCTGAAACACTGAACGTTCACCTCTGGCTGAGCCATGGGGACGGCCTCAGGGTGGGAGGCTGATAAGGTGGGAGGCCGAGGTTGCCATGAGCCAGTCGAGTCCCCTTCCCACGCCAGAGCAGGATGCTGCGGTGACGCCGATCATGGGACCTGGCCTCAAGCGCCAGGTGCTGGTCTGCACGGCGAAGAGCTGCGCGGCGAACGGCTCCGAAGCAGTGCTGGAGGCCTTCAAGGCCCAGCTCATTGACGAAAATCTGCTGTTCTTCAAGGGTAACCAGTCCGGGGAGATCCAGTGCGGCCACTGCGGCTCCGTGGGGTTCTGCGCCATCGGCCCGGCGGTGCTGGTGTATCCCGATGGCATCTGGTACGCCCATGTCACGCCTGCGGACGTGCCTGAGATCATCGCCAGCCACTTCAAGGGTGGTGTGCCGGTGGAACGGCTGGTGCGGAAGCGGCTGGGCTAGCCTCTCCCCTCGAAGGTCTCCCGCTCTTCAGGCGTATCCACGTCCACCCATTCCTCGCCCAAGCTGGGCAGCGCCAGATGCGGCAGGGATGCCGCCAGAGCCTTCAGTGCTCGCGCCGTGGATGCAGCGATGGCTGGCCGGAGCCCGTCCGGAAGCCAGCCCCCCAAGGGCTGCAGGCGCCCATTGTGCAGGGCCATCACCCAGCTGGTGTGGCGCGGATCGGCAGCATCGCACCGGGCCGTCCAGTCCCTGAGGCGGTCCGCCGTCCAGCGCACCTGATCGCAGGCCACCACCCACCAGAGATCCGCGGTCGGCGCCTCGGCAGCCGCCCAGGTGTGCAGGGCCACGGCGGGGCCTTCCCGGGGATCGTCCTGCCGGGGCAGGTCGGGTCGTTCGGGGATCGCCTCGCCCAACACCTGGATCGGCGAATCCGGGAACACGGATTCGAAGACCCGCACCAGGTGGCCGCCCCAGGAACCTCCAGCGGGATGGTCGAGGGCATGCTTCGAGGCTCCCATGCGAGTGCCCGAGCCGCCGGTCAGCAGCAGCAGCCCGCGATTCAACCACCCACCTGCCACATGCCATCGCTGAGGATGGGTGCCTCCCCCCGGCGCATGGGGTGGCAGTCCAGCTTCTCGATGAGGGTCCGCCGGATGAGCTGCACCAGGTCCTCGTGGGTGGCCTGTTGGCGCAGGGGCTTCAGCAGGTCCACCGGCTGGTTGCCGAAGAGACAGGCCCTCAGCTCCCCGCGGCTGGTGAGGCGCACGCGGTTGCAGCGGGCGCAGAAATCATCGCTGAGGGTGGAAATGACACCCACCTTCCCCTGGCTGCCGGTGATCCGGAAGATCCGTGCGGGGCCTTCCTCCAGGCCGATGACGGGCTCTTCCTGGAGCTCCGCGTCAAGCCCCTCCTGGACGATCTGCAGGATCTCCGCCGCGGGCATGAACTGCTCCTGGCCCCAGCCGTTGCCCCGGTAGGGCATGAACTCGATGAAGCGGACCTGGAGGCCCTCGGACTGGGCCAGCCGGGCCAGGGGAAGGATCTGGTCATCGTTCCAGCCGCGCAGCACCACGGCGTTGAGCTTGGTCTTCAGGCCCGCGGATCGGGCGGCTTCCAAGCCGGCCAGGACCTTGTCGAGGCCGTTCTTCAGGGTCAGGCGCTGGAAGGTGTCGCGATCCGCGGCGTCGAGGCTGACGTTGACGCCGGAAAGGCCCGCGTCCCGCAGGGCTCGGGCCCGGCGGGCCAGGTGGATGCCATTGGTGGTGAGGTGCACCCGGCCTTCCACTTCGGGGCTGATGCCCGCGATGATGGTCTCCAGATCCCGTCTCAGGAGAGGTTCCCCACCCGTTAGGCGCACTTTGCGGACGCCGAGGCTGGTGAACACTTTCACCAGCTGGACCACCTCGTTGCGGCTCATGACCGGCGGTGTGGCCCGCTCCAGGCTGCCGGTCCTCGGCTTGCAGTAGACGCAGGCGAGGTTGCACTGCTCGGTGACCGACACGCGGAGGTAGGTGATGCCCCGCCCCAGGCCATCCTTCAGGCCGTCCCGCACCTGCAGCATGCGGGGCAGCTCCGTCTTGGGTGTGGTCGGGTAGTTGAGGGACAGTTTGGGCTCCGAATCCTTCCAGCATGCAGGGGTTGGGGGTCGGCCATCGAGGTTCGTGCCCAAGGTCACAGAGGAGCCCGAGGACCTCCCGTGGGGGCCCGCATGAGAACATGGCTCCATGCTTGTGGACGCGCACTGCCACCTCACCGGTTCCTACCTGGCTCCCGACCAGGTGGAGGCCACCCTGCAGCGGGCACGGTCCCAGGGGGTGACAGGCTTCATCGCGGTGGGCACGGATCTGGAGGATTCCCGGCTGGTGCTGGATCTGGCCACCCGGACCCCAGGCGTCCAGGCCAGCCTGGGCGTCCATCCTCACGAAGCCAAGAGCTGGTCGCCGGAAGTGGCGAACGCTCTTGGCGTCCTCCTGGTCGATCCGGCCGTTCGGTTCGTGGGGGAAACGGGCCTTGACTGGCATTACGACCTGAGCCCCCGGGACGTCCAGGAGGCGGCTTTCCGGGCTCAGATCCGGCTGGCGAAGGCCCTGGGCAAGCCCCTGATGATCCACACCCGATCAGCGCCAGCGGCCACCCTCGACATCCTGGAGGAAGAAGGGGCCGATGCCGTGCGCGGGATCATCCACTGCTTCAGCGAGGACCGGGTCTTCGCCCAGCGTGCGCTGGACCTGGGGTTCTACCTGAGCTTTTCGGGCATCGCCACCTTCAAGAAGGCCGAGGCGGTCCGCGATGTGGCGGCCTGGGCCCCGGCGGACCGCGTCCTGGTGGAGACCGATGCGCCCTTCCTGGCGCCGGTGCCCTACCGGGGCAAGCCCAACGAACCCGGCTTCGTGCGATTCACTGCTGAAGCGGTGGCTGATCTGCGGGGCATCACCTCGGTGCACCTGGCGGAGCTGACCACCCGCAACCTGGAGGCCCTATGCGGCTGGGCGCCCTCCTCCTGACGGGCCTGGCGCTGGCCACCGCCAGCCTCGGCGCCCAGCGCAAACCGGCCCTGGCCTGGGAGCAAGTGCCTAGTCTGGCCTGGCAGGTGGTTCCTGGGTCCCTGCGCCTGGAGGCGCCGGTCGATGCGAAACCCTCTGTGGGCCCTCTGGAGGCGCGGCTCACCGGAGATGGCACGCTGAGTATCCGGGATGCCCGGGGGATCATCCGATTGAGGACCGGTCTGCCGGGCCGTCCGCTGAAGGCCTGGCGCGATGGCGGATTGCCCCTATCCCCCGCATCGGGAGCGTGGCCATTCCCGAAAGACTCGCCGCTGAGCCAGGGGCTGGGCGGACTCCGCTGGGTGGCCGAGGACTTCCGCCCCTTTTTACGGGGACTTCTCTGGATCCTGGAAGACGGCGAAGGTATTCTCACCGTGGTTCATCCCGCCACCGCCCGCCTGGTGCATCTGCCCCTGCCACCGGGGCGGGACCTCGAGCTGAGATTCCTGCCGGACCGGCTGGTCGTGGCCGCTGGCGATGTGGACCGCGGTGCGCCCAGGCAGTGGTCCATCCCCTGGATGGGACTCCTCCCACGCCTGGCGGTCCTGGGACCTCATGTCGATCCCAACGCCAAGGCCGGCACCGCCCTGGCGCCCTTCCCCAAGGAATAACCCCGGACCCACGTCGCCTGGAGCCTGGTTTGGCACGGCCCTGGCTGTCCTTCCACAGGAAACGATCCGGCCTGATCCGGCATCCATTCCCATGGAGGGCTCATGAACCCGATGCTCAGCCGTTTCCGATGGACCACCCTGAGCCTGCCCGCCGTCATCCTGATGGGGGCTGCCCAGGCCCCGCCCGCAGGGCCGTTCGAAGCCCCGCCTCCGGGCCCGTTTGAAGATGACGCCTACCAGGGCGAGGCGCCCGAACGCTACGCCATGGTGCGGGCTCTCGAAGGCGAAGTCCACGTACGCAAGGGCGACCTGGACGAGCTGCTGAGCCGGGGCACCCCCATTGCGGAAGGGGATGTCGTGGAAAGCCGCGGTCGTGGCGTTCTGCAACTTGGCGATGGCACCCGGGTGGCATTCGGTGGCGCAACCCGCTTTACCGTGGCCGCCCTCTTCACGGACCGGAATGGCGAAAAGCAGGTACTGCTTCGCCTGGACTACGGCCGCCTGCGCATTCTGCTGGGGGGTCAGTCGAATGCCCACTTCCGGGTGGACACCCCTTCGGGCACGGCCACCTGCTTCGATCAAGGCACCTTCACGCTCGAGGCAGAGCGCGACCGGTTGGTGCGCCTCAAGGTCCAGAGCGGCCGGGTGGCTTTCGTCAATGAACGCGACGAGGCCCGGGTCAGTGCCGGCGAACGGCTGACGGTCTACAGCCCCCAGGACGGCCTGGATCGTGTTCGCAGCTACAACACGTACGATGGCGACGACTTCGACCGCTGGAGTGACCGCGCCGTGATGATCCAGCGGGGCGAAAGCTGGGACCGGGTACCGCCTGAACTCCGCTACTACGCCGACGAGCTCGATGGTCATGGCCGCTGGATCCATACCGATGAGTTCGGGGATGTGTGGCAGCCTGCCGGCGTCGCCGAGGATTGGCGTCCCTACTACCAGGGCCGCTGGGCCCCCTATTCCGGTGGCATGACCTGGGTGTCGGACGAGCCCTGGGCCTATGTGGCCTACCACCACGGCCGCTGGCACTGGGGCGCGGGCGTCGGCTGGTTCTGGATTCCCGGCGTCAACTACAGTCCCGCCTGGGTGGCCTGGAACTACACTCCCGGCTACTGCGGCTGGGCGCCCCTGGGCTACTACAACACCCCTTGCCACTGGGGCTACGGCGCCTGGGGCGGCGGCTACGCCTGGAACGTGGTGTCGATCAACCTCATCGGCGCGCCCAATATCCATACCCGGGTCTATTCGGATGTCCACGTCCTCCGCACCTTCAACGCCCCGGCCGGTGGACCCGGCTGGACGGACGGCGGGCGGGACCCGCGCAGGTCCTGGCAGCGCTCCCCGCTGATGGTCTCCACCACGGAATTCCGCAATCCCGGCCAGTTCCAGACCGCCTTCCGGCAGGACGTGCACCGCGAGCGGATGGGGGCCTACGAGCGCCAGGCCCAGGTCGCCACGGGCCGCGTCATTCTTCGCCGGGAGCCGAGCCCTCCAGCTGGTGGGGTCAACCGTCCCCAGGGCGGTGAACCGCCCCGGAGACCCTTCGAGGACCGCGGGCGGGTGATGCCCATCGACCGCCCCTCCCCTCACCGGGAAGCGCCGGTGGAATCGCGCCCTCGCATCGACGTATTGCGTCCTGAGCCACCTCCGCGAGAGCGCCCCATGGAACCCAGGCCCCGCATCGAGCCTGTGCCTCGGGAGCGCCCCGCGGAGCCCAGGCCCCGCATCGAGCCCGTGCCTCGGGAGCGTCCCACAGAGCCCAGGTCACGCATCGACGACCGCCCGGTGCAACCCGCCCCTGTCCGCCCCGTGGAACCGCCTCCCCGGGAACGCCTGGTGGACCCTCGACCCCGGCCCGTGGAAGAACGGCGCATGGAACCAGCCCCTCGGGAGCGCAGCCTAGAACCCCGGCCCCGGGAAGAGCGCCGCCCGGAACCGCCGAAGGCGGAGCGCGAGGGCCGTCCCGCACCCAAGGTGGAACCGGCCCGCGAACAGCCCCACGTGGACAAGAAGCACGAGGAGAAGAAGAACTGAAGCGGCTCAGATCACCTTCCTGACAAGCGAAAGGGCCCCGAACGGGGCCCTTCCGTGTTCGCCGCCGCACAGCGGTGGCGCAGGGGTCAGAGCACTTCGATCGGGTAGACACCCGCGAAGCCCAAACGGGTGGCGGGAAGCGCGACTGAATGTCGCGGTTCCCGCCGGGCACCCGTCAGGCTGAGCCTCGCCTGGAGTCAGATCACTTCGACCGGGTAGACACCCTTCTGAATAACTTCCGACGCGATCCGTCCCCGCAGCCGGGCGCTGCTGGTGGGATGGAACTCGGCGAAGGCCTTCACGCCCGCCAGGGCATGGCGCAGGGCCTCGCCTTCGACCACATCCGCGCAGAGCATGCGGGCGTCGCCGTGGACCTTGTGCCAGCTCTCATTGACGAAGAGTTCCGTCATGTCCCGGGCGATCTGGGCCCAGCGGTGGCCGCCCTCCACCATGCGCTCGGCGCGCACCACGGCGGATTCCATGGCGTAGATCTCCATGAGCATGTTGCTCATGCGGGCCATGACCTCCTGGTTGTCGATGAGCTTCTGGCCCAGCACTTGCACGGCCAGGCCGGCCGCCAGCATGCACTGGCGCTTGCTCAGTTCGACGCCGTGCTTCAGGCGGGCCAGGGGGCCGGTGAAGCTCTCGGCCTTGATGGGGTTGGAGATCTCCTTGGCCACCTGCTGGCCGAACTGCATGAGGGGCAGCTCGCCCTTCATGGCGCGCTTGAGAAGCGTGCCGGCGATGAGCAGGCGGTTGATCTCGTTGGTGCCCTCGAAGATGCGGTTGATGCGGCAGTCGCGGAGGGCCTTTTCCGGCGGGTACTCGGCGCTGAAGCCGTAGCCGCCATAGGCCTGCACGGCCTCGTCCGCCACGAAAAACAGGGCCTCGCTGCCCCAGACCTTGGAGATGCTGCACTCGATGGTGAACTCGTCGATGGCGGCCATCTTGTCGGCGCCGGCAGTGGGGCTGTCCCAGGAGGTGTTGTGGAGGGCCTCGTCGATGTAACCCACGGTGCGGAAGTTCAGCGCCTCCAGGACGAAGATCTTGGTGGCCATGTCCGCCAGCTTTTGCTGGATGAGGCCGAAGGAGTTGATGGCCTTGCCGAACTGGAAGCGCTCGGAGGTGTAGCGGAGGGTGTATTCCAGAATCCGCTTCATGCCGCCCTGGCTGCCCACACCCAGCTTGAACCGGCCCACGTTGAGGATGCCGAAGGCGATCTTGTGCCCCTTGCCGATCTCGCCCAGGACGCGGTCCTTGGGGATGCGGCAGTTCTCGAGGATCACGGTGCGGGTGGAACTGCCCTTGATGCCGAGCTTCTTCTCTTCCAGGCCGGTGGTGATGCCGGGGTCGGTCTTCTCCACGATGAAGGCGCTGAACTGCTGGCCGTCCACCTTGGCGAAAATGATGAAGACATCGGCGAAACCGGCGTTGGTGATCCACATCTTGGTGCCATTCAGCACCCAGGAGTCGCCGTCAAGCACGGCGGTGGCCTTGGCGCCCATGGCGTCGGACCCGCTGCCGGCCTCGGTGAGGGCGTAGGCGGCCAGCCACTCGCCGGTGCCGAGCTTGGGCAGGTAGGCCTTCTTCTGAGCCTCGGTGCCGAAGTAGACGATGGGCAGGGTGCCGATGCCGGTGTTGGCGCTGTAGGTCACGGCGAAGCTGCCCTGCTTGCTCATCTCTTCCAGCACCAGCATCGCCGTGCGCTTGTCCACGTCCATGCCGTCGTAGGCCTCGGGGATGTCCAGGCTCAGCAGGCCGAGCTCGCCGGCCTTCTTCATGAGCTCAACGCTCAGGGGCAGGTCGAGCTTGTCGATCTCCTCGTCCCTGGGCAGCACTTTGCCCTGCATGAAGTCGCGGGCAGCCTGGGCGAATTCCTTGGCGTCATCACCGAATTCCTCAGGCGTGAACTGGGGCATGGCCCCGATGGGGGTCATCAGGAAACTGCCCCCTTTGACCTGCTCTGCAGCGGTGGTGCTCATCTGTCTTCCTCCGGATTGGGTAAGGATCAAGATGGGGGGCTGGAAGTTGATTGGCTAGCCTCTACTTTCGGTCAACGGGGCAGATACCTCAGGTAGGCACTGACTCTGGTTCAATGGGACATTGCCACGCGGAGGATGGATGCCGGAAGGCCGACAAGTGCAGCAGATGTTTTCGGCCATTGCCGGCAAGTACGACGTGCTGAACCACGTACTGTCCGGCGGCGCGGATTTCTGGTGGTGGTGGCGCATGGCCCGGGCCAGCGGCGCGGCTCCGGGCAAGCGGTTCCTGGACGTCGCGGCGGGGACGGGGGATTCGAGCCTGGCCCTGGCACGCCGGGGCGCTGAAGTGGTCAGCACGGATTTCACGCACGCCATGCTGCGCCTGGGGCCGACCAAGTTCAGGAGGAAGGGTCTGTCCGGCCTGATCTGGGGCTCCAGCGATGCGGACGCCCAGTGCCTGCCCTTCCGCGATGCCAGCTTCGACGGCCTCACCATCTGCTACGGCATTCGCAACGTGGAGAACCGCGCGAAGGCCTACGGGGAATTCCTGCGGGTGCTGCGCCCGGGCGGACGGCTCACCATCCTGGAGTTCAGCACACCGGTATTCCCCGGGTTGAAGGCCTTCTACAACTGGTACAGCATGCGGGTCCTGCCCCGCGTCGGCGCCTGGATCAGCGGCGATGCCTCCGCCTACACCTACCTGCCCGAAAGCATCCGGAGTTTCCCCGACCAGAAATCACTGGCCGCGGAGCTGGAAGCCGCAGGCTTCCGCGAGGTCCGCTGGACCAACCTCACGGGCGGCATCGTGGCGCTTCATGTGGGACAGAAATAGCTGGCCGATCCAAGGCTCAGACCGCTGAGATCGGGTACCTGCCCTGGTCCACCAGGGCGGCGGCGATCCGCTGGCGGAGGCTTGACAGGGCCATGGGGGCGGGGGCCTGCATGGCAAGGAGCTCGGCGACCAGGGTGTCCAGGGCCGGCCCGGAGGCCAGCTCCGCCGCCAGCATGCGGGCCTCGCCCTGGATGCGATTCCAGGCCTCCTGGGCGTAGACCGCGGCCAGGTCCGCAGCCAGGGGGGCCCAGCGGTGTCCGGCCTGGGCCATCTTCCCGGCCCGGACCACCGCGGATTCCATGGCGTAGATCTCCAGCAGCAGGTTGGCGATGCGGGCGGCGGCCTCCTGGTTGTCCAGGATCTTGGGACCGTGCTCGGCCTGGGCCTTGGCGATCACCTTCAAGGCCCGGGCCTTGGAGAGGGCCACGGTGCGCAGGAGGTCGTCCTGGGGCAGGTCCAGGGGTGCGGCGGCGCCCGCCGCCAGCGGCAGGCCATCCACACCGCCGCAGCGCTTGAGGAAGGTCTGGGCGATGAGCAGGCGGTTGATCTCGTTGGTGCCCTCGAAGATGCGATTGATGCGGCAGTCCCGGTAGATCTTCTCGGGGGGGTATTCGGCGCTGAAGCCCGCGCCGCCGAAGGACTGCACGGCGTCATCGGCGGTGGCGAAGAGGGCCTCGCTGCCCCAGACCTTGGACATGGAAGCTTCCATGGCGTATTCGTCGATGGCCTTCATCTTGTCGGCGCCGCCGGTCTCGCTCTCCCAGCTGGTGAGGGCGAGGGCCTCGTCCAGATAGCCGATGGTGCGGAAGCTCATGCTCTCGCCCACGAAGATCCGGACGGCCATGTTGGCCAGCTTCTGCTGGATGAGGCCGAAGGCGTTGAGGGGCTTGCCGAACTGGGTGCGCTCCGCCGTGTACTTGAGCGTGTAGTCGAGCACCCGCTTGCCGCCGCCCACGGAGCTGGCGCCCAGCTTGAAGCGGCCCACGTTGAGGATGCCCAGAGCGATGCGGGCGCCCTTGCCCTTGCCGCCCAGGAGGCGGTCCTCGGGGATGCGGCAGTTCTCCAGGATCACGGTGCGGGTGGAACTGCCCTTGATGCCCATCTTCTTTTCCTCGGCCCCGGTGCTGATGCCGGGGTCGGTCTTCTCGACGATGAAGGCGCTCAGGTGGCTGCCGTTGATCTTGGCGAAGATCACGAAGACATCGGCGAAGCCGGCGTTGGTGATCCAGGCCTTGGTGCCGTTCAGCACCCAGTGGCCATCCACCAGCACGGCGGTGGCCTTGGCCCCCAGGGCGTCGGAACCGCTGCCGGCTTCGGTCAGCGCGTAGGCCGCGCACCACTCGCCCGTGGCCAGCTTCGGCAGGTACTTGGCCTTCTGTTCGGCGTTCCCGAAGTAGACGATGGGCATGGTGCCGATGCTGGTGTGGGCCGTGTAGCTGGTGGAGAAGCTGGCCTGCTTGGCCATCTCCTCCAGCACCAGCAGGGCGGTCTTCTTGTCCAGGTCCAGGCCGCCGTAGGCCTCGGGGATCTCCATGCCCAGGATGCCCAGGTCGCCGGCCTTGGCCAGCAGGTTGCGGGTGAGCTCCAGGTCGAGGTGGTCGATCTCCTCGTCCCGGGGCAGGATCTCGCCGGTCACAAAGTCCCGGGCGGCCTCGGCGATGGCCAGGGCCTCTTCGCTGCTCTCCTCGGGTGTGGCCTGGGGCAGTGAGCCTGCGGAGTGGAACATGAAACTGCCGCCGCGCACCAGCTGAGTGTCTTCCAGGGCCATGGGACCTCCATCCAAACATCATCTACCTGGAGTCAGTACCTCTCCACCCCTATTCAGGCGAACTGGATCACAGATGAAGATCAGCAGGTCATATGAGACGTTTCTGTCCCTTTGGATGGTTCAGGACCACCTGCTTGACCCGCGCGATCCACGAGGGCCTGGCCCCAGGCTCCAGCCGTTCATGGGGCAGGGATCGCTCGGCCAGCAGCTTGTCCACGAGCTGGTCCACCGCTTCGGCGAAGAAGGTGTCCGTGTCCCGCACCCCATCCGCGGCAAGTTGGCCGCCATAGGGCACCTTGAAGAGCAGGTCGTAGCTCTTCATCCAGTGGTGCATGAACCGCTCGATGGCTGGCTGCCGGCCGCAGGCCAGCATCAGGTAGGCGTAGTTGTCCAGGACGCTGCGGTCGCACACCAGCACGTCGTTCTGGCTGCTGGCACGGATTTCCTCGGCCATCTGGGTGAGGAAGATCCAGGTCTGGGCCTCCAGGGAGGTCTTCTGGTTGATGGGCAGCGGGGAGAGTCGGGCCACTTCCTTCACGATGTCTACATGGATGCCCTCCCGCTTGAGGGCCGCCGCCAGCTCGAAACAGAGGGTGGTCTTGCCCACGCCGTGGGTGCCGATGAATGCGACTTTCATCGGGCGCCTCCTACGCCCGACCCTTCGGGCTTCGGCTTCGCCAAAGTGGCCCTTCGCTCCTGCTTCGGGCTCACGCGGCACCTCCGCCTATCGCACGCTGCGCGTGCTCCGTCTCGCCAGGCTCGCCGAGGCGAAGCCTCCCTGTGTCTCGCCCAGGGGCCCACCCCTGCGAAGCGCCGCTGAACAGGAGCACCTGACTAGATGTCAGGTGCGATAGGTGGGAGGGCGTCACCTGCGGCAAAGTGGTCCTTGGCTCCTGCTTTGGGCTCATTCCGGGAACAGACTCTTGCCGTCCATGACCTCAGGCTGGTCGAGGCCAAAAAGCTTCAGCAGGGTGGGCGCCACGTCGCTGAGGGCGCCGCCACTGCGGAGCTGGTGGGCCTCGAAACCCTTGGCCACCAGGACGGCCGGGACCAGGTTCAGCGTGTGGGCGGTGTGGGGATTGCCGCGCTCGTCCCGCATGCACTCGCAGTTGCCGTGGTCGGCGGTGATGAACACGGCGCCGTCCATGGCCAAGGTGGCGTCTGCGATGCGGCCCACGGCCTCGTCCACGGCCTCGCAGGCGGTGACGGCGGCAGCCAGATCGCCCGTGTGGCCGATCATGTCGGGGTTGGCCAGGTTGCAGACCAGCAGGCGGTAGGTTCCGGAGTGGATGGCCGCCTCCAGCCCCTGACTGACATCGGCCAGGCTCATCTCGGGCTGCAGATCGTAGGTGGCCACCTTGGGCGAGGGCACCAGGCGCCGCTCTTCGCCCTCGAAAGCCGCCTCCCGGCCCCCGTTGAAGAAGTAGGTCACATGGGCGTACTTCTCCGTTTCGGCGGTGCGGAACTGCTTCCAGCCTTTGCGGCTGATGAGCTCGCCGAGGATCAGGTCCAGGCTCTGGGGGGGATAGGCCACCGACACGTACGGGTCCAGCTCGATGTCGTAGGCCGTGAAGGTGACAAGCTTCACTGCAGGCCTGTGCCGGGGTTTGAATCCTGCGAACCCGGGGTGCACCAGGGCGTGGCACAGCTGCCGGGCCCGGTCCGCCCGGAAGTTGAAGAAGAGCACCCCATCCCCGTCAGCGATGGGCCGGAAGGCGGCCAGCCGGGTCGGGGCCACGAACTCGTCGGTCTCGCCCCGGTCATAGGCTGCCGCGATCGCGGCCAGGGCATCCGGGGCCTGCTGGACCCCTTCCCCATCCACATAGAGCTTCCACGCCTGCTCGGTGCGCTCCCAGCGCTTGTCCCGGTCCATGGCGGTGTAACGCCCGCAGACCGAGCCAATGGTCACGAGTGGCGTATTCCGCAGCTGGAAGGTGAGCCACTGCAGGAAGCCATCGGCGCTTTTCTGGGCCGTATCGCGGCCATCCGTGATGGCGTGGATGGTGGTGGGCACACCCTCGGCCTGGGCCCACTGGGCCAGGGCCACCAGGTGGTTCTGGTGGCTGTGGACGCCGCCGTCGCTCACCAGACCCAGCAGGTGCAGGCGCTTGCCCGAGCTCTTGAGACCGGCGAGCAGGGCGCCGATGGCGGCGTTCTCCCGGAAGGTGCCGCGCCGGATGGCGGCGTCGATGCGGGTGAGCTCCTGCCAGACGACCCGGCCGGCCCCCAGGTTCATGTGGCCCACTTCGGAGTTGCCGAACTGGCCCTCCGGCAGGCCCACCGCCTCGCCGCTGGTGCTCAGCTGGGTGGTGGCATAGGCCTTCCGCAGGGCGTTGAAGCGCGGCATGGCCGCCACGAAGGTGGCATCGAAAGCATTCCGGGGGCCGTCACCGAACCCGTCAAGGATGAGGAGGGTGATCGGGCCGGGGATCATGGGTGACGCCATCAGGGCACCTGCTCTCCGTGCTGGTTGGAAAGCAGGTAGAGCACGGCCATCCGGACCGGGACCCCATTGGTCACCTGGTCGAGGATCAGGTTGTTGGGGCCGTCGGCCACCTCGCTGGTGATCTCCAGCCCGCGGTTGATGGGGCCGGGATGCAGCACCACCACATCCTTCTTCGCCTGCTTCATGCGGGCCGAGTTGAGCTGGAAGAAGCGGCTGTACTCGCCCTGGCCGGGAATGTAGGCGCCCGTGCCGCGCTCGAACTGGGCCCGCAGCATCATGATGGCGTCCTGGGTGGGGATGACCGCGTCGAAGTCGTGGCAGATATCGATGGTGGGCCAGGTCGCCTTCATTTCCTGGGGCACGAGGGTCGGCGGGCCCACCAGCGTGACCTTAGCCCCCATGCGGGTGAGCAGCCAGAGGTTGGACCGGACGACCCGGCTGTTGCGGATATCGCCCACGATGGCGACCCGCAGTCCCTCCAGCTTCCCGAAGCGCTTGCGCAGAGTGTAGGCGTCCAGCAGCGCCTGGGTGGGGTGCTCATGGGAGCCGTCGCCGGCGTTGATGATGCTGGCCTGCATGTGCCGGGACAGCAGGGCATGGGCCCCGGGGGCGCTGTGGCGCATGACGATGAGGTCCGGGTGCATGGCCTGCAGGTTCATGGCCGTGTCGATGAGGGTCTCGCCCTTGTTGAGGCTGCTGGTGTCCGCGTCGAAGTTGATGATCTCCGCGGACAGCCGCTTCTCGGCGATCTCGAAGCTGTTCCGGGTGCGCGTGCTGTTTTCGAAAAAGAGGTTCACCACCAGCTTCTTGCGCAGGGCCGGGACGATCTTGATGCTGGGCCGCTCGCAGACTTCCTCGAAGGCCTGGGCCTGATCCAGGAGGGCGGTGATGTCCTGGCCGCTGAGGGGCTCGATCCCCAGCAGGTGCTTGTGGGGGAAGACATAGCGCGTGGCGGTCATCAGCAGGCCTCTACCGTGATGCCGTCCACGCCATCGATCTCCCGCAGCCGGACGGCCACCCGGTGCCCCGGCGGGACCTCGACCCGGACACCGGCGAAGTCGGCCTGGATGGGCAGCTCGCGGCCGCTGCGGTCCGCCAGGACCAGGAGCATCACCCGATGGGGGCGGCCATGATCCAGCAGGGCATCCAGGGCGGAGCGGACGGTCCGACCGGTATAGAGGACGTCGTCGACCAGGATGACGGTGCGGTCCTTCAGGGTGAAGGGGATCTCGGTGGGGCGGACGATGGGGCTGCCGACCATCTCGGTCAGGTCGTCCCGGTAGAGGGTGATGTCCAGGGCGCCCACAGGCACCTGGGCTCCGGTGGTGGTCCTCAGCAGGGTGGCCAGGCGCTCGGCCAGGGGGAGGCCCCGGGACCGGATGCCCAGCAGGACGACCTCTTCCTGGGGTTTCAGCTGGGCCACCAGATCGGCGGCCATTCTCCGGAGGGTGGTCTCCATTTGGCCGGGGTCCATGGGACAGGGGGCAGCGGGCATGGAACCTCCGGGGTGCGCCCCCGCGGGGCGCGCGCACGGTTTTCAGTCTAGCCCAGGGGAGGGGGGGGGTCGGGGCAGCTTTTGCAGGATTCAAGTCGGGATGTTTCCTCTCCGATGCCCCATGTGAGGACGACCATGAGCCAGGAACGGCGACAATACCAACGGATCCCCCTGGAGGCTTCCCTGAGCTTCCAGGAACTGAGCTTCCACAAGGGGGGGGTCCCTTCCAGTAGCAGCTACAAGGACGTCTCCGGTGGTGGTCTCCTGCTGGATTCGGCCCAGGCCTTCCCCCTGGGGACCCTGCTCAAGCTGGAGCTCCGGGTACCCGGCTGGGGCCGGTACCAGAACCATTTCGGTCCAGTCCAGGACGCCGAGGTCCGCCCCCTGGTGGCCCTGGGCAAGGTTGTCCGGGTTGAGCAGATGGACTCGGGCTCCTATGAACTGGGGATCAAGTTCCAGAACGTCTACCCCGATGACCTTGAAGCCCTCAAGAAGTTCCTGGAGGCCAACGTGCCTCCGCCCTCGCTCTGAACCCAGTCCCCACCCCTAATTCAGGAGGCCCCCGTGAAGATCCTCATCGTGGACGATTCCTCGACGATGCGGCGCATCATCATCAACACCCTGTCCCGCATCGGTTACACCGACGTGGTCGAGGGTGAAAACGGCAAGAGCGGGCTCGAGAAGCTCGGCCAGGGCGGGGTGGAAATGATCATCACCGACTGGAACATGCCGGAGATGGATGGCCTCGAATTCGTGAAGACCGTGCGTGGCCAGAACCCGGTCATCCCGATCCTCATGGTGACTACCAACGCCGCCAAGGAGGACATCGTGGAGGCCCTCCAGGCCGGCGTGAACAACTACGTGGTGAAGCCGTTCACCCCGGAGACCCTCAAAGAGAAGATCGAATCCCTGCTGGGGTAGGGAGCAGACCATGGACCAGTCCGAAATCGATGCCCTCCTCGCTGGGGGCGGGAAATCAACCAAGAAGCCCAAGGCCGCGACGAAGCCCCCGGCTGGCGCGCCTGACCCGGCACCACCGCCGGTCCGCTCCACTGTGGCTTCGGAACCGCACAAGGATGGCAGTGGCCATGTGATCTCCGAGCTGGACACCGTCACGTCGGTGACAGAGCGCGAAACCAACAAAGTCCTGGACCAGCTCGACGAGATCAGCCGGCTGGTCGCCCGCCAGCAGAAGCTCGTCACCGACATGATGGGCCAGGAAGGCGCGCAGAACGCCGGAGTCCAGCAGGCCATCCACGAGGTCATGAGCGCCAGCAAGGAGATTCAGGACAAGGTCTTCGAGGCCATGGACCTGATGCAGTTCCAGGACATCACGCGGCAGAAGCTGGAGCGCATCGTCTACCACCTGCGCCAGATCCACGACTACATCGTGGACCTGCTGGGCACAGGGGTGAAGAGCGACGCCGAGCGCCCCTCCATCAGCCACACCATCGCCCAGACAGGGACCACGCCCGACGAGAACAAGGCCCACGCGGACGCGGTGATCGAGGCCTTCAAGACCCAGAAGAAGGGGTGAACCATGGCCGCCGAGTCCACCCAGGCCCTCCTCGCCACGGAGCTGGTGCCATCGGGCCAGCTGGTGACCTTCAGCCTGGATGGCGTGGAATTCGGTCTGGACATCGACCGGGTGCAGGAGATCACCCACCGCTCTGAGGTCACACCCGTTCCCGGCAGCCCCAGCTTCATCCTGGGCGTGATCAACCTGCGTGGCCTTATCATCCCGGTCATCGACAGCCGCGTCCGGTTCCATCTGGCTCCGCAGAAGACCACCTCGAAGACCCGCATCATCGTGTTGAAGCTGGCCAGCGGTGCCACGGGCCTGCAGGTCGACTCGGTGGCCGAAGTGGTTCGCCTGGAGGACCACGTCATCCGCGAGACGCCTCCCCTGGTGGCTGGCATTCGTTCCGAGTACCTGGCCGGCATGGTCACGGTGGGGACGCGGCTGATTACCCTGATCCACCTCGAGAAGCTGCTGGACAGCACGGAGCTGTCCCGGCGCTCCGAGCTCGAGAGCCTCGGAGTGGTCGGCAACGTCGAGGGCACGGCCGAGGGAGATGAAGAGGATCTGGAAGTCGATGGCCGCCCCTACGTCACCTTCCGGCTGGGCTCCGAATCCTTCGGGATCGCCCTGCACGAAGTGGAGGAGATCGTCGAACTGCCGGCCGTGACCAAGGTCCCGGACGCTCCGGATTACGTGCTTGGCGTCATCTGCCTCCGGGACCAGGTCATGCCCCTGGTGGACCTGTCCGAGATCCTTTCCATCCAGCAGGGGGCCAGCGAGCGCAAGCGGGACATGGTGGTGCTCCTTTCCTTCGGCAGCGCCAAGATCGGTGTGGTGGTGGACGAGATCCAGGAGATCCTGCGGGTGCAGGAACACCAGACTCTGCCGCCGCCCCAGACTCTGTCCGAGGCCGAGCGGGACCACCTGGAAGGCGTCCTGCTGCTGCCGGGCCGCATGGTGAGCCTCATCAACGTTCTCAAGATCATCACCGGGGACGACCAGGAGAAGATCGCCGCCATGGGCCAGGGCCTGGGACTCAACACCACCAGCACGCAGGATTCCGTGGCGAACCTGGAACTGGTGGTCTTCCGCCTGGGGCCGGAAAGCTATGGACTGAGGCTCCACGAGGTCCGCGAGATCATCATGGTAGGCCAGATCACACCGGTGCCCCGGGCCCCCCAGTTCGTGGATGGCGTCCTGAACCTGCGGGGCGAAGTGATGCCCGTGGTGGACCTGCGCATGCGCTTCGGCCTTGAGCGCATCGAGGCCACTTCCATCTCGAGGATCCTCATCACCAGCATCGGGGGTGTGTTCACCGGGCTGGTGGTGGATGCCGTCGACGAGGTCAGGCCCGTGGAGCTGAACCGCTTCGGGCCGCCGCCGGCCGTCACCGCCGTGGGGGCCAACCGCTACATCGAGAAGGTGGCCCGGCTGGACAACGGCATGATCTTCCTGCTGGAACTCCAGCAGCTTCTGACCGACGCCGAGACCGATCAGCTCCAGGGCCTCCAGGGGCGCCGGTCCAAGGCCGACAGGACGGGTGAGCCATGAGTGAATTCGCCCTCGACGATCCCAGCTTCTACGAGGATTTCCTCGTCGAGGCGCAGGAGCATTTCGAGCAGATCGAGACCAACTTCCTGGCCCTGGAAGAGTCGCCAGGCGACCTGGACCTGCTGAACGCCATTTTCCGCAGCGTCCACACCATCAAGGGCGCCGCCGGGTTCCTGGGGCTGCAGAAGGTCCTGTCCGTGGCCCACATGGGCGAGAACGTGCTGGACGATCTGCGCAAGTCCCGCATGGAGCTCACGGAGCGGGTCATGGAACTGCTGTTCGAGACCGTGGACATGCTCAAGGTCCTGGTCGACGATGTGCGGGTGCAGGTCCGCAAGCAGGGCACGGCCGAGGACCCGGACCCCAGCGAACTCATCCGGAACCTGGAGCTGCTGAAGAAGGGCGAAGTCGCCAGTGCAGCCGCGCCTGCCGCGGCCGCCACGGGGGAATTGAACCTGCCCCCAGCCCTTTCAGGCGTCAACGAGGCCGGACAGAAGGCTGCCGCCAAGGCGCTTTCCCAAGCCAAGAGTGTCCTCGGCATCCATGTCGAACTGGCGGGGGCCATCTACGGCACTGCCTTCAACCCCTTCTCCATGCTGCAGATGGTCGAGCTGGTGGGGCACCTGCTCCATTCCCAGATGCTGCCGAGACTGCCACTGGTGGATCTGGATGCCTTTGATCCCAAGGCCTTCTACCTCGATCTGGTGATGCTCATCGAGGCTTCGGAACCCATCGAGGAGATCCGGAAGGTCTTCAAGGGCATCACCAACGCCACCATCACCTACTACCCGCTGGCCCTGGGGGAGGTCGCGGTGCCGGGGACCGCCACAGAGGGTGTGGCTGCGGCGGGTGATGGTTCCACGGCCGAGGATCGGAGGAAGACCGGTCGTCGCGGCTCGGACGACAAGAGTACCTCCGACACCATCCGCGTGAGCCAGGCCAAGCTGGAACAGTTCATGAACATCGTGGCCGAGCTGATCATCAGCAAGACCATGATCAGCCATCTGGTCGAGCGTCTCGTGCCCATGGTGAATGGCCACCAGGCGGCCGGTGTGGCGAAGGAACTGGCCCATGCTTCTGTGCACCTGGACCAGGTCAGCAAGGAGATCCAGTCCTCGGTGCTGGGCATCCGCATGGTGCCAGTCAAGACGGTCTTCTCCAAGTTCCCGCGCATGCTCCGGGACCTGGCCAAGAACAGCGGCAAGAAGATCGACCTGCAGCTGGTGGGCGAGGACACCGAAATCGACAAGAGCATCATCGAAGAGCTGGGCGATCCGATGATCCACCTCATCCGCAACAGCGCCGACCACGGGATCGAGCTGCCCGAGGCCCGGGTGAAAGCAGGCAAATCGGAAGTGGGGACCGTGATCCTCAGGGCCCGCCACGAGGGCGACAGTGTGATCGTGGAGATCGAGGACGATGGCAAGGGCATCGACCCCGCCGTCATCCGCGCCAAGGCCGTGGAGAAGGGTTTGATGACCCGGGATCAAGCCGACGGCATGTCGGACGAGGAAGTGATCGAGCTCATTTTCGCCCCCGGGTTCAGCACTGCCGCCAAGGTGACCGACATCTCCGGACGGGGTGTGGGCATGGATGTGGTGCGCTCCAATGTCCGCAAGCTGAACGGCCGCGTGGGAGTCCGTTCCACCGTGGGCAAGGGTTCCATCTTCACCATCAAGCTGCCCCTCACCCTGGCCATCATCGATGCGCTGCTGGTGCGGAGCGGCAACCAGGTCTTCGCCCTGCCCGGCACCTCCGTGGAAGAGACCCTCATCATTCCGCCGGACAGCATCTCCCACCTCACGAGCCGCCAGGCCATCAACCTGCGCGGAGAGGTGCTCGGCGTGTGCCGTCTCACCCACCTGTTGAAATCGCCCATCGGGGACCAGGCTTTGGACGAGTCCGAGGGCATGTCCGTCGTGGTGGTCTCCGCGGCCGGCCGGCGCATGGGGATCGTGGTGGACGCTTTCGTCCGCCGCCAGGAAGTGGTCATCAAGCCCCTGGCGCCCTATCTGGCCAGCCTGCCCGGCATCAGTGGCGCTTCCATCATGGGCGATGGCGGGGTGGTCCTGATCCTGGATCCCTCCGAGCTGCTGCAGCTTGCCGTCCAGGAGGCCGTGTGAACCAAGGCACGGCGCCCAGGTCCACCTCGGAGGCCCGCGTGGCCGCCGAAGGACGGGAGTCCGTCCAGCACCGGTTCATGACGTTCTTCCTGAATGACCGGGTCTACGGCCTCCAGCTGCAGCACGTCGCCGAGATCACTCCGTTCCGGGAGCTCAACAAGCTGCCCCACATGCCGAAGTCCGTGGAGGGCATCCTCGACCTGCGGGGGCGAGTGGTGCCGGTGGTGAACCTGCGGGTGCGGATGGCCATGCCGCCCCTGGATCCTTCGAAGGTTGGCACCATCCTGGTCTTGGATCTCGCCGGGACGGCCACAGGCCTCCTGGTGGACGCGGTCGATGCCGTGGTGAGCATCCCTGAAAGCGATATCGTTCCGGCCAGCCCCCTGCTGGCGGGAATGGACGGGGCCTGGGTGGAGGGCTTCATCGTCCAGGGCGAGCGGGTGATCACCCTGCTCGATGCGGCGATGATCGCCAACCACGGCATCGGGCGCGCCCATGGCAAGGCGGCGCTGGCCACCCTCAGCCTGGAAGAGCGGCTGGATGAGGGCCTGCGGAAACTGATCGAACTGGCCCCCTCGTCCCAGGATACGGAACACCGGGTGATTCCCCAGATCGAGAGCTCCATCTCCCACACGGAACAGGAGATGGCCAAGGTCCTGGAACGGGTGGAGGGCATGCTCCACAGCACCGACAGGGTCTTCCAGGGCATCGGCTTCCTCAAGCAGGAAGCCAACCTGGGCAAACTCCAGGGCCGCGAGGCGGATATCGCGGACCTGGAACGCACCAACCAGGAGATGCAGGACGCCGTCTTCGCCCTCATCCAGCAGATGCAGTTCCAGGACATCGCCAGGCAGAAGCTGGAGCGGGTCATGGTCCACTTGAAGGGCATGCAGGGGGCCATCAGCGGGAAGTTCCGTCAGGAGCCGAAGGCATAGGGTCTGTTTTCAAAGTGGGTGTGAGCCGCGACGGGTCCAGCCGCGTGATCCAGCAAGGCGGTGGCCGCAGGGCGATGTGGTGCATCGTTCAAGGCCGCCAACGCAGCTGGGCGCGCGGCTGGCCCCGTCCCTGAGGGCAAGGGGCGGCGCCTGGCGCGATACTGCGTCAAGCTCCTCGCCAATAGTGCCGCTATTGCCTTCGTCGCTTTCCTTGTCTCGCTTGGGCGGCGCCCCTTGCGCGGCCGCACCCCACTTTGAATACAGACCCTAGCCCTGGAGCGGAAGCCCATCCCAGGGCACAATGGAGGATTCGGCCCTGGAGTCCCCGTGAGCAGCCAGCCCTATACCGAAGTCCGCTTCCTCGCCGGCCAGGTGGGCGAGACCGTCCGGCTGCGGGGCTGGGTCCGCAATGCCCGCACCAGCAAGACCCGCTTCATCGAGCTGCGGGACGGCTCCGGATTCGTCCAGTGCGTGGTGGGTGCCGCCGAGGCGGATCCCGCCAGCTATGAGCTGGCCGGCAAGCTGACCCAGGAGGCCGCCATCGCGGTGACCGGGGTGGTGCAGCAGCACCCCAAGACCGGCCAGCCCGAGCTGCTGGTCAAAGCCATGGAGCTCATCGGCGGCAGCACTGATTTCCCCATCACGCCCAAGGAGCACGGCACCGAGTTCCTCATGGAGAACCGCCACCTCTGGCTGCGCAGCAAGCGCCAGTGGGCCATCCTCCGCATCCGCCACACCCTGGTGAAGGGCATCCGCGATTTCTTCGATGAGGACGGCTTCACGCTTCTGGATGCCCCCATCCTCACCCCCAGCGCCTGCGAAGGCACCAGCACCCTCTTCGGCACCGAGTACTTCCACGAGGGCATGGCCTTCCTCAGCCAGTCGGGCCAGCTCTACCAGGAGCCGGGCATCGCCGCCTTCGGCAAGACCTACTGCTTCGGTCCCACGTTCCGGGCCGAGAAGAGCAAGACCCGCCGCCACCTTACCGAGTTCTGGATGGTGGAGCCGGAAGTGGCCTTTGCCCACCTGGAGGACGTGATGGTCCTGGGTGAGCGCATGACCAAGTTCCTCATCCAGCGGGTGCTGGAGGGCCGCCAGGAGGAGCTGAAGATCCTCGAGCGCGACCAGGCGCCCCTGGAGACGGCCCTGGCCAACAACTTCGACCGCATGACCTACACCGAGGCCGTGGAGAAGCTGAAGGCGCTGGGCAGCGACATCCAGTGGGGCGAGGACTTCGGCAACGACGACGAGACCATCCTGATGAACGCCACGGACCGGCCCCTCTGGGTGCATCGCTTCCCGAAGGTCTTCAAGGCCTTCTACATGGAACCCGATCCCCTGGACCCCAAGCTGGCCCTGGGCGCCGACCTGCTGGCCCCGGAGGGCTACGGCGAGGTCATCGGTGGCGGCGAGCGCGCCTCCAGCCTCCAGTTCCTCCTGGAACAGATCGAGCACCACCAGCTCAACCGCGCCGACTACGAGTGGTACCTGGATGTCCGCAAGTACGGCAGCGTCCCCCACGCCGGCTTCGGCATGGGCCTGGAGCGGGCCGTGGCGTGGATCTGCCGACTGCCGCATGTGCGGGAAACGATTCCGTACCCTCGAATGATGGGGACGCTGCGGCCTTAAAGATCAACTGATCACCGCAAAGACCCAGAGGCGCATAGGGAAGGACTGGATTCAGGCTTGCGGGTCCTTCTTCGCGTCTCCGCGCCTTTGCGTTGGCTTTTCAGAGCTGCATCACCACCCCCGGCAGCTTCTGGATGGCCTCCCGCAGGGGCGTCTCGGCCTGATCGTGGGGCAGGGTGATCCAGAAGGTGTAGCTGATGAAGGAGCCTTTGCAGTTGGACTGATGCTGCTCATCCCCTTCGGCCTGGGGCCCCAGGTGGGCGAGGATCAGTTCCATGACCATCTCGGGGCGCAGCTCTTCCAGGCGCCCGATGATCTTCATGGGCACCCGGAACGGATAGACGATGTCAAGGCGAGGGGATTCTTCCATCCGCCCATTGTCCTCCGCTTTTCGCCCTCGCTCAACGCGCTTGCGTCGAGCGCTGAAACGGCTATTCGACCTCGATCTCCCGAAGTCCCTTGCCCGGCTTGAAGCGAATGCTCTTGCCCTTCGGAATCTGGACACTGGCGCCGGTCTTGATGTTGCGGCCCATGCCGCGCTTGCGGGGCCGGGGCTCGAAGACGCCGAAGCCGCGGATCTCGATGCGGTGGCCGTTGAGAAGGGCATCCTTCAACCGCTCGGTGAGCAGGTCCACCACCTGGAGGGCTGTGGCGCGCGAGCAGGGATGAACCTTCATCAGCGAATTGGCGATGTCGATCTTGATCATCGGAAACCTCGGACCGTAGGGTGGGAGAGCCAGAATAGGGGAAGGACTGTCAACGTGCCAGGGTGATTTTTACATCGGGTACCGGGGGCATGGCCATGGGTATCCCCGGAGATTGGGGCAGGATGGGCGGAGGTGGCGGCCCGTTGGACTCCCGGCCACTGCCCTGGGCAATGGACATTCCCCGTTCCATATTGGCTTTCGCCATGTCGGAGGTGGCCATGACGCCCTCCAGGCGAAGCTTGAACTCGCCCACGTTCGTGGCCCGGAGGAGGGCCTCCTCTTCGGTGATGAGTCCCTGCTTGAGCAGGAAATAAAGGCTCTGGTCGAAGGTCTGCATGCCGTATTGGGCTGTGCCGGCGGCGATGACGTCCTTCAGCATCTTGGTCTTGTCCTTGTCTTCGATGCAGGACCGCACGGTCTCCGTTGCCACCAGGACCTCCACGGCGGGCACGCGACCCTGGCCATCCGCCCGGGGCACGAGCCGCTGGGAGATGATGCCCCTGAGCACGGCGGACATCTGCAGGCGGATCTGCTTCTGGTGGTGGGGCGGGAAGACGGAGATGACCCGGTTGATGGTTTCGGTCGCATCCAGGGTGTGCAGGGTGCTGAAGACCAGGTGGCCGGTCTCCGCGGCGTGGAGGGCCGTCTCGATGGTCTCCAGGTCGCGCATCTCACCCACCAGGATCACGTCCGGGTCCTGGCGGAGGGCGGCGCGCAGGGCGGTGGAGAAGGTCCTGCAGTCGGCTTCCACCTCCCGCTGGTTCACGATGCTGAGGTTGTCCCGGTGCAGGTATTCGATGGGGTCCTCGATGGTGAGGATGTGCTCGGTGCGGGTGGCGTTGATGAGGTCGATCATGGCCGCCAGGGTGGTGGACTTGCCTGAGCCGGTGGTGCCCGTCACCAGCACCAGGCCACGCTGCTCCTGGCAGATGGTCTTGAGGACCTTGGGGAGCATCAGGTCATCGATGGTGTAGATCTTCCGGGGGATCACCCGGAGCACCAGACCCACGGTGCCGCGCTGGTTGAAGATGTTGCAGCGGAAGCGTCCCAGGCTGGGCACCGAGTAGGCGATGTCGATGTCGAGGTTCTCTTTGAACTTCCCCTTCTGCTTGTCGCTGGCCATGATCGCGTAGGCCATGGCGATGGTGTCCTCCTGGACCAGCCGCTTGAACTGGGTCATGGGGGTGAGCTTGCCCCGGATGCGGGCGATGGGGTGGTTGCCGACCTTGAGGTGGAGGTCGCTGGCGCCCTGCTCGCAAACCACAGTGAGCAGTTCGTTGATGTGCATGGCGTTCTCCCGGGGGTGGGTCCGCTTATCTTAGTCCCCTGGGCTGACAATGGAAGGGGATGCAATCCCTGCTCGGAAATGGGCGGGATCTCTGGTAAAATCGAGGGTTCTGCCCGCCCTATGCCTGGGCCAACAAGGAAGTCTTGATGACGCCTCTCGAAAAGATCCGCAACCTTGCCATCATCGCCCACGTCGACCACGGCAAGACCACCCTCGTGGATGCCCTGTTCAAGGGGGCCCACATGTTCCGGGACAACCAGCGGGTCCAGGAGCGGGCCATGGACAGCAACGACCAGGAGCGGGAGCGCGGCATCACCATCCTGGCCAAGACGACCTCCCTGCACTGGGGCGGCTACCGCTTCAACATCGTGGACACCCCCGGCCACGCCGACTTCGGCGGCGAGGTGGAACGCGTGCTCAGCATGGTGGATTCCGTCCTCCTGGTGGTGGACGCCTTCGACGGCCCCATGCCCCAGACCAAGTTCGTCACCCGCAAGGCCCTGGCCCTTGGCCTTCGGCCCATCGTGGTCATCAACAAGGTGGACCGCCCCGGGGCCCGACCCGTCTGGTCCCAGGACCAGGTCTTCGATCTGCTCATCGAGCTGGGGGCCACTGAGGAGCAGCTGGACTTCCCCTGCGTCTTCGCCAGCGCCAAGCTGGGCTACGCCATGCTGGACATGAATGATCCCAGCGACAGCCTGGATCCCCTCTTCGACACCATCGTCAAGCACTGCCCTCACCCCACCGGCAGCCCCGACGCGCCCCTGCAGATGCTCGTTACGCTCATGGACTGGAGCGATTTCGTGGGCCAGATCGGCATCGGCCGCATCGTGAATGGCCGCATCCACGTGGGCGACAGCGTGGCCCTCATCAAGCGCGATGGCACCATCCAGCAGCAGAAGATCACCCAGCTCTACGGCTTCGAGGGCCTCACCCGCATCCAGCTGCAGGAAGGCAGTGCCGGAGAGATTGTCGCCATCGCGGGGATCGAGGACATCCGGGTGGGCGAGACCATCGCGGACGCCAACAGCCCCACGGCCCTGGAATACGTGGACATCGACGAGCCCACCATCTCCATGATGTTCATGGTGAACGCCGGGCCCTTCGCGGGCCAGGACGGCAAGTACATCCAGAGCCGCCGCATCCGCGAGCGCCTCCAGAAGGAGCTCCAGCACAACGTGGCCCTGCGGGTAGAGGACACGGACAGCCCCGACTCCTTCAAGGTCAGCGGTCGTGGCGAGCTGCACCTGTCCGTGCTGATCGAATCCATGCGCCGGGAGGGCTTCGAGCTCTGCGTGAGCCGCCCCGAAGTCATCCTGCATTTCAATGACAAGGGCGAGAAGCTCGAACCTTACGAGGACGTCACCATTGACATCCCCGAGGCCTACATGGGCGTGACCATGGAGCACATGGGCAACCGCAAGGCTGAGATGCAGGACATGGGCAACGAGGGCGGGCGGTTGCGCCTCCACTTCAAGATCCCCAGCCGGGGCCTCATTGGCTTCCGCAACGAGTTCATGACTGACACCCGCGGCGAGGGCATCATCCATAGCCTCTTCAGCCACTACGGCCCCCACAAGGGCGAGCTCACCAGCCGCAAGAACGGCGTGCTCATCAGCATGGAGACCTGCGAGTCCGTGGGCTTCGCGCTCATGAACCTGGAGGAGCGCGGCGTCATCTTCATCCAGCCGGGCACCAAGTGCTACGAGGGCATGATCGTGGGCGAGCACGCCCGGGAGAATGACTTGGTGGTGAACGTGGCCAAGGCCAAGAAGCTCTCGAACATGCGCTCCAGCGGCAGCGATGAGGCCACCCGCATCACTCCGCCCCGGGAGCACACCCTGGAGCAGGCCCTGGAATACATCGAACCCGACGAGCTGGTGGAGGTCACCCCGAACTTCATCCGCATGCGCAAGCGGGTGTTGGACACCAATGAACGGAAAAAGTCGGAGAAGCGGGCGGACGCTTAGCCAAGCCTCAGGCATGTGTCTCCGCATCCGATTGCGGGTGGCACCTTGACTTCCAACGGATGCGAAGAGGAAGCCGGAGAAGCGGGCGAAGTCCTGAGTCCGAGCGACGGACCCAACCCTTGCTGGCCGCCGCTTGTCATGACGCCATCATGATTCCATGATCCGACTCTGGGAAATCCCCCGGTCGGATCCTTTTATTACGACTAACCCCGAAGCAGGACGGGTCGTAATCTGAGGCATCCATTCAATCTGGGGGCTGTCGGCCAAGGCCATAGCACAGTTCCCAAACATCTACGGAGGTCCCATGTCACGGGTTTCCATCCGGACCCTGCTCCTTGGGCTTGCCCTTGGCTGTGTCCTTGTCCCCACGCCGGTGGCTGCGGCTCCTCCGACCCTGCAGGATTTCTTCCGGAATCCAGAGAAGGCAGGGTTCGCGATCTCTCCGGATGGGACCTACTTGAGCTGGATGGCCCCCTTCGAGAAACGTATGAACGTGTTCGTCCGGCCCTTGGCCGGGGGACCGGAGACCCGAGTCACCTCGGAAACAGCGCGGGACATATCGAGCTATTTCTGGAAAGGGAACCGGATCCTGTACTTGAAGGATTTCGGCGGGGACGAGAACTTCCACCTGGTTAGTGTGGACCTGTCCGGAAAGGACCTGAAGGACCTGACCCCAGGGGATAAATTGAGAGCGGAGGTCGTGGATGTCCTCCAGGATGACGACCACCACCTGCTGCTTTCCCACAACCGTCGGGACCCCCAGGTCTTCGATGTGTTCAGAGTGGATGTGAAGACGGGGCTGGAGACCCTGTTGGCCCAGAACCCCGGAAACATCACCGGATGGGTCACGGACCACGAGGGCCGATTGCGCCTGGCCACGACCACGGATGGGGTGAGTTCCTCCCTGCTCTACCGGGACAAGGAAAGTGATCCCTTCAAGCCCATCCTCACCACCAACTTCAAGGAGTCGATCAGTCCGCTGTTCTTCACCTTCGACAACAAGCGGCTCTATCCTGAATCCGTGAGGTTCAGCAGCTTGAACCTTACTTAAGATAGGCTATATCACCAGTAAGAAGGTCAATTCCCTACTGCTAGGATTCACAGCACCTGTGAAAATGCGCTTCACCCCAGCCCAATGCTTTCGAGGTGTT